>MWEK01000013.1 GCA_002070955.1 Planctomycetes bacterium ADurb.Bin069
GTCAGCAAACGAAAACCGGTCCCCGTGGCCATCCCGCTTGCGGAATTATCCGGCAAGAAGTTGGGGATGATGACAGCTATGTGGCCATTGCGGCGAGGGGGGATCACAGTCTCGGCCTCAAGGCCGACGGATCGATCGTGGCGTGGGGCCGGAACGACGAGGGCCAGTGCAAAGTGCCGGCGCCGAACACGGGCTATGTGGCCATTGCGGCAGGGACGTTTCACAGTCTCGGCCTCAAGGCCGACGGATCGATCGTCGCGTGGGGCTCGAACGGCAGCGACCAACGCGATGTGCCGCCGCCGAACACGGGCTATGTGGCCATTGCGGCGGGGCTGGTGCACAATCTCGGCCTCAAGGCCGACGGATCGATCGTCGCGTGGGGCGATAACATCTGCGGCCAATGCGATGTGCCGCCGCCGAATACGGGCTATGTGGCCATTGCGGCGGGGTGGGTTCACAGTCTCGGCCTCAAGGCCGACGGATCGATCGTCGCGTGGGGCCTAACCTACGTCGTGCCGCCGCCGAACACGGGCTATGTGTCCATTGCGGCGAGGGATGATCACATTCTCGGCCTCAAGGCCGACGGTTCGATCGTAGCGTGGGGCAGGAACGACAAGGGCCAATGCGATGTGCCGCCGCCGAACACGGGCTATGTGGCCATTGCGGCGGGGGCGGATCACAGTCTCGGCCTCAAGGCCGACGGATCGATCGTGGCGTGGGGCTGGAACGACAAGGGCCAGTGCGATGTGCCGACGCCGAACACGGGCTATGTGGCCATTGCGGCGGGGGGGGTTCACAGTCTCGGCCTCAAGGCGGACGGATCGATCGTCGCGTGGGGCCGGAACGACGAGGGCCAGTGCAAAGTGCCGCCGCCGAACACGGGCTATGTGGCCATTGCGGCGGGGGCGGTTCACAGTCTCGGCCTCAAGGCCGACGGATCGATCGTGGCGTGGGGCGATAACCTCTACGGCCAATGCAAAGTGCCGCCGCCGAACACGGGCTATGTGGCCATTGCGGCGGGGGGGTGTCACAGTCTCGGCCTCAAGGCCGACGGATCGATCGTGGCGTGGGGCGATAACGAGTACGGCCAATGCAAAGTGCCGACGCCGAACACGGGCTATGTGGCCATTGCGGCGGGGGCGCTTCACGATCTCGTAATCCGAGCGACTGGCGTGGGGCGATAACGACTACGGCCAGCGCAAAGTGCCGACGCCGAACACGGGCTTATGTGGCCATTGCGGCGGAGGCGTTTCACAATCTCGCAATCCGAGCGACGACTGCCATTGACCCATTCGTCCGAATCAGCTTCGACCGCACCGCATACACGACCGGCGACCTGAAGGTCGCCACCATCGATTACTCCATGGAAGGGAAGCCGATCTCTACGTCCAAGTGAGGTGGCCCAAGGGCACGGCCCGGTACGCGTGCTACCCGGACGGAGGCTGGAGGCCGCAGCCGAAGGTCCCCGCATTCATATCCGAGAAGGCGCCGGCACTGAGTGGGACAAGTCTGTCGAACCAGTCCGGCCTGGTTTTCAACGATTTTCTCTTCGACGGAGAGAGCGAGGAGGGGACTTAAGCCTGGACCATCACCGCGCACTGCGGATGTTCCCCCGTCTGTCCCAGCCGACCCCGTACCCGCCTCTGATGCAGTCGGCGTACCCGTTCGGCCGCTGCTCAAGTAGGCCGCGGCCCAGTGCGCTTCCTCATACGACGTGCTCCTTTGACCCGCTCATCGTAGCTATCCACTTCGTCTCGCACGGCACGTCGATCACTCAAGCGGCGTGACGATCTTCATTAAACTGTTGCACGAGTTCCTTTCGGAGCTCTATCTCCTGTTTCTTACCCAGACCGTATCTGCTCTTCACAGACAAGAGCGCCAAGTTCCGCGACCTCGCAAACGCTCGCGCAGACCGGCCATGCGGGAGCGCAGGGCCGGCGGCGGAGAGGGTGCGCGCGACGCCGGGGCGAAACGCGGCGCGCGAAGGGGTTCGGGCCGGTCAGCCGGGCTCGCCCGCGGCGGTTTAGGGGCGCCTGCGCAGGAGTCCCGCTTCAGGGGGCGTGCCACGCTCGTGAGCCGTCGCCGCGCGCGGCGGCGCCCGAGGCCAGAAGTTGACCTGCGCCGCGTTTTTTTTTATAATGCCGCCTGTCTCCTCGAGGACGGTTCGCCGCCGGCCGTCCTCGGGCAAGCGTTGCGGGGACACCGGCCGGCGACGCTTGCCATGGGAGGCTCGCTTGGAACCAGCTACCAGCGTACCTGGTCTGCCGCGTAACTTTCCGACGGGCGTGGCGCTTCTCAACAACCCTTTCTTCAACAAGGACTCGGCGTTTACCGAGCGCGAACGCGAGGCGCTCGGACTCCGCGGCCTCCTCCCTCCTCGGGTCAACACTCTGGAGCAGCAAGTCCCGCGGGTCATGAGAAACGTGCGCGGCAAGGTCTCCGACCTGGAGCGCTACGTCCACATGCTCGCGCTCCAGGATCGGAACCGCACGCTCTTCTACCGGGTGGTCCTGGACCACCTCCAGGAACTGCTCCCCATCATCTACACGCCCACCGTGGGCCTGGCCTGCCAGAAGTACGCCCATATCTTCCGGCGTCCCCGCGGCGTTTTCATCTCGGCCCGAGACCGCGGCCGAATCGCCGCGCTTTTCCGCAACTGGCCCTTCGACGATGTGCGCGTCATCGTCGTCACCGACGGGGAACGCATCCTGGGCCTCGGAGACCTCGGCTCCAACGGCATGGGCATTCCCATCGGGAAGCTCGCGCTGTACACCGCCTGCGCCGGCATCCACCCGGAACACAGCCTTCCGGTCATGCTGGACGCGGGCACGAACAACCCGGATCTCCTGCGCGACCCCATCTATTTCGGGCTGCCGGAGCCCCGCCTCCGCGGCGAGGCCTACGACGCCCTCGTGGACGAATTCGTCACGGCGGCTTGCGAGCGCTTTCCCGGCGTCATGATCCAGTTCGAGGACTTCGCCACCGCCAACGCCTTCCGGCTCTTGGCGAAGTACCGGGAGCGCGCCTGCGTCTTCAACGACGACATCCAAGGCACGGCCGCCGCGGCCCTCGCCGGATTGTACGCCGCCATGCGGGCCACCGGCGGTGCGTTCGCCGCCCAGAAACTGCTCTTCCTCGGCGCGGGCGAAGCCGGCATCGGCATCGCCGACCTCGTCGTCACGGCGCTCACCCGCGCGGGGCTAGCCGAAGCCGAGGCGCGCGAGCGCTGCTGGTTCGTCGACTCGAAGGGGTTGGTCGTCCGCCGGCGCGGCGATCTGAGCGAGCACAAACTCCCCTACGCCCACGACCACCCTTTCCTGCCCGATCTCCCCGCCGCCATCGAGGCGCTCAAGCCCACCGCCCTCATCGGCGTGTCCGGAGTCCCGAGCACCTTCACCAAGGAGGTGCTCCAGGCGATGGCGCGCCTGAACGCCCGCCCCATCATCTTCGCGCTTTCGAACCCCACCTCCAACTCCGAATGCACCGCGGAGGAAGCCTACGCCTGGACCAAGGGCGCCGCCGTGTTCGCCAGCGGCAGCCCCTTTCCCCCCTGCACCTTCCAGGGCAGGGAGTTCGTGCCGGCGCAGGGCAACAACGCCTATATCTTCCCGGGCGTCGGCCTCGGCGTCACGGCGTCCGGCGCCCGGCGCGTCACGGACGCGATGTTCTCGGCGGCGGCCGAAACCGTCGCCGCCGCCGTCACTCCCGAGGAGATCGCCCGCGGCTCGGTGTATCCCCACATCACGCGGATCCGCGAGATATCCCTGTCGATCGCCGTCGCCGTGGTCGAGATCGCCCGCAACGCGGGACTGGCGGCTAAGCCTCTGCCCGACGACTTGCGGGCCCACTTACGCGCCGCGATGTACGAGCCGGTTTACCGCAACTATGCCTGAGGGCGCCGCGCGCCGGTTCCGCGCGCGACGGTCTCGCCGCTAGTCCCCGGTTTTCCGGGCCTCCCCGGCGGCCG
The DNA here is from genome assembly GCA_002070955.1 of Planctomycetes bacterium ADurb.Bin069. Taxonomy (GTDB): domain Bacteria; phylum Planctomycetota; class UBA8108; order UBA8890; family UBA8898; genus UBA8898. Next base: position 3,968 of record MWEK01000013.1, read on the forward strand.
CAAGGAGTTCGCGGAAACACCGCGCCGCCTCCCCCGGCGCGCCCTTGGCGGGTTCGCCGCCCGCCTTGAGCGTTTCCCAGGCCTTGGCGAAGGGCGCGAATCCGCACCACGTGGTCTGGATGACACCGAGGGCGCGCTCGGCGGCCGCCCGGTCCGCTCCGGCGCGAATCGCGCGAATATGCGCCAGCGACCCCTTGGCCACCTCGGTCTTGCGCCACGGGCAGGCCGCCACTTGAAACCCCTTCGCCGCGAAGAACCGCGCCGTGTCCCAGGCCTTCTCGTAATGCCAATCGCAGATGACGATATCCTTGGGGACCATGTCGACGGCGGGCGCCGTGCCGTTCGTGCTGGCTTCCCACGCGCCGATGCCCGTCGCCCGGCCGTCCAGAAACCGATCCCCCCACATCCACATCCGGCAGCCCCTGGCCTTGAGATGCCCGTGCAGCTTCACGACCTCGCCCGCGAAGAGCTCCGCTGGATCCTTGCCCTTGCACCGCGGGCAGTCCGGATCGGCGAGAATGAACACCTCGTCCATGCCGGCGTGAAAGGCCTGGGCCTCGCACGCGCTCACAAGCTCGTCGATGAGATCGAAGAGCACCTTGTGAACCTCGGGGTGCAGCGGGCAGTAGCTGCGGCAGTAGATGCCCGCATTGTCGGGGTGCTTGCCCGGCGTTTCGTCGAATTCGGGGTGCTTCTGGAGAAGCCGGCCGTTGCGCGCCGCCCAGGACTGGTGCCCCAGGCAGTTGATCTGGGGAATGAGCGCGATGCCCTTCTCGCGGCAGGCCGCGGCGATGCGAGCCGCGTCTTCCTTGCCGGGCGCCGACGCATCCGCGAACTCGGGCCGCGACGTGAAATCGAAGCCGTAGCCGAATTCGAGAATCAGCGTGTTGACGCCCTCTTCCGCCAGCGCGCCTCGAATGAAGGCCAGAAGCGCGGGCACGTCCTTCTTCCCGGGGGCGGCCAAGTGAATACCGCGCACGGGCAGCGCCGCGTCCGCCGCGGCCGCGCCCCCGCACCACGCCGGCGCGGCGACAAGCGCCGCGAAAACGAGTCTCGATCCGCGCATAAGCTCCTCCTTCGGCCTCCGCGCGACGCGGGCGCGCCTTCCCTCGCTCCGCGAACCCGCTCCGCAAGGCGTGTAAAACGATGCTAACCCGGAAGAGATCCCGGCAAAAGGACGAAAGGCGCGGGGGCGCGATTTTCAAGGTCGCGCGCCTTCGCCTCCACGCGCCTGCTTCTCCCGCCGCGCCAGCCACAAACAGGCTCCCAGCGCCGCGAGGAGGGCGAGGAGCGACAGCGCGCGCGGCGCCGCATCGCGGCGCGTGAAAACCATCGCGAGGCGCGCGTCGCCGCCCTGGGCGTGAAACGTGTAGGCGACGCCGCCCTTCGCCGCGGGCGCCACCTCCAACCCGGGCGTCGTCGCCGCGAGCAGCGCCTCGGGAACCGGCGCCAAGCCCTTGCTCTCATCGACCGCCGCGGGCGCCGCGGTCTCGACCTCCGGCTCCCGCGGCTCCAGCGCCAGCCCCTGCACCGACGGCGCGGCCGCATCCTCCGCGCCGGGCTTCGCCGGCGTCTTCCGCGCGGACTCGTGGACCACGTTGAACGACCACCCCTGCTGCATGAAGTTCGCGGCGTCCAACTCCGCCTGCTCGCGCTTGGTCGGCGTCCGCCGCTGCTCGGCCTGCGCCTGCTTGCCCTCTTTGAGCGCCCGCTGGACCTCTTTGGACCTGAGGATCAGGGCATCGTTCGCATTCCACTGCGCCTGCACATCGGACCGGCCCAGCCTGGCCGCGTTCCCGACCTCCCAGGAGCTTCGGTTGCTCGCGGCCAGCTCCGTGACGCTGTCCCCGAGCACCTGCTCCAGGCGCGCCATGTCGCGCCGCGCCTGCTCGCGCACCCGCCGCGAGTCGGCCGACGCCGCCGTGCGCGCGATCTTCTCGTGCTGCTCGAGCAGATACCGCACCTTGCGGGCGTAGTGCATGCTCCCCACGACTTCGCGCATGGTGCCGCCCGAGAGCGCGACCCGGTAGCCGTCGGGAAACTGGACGTTCCAGATCGTCTCCAGCACGGGCGTGTCGCGGACGCGCGGCGCCGCCAGCGCCGCCGTGCCGCGCAGCGCGGGCAGCTCCAACCGGCGTTCCTCGTACTGCACCATCACCTCCAGGTCTAGGCTGCCGGCGCCCACGTGCTCCACGGGCACGCGCAGGACCTTGCCCGCGCCAGGCCCCGCGGCCTCGCCCACCGCCACGGCCTTCCCGTTGAGCATCACACCCCAGAGGCTCACCTCCTCGGGCAGCTCCAGCAGGAGAAACTGCAGCATGCGGTTCTTAACGCTGTAAACGGCGCGCGTCCGCGCGGTGCCATCCTCGCCCACCACGGTCGTGAGCTCGGCCAGGACGACGATCGCCGCGGCGCCCTCCGCCACCTCGATCGCCTCCTCGGCCAGGGCGAGCGACCAGTCCAACGCCGTCGCGCGGTACGTCGGCTTGAGGCTGCCCGGGGACACGCCCTCGGGCAGGTACGGCACGTTTTCGGCCTCGACCCGCACGAGCCCCGCCGCCCCCGCATCAGCCACGAACGCCGCGCCGGTCTGAAGCACGCCCACGTACTGATCGACGTCCTCCAGCCGCGACGCCCCGTCGAACAGCGCGATCGGCGTCACCCGCGGGACGCCGCCGTCGCGGGGCAACCGGTACATGATGTCCACGGCGTGCTCGCCCACGACCGGCGACTGGAGCGTGATCTCGATCTCCGGCCCCCCCGCGCCCGCGCGCACCTCGCGGCTGCGCTGATTGCGCGTCGCGATGCTCACGAGCTCCGCGCCCGGGGGCAGCGCCACGCGAAATCGATCACGGCCCGCGTTTCGGATCCGAAAGACGATGCGCGCGCTGACCTCCAGCGAGTCCTCGGCCGCGCGCACGAAGGACACGGCGAGGGCGCTCAGGCGGCTCGCGCGCCGGCCGACGGCCACGGCAAGCGGCCGTGCGGCCTCACTTCCCTCGCTCCGCGGCGAGCGCAGCGCGAATCGTAAACTCGCCAGCGCCGGCAGCGGGGCCCACTCGGGCCACGTCTCCGGCGGCGCGGCGATGAGGCGCCCCGCCTCGCGCACCGCCAGATCCAACTCATCGGCGGCGGCGAACGCCGCGTGCATGCTTTCCCGCGGGACGCCCTGGGTTACAGGCTCGGAAAGCTCCACAATCTCGGGCGGGGCGTCCCACAGCCGTTCGGCCCGCCAGGTGATCTCCGTGCCCGTCGCCGCACGCTCGGCGAACGTCGCCACGAGGCGCGTGTCCTCGCCTTGCGTCACCGTGCGCCAGTCGCGGAGATCGTCGCAAGCCACGCTGCGCACCGACCAGCCGCGCGGGACCGCCGCCACGTGCCTGAGGGGCCCGGGTCCCGTCACCTCGTAGCGTGAGCGCACCCACAAGACGCAGCGGTCCAGCTCGATGACCACCGCCGCCCGCGTCGTCGCCGCAAACTCGGCCGGCATGGGCTCGCTCGCGAGCATCTGTCCCGCGCCGCTCCCGTACACGTGGTACAAGCGATCGGGAAACGCCTCCGCCGCGACGCCGAAGCGCCGCGCGAGATCCTCGCGCGTCGCGCGCTGCATTCCCGCGAGCACATCCGGGGCGAAGCGCGCCAGATGACCGTGGCGCAGGCCGACGTACGTCTCCTGCGCCACCGCGTCCTTGGGCGTCAGGGTCGCGAGCGCGCCCCGCCCGTCGAGCAGCGCGCGGCCGCGGATGACGAGTTCGGCGCCCAGGACCGGCCGCGCGAAGAAGATCTGCAGCCGCTCGGCGCCGCCTTCGCCGCGGAGCACGCTCCATTCGGCGACATCGGCTCCCGCGACATCGGTCACGCGCCATGCCCCTTCGATCGTGTAGAGCAAGGCATCGATCGGCCTCCCGGCGACGCGCACGCGCTCGCGGCGTTCGACGGTGAACCCGCCGTCGACGAGCGCGAGACACGCGTACGCCGCGGACTCGATCTGCGAGCCCTTCTGCCCTTCGATCTTGGGAAAGGACCAGGCCAGCTCGATGCGGTCGGCGCCTCCGAGGTCCACCGTCGCCAGCGTCGCATTCGCCCCGCGCTCCACCGCCACGGGCTTCGCCTCGCTCGAATCGCCCGCGCCCGGTCGCAGGCCGCGCGCCTCCACCTTGGCATCGGGGGGCAGTTCCGCCCTCAGGCTCGCCGCCGCTCCGGCCAGAAGCCCCGCAAGCACGGAGTTGCCGCCGGCTTCGGTTCGGACCGCCGCCGTGCACTCCACCTGAAGCGTGTGCGCCCCCCGGCCTTTGATCTGCACGAAAGGCACCATGACGCCTTCGGCAACCAGGGGCGCCTGTCCGACGCCGGCCGGAATCCCATCGATGAGGATGTTCTCGAGCTGCGCCCCGTCGAAGGGCAGCGGCACCGCCACCCATCCGGCGGCCAGCACGTTGACCGCGATCACGCCCTTGATCCTCGCGGTCCCGCCCTCGATCGTGAGCGCGTACCCGGCCTGGCCCAGCGCCAGGTCGCAAGGCGGCGGCGCCTCCTCGGCCGCCTTTTCCGGATTGGCGAGTTGCCACAGTCGGCGGAAACACGCGTACGGCAGGAACACCTTCTCGGCACCGCTCGGCACGATGGGAAACAGGCCGGGATCGTAAGCGATGATCGCGCCTTCGGCCGGACCGAACACATCGTCCGCGGCCTCGGCCGCATGCCCGCCGGCGGCCAGCGCCGCCGCGAGCAGCAACACGGCCCCTGCCCGGATTTCCGCCTTCCCGGCCGAACGCGCCAGGCCGCGCGCCGCGGCCCGCGCCGCGGCGATGACGAGGCCCGCGCCCAGGGCAAGCACAAGCCCCTCGCACAGCGGCACGGCGACGAGCGGCGACTTGATTCCCAGCGCGAAGGGCGCGCACGTCCCCGCGGCGAGCAGGGCGAGCATCACCGCCAGGAAGCGCCCGAACCGGCAGCGCGCGAAGAGCATGAGTCCGGCGAGAACGCCGACAACGCCCATCGCCCGCACCGCGAACTGCCGCCACCGCCGCTCGCCGTACAGGAAAGTGATCGTCCCTCCATCGCCGATCTTCGCGGCTTCGATGCGCCGGCCCTCGGCCGGGAAGTTGCAGAGCGGCAACGCGCTCCCCCACGCCGCGGCGCGCTCCTCCTTGGGCGCGAGCCTTCCCTGCGCCGCGACGGCGTCGGGCCGGCGCGCCCCCCGGCGCTCCTCGACGGTCAGCGGCGCCGGCGCGTTCCAATTCACCAACGGCTGCCTTGGCCCGAAAACAGTCAGGAGGGGCAGGCGTCCGCGGGCAAGACGTCCGAAGAACGTCTCGGCAAAGGAGGTCATTGATGCCTCGTTCCGGGCGTCGCTCGCGCGGAAGCCGCCGTCGCCAAGAAGCTGGAAGAGATACTCCGGCGGATAGCTCACCGACCAGACGGTCTCGCCCACCGGCATGCCGGGAAAGCGCGGCGCCTGCTCGCGCCACACGCCCGAGCGCCCGAGCGCGGCGCCCGCGCCGCCGACCCGCTCGTACGTCACCGTCACCGTCGCGTAGGACTGCGGCGGCAGGGGCACGGCGATGGTGTTCGCGGCGGCGGCCGCGGGCTTGGAGATGACGGTGCGAATGGGCTCGCCGTTGACCGTCACGCCGAGGACGCGGGCGCCCGGCGGCAGTTCCACCCTGAAATCCTGGTCCCGCGAGTAGGCAAGCAGCAGCTCCGCCTGGGTGCGCGTCACGCCCTCCCTGCCGATCGTCGTCGCGAGCATCATCCGCCGCACGAGCCGCTGCAAGACCGGCGCCCTGCCGTGCACGACGCACCGCAGCGTGCCGGGCTCGCCCCGGGCCTTGAACCGGTAGGCCGAGAGCACGCGCCCGATGCGCCACGGCTCCGCGAACTCCGGCACGTCGTCGACATCGGCGGGGGTCAGGCCCTCCGGCGCGGGCGCGCCGAGTTCCACCGGCCCCTGGCTCTGGAGCACCAGCAGACGCTCGCCTCCGAACACCGCCGCGCCCTTCGCGGCCTCGACCGCGACCACCGGAACGGGGAACTCGCCGTCGCCCTCGCGCGGCGCGTCGAACTCCACGCGGAACTGCCGCGTTCCGAGCCACGGCACCCCGAACCTGACGATCCGCCCCTCGGGGTCCGGCTCGATCTCCTTGATGCCATCGCCCAGGATCACCGTGTTGGGCCCGGCGATGGCGGGCAGACGCACGAAGATGCTTCCGAGCGGCCGGTCGACGGCCGTGAGCCGAAAGTCGACCCGCACGCGCAGCACGCGCTCCAGCGCGAGGAGGTGAGTCACGGCCTGGTACTCGCCGCGCGGCGCGCGCCTGACCAGGGTGAAACCGAGCGCCGGCGCGGGCGCCCGCGTCGTGAGCGCCGCGATGAGCGCGAGGCCCTGTTCCCCGGCCATCGCCCCCAGGCCGCGGGCCTCGATCTCGCCGGCCTCCAGAGTCCGCCACTGGGACAGCGCGCCCATCTGCGCGTCCAAGCTGGGAGGAATCGCGATGCCCAGGTCGCAGCGGTTCCGCTCCGCGCCCGGGCACAAGGGCAGCGCTAACGCGAGATCCGTGCGCTCCCAGACGCGGTTCTCGCCGAAGGTCGGGTGTTCCAACCGCGCCTGGAGATCGATGAAACCGCCGCGCCCCACGGCCCTGCCCAGCAGAACCTCGACCCGGGAGGACTCCGCGCCCTCGCGGACCGTGTAGGCGATGGCGTGCGGCGCCGCGCCCTCGGCGGAACGTTCTTCCAGCAGCGTCAACTTCCACGGGGCGGGCACGTCCAGCGCGAGGCGGTGCAGCCGGCCCTCCCGCACGCCGGCGCGCAGTACGCCCGCGATGCTGACGTTCGTCTCGCCGACGAGCGCCAACAGCGTGGACTGGGTCTCGAAAACGAGGCGCAGCGGCGTCACGCGCACCGTCACGCGGGCATCGGGCGAGGCGTAGGCGTAGGCACGCGCGATCGTCGCGCCGCCGTCCACGGTCTCGCCCGTGTCGATGCCGGGCCCGAGGCATCCATCGCCCGGCGCCACCTCCTGGAGCCCCGCGGACGCTTCCACCGCGATCTCGGCGCCCGACGGCGCGTAGAGCGCCAAGATGCCCGTGTCAGCGTAAGCGTCGGCGACGGCCGGCGCGCCGAGTTCGTAACGTTCGCCGGGCGCCTCCAAGAGGCCCCTCGCCGCGAAGGCGACCTCGCCGAGCATGGGCTCGTTGAGCAGCACCCGCAGCCCCGCCTCGGTCCGGGTCCAAGAGTGAACCAGCGGACCGGCGATGGCCAGGACGCGCGCGCCGGGCGGCTCCGTGAGGAAGAGCGTGTCGGTTTTGCGCCGCGCGATCTCGATCCGGGCGCTCCACGTAAAGACCGGATTGTCGCCGCGCGGGACGTAAGCGATCACGTGCGCGGCCGAGAGCAGCGTCTCGCGCTCGGCGCGGCTCTTCGTGCGCCGCCACGCCAGCTTGAACTCCCGAGCCGCGCCGAGGCCCAGCTCGAGCCGCGTCGACTCGCCTTTCGGAAGGCAGGTCAGAAACGCCGGGGCCGCGGTCGCCTCCACCGCCCCCGGCACATCGAGAACGAATCTCGCGCTCGGCGCCGACGCCAGCCTCCCCTCGACGATGGCGCGGTCTTCCTCCTCGCGAATGCCCAGCGTGAACCCGACGTCGAGCCGATGGGTTCCCTTGCCGCGAAGGAGCAGGTACGCCCGCGGCGCAGGCTGCCCGTCCCGCGCCGCGCCGTTCTCGGCGATGATCCACCCCGGCGCATCGTCCAGCAGGACCGACCCCAGGTTCGGGAAACCGCTCCCCAGATCGCATCGCACCCAGCCATCGGCGGCCGCGACGATCGTGCCCGCTCCGCGCACCTTCACGGCGTCGCCGGCGATGGTCCCCTCGTAGCTGATCTCCATCACGGCCGCCTCGATGGGCGGCAGCGCCGGCGGCGTCTCCGGGCGGATGTTGACGGCGGCGGCGGCGGCGAGCGCGCGGTACTCCTCCAGGGACATGACGACGCCATCGCGCTTGTCCCGGGTGAGTTCGCGGAACTCCGCGTACGGGACGAAGATCTCGCGGATGCACGGCGGAGCGTCCGGCGGCGCCGCCGCCACGGACGTCGCCGCTCCCAGCAGAAGCGCGCTCCACAGCACCGCCCCGATCGCGTGCCTGCGCTCAAGGTGCGTCATGGCCGGTTCCTCTCGGCGTCATCCGCGGGTCCCTCGAAAGACGGCGGCGGATCGAGCGGCAAGTCCTCAAGGAAGGGGTCCGCCTCGGGCGCCGCCGCCACGGCTAAGTCCGCGACGGCTTCGCGGCGCCGGGCCCGCGCCGCGCGCACCGCTCCCGCGATCCACGCCACGCCGATGCCGACGACGCCGCCCGCAAGCAGCGACGCGCAGAGCTCCACCGCGGGCCCCTCGACGAACCACGTCAAGGCGAGCGGCGCCAAGACCAGCACGCACAGCAGCGCGGTCTTCGACGCGCGCTTCCGGGCCGCCAGCACGCCTCCGACGGCCGCGGCGGCGAGAAAGAGCGCGAAGTCGGCGGCGCTGAAGAGCGTGCGCCCCGCATAGAAGCAGCGCAGCGTCCCGCGGGGGGCGAGGCTCTCGAACTCGTGGAGCGCGCCTCGGAGCGGGATCGCCACGTCGCCGGCGGGCGCGCGCGGCGCCTGCGCCGCCGCGCCGGCGTCCGCCTCCACCACGGCCTTGAGGAGATCCTCGAAGCGCCGCCACAGGCGCGGCGCCCCGCGCCACCCGGGGCGCAGCGTTCCGCCCCACCCGAGGTAAACGAAGTCGGGCGGCAGGTACAGTTCGACCTCCAGCTTGCCGACCGGGATGTTCTCGAGGATTTCCGGGGACGCGAAGCTCACGCTCCCGAGAAGCCCCATGGCGCCCTCGCCGAGGGGTTCCTCGTAGACGACCACGACGGGAAACGTGCCGCCGGAACCCGCCGAGGCCGGGATTTGGACAAGGCGCGTATCCGGGTCCTCCTTGCGCAGGCGCGGCTTCTGCGCCTTGCCGTCGACGCTCAAGGAGAGGATGTCCGCGCCGCGGCCGAACTTGAGCGCCAGATACTGGCGCTCCGCGTTCTGGACCATGAGCACGGCCTCGGTCTTCAGTCGGAGCTGCTCGGAGAGAACGCTTCGCATCCTCAGCAGGCTGACGACGGTGGTCGCGAGGGTCTCGTACTCGTAGCGCGTCAATTGGATGTCGAGTCCGGGATCGGGCGCGAAATACCGAAACGCCCGATATATCCGGCCTTGCCTGAGTTTGTCGGGCAGATCGCTCGCATCGATCGCCTCCATGTTGCGCGGCTGATCGGCGATCTCGAGGGTGCCTTCCTTCCGGATGGCGACGAAGCCGTTATGCGCGCGCGCGTCGCGCGCCTCGATGAACTGGACCTCGTAGGCGAACGGCCGCCCCGTCTGGAGGGCCTTCAGGTCCGTTTCGTGGGTGATCGTCACGGGAACGGCGCCGAGGACCGGCGCCTGGAGGGTCAGCTCCCACAGGCTCCGGCCCTGATCGCTCGAAAGCCGGCGCAGCTCCTTCTTGGCGCCCGCCTCGACCTTGAGCAGATTGTCGAGGGTGGCGGGCGCGCTGAAGGTCAGCCGATCGACGGCGGCGTACAGCACCTCGAAATCGAGGTAGTGCGTCACGGCGATGCCGCCGTCGCGGATCTCGATGAGGTGCTGCGCAAGCACGTCGATCTCGGTCTGCTTGGCCTCGAGGCGCACCGTCACCGCGGGACCCGCCTCGCGGTAGCCGTAGGTGAGCGGCAGGCCCGCCTCCGGTCCCAGTTGGTTCATGATGCCGGACTTGAAGAGCGCATCGACGTCGGCCGACGTCATGGCGCGGCGCTCGACCGTGCTCACGTTGAAGGCCTTCGGCGCGCTGACGCCGAAGATGCCGCGGTCCTGGCCGGAGTCCGCGACGACGGGCGCCGCCAGGGTGACGGCGCCGGCGGCGGCCGAGCCCTGCGCCGTGAACTTGAAAGGCAGCTTGAAGGCGCCGAGCGCCTTGGACTTCAGGTTCACCGCGATGGTCTTCAGGCCGTCCCGCTCCTCGGACGCCTGGGCGTCCTCGACGGCGTTCTCGGCGCCGATCTGGACGATGTTCCAACGCGCCGGCACCTTCAGGAGCAGCCGGAAGACGCCCGCCTTGGCGATGTCGTAGTCGACCCAGCCGGTCCAGACATCCTCTTCGCGGCCGAGCGACACGACCGATGTCGTCGTCGAGCGGATGCTGGGCGTGATCTTCTCCACGGCCACGCCGAGCGCGAGCGGCTGCGCCAGGTACCTGAACCCCACCCCCGGGCCGCCGCGCAGAGCCTCGGGCACCTCCTCCTTGTCGAGCTGGCTCAGCCCGGTGGTCGCCGCGACGCGCACGTCCAGGCCGTTGTCGTGGCTGAACACGACCCAGCCGGCCTCGCGGATGACATCCTCGACGCGCGGAAAAGGCACGGCGAGCGACGCGGGCGTTTCGGCGAGAATCCGCTCGAAGGTCAGAGCCAGCCGATACGCGCCGGCCCCGCGGGCCGCCTCCTTGAGCGCCGTGTGCAGGGTCACGAGAAGCGTGTCGCCCTCCTGGGACCATTCCCGGATGTTGTCGCCCTTGACCGAGAGGAGCCGCGTGTTCTCGGGCGCCTTGAGCTTGAGCGTCCCGACCTCGCCGCGGACGACCTGGTACTCCACGTCCGTCGCGATCCGCAGGATGCGCTCGCCGAGGTAGGCTCTTATGGCCTGGGAAGCGAGGACGACGGCGGCGCCCTCGGCGACCTTGCCGGCCGGCGGCATCACGCTGACGGCCAGCTCGGAGGCATTGCCGAGGAAGGCAAGGACCTTCGTCGCCCCGCCGCCGGCGCTCGTCTCCGCCACCGCCAGGGCGGGCCGGACCTCGACCCGCGCGCCCTCTTCGGGAATCGTGAGCTCGAGCCGCGAGATCGCCGCCGGCACGATACCGAAGGAGAAGGTCTTCTTGCCGGGCTCTTGGGCCACGCGCACCACGAAGGCCAGCGTCGCCTTGTAGGCCCCCGGCCCGGGCAGGAAGACCGCGTAGGCCTCGCCCTGCGCGGCGAAGACGGCCCGGGAGTCGGACAGATCCGCGCGCTCGAGCGCCACGTTCTTGAGGGGCAGGGCAAGCTCGCACCAGCCTTTCCTGAGCGCTTCGATGTCGAAGACGACGGTGAACTTCGCCACATCGCCGTGGAGGGCGCCCAGGTAGTGTCCGCCGCGGATCACCGCCGGCGCGGGAGCCTCCTCGGGCGGGGGCGCGGGCGGCTTGGGCTGCGCCTCCCGCCAGAGCTTCAGGAACTCCTCGTAGGGGAGGAAGATGCCGCGGCCTTCCTTCTCGAAGACATCCTTGAGCTTCTCGTAGGGCACGTAGAACGCGGATTGGACCACGAGCGCCGGCGGCGGCGCTTCGGCCTCCGCGGCCGGCGCCTCCGGAGCGCCCGGAACGTGGTCCGGGCCGGTCGCCGCCGCCTGGGGCGCGGCCTCCGCGGCCGCCTCGGCGGCGGCGCACGGCCCGCCGCGGCCGTTCAGGACGATTGCCGTGATCAACGCGAGACGCAGCGTCCTTCCCATGAGTGGACTCTCCTGGCCGGGCCTTCTCTCCCGATCCGCACGCACTCCCTTCACCGAATTCGATCTCACAACGTCGCGGCGAGCGCCTCCAGGCGCTCGAGCGTCAGTTTCCAGGCACGCAGAACGAGTTCGTTGAGCTCGACCCAATCGCGCCGCGCCTTGAACTCGGGGCCGGCGCTCGCAAGCAGCGCCGCCGTTTTCTCGAAGGAACCATCCCGGGCGAAATAGCTTTCCCTGAGAAGTTCGGCGGTCTCGGCCGCGGCCGCGACAAAGCGGAACCTGTCCGTCGTGTCGCGCAGATTCACGGCGAGAACGCCCGCGCTCAGGGGATAATCCGTCTCCTCGATGCGGCCCGTGCCGGCGTCGCGATAGCGCAGGTGAATCCTCCCGATGTCGCCCTGCGGATTCGTGCGCCGCTGGATCTCGTAGAGCACCGTCACGGTGGCGCCGGGCCCCACTTCGCCCGCGTCGACCTTGTCGTTCCGGAAATCCTCGTCCTTGATGGCACGCTTCTCGTAGCCGAGGAGCCGGTAGCGGCTCACGACCTCCGGGTTGAAAACGACCTGGATCTTGGCGTCCTGCGCCAGAACATCCAGCGTCTTCGGAAGATCCTCGTTGAAGATGCGCGCGGCCTCCTCGGGCGAATCGACGTACCGGTAGTTGCCGTTGCCCTTGTCGGCGAGAAGCCCGAGCATCGCATCGTCGTAGCTGTCGCGGCCGAAGCCCACCGCGGAAAGGTAGATGCCGCGCCGCGCGAACACGACCACCTTTTTCAGGATCTCCTCGGGTCCGCGGGCGCCCAGGTTGGCCACGCCGTCCGAGCACAGGATCACGCGGTTGAGCGCCTTGGCGTCGAAGGCCTCGTCGGCCACGCGGTACGCGAGGTCCAGACCCGCTTCGAGATTGGTGGCGCCGCCCGGAGCGAGGGACGCGATGGCGCCCAGGATGCGCCGCCGCTCCCTGACCGGCGTGTGAGGCAGGATCAGCGCGGGATAGGTGCCGTAGGCCACGATGGCCACGCGGTCCTCCGGGCCGAGCGCATCGACAAGGGCGCCCAGGGCGTGCGCCGCCAGGTCGAGGCGCGTCGGTCCGGTCCCGACCGCTGCCCCGCCGCCCGCCCGCGCGGCCATGGAGCCGGACACGTCCACCGCGAAGGTGAGGACGGCGTTCTTGCGCTCGTTCGGCCGGAGCTCCCTGGCCTTGACGGCGATTTTCAGGAGGTCGAGGCCCGCGCCGAAGGGCGAGGGGCCGCCCTCGCAGTAAACCGAGAACGAGGCCTCGGGGTCGGTCACGTAGTCCCCGGGAAAATAGTTGACGAACTCCTCGACGCGCACCGACTCCGGCTCGGGCAGCCTGCCCGCTCTGAGCGCATCCCGCGCCCGGGTGTAGGACGCCGTGTCCACATCCATGCCGAAGGTCGAGAGCCGATCGACGCGGGTGTCGACGAAGGGATTCACGCGGTAGCGCGCGCGAAACTCTTCCTCCGTCAGGTTCTCGCTTTCAAGGGACGGCGGCGGCACCGGCACGACGCGCGCCGTGAAGCCGCGGAGGTCGAGGTTCGCGCCGAGCGTCCGGTAGTGGGCATAGGCCCGCAGCAGCGGCTCCGCGCCCGTCGGGAGACGAGCCGGCGGCGCCGCCGGCTTACCCGCGAAGAGCCGTTCGTCAGAGGCCGGGGCTTTCGCGAATCCGCCCAGTACGTAGTTGCCGGCATCGAGGGCCGCAACAGCGTCGAGGTCCGTGGCCGCCCGCTCCTTTCCCTCGGACGCTCCCGCTTCTTCGAAATAAGAATCGAAATGAAAACCGCCGGTCCGTTCGGCGGCGCTCCTCCGTCTCGCGTCGGCGGGCATCGCGGCGGGCATCGTGGCGTCCGCCCCGCGAGGCTCGAGTTCCCTATCGCCGGCGCCGGCTCCCTTGGCCTTCGCAAGTTGTTGCTCAACGCCGCCCGACAACCGGGTGCGAACCGCGCCGGCCTCGTCTTTTTCCGCGACCCGGCGCCCGCTCGCGTCCTTCAGCTCGAGCAGCCCCCTCTCCCCAGCGACCGGAGGGTGCATGCTCTCCTCGGGATCACGCCTCTGGCCCGCGCCGACCGCGGACGGCGGTTTTTCCCCAGCGGGTTTCTCGCCGGCTTGATCGAAGCGCTTTTCATCATTGGCGACCCTGTCCCTGGGACGTCGATAGGCGGCCCTGCCCCAGCGCTGTCCATAGGCGCCCGCCGCGCCGCCGCCGATGCCGATCGCATCGTTGACGCCCACGGAACGTGCGCCGGAGCCCGCGGGTCCGCCGCTCCGCGCCGCGTCGCTCGGCGCCGGGACCGCCGCTGTGGCGAGTTGCCTGTTCATGGAATCGGGCGCAGACTGTGGGCGGCGATCGAGCGTGACGGCGTGATCCGTGGCCCTTGGCCCCGGCCCCTTGGCCGATATCAACAAGTGACCCAGCACAAGAAGCATCACCGCGGCACTGGCGGCTATTCCCGCGAGCCGGTACGGCCAGGCTCTCTTTCCCCGTCGAGCGCCGAGAACGCGCGCCATGCGCGCCGGTTCGAGCGCCCCCGCCGCTTCCTCCTCCGTCGACAGCGCCGCCTTGGCGAGGCCGAGCGTCCGGCGCAGATCCGCGAGTTCTCTGCGGCAGCGCGCGCAGCCGGCGAGGTGCGCCTCGACCTCGGCTCTTCCCTGGGCCGAAAGGCTGCCGAAGAGATAGGCCGTGAGTCTGTAATCGCGAAGGTCTTCCATCAGAGCGCCTCCCTGGAACCCGCGAGCCGGAGGGAAAGCTCCTTCATAGCGCGGTGCAGGAGAAAACCGACGTTCGTGACCGTGAGTCCCGTGATCTCCGCGATCTCCCGGTAGGACTTCTCCTCCTGCACCTTGAGAAGCAGAAGTTCGCGGCAGCGCGGCGGCAAGCGGTCGATCGCCGCGCGAACCGCGGCCGTGCGCTCCTCGGCTTCGACGGCGCCCGACGGCGGACAGCCGGCTCGCAGCGCCGCGGGCCCCGCGCGGAACGTCTCGTGTCTGTCGGCCAGCGTCGCCCTGCGCATTCGGCTTATGCCGATGTTGCGCGCGATCTTCAGGAGCCAGTTGTGGCGGCGCTCGGCCGCGAGCAGGCCCGCGGGCCGGCGCACAACTTGGAAAAAAGTCTCCTGGACGACGTCCTGGGCACCGTGGTGATCGCCGCCTAGAAGCCGCGTCGCGAACCTGAGGAGCCGCCCCTCGTAGCGCGCGAGAAAGGAGCCGAGGAACTTGGAATCGCCGGAGGCGGCATACGCCCGCAGGAGATCCTCTTCCGTCGGCTCGCTCGTCATCGCACCGCCGCGCTTCCGGTCCTCGTTCGGCAGACGCGCCGCCGCGGCCGCGGAAGGCCGCGGAACGCCGTCGCGCCTCATCGTACACCTATAGTTATCGACCGCCATCTTCCCTTGGACCACCGGCGGCTCGCGCGGTTCCCGTAACGAATCAGCGCCGCCGCGGCCGCGCGCGGCGCGCTTTCCGGCGTCCGTGACAAAAGGATGTCGCTTGAGGGCGGGTGTTTCTTAGATCGAATCTTCCCTGGACAGCCGCCGGCGCCTGCGTACAATGTCCTGAGCGTGTCCGGCCGCGCCGGAGGGCCTTTTTACGGGAACCCGCTCTGCGGGCGCCCTGGCTGTTGTTGCTGGGAGTCCCCATGACCTCGCCGAAAAACCTCGGACGGGCGTACCAGTTGGCCAAGGAACGTTATGCCGCGCTCGGCGTCGACACCGACCGCGCGCTCAGGCGCCTGAAAAACGTCTCGATCTCCCTTCACTGCTGGCAGGGTGATGACGTGGGCGGCTTCGAGCACGCGGGAAGCGAGCTCGGGGGCGGCTTGGCCGTGACGGGCAACTACCCCGGCAAAGCCCGGACGGCCGATGAACTCCGCGCGGACTTCCTCAAGGCCGTCTCGCTGCTCCCCGGCCGGCACCGCCTGAACCTGCACGCCTTCTACGCCGAGACCAAAGGCAGGAAGATCGGCCGCGACCAACTCGGCCCCGCCCAGTTCAAGAACTGGGTCGCCTGGGCCAAGGCCCACAAGCTCGGCCTGGATTTCAATCAGACCTATTTCGCCCACCCCCTCGCCGCCGACGGGCTGACGCTGGCGCATCAGGACAAGCGCGTGCGAAAGTTCTGGATCGAGCACGGCATCCGCTGCCGCGAGATCGGCGCCTTCTTCGGCAAGACGCTGGGTTCGACCTGCCTGACCAACCTCTGGATCCCCGACGGATACAAGGACACGCCGGTGGACCGCAAGGCCCCGCGCGAGCGCCTGGTCGAGTCCCTGGACGCGATCTTCGCCAAGAAGATCGACCCCAAGCACAACGTCGACTCCGTCGAGCCCAAGCTCTTCGGCATCGGATCGGAAAGCTACGTCGTCGGTTCCCACGAGTTCTACCTCGGGTACGCCGTCTCGCGCGGCAAGCTCCTGTGCCTGGACGCCGGCCACTACCACCCCACGGAAGGCATCGCCGACAAAATTTCGGCGGTCTTCGCCTACTTGGACCGGATCGCGCTCCACGTGAGCCGCGGCGTGCGGTGGGACAGCGACCACGTCGTGATCCTGAACGACGACCTCCTGGCCATCGCCCAGGAGTTGGTCCGCGGGGACTACCTGGAGCGCACCCACCTCGCCCTCGACTACTTCGACGCCAGCATCAACCGCGTCGCCGCCTGGGTCATCGGCGCGCGCTGCTTCCTCAAGGCGCTCTTGATGGCGCTGCTCGAGCCCCTGAGCATGCTCAAACGCCTCGAGCTCAAGGGCGACAACACCGCGCGTCTGGCGATGTTCGAGGAGCTGAAGACCATGCCCGCGGGCATCGTCTGGGACTACTACTGCGACCTGTGCGGCGTGCCCGTCGGCCCCGCCTGGATCGACGAGGTCAAGCGCTACGAGCGCGACGTGCTCTCCACGCGCGTCTAGAGGAGGAGCCATGCTCGCTGTAACCGACGCGGCGGCCTATCCCGCCCTGGGCATCCTGATCTTCAGCCTGGGCGGCCTGGCGGGCGCGGTCTTCTACCTGCCCTTCAAGAAGGTCAAGGCCTGGGCGTGGGAGAGCTACTGGCTGGTCTACGCCGTCTTCGGGCTCCTGATCGTGCCGTGGGTCCTGGCGCTCGCCACCTCGCCCAACGTGTTCGCCGTTCTGAAGGCGGCGCCGGGGGGCGAGATCGCCTACTGCTGCCTGTGCGGCGCCGCGTGGGGCGTCGGCGGCCTGACCTGGGGCCTCATGATCCGCTACCTCGGGGTGGGGCTGGGACTGGCCATCGGCTGCGGGCTGTGCTCGGCTGCCGGGACCATCGTGCCCAAGGTCATCAACGGCGAGCTGGGGACGCTGTTCAACTCGAACGCGGGCTGGTTCCCCTTCTTCGGCGTCCTGGTTTCCCTCGCCGGCATCGTCCTGGTGGGCCTCGCCGGCAGGTCCAAGGAAAACGAACTGCCCGAGGAGGAGAAGAGGAAAGCCGTCGCCGAATTCGACTTCAAGAAGGGGATCACCGTCGCGATCTTCTCGGGCCTCATGAGCGCCGCCATGAACTTCGGCCTGCAGGGCGGCCAGACGATCGAGCGCCTGGCGCGCACCACCGACCCGGTCACCTCCGTCGCCTGGAAGGGCATGCCCGTTCTCGTCGTCGTCCTTTTCGGCGGCTTCATCGTCAACGGCCTGTGGTGCCTCTTCCTCAACCTCAAGAACAAGACGACGAGGGACTACGCTCGGCCGGGCGCGCCGATCGTCTCCAACCTAGTCTTCGCCGCCCTGGCCGGCGCCATCTGGTGCTCCCAGTTCATCTGCTTCAAGACCGCAGAGCCGCAAATGGGCAGCATTGCCTACGTCGGCTGGGCCGTTCTCATGGCGAGCCAGATCCTCTTCAGCACGATTCTGGGGATCTTCCTCGGCGAGTGGAAGGGAACCAGTGGACGCACGCGTTCGCTGTTGGCCAGAGGCCTCGCGCTCCTCGTCATCTCGGCGTTCATCGCCGGATACAGCGGCTACCTCGCCAAGGAGCCTCCCGCCGCCGCGCCCGCCTCGGCCGCAACGCAAAGCCGGTAGCGCGCCTCGCCGCCATGGCCGAGACTCCGCGCGAACCCCTCGGCGAATACGAGCGCGAGCCCGTTCCGGAGGCGGCGCGCCTCGGCCTGTGGAGCTTCGTCGGCCAGTACGCCGCCGAGCATGTCGCCGGCACGGAGCTCATGATCGGTCCGCTCTTCATCGCGGCGGGCGTCGGCGCCTTCGATCTGCTGGCCGGTCTGGTGGCCGGCAACCTCCTCGCCGTCCTGTGCTGGACCTTCCTGACCGCGCCCATCGCGACGCGCGCGCGCCTGACTCTCTACTATCAGCTCGAGAAGATCTGCGGGCGCCGCCTCGTCACCCTCTACGACCTCGCCAACGGCGCCATGTTCACGCTGCTGGCGGGCGCCATGATCACCGTCGCGACGACGGCGCTGGGCGTCTGGCTCGCCTTCCCCATGCCCGGCCTTACGGACTATGCCCCCCGCGGCGCCGGCTGGGTTCTGGCCGTCCTGGGCATGGGCGCGCTTTTCTCGGTAGTGGCGGCTTGCGGGTATCGCTCCGTGGCGCGCTTCGCCAACGTCGCCGCGCCCTGGATCATCCTGATGTTCCTGGCCTTCGGCATCATGGGACTCAAGGCCCTCGGCGTCGCCTCGGTCCGCGACTTCTGGCCCCTGGCCGAGACCGTGATCTGGAAGGGCGGCGAACCCCTCGCCGGCCGGGTGAAGTTCACCTTCTGGCACGTGTGCTTTTTCGCCTGGTTCTGCAACGTGGCCTGGCACATGGGCATGGCGGATCTGTCGATCCTCAGGTACGCGCGCCGCTCCTGGCATGGCTTGGCATCCGGCGCCGGGATGTTCGTCGGACACTTTCTGGCGTGGCTGGCGGCCTCGATCCTGTACGCGCTCCAGATCCACGAAAACCCCGCCAACACCGATGTCCTGCCCGGCCCGCTCGCTTACCGCGTCTGCGGCGTGGCGGGGCTCATCTGCGTCATCATGGCCGGCTGGACGACGGCGAACCCGACGCTCTACCGGGCGGGGCTGGCGTTCCAGGCGGTGCTGCCCCGGCTTTCCCGCTTCCGCGTCACTCTCGGAGTCGGCCTCGCGGCCACGCTCACCGCGATCTTCCCCGCCGTGACCATGCGGCTCCTGGAATTCGTCGCCCTCTGGGGCATGATCCTCATGCCCATGGGCGCCGTGATCTTCGTCGATTTCTGGTGTTTCAAGCGGCTGGGGCTGACACCCTTCCACGCGGAAGCCTCGGGCGCGAGCTTCAATCCCGCCGCGGCGATCGCCTGGCTGGCAACGCTGGCCACGTGCACCTATCTCGTGCTCAAGGGCGATGTCCAGATCTACTTCGTGAGCCTGCCGGGCTGGCTCATGGCCGCCGTCCTGTATCTGACGCTGAGCTTCGTCTTCCAGCGGCGCTTGCCGCCCGGGCGCAGCGTCGCGCAGTTCATTTCCGCGCTGGCGGCCGGCGCCGCCGTCGTTTCGGTGGGCATGCATTTCGCGGGCATGCTGACCCTCGGCGCCCTCCAGGTCTGGCTGCTTGCGGCGGCCGGCGTGTGGTTCGTCACCGCCCCCTTCGCCATGGAGCGCAACCCCTGACCGGCGCGGCGGACGGCCGTCCCCGGCGGCGCCGCGGCCCTATTGCGCTCCAAGGCTCAAGCGCGTATCTTCAGCGTGTCGAACGAGGCCCCGGATCGCGGACAATTCCCGGCAAGAAAGGCGCACCGTCATGCACGACTTCAAACCGGCCGCCCGCGCGGTTCTGCTCCTTCTTCTCGCCGCCGGCGCCGCCCGCGGCGCGGCCGTCGAGCTCGCGATCGACCCGGCGGCGACGCTCCACCGCGTCGATCCCCGCATCTACGGTCACTTCCTCGAGCACATCTATCACGCCTGCAACGGCGGCTTGTGGGGCGAGATGATCTGGAATCGGAGTTTCGAGGAAGCGCCCGGCGTGGGGCTCTGGCGCATCGACGACGGCTCTATCGCGCAACTGGAAGAGAGCGATGACGTGCGCCTGGTCTTCGGCGACCCGGCGTGGACCGATTACGAGTTCACGCTCCAGGCCCGCAAGAACGGCGGCGGCGAAGGTTTCTTGGTTCTGTTCAGGGTGCGGGGGCCCGAGGACTTCTACTGGGTGAACCTGGGCGGCTGGGGCAACCGGCGCCACGGCCTCGAGCGCGGCCGGAAGGGCGAAGGCCGCTGGGGCGTCATCAAGGACCTGGGAGAAGGCCGCATCGAGACGGGCAGATGGCACCGGCTGCGCCTCCGCTGCGAGGGCCGCCGTTTTCAGTTTTGGATCGACGATACGCGCCTCATGGACTTCACGGATGACGCCAAGGCGCACGAGCGCGGCGCGGTGGGCATCGGCACCTGGGTCACCCGGGCCGAGTACCGCGCCATCAAGGTGACGGCGCTGGACGGCGCCCCGCTCTTCGAGGGCTTGCCGCCCCTTTCCCGGGACGCAACGCCGCGGCACTGGAGGAGCTACGGATCGGGAAAAATCCTGCTGGACGACGGGCGGCCCAAGAACGGCCGGTTCGCCGCGCGCATTGCCGCGGAAAGCGGCGAGACCGGCTTGGCGCAGGCGCCGCTCTGCCTCCGCAAGGGCGAGACCTACCGGGGATCCCTGTGGACCCGCGGCACGGCGCCGGGCGGCCTCCTCCTGCGTGTCACCGCCGGCGACTGGGTGATGACCCGCGCTCTGCCCGCCCCGGCGCCCGAGTGGCGGGAAGCGCGCTTCGAGTTCACCGCCAAGGCCGACGCCGGCGACGCCGCGCTCCAGATCGCCGTTCCCGGCCAAGGCGACGTGTGCATCGACCAGGTGAGCCTGATGCCGGACGCGGCCGCGGCGACGGGCGGCTTCCGCCCCGATCTCCTGGAGGCCATCGCGGGCCTCAGGCCGCCCCTCATCAGGTGGCCCGGCGGCTGCTACGCCGAGCGCTACCGCTGGAAGGACGGGATCGGGCCCCAAGCGGCGCGCGGCCGCTTCCCGGTCTCGATCTGGGACGATATCGACACCAACTCCTACGGCACGGACGAATTCATCGCCATGTGCCGCAAGCTCGGCGCCGAGCCGCTTATCGTCATCAACGCCGGCCGCCACGACCCCGGCACCCCGCGGGCCGACTACATCAAGGAGGCCTGCGAGTGGATCGAGTACTGCAACGGCCCGGCCGACTCCGCCTGGGGCAAGGTGCGCGCCGCGAACGGACATCCCGAGCCCTACGGCGTCAGGCTCTGGGAGATCGACAACGAAACTTGGTCCGCCGGCGTGGAGGGCTATATCGCCATCGTCAAGGAGTTCGCGCCGGCCATGCGCGCGGCCGACCCGTCGATCGTGCTGCTGGCCTGCGGCGGCGCCGGGACGAGCAACGCCGCCTTCGGCAATTGGAACGAACGGCTCCTGGCCGGCTGCGCCGAATGCTTCGAGTATCTGAGCATCCACCACTACGAGGACCCGAACGCGTACGCGACCGGACCGCGCGCCTACGAGAGCCACTTCCGCGAGCTCGGGCGGTTCATCGCCGCGTCGCGCAACCCGAAGATCAAGGTCTTCGTCTCGGAATGGAACGCGCAGAGCACGGACTGGCGCACGGGGCTCTATGCCGCGGGGCTGCTCAACGCCTTCGAGCGCGCCGGTGATGTGGTGGCAATCGCCTCGCCGGCGCTGTGGCTCCGGCACGTGTCGGCCACGGCCTGGGACAACGCCTTGATCAACTTCGACCACTGCGGCTGGTTCCCCGCTCCCAATTACGTCGTCATGAAGCTCTGGCGCGACCACGCGGGGCCGCATCTTCTGGCCATCGAAGGCGATGCCGAGGGGCTGGACGCCGCCGCCACGAAGACCGACGACGGGAGCCGCGTCTTCTTCAAGGCCGTGAACCCCGGCGCCGAGCCCCTCGCCGTCGCCCTCACCCTGCGGGGCGCGGCGCCGCGCTCGGCGGAGTTCCAGCTCATGGCTCCGGACGGCCTCTCGGCGCGCAACACGCTGGCCGCACCTTCGAAGATCGCGCCCGCGCCCGGGCGGATCGAGACCGACGGAAACGTGCTGCGCTTCACCATGCCGCCCCGTTCGGCGGGAGCGCTTACCGTGAGGCTGTAGCCCGGGGCGCCGCGACTGTCTCGGCTTGCCCGCTCGGCGGCGCGAAGTACAATGCCTCCGGACGAAGAACTTCAACACAGGAGGAGCGGCCATGACGCGCGTTTCCCTCGCTGCTTTGCTCGGCTTCCTGGTTCTATGCGGCGCTCTTGGCTCGAACCCGGCGCTTCCCGCCGCCGAAAACGAGCCGCTCCGGGTCATCGCCTTCGGCGCACACCCCGATGACTGCGAACTCAAGGCGGGCGGCACGGGCGCCCTCTGGGCCCGGGCCGGACACAAGGTGCTGCTCGTCTCCATGACGAACGGCGACATCGGCCACTGGCGCGACGCGGGCGGCCCCCTTGCCAATCGGCGGCGCGAGGAGGCGCGCCGGGCCGACGCGGTTCTCGGCGTCGAGAGCAAGGTCCTGGACAACCACGACGGCGAACTCATGGCGACCCTGGAGAACCGGCGCGCCGTCGTCCGCCTCATCAGGGAGTGGCAGGCCGACATCGTCCTCGCGCCCCGCGCCTGCGATTATCACCCCGACCACCGCTACGCGGGAATCCTGGTCCAAGACGCGGGTTACATGGTGACGGTTCCGTTCTTCTGCCCCGACACGCCCCACCTCGCCTGCAATCCCGTCTTCCTGTACTTCGAGGACGGATTCCAGCGGCCCTATCCCTTCAACGCCGATGTCGTCGTGGCCATCGACGCCGTCATCGAGAAGAAGCTCGACGCGCTCGCCCTCATGGAATCGCAATTCCTCGAGGGCGGCTGCAACGGCGGCGAGGCCGCGATGCCCAAGGACGCGGCCGCCCGCGAGGCGCGCCAGGCGCAGATCCGCGACAATTTCCGGCGCCGGTTCGCCGCCGTCGCGGACCGTTTCCGCGACAAGCTGATCCAGCTCTACGGACCCGAAAAGGGCGCCCGAGTCAAGTACGCCGAGGCCTTCGAGATCTGCGAGTACGGCCGCCGCCCCACCCCGGAAGAGCTCCGGCGGTTGTTTCCCATGGACGAGGGGGCGAAAGCCCAATAGCGGGGCGGCGCCCGCCGGCGCCGGACGGGTTAACCCGCCCGCGGCCCGGAGTCCGCGGCCTGCGGCGCCGTCTCCGCGCTCCGGCGCGCCAGCCCCAGAACGAGCTGCACCTCTCCCACCGGCAGCCGGAGGCGGCCCGCGATCTCCCCCGGGTCGCTTCCCTCGCGGGCGAGCGCCAGAATTTCGGCCTTGCGGGGGTCTTCGCCGCCGGCGGCGCGATCGCGCGCCGCCGCGACCGCCGCGGTCAAGCGCTCGACCGCCCGGTCCGCCTCGGCCAGAAGCCCGGTTAGATACTGAATCCGCGTGTCGATGCGCCCCTCGATCTCGCGGCCGATCTCCTTGAGTTCGTGAAGGACCCGCGCGGCGTCGTCGCCCGAGGATCGCGGCGCTCCGCTTGCGCGCGCGGCGAAGGCCCCGCGCTCGAGATCCGGCCCCTCCGCGCCCCACCGGCGGGCGCGCCGGGAACCGCGCCGCAGAAAGATGAAACAGAAAACGAGCGCCGCGAGGACGGCGGCCATGGGGAGCCAACCTTCCCGCAGCATGCCCAGCGCGCCTTCCGGATCCAATCCCGCGACCATACCCTACCCGTCGAACTCGAACAGCCGCATGATCATGCCGGACCACAGCTTCGGATAGAAATAGGTGCTCTTGGGAGGAAAGACCTTGCCCGCCTTGACGGTTGAGAAAAGATCCTCCGGCGTCACGGCGCGCACGCGCACGGCGACAATCGGCGCGCCCCGGCGCAGCCGCTCCACGGCCGCCGTCAGATCGCGCGTGCATTCGAGGGACGCATCCGCCGGCAGCGTGTCGATGAAGTTCTTGTGGAGATACTCGATGAGGCTCTCGCCGCCCCCGCGAAACCCGCGCGCCAGGCCATCCTCGGCCCCCGGGAAATAGAGCGTCACATCGGCCGCCCCCGCGGCCGCCGGCAGGGCGGCGGCCGCCGCCAAGGCCCACTCGCGCGCGCGTTGTCTGCTCGGGAACGTGATGGCGCGGTGGTACGGCGCGATCCTGAGCCCGGCGGCGGGCGCCATGCTGCCCACGACGGCGAGACAGTAGCGCGCGCCCGCGACGCCGGGGTTCTCCTCCCAGTACCGCGCCGCGGTCTGGAAACGGTGGTGCCCGTCGGCGATCACCAAATCCTTGGAAGCGAGCAGCGCCGCGGCTTGCGCCGCGGCGGCGTCCTCCAGGTCGCACACGGCATGCGTCTCGCCTTCGCCGGCGGGCACCGTGAGGCGGCGGGCGCCCCTGCCTTCGCGCATGAGCTTCAAGAAGGCGCCGTCGTCCTCGCAGACCAGGAAAACCAGTTCGAGGTTGCCGCCCACGCCCGCAAGCTGCGCGAGCCGACCTTCCTTGACCTTGGCAAAGGTCTTTTCGTGGCCCCGCACCCGCGCGGCGGCCAAGTCGACCTTGCCGACAAGGCCCGTGAAGGCGTACGAGGTTCCGTCGTGGGTGAAGTCGGCGGTATACAGGTAGTAACGCGGCGCCGCGCCGACCGCCAGGACGCCGTCCCGCACCCAGGCGGCGAGGCGTTCGCGGGCCCGGGAGAAGTCCGGCGCCGCATCGGGGCGCTCCCCCAGGGTAAAGCGCACGATGTTGCGCGGGCTTGCGGCGAGCAGCGCGGCGTGCTCCCTCGCGCTGATGATGTCGTAAGGCGGCGCCGCGTGCAGATGCGGCGCGCCCTGGGCGGCGGTGTAGAACACCGCCTTGAACGGCTCGATCCGACTCACCCCCGCTCCCTCTCTTCCCGCGGGCCGGGCTTCACTTGGCTTCGGCGGGTTTCTCTTTCGCCAGGGCCTCGCCGCAATCGCGGAGCGCCAGGATAGCGTAGGACGTGGAGATCTCGGGAATACCTTCCCACCACCGGTTCTCGTCCCGGTTCTCCCAGAGGCCGTCCGCATTCTGCAGCGCAAGGAGCTTGGCCGCCAGATCCGACGCCCACGGCCGCGATCCGGCCGGCGTCGGCACCCGGGACTCGCCCCACAAAAGCAGGGCCTTGGCCATGGCCCGGTAGTAGTAGTACAGCCCCTGCTTGCCCTGGGCGGGGTTGTCGGGCGTCGCCATGCCGGGGTTGTCTTCCACGGTGTAGTTGGTGCACAGCCATTTCCAGAGCTTCTTCATCTCCACCGAATTGCGATCGGCCCCAGCATAGATGAAGCTCTTCAGCCCCGAATAGCTCATGCTCCCGTACGACGAATGCTGCCACGTCCCGTCCTGGAGCTTGCGGGGCTCGATCTTGCCCTCGCCCGGCCGGTAGAGCATGCCGCCGTCGTCGTTCGTGCCCCACCCGGCAATGAGGCCGTCCTTGATGGCATCGTTGCTGTCGCAGGAGTTCTGGGTGCGCCTGAGGAACACCTGCGAGCGCTTCCAGATCGGGCTGTCCGCCGCCACGCCGCTCTCGCCCAGGGCCTCCATGGCGAACTGGGTGTTGGAAAGATCGGCGCGCCGATCGGTTCCGTACCCCCAGCCTCCGTAGGAGACATGCTTGGCCTGCTCGTACCCCGGCCGCGAGTCCTCGCTGAGCTGCTGGCCCGCCAGGAACGCGACGGCCTTCTCGATCTGCGCCTTGTTCTTCTCGGCTCCGGCCGCGCGCAGAGCCATGACGCCGATCGAGGTCGTGTAGACCCAGAGCCCGTCGTCGTGAATGCCGCCCGTCTCCTTCTGGTGCGCCAGCAGGTAATCGACGGCCTTCGAGATGAAGGGGCCGTCCCATTCGCGGTACTTGGCGGGAGATTCGGCCAGGGCCCACACGACGAGCCCCGTGATGCCGAGGTTGGATTTGCCGTCGATCCGGGGACCGTAGCCGCCGTCCTCGTTCTGGCGGTCGATCAGCGCGTTCGCGGCGCGCCGCGCGGCCGCCTTGATCCCTCGGGCAAGATCCGCCGCATCAGGCGCGTCCGCGCTCAGAAGGGCAACTAGCAGGACTGCCGTCATGGCACACCTCCACCATCAGAGTGATCCGCGAGAGATGTTAACCGCAGCCAAGATGCACGTCAACGATCGCGCTTCGCTCGTCCTGCTCACACCGGCTGTGCCGCGGCGTCGGGCGCGAGCCGCTCCCGGGCGCGCATCCGGTTTGATTCGTAGGCGGCGACCGCGGAAAGGATCAGGTCGAGATCGTACTCGGGCTTGTATCCGATCGCCTGCCTGATCTTGCTCAGGTCGGGCACGCGCCGGCGCATGTCCTCGAAGCCCTGGCTGTATACCTCCCCGTAGGGCACATGTACGATGGGCGAGGACGAATCGCACAGCGCAACCACGCGCTCGGCCAATTCCGCGACGGTGATCTCCTCGTCGGAGCCGACGTTGTAGACCTCTCCGATGGTGTGCCGAGCCGCGGCGACTTCGATCACGGCGCCGATGACGTCGCCCACGAAGCTGAAACACCGCGTCTGGAGCCCGTCGCCGTAAATCTCGAGCGGCTCGCCCCGCAACGCGGCGCGCACAAAACGCGGCACGAGCATGCCGTAGACCCCGGTCTGGCGCGGCCCGGTCGTGTTGAAGAAGCGCAGCACCGTGACGGGCAGGCCGTGCTCGTGGAAGTACGCCAGGGCGAGGAATTCGCCGGCGGCTTTCGAACACGCATAGCCCCAGCGGCGGATGGCGCTCGGTCCGATCACCATGGCTTCATCTTCGCGGAAAGGCACGCGCGCGCTCTTGCCGTAGACCTCGCTGGTCGAAGCCAGCACCACGCGGCGGCCCTTCTTCGACGCTTGATGCAGCACCGCTTCGGTGCCGCGGATGTTGGAGGCGATCGTCCGGATCGGCGCCTCCATGATGAGTTTGACGCCCACCACGGCCGCCAGGTGGAAAATCGTGTCGCAGCGGTCGACAAGCTCGGCCAGCACGCTCTCGTTCTCGACGGCGTCGATCACGCAGCGCAGGTTCGGGTCGCCGCGCAGGTGCGCCAGGTTGTCCAGCGAGCCCGTGGAGAGGTCGTCGATTATCAGGACCTCGTTCCCGCGCTTGAGGAGCTCCTCGGCCAGATGGGAGCCGATGAATCCGGCTCCGCCCGTGATCAAGACCCGTTCTCGGCCGCGGCGGGAAGGCGGAGAAAGACGCCGCCAGGGCCACGGCCGCCGCGGCGCCGCGCCGTTCCCGTTCCCCCGCTCCTTGTCCTTGCCGCCGCCTGGCGACACCGAGAGACGATCCTCGTCCTCCCGATTCACCGCGCAACCTCCCTCCATCGAATCTCGGCTGTATGCGGGAACCGATAATCCTCCGCGTGCGTGAATTCTCCTTCAAGAAACCAAGCTCTCTTTTCGGGTTTCCAGGCTCATTTCTTTGGAGGAAAATACTCCTGGAGCGGGAGGACGCCCCACTGCCGGCTCCGCAGGGCGCGGATGCCGGCCACCGCCGCCCGGGCGGCGGACATGGTGGTTATACACGGAATGTTGAGCGTGATCGCCAGCGCCCGGATATAGGTGTCGTCCAGGCGCGGACCGTGCCCCTTGGGCGTGTTGATGACCAGCGCGACCTCGCGGGACCGCATGAGGTCGGCGACGTTGGGACGCCCCTCCTTGAGCTTCAGCACGGGAACGACCCCGCCCAGGCCCGCGGCCGCGATGCTCAGACGCGTGCCGCGGGTCGCGTGGATCGTGAACCCCATCTCCATGAGCTGGCGCACGATAGGAACGACGTCCTTCTTCTCCCCGTCGCGCACGCTCACGAACACCGCTCCCGCCAGGGGCAGCGGCCGCTGCGTGGCCATGTGCGCCTTGGCGTAGGCGATGCCGAAGCTGTCGTCCAGGCCCATGACCTCGCCCGTGCTCTTCATCTCGGGGCCCAGGACGGGGTCCACGCCGGGGAAGCGGTTGAAGGGAAACACCGGCATTTTCACCGCCATGTGGCGGACCTGGACCTCGCGGGTGAAGCCGAGCTCCTTCAGCGTCATGCCCGCCATCACCTTGGCGGCGAGCTTGGCCAGCGGCACGCCGATGGCCTTCGAAACGTAGGGCACCGTGCGCGAAGCGCGCGGGTTGACCTCGAGCACGTACACGCGGCCGTTCTGGACCGCGAGTTGCAGGTTCATCAGGCCCTTGACGCCGAGCCCCTCGGCCAGCGTGAACGTTATCCGCCGGATCTCTTCCTGCACCACGCGGTTCAGGCTGAAGGGCGGCAGCGCGCAACTGGAGTCGCCGCTGTGAATCCCCGCCTCCTCGATATGCTCCATGATGCCGCCGATGACCGTGGTTCGGCCGTCGCTGATCGCATCGACGTCGACCTCGGTGGCCTCTTCCAGGAACTCGTCCACCAGCACCGGCCTGCGGCCGCTGGCCGCGATCGCCCGGGCCATGTACGCTTCCAGCTCCTCGCGGTTCCAGACGACGCGCATGGCTTCGCCGCTCAAGACGAAGGAGGGCCGCAGGAGGACGGGATAACCGATCCGCTCCGCGACGCGGGCGGCCTCATCGAACGTCGTCGCGACTCCGCTCGCGGGCTGTCGCAACCGCAGGTCCTGCGCGAGCGCCTGGAAGAGTTTCCGGTCCTCGGCCAGTTCGATGCTCCGGTGCGAGGTTCCCAGGATGGTCTGGCCGGCCTCCACCAGCCCGGCCGCGAGGTTGAGCGGCGTCTGTCCGCCGAGCTGCGGAATGATGCCGTCCGGCTTCTCGCGATCGCAGATGTTGAGCACGTTCTCCAGGGTCAGCGGCTCGAAATACAGCTTGTCGGAAGTGTCGTAGTCCGTCGAGACGGTCTCGGGATTCGAATTCACCATGATCGTCTCGATGCCTTCCTCCCTGAGGGCGAAGGCCGCGTGGACGCAGCAGTAGTCGAACTCGATGCCCTGTCCGATCCGGTTGGGGCCGCCGCCCAGGATCATCACTTTCCGCCGGCCCGAGGGACGCGATTCATCTTCCCGGTCGTAGGTGGAGTAGAAGTACGGCGTGGCCGCTTCGAACTCCGCGGCGCACGTGTCGACCACCTTGAACACCGCCTCGATGCCCGCCGCGCGCCGGTGCCGCCGGACGCCGGCGGCGGTGCACCGCTCCCCGCCGCAGGTCCACAGCGACGCAAGCTGGGCATCGGAATACCCGAGCTGCTTGGCCTCCAACAGCAGTTCGCGCGGCACATCCTCAAGGCGCCCGTGCGCCGCGAGCCGGCCCTCGAACTGGACCAATTCCGCCATCTGCTCGATGAACCACGGGTCGATGCCGCTCAGCGCGTGGATCTCCGCCACCGGCATCTCCGCCTTGAGGGCGTAGCGCACGTAGAAGAGCCGTTGCGGCGTCGGAATCCGCAGATAGCGCTCGATCTCGGCGCGCGCGGGCGGCGTGCCGGCCGCGCAGCGGTCCTGGCCATCCAGCCCCAGGCCGTCGCTCCTGATTTCGAGGCCCGCGATGGCTTTCTGGAGCGCCTCCTTGAAAGTGCGCCCGATCGCCATGACCTCCCCCACGGATTTCATTTGGCTGGTCAGGCGCTCGTCGGCCTCCGGGAATTTGTGGAACGCGAACTTCGGCGCCTTGACCACGCAGTAGTCGATCGCCGGCTCGAAGCAGGCGTAGGTCCGCCCGGTGATGTCGTTCGGAATCTCGTCGAGGGTGTAGCCGACCGCAAGTTTCGTGGCGACCTTGGCGATGGCAAAGCCGGTCGCCTTGGAAGCCAGCGCCGAACTCCGCGAAACGCGCGGGTTCATCTCGATGGCCACCATGCGGCCGCTGCCGGGATGCACGGCGAACTGGATGTTGGCGCCGCCGGACTCGACGCCCACCCCGCGCATGATCGCGAAGGCGGCGTTGCGCATCCGCTGGTATTCGCGGTCCGTCACGGTCTGGCCCGGCGCCACGGTCACGCTGTCGCCGGTGTGGACGCCCATGGGGTCGACGTTCTCGATGGAGCACACCACGACGCAGTTGTCGGCGCGGTCGCGCACGACCTCGAGCTCGAACTCCTTCCAGTTCGCGAGGTACTCCTCGATGAGGATCTCGCGGATGGGGCTGGCGTCCAAGCCCGCCTCGCACTTGAGAAGGTAGTCATCCTCCGTCTCGGCGATCGAGCTGCCGGTGCCGCCCAAAGTGAAGGCCGGCCGGATCACGCAGGGAACGCCGATCTCCGCCCGGATCCGGCGCGCATCCGCCACCGAGCGGGCGATGCCGCTTCGGGGCACTTCGACGCCGCAGCCCAGCGCGACCTGCTTGAACTCCTCCCGGTCCTCGGCTCTCTTGATCGCCCGATAATCGGCGCCGATGAGCTCGATCCCCAGCTCGGCGACGATGCCGCTCTCGACCAGTTCGGTGGCCAGGTTGAGGCCGGTCTGGCCGCCCATCGTGGGCAGGATCGCGTCGGGCCGCTCCGCCCTGAGGATCTTGGAGACCGTCGCGACATCGAGCGCCTCGACGTAGGTGCGATCGCTGAACTGCGGGTCCGTCATGATCGTGGCGGGATTCGAGTTGACCAAGATCACGCGGTACCCGTCCTGCGCGAGGGTCTTGATAGCCTGCGTGCCCGAGTAATCGAATTCGCAGGCCTGGCCGATGACGATGGGCCCGGACCCGATGATGAGGATCGACTGGATGTCAGTCCTGCGCGGCATGGTCGGCACTCTCGTTGGCGCACCCCTTCGGACGGAACCGAAGGAACATCCGGCGCCTCCTCGGCGGTCGGATCGTTCCGCCCGAACCGGCGGGCTCGAACGCCGCGCGGCGGCTTTCCGGCCGGCGGGCCGCGCTTCGGAATAGACCTTACGATACCACCCGCGCCCGGTGATGACAAGCGCCGCAGGGTGTCCGCGCCGCCGGTCCGGGCCGCCGCGCCGCCACGGACGCGGTTGACGGCGGCCGCGCACCTCCTATGATGAGGAGTCTGACCGCGCCGGGCGTTGCGGGCATGTGCGCGCGGAGGACGCGCCGCGGCCTGGGCGGGCGCGGTCCGGAAGACAAGGCGGAACCAGTGTACTTCACACCGGACGCGCGCGTGTGCGCCCTCGTCGCGAAGGCGCGCGATGTCGTCCTCCTGACGCACATCTACCCCGACGGCGATGCCTTCGGTTCGCAGATCGCCCTGGCCGATGCGCTCGAATCGAGGGGCGCGCGGGTGCGCGTGTGGAACTGCCACCCTCCGCCGGAGCGCATCAAGTTCCTGGACGCCGCCGGCCGCGTGCGGATCGTCCGGCCCGAGGAAATTCCGGCGCTCCCCGACTGCGAACTCCTCATCGTGCTGGACACTTCGGAGCCGGCCCGCCTCGGCAACCTGGCCGCCTATCTCGCAGGCTCGGCAGCCGTCAAAATCGCCATCGACCACCATATCCCTCCGCCGCGGCACGGCTTCGACGCGGCCTGGACCGAGGAACAGGCCGGCGCGACCGGGATCCTGATCCTGGATCTTATCGATGCCCTCGGCTTGACCCTCTCGCCGGCGGCGGCCGCCGCGCTCTTCACGGCCATCGCCTCGGACACGGGCTGGTTCGCGTTCAACAACACGACGGCGCGCGAGCTGTCGGCGGCGGCCAGGCTCGTCGAGCACGGCGCCTGCCCGGCGGATCTTTACCGGCACCTGAAGGGCGCCGCTTCGCTGCAGCGCACGACCCTGCTCGGCGAGGTTCTGGCCTCGGTGCGCGAGGAATTCGACGGCCGTTTCGTCTGGTCCCTGATAACCCGCCGCCAGATGACCGATAAGGGAATAGCCTACGAGGAGCTCGACGGGTTCATCGACGAGCTGAAGAACATCCGCGCCGCGCTCGTCGCGGCGCTTATCGTCGAGCTCAGCGACGGCAACTGGAAGGTAAGCCTGCGAGGCCCCCTTCATGTGGATGTCAATCTGATCGCGTGCCGCTTCGGCGGCGGCGGCCACGCCAAGGCGGCCGGGTACCGCGTGGCGGCTCCCGGCGTCGAGGCCGTGCTTGCGGACCTGCGGCCGGAACTACGGCGCGCGTTCGGCCGGCCGCCGCCCGCCGGGAAGCCGCCGCGGCAGGGAAAGGAGGCCGAGCCATGCTCGACCAGGTCAAGAAAGGCATGCTCGCCGCGCTCGGCGCGGCGGTCGTCACCCAAGAGAAGCTCGAAGAGGTGATCCGCGATCTGGTGCGCGGCGGCGAACTTACCCGGGAGCAGGGCGCGAAGATCCTCGCCGAGCTGATCGCGCGGGGCGAGAAGGCCCAGGGCGACGTGGGCCGGATCGCGGCGGAACTCGGGCAGAAGCTGGCCAAGTGGCAGCCCGTCACGCGCGGCGACTTCGATGCGCTCGACGCCCGCGTGGCGGCGCTCGAGCGGCGCCTCGGCGTCGATCCCGAACCCTCCTGCGGGTCCCCGGGACCCGCGGCGTGAGCGGCGCCCGTCCGCTCCGGGAAGGATCCGCCGTGTGGCGTTCATGGCATGCCCTGCGCTCGATCCCGCGCCTGCGCGAGATCCTCATGGTGGTCGTCCGGCACGGCTTCGGCCATGCCTTGGGCAGCCTCAACCTTCCCTTCGCCACGCGTCTTCTGCACGTGTTCCGCAAGCAGATCGGCGGGCCGCTGTCCCAGCCCCGGCGCCTCCGGACCATGCTCGAGGAACTCGGTCCGACCTTCGTCAAGTTCGGCCAGCTTCTCGCCACGCGGCCCGACCTCCTGCCGCAGGAGTACATCGACGAACTGGCGGGCCTGCACGACACCGTCGATCCACTC
This sequence comes from Planctomycetes bacterium ADurb.Bin069, assembly GCA_002070955.1. Lineage (GTDB taxonomy): Bacteria > Planctomycetota > UBA8108 > UBA8890 > UBA8898 > UBA8898. The sequence goes on from MWEK01000013.1 coordinate 36,248, forward strand.
TCCTTCGAGACGCTCGTTCCGGTCCTGCGCGCCGAACTCGGCCGGGAGCCCGACACCCTCTTCGAGTCCATCGATCCGGCGCCCATCGGCTCGGCTTCCATCGCGCAGGTCCACCGCGCCCGCACCCGCGACGGCGCCGAGGTCGTCATCAAGATCCAGCGCCCCGGCATCGAGCGCACCATCGAGCGCGATCTCAAGGTCATCTTCCTGATCGCGCACGTCATTCGCGAGATCGAGGATCTCTCCCATTTCGATCCCATGGGGACCGCGCGCGTGTTCGAGCATGCGATCCGGCGCGAGCTTGATTTCCGCCACGAGCTTCACAACGTAGTACGCATCGCCCGCCACGCCCTGGAGCCGCACGTGCGCATTCCCGCCGCCCGACCCGAGCTCTCGTCGCGCCGCGTCTTGACGCTCCAGTTCCTGCCCGGCGCGACGCTGGCGCAGAACGATCCGCCCGCCGCCCTTCGGCGCGAGCTGGCCCGAGGGCTGACGAACGCCATGTTCCGCCAGATCTTCGTCGAGGGCGTCTTCCACGCCGACCCCCATCCGGGCAACATCATCGTCCTGCCCGACGGCGCCCTCGGGCTCATCGACTTCGGCAGCGCCGGCCGCCTGCCGCCCAGTTCCATCAGCGAACTGGTCGGTTTTCTAGCCTCGGTCGTCCGGCGCGACTACCAGTTGCTCGCCCGGCAAATCATGAAGAGCGGCTACGCGGGGCACAGCACCGACCAGCGGGAACTGGCCGCCGAGCTGATGGACTGCCTCGACCCGTACTACGACGCGCCCCTGGCGGAGATCGACCTCGGGCCGATCATTCACGCCGTGTTCGGAATCCTGCTCCGGCATCGCATCCGCATTCCCACGCAATACGTGCTCCTGGGCCGCGCCCTCGTCATCCTCGAGGGCACGGTGCGGCGCCTCGATCCGCAATTCGCCCTGATCGAGGAGCTCACGCCCAACGCCAAGCGCGTTTTCTTGGACCGCTGGAAGCCGCAGTCCCTTCTGCGGGAGGCCCGCCTGGACCTGTACGACGCGGTGACGACGCTCCGGGAGCTGCCGGGGCTCGCCGGCGGCATCCTCCACCGCCTCAACGAGGGCAACCTCAGAACCCGCATCGCCATCGAGGACCTCCGCAACATCGAGAACCGCCTGGACCGCCTGAACTCCCAGCTCCCCCTCGGGCTGCTGGCCAGCAGCGTGCTCCTGAGCGGCACGCTCTTCCTGGTGTTGGGAAAGGAAGCCGACAACCTGGCGACGGTGGCCCTGGGCGCCTACGTGCTCGCGGGGGTCCTGGGGCTCTGGTTCCTCTGGCCGCACCGCAAGTGACGCGCGCGGGCGCCGCGGCCGGTCACGCCTGCAGCTCGCGGTTGAAATGCGCCTTGATCAGGCGCCGGAAGCGGCGATCCTTGCGCAGGCTGCCCAGGTCGGTGTCGGTTTCGATCTGCTCGATGTCGTCGTAGCCCAGAAGCAGCGCCTTCTCGAGGGCCAGCAGCGCCGAGTCCATGTCCTTGAGCAGCGAATAGGTGCAGGCCAGGTTGTAGTGAAAGACCTTCTCCTCGGGGCAAAGCTTGACGAGCCTGAGGTCGACCCCGAGGCTTTCCTCGATGCAGCCGAGGCGGGTGTACAGATCGCCGAGCTGGATCATCACCTCCATGTTCTCGGGATCGATCTCGAGCACGCTCCGCAGGAACAGCACCTGGAACTCATCGCTCAGGGAGCGCGCGGTTTCCCGTTCCAGCGGGATCGCGCGCCAGTTCAATGAGCGCAGGAACCGGTCATCACTCATAATTGAGCCGCAGCCGTCCGTTTCCCCCTCTGCTTGAGTCTACGATGCGGCCCGGCGCGGGCAACGCAACGGGTGCGGAAGGGGTCGATCGACCCGGAGAAGGAAACGGCGGGACGGCGGATAATCCGGCGCGCGGACTGCGGGCGCGGAGGCCTCAGAAGTTCCAGATCACCGCGCACTGCGCGCGGTTGGCCTTGCCCTCCCCGCGGCGGCGGTATTCCGTCTTGTACCAACCGTACTCGGCCCCGAGCTGCAACTGCTTGGTAAGGTCGTAGAACACGTTGGTGAACACGAACATGTTGCGGGTGCGCCCGGTGCCGGCGACGGCGCCATCATGGGGATTGTCGACGCCCGCCCCCGAGTTGAAGACGAGCCCGGTGTCGCGATGTAAACCCTGGTACGAGAGTTGGCCCCAGCCGCCCTCGCTGGTGATGCCGCTGACGCGGGTCGGGGTCAGGTTGACGCCCTGGCCGATGCCGCCCAGATAAGCGTCGAGGTTGCGGCCGTAAAAGTATTCCCCCGAGACCGTAAAATCGAGCCACGGCGAGAAGTACACCGGCACCCTGACATCGACGTTGAAGGAAAACGACTCGAAGGTCCGCCGGTGCGCCAAGTCGCTGGGAGCAATGGACGAGCCATCGTACTGCTCTTTCCCGTAATGCGCCGATACGCCGGCGGTAACCGGTTTCCGGTCAATACCCGGAAAGGTCAGGCCGATCCGCGCCTGACTCGTGGGAAAGCCCGAATCCTCGCCGCTCTCGGTGTGCGTCGAGCCCGTGAGGCTGTAGTTTTCGCCGATGGTCCGAGTAAGGGCGCCGGCGAGTTCCAGGCCGCACGGGCCGCCGAAGGCCTCGCCGAGAGCGAACTTCTTGGTCACCCTGAACTGCGGCCGGCGGTACCCGATGTTCCCGATGTCCCAGCCCACCGAGTAGTTGATCGTGGTGGGGACGAGGGGGGAGATGACGTCGGAGTGCTGCCCGGCCAGAACGCGCAGGTCGTACTCGTCCCACCCGAAATCGATGTACGCGCGCCTGAGCATGAGGTGCGACTTGTTCTCCGCCGCGCCCGCGCCGAAAAAATCCACCTCCAGCCTGCCGGCGGTGCTCACGCCGCCCAGAACCGGTCCCTTGAGGTTCAGCCACAGCCTCGTTTCGTTCGCCGTCAGGTTGAATTCATCGTCGTTGCGGCTGACCGCGCCCGCCTCCGCGACCGCCTTCGGCCCGGCAACCTCCCGGTTGACCCACAAGACGTAGTTGCCCGGAGACGTCCGCGAGTCGTCCCAGCTCATGTCGGCCTTGAATCTTCCGCCGATCTCGATCTGGATGCTGGAAAACACTCCCTTGGCCGCCGGCTCCGCGTCCTCTCCGGCCCGCGCACAAACCGCGCACAGGCACGCACACAGGGCAGTAATGCTCTTCACGCCAAACCTCCGTCGGATTCCAAGCGGCGCGCGCCGCCCCTCGCCGCCCTCTTTTGATGATCGAACTTCTCCGGGGCGGCCTTTACCGGAATCCGTCCGGCGGACACGCCTCGCAGACCCGCGACCCATGATGGTACCGGACCGCCGCGGCGGCGCCAAGCCGGGCCGCGCGCGCCGTCCCGGCCGAGCTTCCGGCCCGATCGGCTCTGGATATACTTGACGCATGCGCACGACGGATGACGCCCTGCTTCCGCCCGCGGACCACGCCCAAAGTCCGCGCCGCGTCCACGCGGAGGTCTTCGGCTGCCAGATGAACAAGCTCGACGCGCAGATCGGGCTCGAGGCCCTCCTGAGGGCCGGCTGCGTCCGCGCCGAGAACATCGCGGACGCCGACACCGTCGTGTTTTTCACCTGCGCCGTCAGGCAGCACGCCGAGGACCGTTTCTTCTCGAACCTCGGCACTTACGAACGTTGGAAGGCGCGCGGCCCCGGCCGCCTGGTCGCGGTCGCCGGCTGCGTCGCCGAGGAGCACGGCGCCGAGCTTCTCCGGCAATTCCCTTTCGTCGACCTGGTGTGCGGGACGCGCCACTTTCACCGGCTCCCCGAGCTGCTCGCGCGGGTCCGGCCCGCCGCGCCCGTGGTGGCCACCGGGGAGGCCGGCGTAACCTACGCGCGGCGCCGCTCCCTGGACCCGCGGCCCGCCCAGGCCTACGTGTCCGTCATGCGCGGGTGCAGCCTGGCCTGCGCCTATTGCATCGTGCCCTCGGTGCGCGGCCCGGAAGTAAGCCGCCCGCCCCAAGAGATCCGCCGCGAGATCGAGACCCTCGCCGCCGCCGGCGTCAAGGACGTGACGCTTCTGGGCCAGACCGTCAATTCCTACGGCCGCAGCCTCGGCGCGCCCCATTCCCTCGCGGCGCTCCTTGCGAGCCTGGCGGGCATTCCCGGCCTGGCGCGCCTGCGCTTCGTGTCGAGCCATCCGCGCTTCATGGACGAGGCGCTCATCGACGCCATGGCCGCCCTGCCCAACGTGTGCGAGGGGCTGCACCTTCCCGCCCAATCGGGATCGAACGCGGTGCTCAAACGCATGGGGCGCGGCTACACGGCGGAGCGCTACCTCGAGATCATCGCCGCGTGCCGCGCCCGCATTCCGGGCTTCGCGCCCGCCGGCGACTTCATCGTGGGCTTCCCCGGCGAGACCGAGGAGGACTTCCGGGCCACCGAGGATCTCATGCGCGCCGTCCGGTACCAGAACGTCTTCGTCTTCAAGTACTCGCCCCGGCCCGGAACGCGCGCCGCGGCGCTGCCCGACGATGTGCCCGCGGAAGTCAAGCAGGCCCGCAACGCGCGGCTCCTCGCGCTCCAGCGCGAGATCGCGCTGCCGCTCTACCGAGCGGAGATCGGCAAGACGGTCGAGGTGCTCGTCGAGGGGCCCAGCCGCCGCTCGCCGGCGCGTTTCACCGGCAGGACGCGTTCCGGCAAGATCGTGCTCTTCCCGCCCGTCGATGCCATCGGCGGCCTGATCGGAGTCCGCGTCGAGGATGCCACGCACCTCGCCCTCTACGGAACCGCGGCGAGCGGAGACGCCGATGCAGCGCGTTGAAGCCCGCTTCATGCGCGCGGCGCTGCGCCTCGCCGCCCGGGGCCTCGGCCGCACCAGCCCCAATCCCGCCGTGGGCGCGGTGCTCGTCAAACGCGGCGCCATCATCGGCCGCGGATACCACGCGCGCTGCGGGCTGCCGCACGCCGAGGCCGCCGCGATCGCCGCCGCGTCCGAATCGCCCCGCGGCGCCGACCTGTATGTCACCCTGGAGCCTTGCGGGCACCGCGGGAGAACGCCGCCCTGCGCCGATGCGATCATCGCCGCCGGCATCGCCCGCGTCTTCTACGGCTGCCCCGACCCGAACCCCGCCACCGCGGGCAAGGGCCCGGCGCAACTCCGCCGGGCCGGCATCCCCGCCGTCGAGGGGCCGCTTGCCGCCGAGGCCCGCGACTTCAACGCGCCCTATCTGACCTGGGTGGCCGAAGGCAGGCCGCTCGTCACCGCCAAGTGGGCCATGACGCTGGACGGCAAGCTCGCCACGCGCGCCTTCGACTCGCGCTGGATAAGCGGCGAGGCTTCGCGCCGCATGGCCCACGGCCTCAGGAACACGGTCGATGCGGTCATGGTGGGAAGCGGCACCGTTCTTGCCGACGATCCTCTCCTCACCTGCCGGTCGCCCGGCGGCCGAACGCCGCTGCGCGTTATCCTCGACCGCCGCGGCCGCGCGCCTCTCAACGCCCGCGTGTTCGCCACGCGCGCGCAGGGTCCGGTGATCGTCTACACCGCCCGCGCCGGATACGCGCGGGCCCTGGCGGCGCGCGGCATCGACGCCGTCCGCGCCGGGCGCGCGGGCGGCCGCGGCGCCCTCGCCGAAATTCTCCGCGACCTCGGCGGCCGCGGCATCCAGCATCTGCTCCTGGAGGGCGGCGCGACCCTGCTCGGCGCCTTTTTCGACGCCCGGCTCGTGGACCGCGTCGTCGTCTTTGTCGCGCCCAAGATCGCGGGCGGCGCCGCCGCGCCGGCTCCCGTCGGGGGCCTGGGTGTCAAAAACATGGACGACGCCCGCCCTCTCAGAGTGCGGCGCACCCTCCGCGCCGGCCCGGACATCGTCTGGTGGGCCGACGTGCTCCGCTGAGAGCACGGCCCGTTTGCGCGCCTTTCCCCCCGATGATAGCTTTATTGGATCGAATTACCGGCAATTGGGGAAATGCGACGAGGATTCCTGGTTCTTGCGCTGGCGTTCTGCGGCTGCGCCGACACGAGCATGCTCACCTACGGGCGGTACCTCCTCGACGCGGGGCGCTACGCCGAAGCCTATCCCCACCTGGAGGCGGCGGCGGCGCGCGGCGGGGCGGCGGCGCGCGCGGCGCGGGACGCCTGCGCCGCGCGCTGGAGCGCGCAGCTCCTCGCCGAGGCCCGCGCCGCGTTGGCCGCGGGCCGAGATGCCGCCGCTCTCCCTCTCCTCGTCAAGGCGTACGATCTCGCCGCGTCGCCCGCGACGATCGCCCTGCTTGACGCCGCCGACAGCCGCCTCCGCGCCGCGGAGGACGGCGCGGCGGAAATCGAGCGGCTTCTCTCGGAAGAGAACTGGCGGAAGGCCCTCGAGGTCGGCCTGCCGCTCCTGGCGGCCGCCCCGCACGATGGGCGCCTGCATGCGCTCTGCCGCGAAGCGCGGGAGCGGGGCCGCGAGGACGCGCGGCGGCGCGCGGCCAAATTGCTCGACGCCGGTCTGGGGGCCGAGGCGGCCGCGGTCACCAGGGAAAGCGATGCATTGGACGCGTCGCTGCCGCTGCCTCAACCCGAAGACCCCGAGTACGCCGCGCGCCTCGAATTCCCGCAGTGGTACGGGGCGGCGCTGCCCTGGGAGCGCGCCGTTGACGCGCCCGTGCCGTTGGAGGAAGCACTCCTCAGGGAAACAACGGCGAAGGCCTTGGAAACCGAGCGCCTCTTGGCCCGGTTCGGCGGCGCGCTCGCCGAACAACGCCTTCTCGAAGCGGCCGCCGCGCTTGCCGCCGCCGAGCGCGCCGCGCCCGATGCGGGCGATTTCCGGTTCCGCGTCCGACAGGCCCGCGAACGCCTGGACGCCGCCGCCGATCAGGCGCTCGACGCGACCTTTCTCTCGGGCGACTTCCGCCGCGCGCTGACCCTCTTCCGCGAGACGCACTTCGGGCCGATCCCCGTGGCGGAAGAGCGGCGCGCACAGTTCGAGGCGCGCCTGCGCAATCTTCTGGCCCAGAAGCTCAAGCAGCATCTCGGCGACAACATGGCGGCCAACGCCCTGCTCCTTTTGAGCGCCGCGCGAACGGTGTTTCCGGAGCTGTGGGCCGACAGCGAACGCAAGGCGCGCTTCCACTTCCTGGCGCGCTCCCCTGTTATCGCGGTGGCCGGGGAAGGCGCCGAGGAAATCACGGTCTGGCTCCGGGAGGCGCGCCTGCCCCTGGGCGACGGGCAGGCCGTCCTCAAGGTCGACGCAACCCGACCCGAACTCCTGCTGACCGAGTCGCCGCCATCGGTCGGCATCGAGGAGAAGTTGGTCCCGGCGGAACTGGAGCGGCGCCCGCACCCGGCGCGCGGCGCGATTCTGGCCGAGATCGCCCTCGCCGGCATGGCGCCGCCCGAGCCCGGCGACCCGTGGGAGCGCGACTTTCTGCGGCGCAGGAGCGCTTTCTTCCACGAACGCCGGCGGGAACTCGCGCGGCAGCTCGAGGCCCTTCCGGAGCACGCCTACCACTTCGGCTGGCAGAAGGCGCGGGTCTCCGTCGTTCACCACCAGGTGAAGGCCGAACTCAGGGTCGCGCTGGCCCTTGGCCCCGCATTCGGCAACGCGGACGGCCCGCCCGAGACGCTTGCCGTCAGCCGCAGTTACACCGCCCAGGCCCCGCCCGGCGTCGATCCCTACTCCCGGGGGTATTTCCCCTCCAAGAACGCAATGCGGGCCGAGCTCGGCGCGCTCCTGGGCCGCAAGGCGCGCGAGCTTGTCCTGGCGCGCTTCGATGCGGCGCTCAAGGACATGGTGAAGACGGCGGTGAGACAGGCGGGCGAAGGCGACGGAGAGGGCGCCGTCGAGCTGCTCGCCCACGTCTACGCCGCCAGGGGAGAAGGCTTGACGGCCGGCAAGGAAGCCGAGGCTCTTCTGGCTCGGGCCTGGGGCCGCGCCAACGTCGAGTTCCTCCTCGCCGCGCCCGCCGGAGCCTTCGCGGAGAAGCCCGTCAAGTAGGACGCCGCCCCGCCGTTTTTCTTGTAACCTCGCCCGTCCGCGCGGCGTCTTTCCAATCTTGCGGCCCCTTGATCCGCGGCGTCCGCGGATCTTGAACTTGCCTCTGCCTCTCGTTATGATTGCGCTCTTTAACTTCCGAACGGTTCGCGGCTTGCAGGCGCCGGACCCCGCGGGGATGTTCCGGATTCGCCGTCCGACAAGGAGTCACGTATGATCGATGTCAAAACCATCTCGAAACGTTTCGGGGCCACCGTGGCGGTGGACAAAGTCACGTTCACCGTCGAGAAGGGCGAGATCGTGGGCTTCCTTGGGCCCAACGGAGCCGGCAAGAGCACGACGATGAGGATCCTGACGACGTACCTCATCCCGGACGAGGGAACGGCCGCGGTCGAGGGCTTCGACATCGTCGCGCAACCCCAGGAGGTGCGGGCCCTGGTGGGTTACCTGCCTGAATCGGTGCCGCTCTACAACGAGATGCGCGTCGAGGAGTACCTTTACTTCATCGCCCAGGCCCGGCGGATTCCCCTCCGCGAGCGCGCCCGCCGCGTCGAGGCGATCATCGACCGCGTGGGCCTGCGCGCCGTCACCAAGAAGAACTGCGGCAACCTCTCCAAGGGCTTCCGCCAGCGCGTCGGCGTGGCTCAGGCTCTCATTCACGACCCGCCGGTCCTGGTCCTCGACGAACCGACCAGCGGCCTCGACCCCCAACAGATCATCGAGATCCGCGATCTCATCCGGAACATCAGCGCGGAGAAGGTCGTCGTTTTCTCCACCCACATCCTCCAGGAGATCGAGGCGATCTGCAAGCGGATCGTCATTATCAATCAGGGCCGCATCGCCGCCAACGGCACGCCCGCCGAATTGGCCCGCAAGGTGCTGGGCGGCATCCGCTTTCGAGGCCGGGTCCAAGGCGGCGCCGACGAGGTCAGGGAATCGCTGGCGCGCCTTGAGGGAGTCCGGGACGTCCACGTGGAGCAACAGAACGGCACGGCAACGTTCCGCCTCGTGTTCACCAAGCCCGAGGACCCCGGCCTCGCGTTCGGGCGGCTCGCCCACGAGAAGGGCTGGCCCGTGCTCGAGGCTTCCACCGAGAAGAGCTCGCTCGAGGACGTCTACCTGGCCATCACGCGCACGCGCTAGAAGGAGGCCGCCATGAACATCTGGACCATATTCAAGCGTGAGTTCAAGAACTACTTCCACTCGCCCATCGCCTATATCTTCATGATCGTGTTCCTCGGCTTCATGAGCTTCGTTTTCTTCTTCTTCCTGCATTTCTTCCTGGCCGATGACGCCAACATGAAGGTGTATTTCCAGGCCATGCCCTGGTTCTTCACCGTCTTCACCGCGGCGCTGTCCATGCGGCTCTGGTCCGAGGAGAAGAAGCTCGGCACGCTGGAACTCCTCATGACCGTGCCCATACGCAGCCACGAGATCGTGATCGGCAAGTACCTGGCGGGGCTCTCGGTCTTAGCCATTACGCTCCTCTTGACGGTGACCGTGCCCATCACCGTGGCCATCGTCGGGAGCCCGGACTGGGGCAAGATCGTCACGGGCTACATCGGGGCGTTCCTGGCCGGCGCGCTCCTGCTGGCTATCGGTTCGTTCATCTCCGCCATGACCGAGAACCAGGTGGTCGCCCTCATGGTGGCCAGCGTCACGGGCGTGCTGCTCATGGCCCTCGGCATCCAGTACGTCGGCGCCGAGGTCAACAACTTCTTCGGCGAGTGGAAGGTGGGCGACTTCCTGGCCTACTTCTCCCCCCTGAACCACCTGGACACGCTCGACCGCGGGGTCCTCGACCTGCGCGACGCCATCTACTTCCTGAGCCTGACCGCTCTGGCCCTCTTGCTGAACCACGTCGCCGTCGAGCGGCGCAAGTACTAAGGGAGGTCTCCCGTGAGTAAACGCAAAACGTCGTTCCTGCTGGCGAGCGCCGCCTTCGTCGCGGTGCTCCTCGTGATCACGGCGCTTCTCAATCTGAGCGTGGGATATCTGCCGTCCAGCGCCGTGCGCATCGACATGACCCAGAACAAGGAATACACCCTCTCCGACGCCACCAGGCAGATCTTCAGTCGGCTGAACGACCTGATCACGGTGACCTACTACGTCTCCAAGGAACTGCCCGGCCAGTTCGCGCCGCTCCGGCAGGACACCGTCGATTTCCTCAACGAGGTCAAACGCCTGGCGCCGCCCGGCAACTTCGTCATCAAAGTGGTCGACCCCGAGGATGAGGCCGATAGGATCGCCAAAGAACGCAAGGAGACCAACGCGCTGGCCAAGGGCGCCGCGGCCAAGGACGGCGTTGAGGTTAAGGACGACGATGACGACATGCAGTTCGACCCCTTCACGGGCCAAATGTCGACGCGCAAACGGACCCCGCGGGAGAAAGTCCTGGATGAACTGGCGCAGAAGGGCATCCGCAAGCTCAGCGCGCAGATCATCCGCCAGGACAAGGTCGAAGTGTCCAGCCTGTACTCCGCGGTGGGTGTCGCCTACAAGAGCGCGGAGGAGATCATCCCCGAGCACCAGACCCTGGAGAACTTCGAGTACGAGCTGGCGAGCCGCGTCCTGAAGCTCACGATCCCCGAGAGCGAAAAGCCCGTGGTCGCCTTCTTCAACGGCCAGCCCAAGGCCGCGCAACCCAAGCCGCCCGATCCGCGTCAGATGTTCCCGCAGCCTCCCGAGAGCGAGGAGGAGGAATACCAAATCTTGAAGCAGGTCCTCGGCGAGCTCTTCAGCCTCCAGGCGACCAAGCTCACCAAGGATGATCTGATTCCGGCCGGAACCAAGACGCTCATCGTCGCCCAGCCCAAGGACCTCAACAAGCGCCAGGCCGCCGAGATCAACAAGTTCGTGTCCTCGGGGGGCAACCTCATCGTCCTGGCCGGCAACTACTCCGCCGATCTTCAGACGGGGCGCGTGCTCCCCCTCAGCACGGGGCTCGAGGACCTCTTGAGCCGCTGGGGCGTCAAAGAGGACAAGCGTCCACTCAACTCTTTCCAATGTGGTGTGATCAGCAAGATGCAGGTGCAAAGCACGCCCTTCGGCCGGTTGCCGGTCAAGCAGCGCTTCCCGATCCCGCTCCACGCGCTGGCGCGGGAGAACCAGTACGACCAGACCTCGCCCTTCCTGCGCGGCGTGGATACCGTTGTTTGTCCCTGGGCCGTGGCGTGGTCGCTCGAGGCGCCGGACGCCCTGGCCGCCAAACACATCGACGCCCAGGTGCTCGTCAAGACCGAAGAGCGCACCTGGTTCGGCAAGAGCCCGGCCTTGAATATCGGCGACCTGCAGGCCAACGGCCCCGAGCGCGAGGAGCAGCTCGCGGGCTTCCCCTGGAGCGGTCCGCAAAACCTGGTGGTGCTCCTTAGAGGGACGTTCCCCTTCGCCTATGAGGGCGAGGACCTGCCCGCGTGGCCCGACACGGAAGACCAGGACGCCGCCGCGAAACCCGAGGCGCCCCCCGAGAAGGGGCACATCGCCGAGCCGAAGGGCGCCAACGTGCTGGTCGTCGGCAGCTCCGATTTCTGCAAGGACGTCTACTACCGCGAGTATGACCAGCGGTATTACGTCGGCAACTACTATCTCCTGCGCAGCATGGTCGAGGCCTTCTCGCTGGGCAACGAGCTGATTTCGATCCGCTCCAAGCAGTCGTCGCGCCGGCCGCTCGACCCCTCGGTCTCGGCGACGACGAAGAACCTCTTGAAATGGTTCAACATGCTGGGCATGCCGCTGGCGATCGCCGCGCTCGGCCTCGCCTATGCCGCCTTCAGGCGGCATGGGAGCGCCGTGTACGAGCGCCGCGTCCAGGATGAACAAGCGCAGCGACCCTTGGGCAACGGACGAGAAACGAGGTGACGGATCATGCAACCCTACGTGAAATCCCTCCTCTTCGCCCTCGTGGCTTTGGCGGTCCTCGCGATTGTCTTTGTCTGGTTGCACGTCAACCGCAAGGACTACACGCCGCCGCCCACCGACGTCGTCTTCGCCGACCTCAGAGGCGCGGTCACCCCGAGCAACGTGGGCCGCATCACCGTGACAGGCGAAAAGGATAAAGAAGCAACCATCGCCTGGAAGGACGGCAACTGGATTCTGCCCTCGCTCTACGACTATCCCGCCGACAAGAAGTACGTGGACGAGCTGATCGTCGACCTCATGAAGCTCGGCGAGGAGCGTTTGGAGGCGCGCTCCCCGGCCTCCCACGCCGACTACGAGGTGGACGCCGAGAAAGGCAAGAAGATCGCGCTGGCCGACCGCGGCGGCAAGGATCTCTGGGCCTTGGTCGTGGGCAAGAGCGTCACCGGCTCCATGAACCGCGGCTTCGTGCGCCTGGACGGCAAGGATGAGGTGTACAGCGTGACGCCGGTCCTGTCATGGAAGCTCAAGACCTACGGCGACGACTGGTCCAGGAACTGGCTCAACGCGACCCTCGTCGAATTCAACAAGGACAAGGGCGAGGATGTCGCCAAGATCGAAGTCATCCGCGCCGACGGCGAGAGCTTCACCCTGGAAAAGGTCGAGGAGGAGAAGCCCATCGAGGAGCCCGGCGCCGACAAGGAAGAAGGCGCCGAGGAAAAGCCCAAGACCGTCAAGGAGACCAAGTGGTACGTCGTCGCCGCCGGCGGCGAACGCTTCGAGGCCGATTCGTCCGCCCGCTCCGGCTTCACCAGCCAGTTCGACCGCTTCACGGGCACCGATCCGGTCAAGCCCGCGCCGCTGGCCGATTACGGCCTGGAGCCGGCCTACCTCACGCTCAAGGTGACGACGAGCTACACCAAGGAGGAGTTCAAATCCGAGAAGCCTCGGACCTTCGAGATTCTGGTGGGCTCCCAGGTGCCCGAGGAGGAGAAGGCGGGCGAGACGCTCGCGGAGCCCCCCGCGCTCGAGAGCGAGGATGTCCCCGAAGCGCCCGAGCCCGAGGAAGATCCTGCTCCGCCCACCGCCACCGAGAGCGGCGGATCCAGCGTGATTCAGGAAGCGGCCGAGCCGCCCGAGCCCCCGGCGACTCCGGCCGCGCCGCCCATGGTCGAGCCGCCGCCTCCGGCGCTCCCGTCGACGGATCTGCCGGACGAGGCGCCCCCTCAGGCGCTCCCCGGCGAGCTCCTCGATGCCGCGGCTCCGGCTGCCGCGGATGCGCCCGCGGCCGCGCCCGCCGAACCGCCCAAGCCGAAGTTCAAGACCGATCGCTACGTCACCGTGCGCGGCGACCGCAGGATCATGACCCTCGCCGAGTGGAAGCTCAAGTCCATCGACAAGAAGGCCGAGGACTTCAAGCCCAAGAAGGAGGAGTCCAAGAAGGAGGAGGAACCTAAGAAGGCGGAACCCGCCCCCGCCGAGGCCGGTCCTCCGGAACCCGCCGAGGCCGGTCCCCCCGCGCCCGCTCAGCCGCCGACGCCTCCCGCGGAGAAGCCCGCGGCGGCCAAGTACGGCGCGCGCCACATTCTCATCGCCTACCAGGGCTCGACGGCTGACTCCGCCGTCACGCGCACCAAGGAGGAAGCGCGCGCGAAGGCCGCCGAGCTTCTGGCCGAGCTGCGGGAGGACGCAAGCAAGTTCCCCGAGCTCGCGCGCCGGTGGTCCGACTGCCCGTCCAAGAATGACGGCGGCGATCTCGGCACCTTCGGCGAAGGGCAGATGGTCCCGGCCTTCGAGAACGCGGTGAAGGAACTGGCCGCCGGAGAGCTTTCCGGCGTGGTGGAAACCCAGTACGGTTTCCACATCGTGGAGCGTACGCAGTAGGCCTGTTCGGCACCGCGCGAACGGGATAGACTGAGCGTGCATCGCGCGGCCGCCGGACGGCGGCCGCGCGGCGGCCGCGCCCGGAAGGAGTTATGGCCCAGGTCGTCGAGCACAAGATCTGGAAGATCATCGAGCTTTTCTACCGATCGTTCCTGGAATACCGCCGGACCTACGATCAGTACAAGCAGCACTGCGCCGCCCTCCGCGCGCGAGGCGGCGCCGCGCGCGAGACGCTCCGGCCGGCCCCGGCCGAGATGGCCGACCTGATAGATTTTCAGAAACTCGAGGAACTTCGCGATCGCCACCTTTTCGTCCTCAAGGACTACTGCCACGATATCTTCCGCAACCCCAACCAGACCGACCCCTTCGATCGCTACGTCAGCGCCATCTTCCACGAGGTTTCAATCCTCAAGGAGGAGCACTACACGGTCAAGCGCTACGCGCAGTACTCGGCGCGCCCCGGCCCGCAGGACGAGTTTCACGCCGCCATGGAGGCGGCTCTCAGCCAGATCCCGCACAAAATGGAGCATATCAGGCTCCTCTATGACGCGGCGCGCGAGCGCCTCCAAACCTTGCTGCCGGGCTTTCGCGGCCAGAAGATTTTGACCCGTTCGCTCTTCCTGAACCGCGACGGTTTCGTCGCCCAAAGCCATCCGCGGGGCATCGAGGGCTTCTACGAACTCATGTATCCCGAGCACGGTCCGCTGGCGGGTTTCGTCGAGGCGGGCGAAAGCTTCTTCGAGTCCGCTTTCCACCTCCAGGCGAAGGAAGCCTTCGAACTGGGCCGGGCGTACCAGCGCGCCGCGCCGCGGGACACCGCCGCCGCGACGCGCTTCATCGCGCTCATCGAGGAGCGCCTCGCGGCCATCGAGCAAGCCCTTGCCGCGGCGCGGGAGCGCGAGGAAACCCTGCGTGCGCCTCGCCGAACGTCCCAATGAGTCGAACGGAGAACCCCATGCGCGCCTTCGCGGACAGGATCGAGGCCGCCGTGCGGCGCAAGGACAGCGCCATCGTCGCCGGCATGGATCCCAATCCGGCGCTCTTGCCGCCGGATATCGCCGCGGCGCCCGGAGCCCCACCCGAGGCGCACGCCGCGGCCTTCGAACGCTTCAGCGCCGGCATCTTGGAGGCCATCGCCGAAGCCGTCGTCGCCGTGAAGTTTCAGAGCGCCTTCTACGAGCGCTTCGGCGCCGCCGGCGCCGAAGCGCTCGCGCGCTCCCTCCGGCACGCTCGCGGCCTCGGGCTCGTGACGATCCTGGATGCGAAAAGGGCCGACATCGGATCCACCGCGGAAGCCTACGCCGAGGCGCAGCTCGGAGACCTTCCCGGAACGCCCGGCCCCGCGACGGATGCCGTGACCGTCAACCCCTACCTGGGCGAGGATGGCATCCTGCCCTTCGTGAGGCAGGCCGCGCCCCGCGGCAAGGGGCTCTTCGTCCTGGTGAAGACCTCGAACCCTTCCGGCCCGCAGCTCCAGGACCTTCCCAGCGGCGGACGGCCGCTGTACCTCCACACGGCCGGCCTCGTCGCCAAGCTCGGCGCCGAGCTTCCGGGCGCCTGCGGCCTGAGCGGCGTCGGCGCCGTCGTGGGCGCCACGTACCCCGGCGTCCTGCGCGAGTTGCGCGCGGCCATGCCGCAGGCCGTTTTCCTGCTTCCCGGCGTCGGCGCCCAGGGCGGCAAGGTCGAGGACCTCGCCCCCGCGTTCCTGCCGGGGCGCCGCGGCGCGCTGATCACCGCCTCGCGCAGCATCATCTACGCCCACCGCGACCACCCGGACACGGCGTGGAAGGATGCCGCGCGCGGCGCGGCGCAGACCCTCAGGGAGGCCTTCAGGCGGCGCCTCGACCTCTAGCGCCCCGCCCCCGCGGCTTCGCGCGTCGCGCCCGCCCCGCCGCCTACTTCTTGGCCTCCAGAAGCCGGGCGCGCAGATAGGCGTTGATGAAGGGCGTCAGCTCGCCATCGAGCACCGCCTGCACGTTCCCCGTCTCCAGCTCCGTGCGGTGGTCCTTGACCAGGGTGTAGGGCTGAAGCACGTAGGAGCGGATCTGGTTCCCCCAGGCGATCTCGCCCTTCTCATCGTAGGCCTGTTTGTGGGAGTCCTCGCGCTTCTTCTCCTCGATGGCGATGAGGCGCGCCTTGAGCATCTTCATGGCGGTGGCGCGGTTGGAGTGCTGCGAGCGCTCGTTCTGGCACTGAACGACGATGCCCGTCGGCAGGTGGGTGATCCGGACGGCGGAGTCCGTCACGTTGACGTGCTGGCCGCCCGCGCCGCCGGCGCGGAACGTGTCGATCTTGAGATCGCCATCGTGAATCTCGACCTTGATCTCCTCGCCCGCATCGGGAATCACGTCGACGGCGGCAAAGGAGGTGTGCCGGCGCTTCTTGGCGTCGAACGGAGAAATTCTCACCAGGCGATGGACCCCGATCTCGGCCTTGAGGTAGCCGTAGGCGCGCACGCCCTTGATGCTCAGGGTCATCTGGCGGAAGCCGGCCTCCTCGGCCGGCACCGTGTCCACGACCGCCACGTGGTAGCCTTGGTCCTCGGCCCAGCGGGCATACATGCGGCCGAGAATCTGGGTCCAGTCGGCGGCATCAGTCCCTCCCGCGCCGGCGTGCACGCTCAGGAACGCCGATTCCTTGTCGTACGGCCCGGCGAGAATCGTCGCGATCTCGAGCTCCTCCAGGGTCTGCCGCACCTTGTCGAGCTCGGGTTCCAACTCCCCCAACAGGCTGTCGTCGTCTTCCTCGACGGCGATGGCCGCCAACTCCCGGGCATCCGCCAGACTCTTCGCTAGCGCCTGGAAGTCGTCGTTCGTCCGCTTCACGTCGCTCAGTTCGACGACCACCCGCCTGGCCCGCTCCTGATCGTCCCAGAAACCGGCCCGCGTCATCTGCAGCTCGAGCGCCGATTGGCGCTCGAGGCTCGCGCGATAATCCACCGCTCCGCACAGCTCTTCGAAACGCCGCGCGAAATCGCCGAGCCTCGCTTTCAGCTCGGCACGAGACAAGACCATGGGAACTCCCGCATTCGTCGACGCCTCCGCGGCTCACGCGCCGCCCGGAACGCACCGGGCAATTATAGGTGCCGCCGCGCGCCTGTAAATCCCCCCGCCGGGGCGGCCGGAAACGTGGTAAGATGGCCCCGTTCCCATGCACGACCAGACTCCCGGCGACACGGCGGCCTTCGCGCCGGCGGCCCATGCCGGCGCGCGCCCCGGCGCCGCCGGCGGCGGCCTCCGCGCCGTCATTCTCGACGTCGACGGCGTCATCTTTCGCGGCCAGTTCTTCGTGCATCTTTCGCGGCGCATGGGCATCGGCGCCCTGCTGGCCGCCCTGTGGGATGCGTTTCTCTTCAACATCGGCCGCCTCCCTCTCGCGCGCCTGCTTGCGCGCAGCTTCGCGCGGTTGCGCGGCCTCCCCGAGGAAACGCTCCAAGCCGTGTTCAACGCCATGCCGCGCGCGGCCAACGCGCGCGAGACCATTGCGGCGCTCAAGGCGGCGGGTCTGCACGTCCTGATCCTCTCAAGCGGCGTTCCCGACACGCTGGTCAAGCGCCTGGCGGAGGAACTCGCCGCCGACGAGGGCGCGGGCATCGATGTCGCCGTCGCGGACGGACGGCTCACGGGGGCGGTCGGCGGCGGCCTGGCGCGGGAAGACGGCAAAACCGCCTTCGTCCAGGCCTGGCGCGCCGCCCGCGGCCTCCCCTGGCGCGCTTTCGCCGTCGTGGGCGATGACGACAACAATCTCGAGCTCATGGAGCGCGCCGGCCTTTCGATCGGCGTCCGCGCGACTTTCGGCGTCAGGCGCAAGGCCGATGTCCTGATCGAGGGCGCGGACTTGCAGGAGATCCTGCCTCCCGTGCTTCACGGGCGCGCCGGCCCGCCGGTGTTCGCGCCGGGCAGCGAGCTCGCGCGCCGGGGCATCCACGCCACGGCCTTCGCGTGGCCCTTCCTCGCCCAGCCGAATCCGCCCGCGGCCGCCGCGCTCCTGACGGCTGCCATGCTGGCCTACACGATCAGCGAATACTTCAGGCTCAACGGCCTCTCCATGCCTCTTTTCGCCCCTGTGACGCGGCGCGTCCTGCGCCCGCGGGAAACCCGGCGCTTCGCCTTCGCGCCTCTGGCCCTCGGATTCGGCGTGCTCCTGTGCCTGCAGTTTCCGCCGCCGGTTTCCCATGTGGCCATCGGCGTGGTCGCCTTCGGCGACGGCATGGCCAACATCGTCGGCCGGTTTTGGGGCCGCTTGCCGCTGCCATGGAACCGCCGCAAGACGGCGGAAGGTTCCCTGGCGTGCTTCTTCGTCTCGCTGGGCGTCGGTCTGGTCTGGCTCCCGCCGCCCGCCGCGCTCCTCGTCGCGCTCTGCGCGGCCGCCGTGGAATCGCTGCCCTTGGGTGATTTGGACAACACCGTCGTGCCGGTCGCCGCGGGCCTTCTGTGCCTCGCGCTCAGATAGCTCGCCGGGGCGTCCGCCTCCGGAGGCGGTCCGGCACGGACGCCGATCCTTGCCCCTGGAAGCGCCCTGTGCGAAAATCGACGCCGTGAACCCTGCAAGGGAGGTTGGCATGAAGATCCCGCGCGCGGCCCGCCGCTGTCTGCTCCTGTGCGTGCTCCTTGCTCTCGGCTCCTGCGTCGAACTCGCCGGGCAGCGCATCACGCTTTTTTATGATGCCGACAAGGACCGGCTGCTTTTCCTTATCAACTACGACGGCATTCACGACAACATTGGCCGCAATGCCCGGGTGGGCGCGGAGCAAATCCCCGCCTTCATCAGGGACGGAGACTTCATGCTCCTTGACTGGCCGGGCCACGTGCAGATGCAGAGCGTCAAGCAATTCGCGGGCAGCGCCGCGGACGCGCCGGGGGCGCTGGCGGCACTGGCCGCCGCGGCGGCCAAAAACGTTCGGAGCACGGCGGTGGGACATTACCGCGATCCGGATGGGCGAATCGGCGCGGCGCAGCTCGTGGCGATCTCGGAAGCGAAAGAGTTCGTCAGGCGGGCCAACGCGGCCCTGAACGCGGCGATCCTCGCCGCCACCCGACCCGACGCGCCGCCGGACGAGGCGCCCGGCGCGGACATCAGGATGACCGTCGCGCGCATGCGGCCGGGAGCCCTTCAAGACCGCCAGTGGATTGCGATCGAGGGGCATTCGCTGAAATTCGAATTCCCGGCGCAGCCGGCGGAGTGGACCCGCCTCAAATTCAACGCCGCCAAGAAGATGTGCGAGCGCTGGGCCGAGCTCCGGGACCAAGCCGCGCCGGATGCCGAAAACCCGCTCTTGCTCCTGCAGGTCCTGACGGCCAGCGCGGCCTTTCAGGAGTCCCCCGACGGGGTGATCGTGCGCCTGGGCACGCCGGCGCGTCCGAGCACTTTTCGGTTCGCGCTTCGAGACCGCTACGAGGCGAACTTGGAACAAACCGTCGTCGAGAACGTCCCCGAGCCTTGGGACGCCGCCCTTGCGCGCAGCCTCTTGAACCCCGGCGAGGTTCCGCCGCCTTCCACCCTCGCCCTGCGGGAGTGGGTTCCCCCGGAAGAGAAAGTGCGGGCGCTTCTCGGCATCCTGGAAGCCGACGCGCCGAAGGATGAGGCCCTGAGGCAAGCGGCGCGCGAGAGGCTGGAGGCCATCGGCGCCGCCTGGAACCGGGAGGAGCCCTTCCCGAAGGCGCCCGATTCCAAGGGCGCGGAATCCGCGTACCTGGCCGGGTGGAAAACCTGGTATCGCAGCATGCTGTGCTATCCCGCCCTCGATTAGCGGCGGACGCGGCAGCTCAGTCCCTTTACGGCGATCCGGCCGGCGATCGCGCCCGCTCCTCGAAGAACTCCTCGAGCTCGCCCAACAGCGCCGCGCGCTCCCCCACCACGGCCCGCACCGGCGGCAGCGACCGCATGAAGGTGCGGCCGTAGCTCTTCGTCGCCATGCGCTTGTCCAGCACGATGACGGCTCCGCGGTCCGTCCGGCTCCTGATCAGGCGGCCGAACCCCTGCCGCAGCTTCAGGACGGCCTGCGGCAGAGCGAAAGCGCGGAACGGATCCCGGCCGCGGGCCTTGAGGTCCTCCATGCGCGCCATCTGCAGCGGCTCCGTCGGCACCTCGAAGGGCAGGCGCGTGATGATCACGCACGAGAGCGCCTCGCCGCGCACGTCGACGCCTTGCCAAAAACTATCCGTGCCGAAAAGCACCCCCCGGCCGCTTTCCTTGAAGCGCGCCAGAAGCTGCGTGCGCGGCAGCTCCTTCTGCGCCAGCACCTCCAGCCGCAGCTCCTCCAGCGGCCCGCGCGCGGCGCGAAGCTGCTGGTCGAGCATGCCGTAGGAGGTGAAGAGGACGAATGCGCGTCCCCGCGTGATCCCGCAGGCCGCGACGATCCACTCGGCGCACTCTTGGGCGAAAAGCGGCGTGTCCACATCGGCGATATCCGCGGGCACCAGCAACACGGCCTGCCGTTCCCAGTCGAAGGGGCTCGGGACCTGGAGAAAGGCAAACCGCCCCTCCTCGAGCCCCGTCAGGCCGAGCCGGTCCGCCAGATAGGTGATCTTCCCGTCCACCGACAGCGTCGCCGACGTGAGCACGCTGGTCGGCGTCGCGCGCCAGAGGTGCTCTTCCAGCCGCGGGCCGACGGCGAGGGGCGCCGTGCGGCACACCGCGTAAGCGCGCTCCCGGTGGGTCCTCAGCTCCACCCACCGGACCTGCTCCGCATCGCCCGCGTCGGCGAAAGCCTCGAGCTCCCGCTGGACGGCGGCGAGGCGCCGGCCCGCCGCGTGAAGCTCGATCGCCGCCGGCCGCAGGCGCTCGTCCTCATCCGCGCGGACGCCGAGACCGTCCCGCAGCCTCGCGATCCTTTCCTTGAGACCGCCCATTTGAGCCGCGCAGGCCAGACAGGCACGAAACACCTCGCTCCACGGCTCGTCCTCGCCGCGGTAGCGCAGGGACGGCTCGGCGCCGCCCGCCCCGCCGTGCGCGCTCACGCGGGCGCACAGCAGGTCGAAAAACGACCCGACAAGCGCCCGCGTCGCGTCGATGGCCGGCCCGATCCCGCCCTCGATCTCCGCGGCGAGCGCCGTCGCGCCGGCGCGGAGCAGCCTGGCTTGAAGGGCCGGCAAGGCGCCGCGCCCGGCGCGCTTCGCCGACTTCAGCCTTCCCAGGCGCCGCAGAATCCCGTGCGCCGTGAGCGTCGTCCCGAGAAACGATGAGGCCGCGGCTTCCAGATCATGGGCTTCATCGAAAATCACGTGGCGCCACGGCGGCAGAACGAGCGTCGCCGTGCGGTTGCCGCTTTCCATGCGCGCCGCCAGGTCGGCGAAGAAAAGATGGTGATTGGCCACCAACACGCTCGCGTGCGAGGCCCGCAGGCGCGCGCGGAAGTAGAAGCAGGCGCCAAACTCGGGGCAGCGCACGCCCAGGCAGCGGTCGCCGTCGGACTGGACGTGTTCCCACACGCCCGCGCGGGCTTGAAAGGGAAGATCGGAGCGGGTGCCGTCTTCGGTGCGCGCGGCCCACGCGAGCACCTGATCCAGTTCGGCGTGTTCGCGGTCGTCCTCGGCGGCGAGGGCGGTCTGCTCGGGCTCCTCCAGGAGTTCCTTGACGCGGCGCCGGCACAGGTAGTTCCCGCGGCCCTTGATGAGGGCGTAAAGGAACGGCTCCTCCCTGGACGTCTTCCAGAAGGCCGCGAAGGCGCGCTTCAGCACGGGCAGGTCCTTGCCGATGAGCTGCTCTTGCAGATTGATCGTCCCGGTGGCCACGACGACGCGGGCGCGGTTCGCCTTGGAGTACATGATCGCGGGCACGAGGTACGCGAAGGACTTGCCGCTGCCCGTACCGGCCTCGACGGCGCAGACACGCTCGTCGTTGAATGCCTCCGCCACCTTCATGGCCATGGCGAGCTGCCCGGGACGGATCTCGTAGTCGCCCGCCGCCGCGGCCAGCGGGCCGTCGGACGCGAAGAACGCCTCGATGTCCCCCTCGGCCACCGGAGTGCGCTCCGCCGGGAGCGGGGGCTCGACCACGACGTACATCCGGGAAGCCCGGTTGTCGATGATGGCGAAGCCCTTCCCCGCCGAAGCCACCTCCGCGGCGACGCGCAGGTCGGCCTTCGAGGGCCGCAGATCGCCGCTGGGGTGATTGTGGATGACCAGGTCCCAAACGTCCAGCGTGGCGAGCATGGCGGGGACCTCGTCCGCGTCCCCGCGGGCCAGGACCTCGACGCCCGTCACCCTTCCGGCGGAGTCGGCCGCGGCGCCGAAGAACACCTCGGCGCCTCCGGCCGCTTCGATCGCGGCGGCCAGATCGCGCTGGACTTCGAGCAGCAGGGTAAGCGCCATCGAAGGCCGCGCGGCCTCACTGCGCCGGAACGTGGGAAACGTTCAGGTCGATCTTGACATCGCCCTTGGCGGCGTTCGCGATGGCCGGCGCGCCCCTGAAGGTATTGCCGGAGATGATGGCGGTCTTCACCTTCTCGCCGAGATCGATGTGGCGGCGCGGACGCATGAAGGCGCAGCCCTGGACGGTGAGCGCCCCGCCCCGGGCCTCCACCACGGCCGCATCCTCGGGAGCGGGCCCGCTTTCCCGGAAGAAACACTGGTTGAGCGCCACGAAGGCCTCCTCCCCGCTGAGCCTGACGTTGCGCTTCTGGGGCCCCCAGAAGTTCGAGTTGCAGAGCTGCAAGACTCCCTTCCCCTGGACCTCGATGGCGCTCTCGCAGCCGTGATTCCCCACGAACTCCCCGTTCGTGACGAGGATCCCCATGGGCTGGCTGGCCTCGACCTTGACGCAGGTCGTGCACCAGTCGGCGCCGATGCCGAGGAAGTTCCCGTTCGCCGCCCCGGCGCGGGTCGCGACGAACAGGTAGCCGATCTTGGCCCCAAACACGAAGGTGTTGAGGACGTATTCCCAGTCCGTGCGGCCGAAGATAAAGGCGTCCAGGTGCTGCTGCATGTACCACTGCGGGTGGCGCGTCTCGCTTTTGCCGCCGGCGCCGCCCACGCGCCACACGCCCGGCGTGCCGGGAAACTCGGCGCGCACCCAGTAATGCGGATTGAAGTGGACGTTCTCGATCCGGCCGATATCGGTGGTGCCATCGACGAAGATGCCGCGCCTGAGCACGCACCCGAAGACGTTGCGGATGAGGTGCAGCTCATTGGATCCCGGCCCCATGGCGATGCCTTGGAAGCAGTTCACGAACGTCACGTTCTCCACGGTGCAGTGCATGCCCGTGCCGCGGATGGCCCACGGGTAGGGCTGCACATCTTCGAGCATCTGTTCGGGGTGGACGATCGTCAGGCCGCGCACGGCGCTCGAAGGGCCCAACTGAATCGCCGCCGGGCCGTCCTCCCTGCCGCGGCCGCCGGTCAGGCAAAGCGTGCTGCCCTGCCTCCACGCGCCGTGGTGCGGCCAGGCCCAGGTGCCCTGAAGGGCCACGCCGGTGGGCACGTTCACCGAGCCCGCCAAGAGAAACAAGCCCGCCGGCACCGACACGGTCCCCCCGCCGCGGCCGGCCGCGGCGCTCAACGCTTGCGCGAAGGCGGCCGTGGCATCGGTCTTTCCATCGGCCGCGGCGCCGAAGGCGCGCACATCGATGGCCGCCTCCGCAACCACCGCGGGCGGCTCCGCCGCGCAAACCGCAAAGACGAGCGCCAAGCACATGGTTCCTCCTTTCGCCGCGCGCCGCGCCGATCAACGCTGCTCCCGGGCCGCCTCCCAGAAGGCGAGCAGGTTCGGCAGGGGCACATCGGCTTGAATGTTGTGGACCGAGGTGAACACGTAGCCGCCGCCCGGCTTGAAGGCGGCCATGTTGCGGGCCACCTCGGCCTTGACCTCCGCCGGCGTGCCGCGCGGGAAGGTGTGTTGGGTGTCGATGCCGCCGCCCCAGAACACGATCCGATCTCCGAAGCGCCGCTTGAGCCCCGCCGGCTCCATGCCCCGGGCCGCGATCTGGACGGGATTGATGATATCCACGCCGATCTCGATGAGATCTTCGAGGTACTCGGTGACCGCGCCGCAACTGTGATAGTGGATCTTCGCGCTCGTGCGCCGCCGGATGAACTCGCACAGCCGCTTGTGGTAGGGCTTGACGAGGGCGCGGTACACCTCGGGCGGAAAGATCGGCCCGCTCTGCATGGCCAGATCGTCGCCGATGCAGATCACATCGAGCAGATCGCCCACCGCGCCGAGGAAGTCCTCCAGGTACTCGGTCCAGTACCTGAAGGTGTGCTCCAACTGCGCTCGAATGTAGCGGTCATCCTCCATCATGTCGATGTAAAACCGCCGGAGGCCGCGCATGTACCAGCAGACCTCGAACACGACGCCGCTGATGCCGCTCACGAGGGCGTAGGGCGTCTCGTTGCGGATTCTGAGGGCATGCTCCCGCAAGCCCTTGACGGCGTCCGGAGCGCGGCCGGAGGGCCATGGGTACCCTTCCAATTCCTCGTAGGGCACCTCGGCCAGCGGGTGCTCGACGATGTCGCAGTACAGCCCCTCGCCGGGCCCGGCGCCCGGCATGGCCCACACGACGCCGAAGCCGTCCTTGAACCCCCAGAACCCGGGCTTGACCTCGGTGAGAACCACCGGCGGATCGAACATGCCGCCCCACACGTAGCGCGTGTCCACCTCCAGGAAGCGAAGCACCTCCTCGCTGGGCCGCGCAAGCTGCTGCGCCGGGTCCATGATCGCGACGGGCTCGTCGAGCTTCAGGTGCTCGATCAGCTTGCGGTAGGCGCGCACGTGGATGCCCGTCTGGTGGCCTCCCAGGTCGAGGGGCACCTTGTCGGGTTCGCGGTGTTGCAGCGCGGCGAGCAGGCGCTCTCGACTCGTCATCATTCGGTCGCTCCCTCACGGCGGCGGCTTGCGCCGGTCCCTGTTACGGTAGGCCACGAAGCTAGGCGGCGTCAAGGCGGCGCCGCGCTCTGGATCATCGACCGAAGGGTGCGTACAATCGCCGCATGCCTCTTCGTCCTCCGCTCTGCATCCGCGAGGCGGTGCTCGGCGCCGCCAGGCGTCCCCTTCGCTCGCTTTTCGTTCTCCAAGCCATCATCTGGGGCAGCGCCGCGGCCGTTTTCCCCCAGGCGCTCTTCACGGGGACGCGCGAGGCGAGCCTCTCGCGCGCGGGGCAGCTCGCGGCCGACCGGATCATCGCCGCCTCGCCCGACGGACCGGTCCTGACCTCCTGGGACGAGATCGCCGCCGTCGCCGCGGCGATTCCGCGCATCAAAGCTATCACCGGGGTGGCGGTGGAGAAGAGCGCGCACGGCTGCCTCGTCGGCACCGACGGGGCCAACCTCAACGCGCGCCGGCGCACGCTGGCGCGCGGCAGGAACTTCAATTCGGGCGAGATTGCACGCGGCGACGCGGTGTGCATCGTCGAGCCCCGCGCGATGGGCGATGACGGCAGTCCCGGCGGCGCGGAGACGCTGGTGGTCGCCGGCCGCACGCTGCGCGTCATCGGGCAGCTGGCGGACCTTCCCGCCGGGGCCGGCGGCGTGGACCCCTTCGGGCTGGACGACAGCCGCTCGTTCACCTTCCTGGCGAGGATGGTGCTGGCCGAGTTCGGCATCATGCCGCCCGGCATGGATTGGCTTAACCGCGACCAAGCCGTGTTGGCGCCCTGGCGCGTGCTGGGGGCGCCGCCCCGGTGGCTCGTCCTACGCGCCGAGCCCGAGGAGGTGGGCGCGGTCATGGAGGACCTCCAGGCGTACTTCGCCCGGCGCGGGACGCAGATCCTCTGCTACTCGAACCTCATCATCGGCGCGATCTTCAAGCCCGAGCTCGAGGGGCTGCTCGCCCTGTCCCGCGACATCTTCATCGCCTGCCTCGTGATGGGCGTCGCCGTCGTGGGGACCGCCATGCTGATCGCGGTCAACGAGCGGCGGCGCGAAATCGCCATCCGCCGCTGCGAGGGCGCCACGGCCGGCGCCATCGTCGCCCAGTTCCTCCTCGAGACCGGGGTCTTCTGTCTGCTGGGCTCCGCGCTGGGCATCCCCTTCGGCTTGGCGCTGGCCTGGACGCGCGCACGGCTCGACCCGTCGGTCCTCCTGAGTTGGGGCGTGCCGTGGGGCCACATCGCCTTCATCGTCGCCTGCGTCTTCGCCGGCGGCGTGCTGGCCGGCTGCGCGCCGGCGTACCGGGCGGCGCGGCTGGACCCGGTGGAGGTTTTCTCCCGTGGGTAGGATCGCCGCCGCGCTGGCTTTCGCCCGGCAGGGCCTGGCCGCCCGACGCGCCGAGGCGCTGCTCCTCGGCCTGACCTTCGCGGTGGTTTTCTGCACCTCGGCCTCGGCGGTGGGCGTCATCCGCAGCGGGCGGCGCGAAATCACCGCCAACATTCAGCGCCTGGGGCGCGACATCGTTCAGGTGCACAAATCGTTCTCGGCGGCGAGCTTCTTCAAGGAGCCCCTCCGCCGCGGCGATGTCGAAACGTGCCGCCGCGCCACGGGAGGATGGGCGACCGGCGTCAAGGTCTTCGTCGGCGCGCTGGCGGCCGAGCCCGGCCGCGACCACTCCGCCCTCGTCGTCCAGACGGACGCCGATTGGCCCCGCGTCAACGAGTCGACTTTCAGCGAGGGGCGCTTCTTTCGCGCGGACGAGCCGGACGCTTGCGCGCTGGACGTGTGGCTCGCGCGGGAGCTTTTCGGCAGCTCCCAGGCCGCCGGCAGGGAGATCTCCGTGGCCTTCGGCGGAGTCGCGCGGACCTTCAAGGTGGTCGGCGTCCTCGCCGACCCCCTCGCGATCCGCGCGCGCTTTCAGAACC
Source organism: Planctomycetes bacterium ADurb.Bin069 (assembly GCA_002070955.1). Taxonomy (GTDB): domain Bacteria; phylum Planctomycetota; class UBA8108; order UBA8890; family UBA8898; genus UBA8898. The sequence goes on from MWEK01000013.1 coordinate 62,680, forward strand.
TCGATTCCGCCAAGAACGCGCGCCACCCGGCGCTGCGCCTCCTGGAGAGCAAGAACCTTTACATTCCCCCCGGCGCCGTCGCGCCGGGGGACGACCTCTCGCTGGTTTTGATCAAGCTCCCCGGCGACGCCGCTCCTCGGGACGCCGTCGCGGCGCTCAAGCGCGCCTTCGGACCCCGGGAGGCGCAGCTTCTCTTCTGGGCGCGCGGGCCGTGGATCGACAACATCCTGGACACCTTCGACGTGTTCCGCGCCTTCGCGAACGTCGTGTGGGTGATCTTCGTCCTGTTGGCGGCCGGCATGATCATGACCTTGAGCGGGCTCTTCATCGGCGGGCGGACGGCGGAACTCGGCATCCGACGCACCCAGGGGGCGAGCCGCGCCGCGGTGCTCGTTCAGATTCTCCTGGAGGGTCTGATGCTCCAGGGCGGCGGCGCCGTCGCCGGCACCGCGCTGAGCCCGCTGGCCGGGGCGTGGATCTGTCGCCACCTGCCCTGGAAATTCGGGATCGAGGGCCGGGACGTCGCCCTGGTGCTGGGCGCGGGGCTCCTGACCTCGCTTGCGGCCATGCTTATCCCCGCCCTAAGGGCGGTTCAACGCGAACCCATGGATGTGCTGAGGGAATCGTGATCACCCTCGAGAATTGCGCCAAAGTTTACGGCAAGGGCGAATCGGCCGTACGCGCCCTCGCGGGCGTGACGCTGCGCGTCGCGCGCGGGGAGTCGGTCGCCGTGCGCGGGCCGTCGGGATCGGGCAAGTCGACGCTGCTCCACATCCTCGGCCTTCTGGATCGGGCCACCTCCGGCCGCTATCTCCTGTCCGGCGCCGATGTGACCGGCCTGGGCGACAGGGAGCGCTCGCGCATCCGCAACCGCACCATCGGCTTCGTCTTTCAGAACTTCCAGCTCCTGCCCCGCCTGACGGCGCTCCAGAACGTCTCCCTGCCGCTTCTGTACGCCGGGAGGCGCGATGCGCGGGACGCCGCCCGGGAGGCTCTCGGACGCGTCGGCCTCGCCGGGCGCATCCGCCACCGCCCGGGGGCGCTCTCGGGCGGCGAGCAGCAGCGGGTGGCCATCGCCCGCGCGCTCGTCAAGGATCCCGAGCTCATCCTAGCCGACGAGCCCACCGGCAATCTCGACAGCCGCACGGGCGGCCAGATCCTCGACCTCCTGGACACGATCCACGCGCAGGGGGTGACGCTGGTGATCGTCACCCACGACGACAAGGTGGCCGCGCGCGCCGGCCGCGTCATCGCCATGGCGGACGGCGCCATCACGGCGGACATCAGCGTCTGAGCGGGGCGCGGGCGCGCGCCGCGAAATCCCCGCCGACGCAGGCGGGCGCGGCGGTGTCGAAAGCCGACGCCGCGCCCGCGCTTTCGCGGCGGCCCGCGGTCGCGCTATACTGAAGGACGGCTCGGTTTTCACACCCCGACGGGAGCGCCCTATGACGAAAGTTTGCCCTCTTCTGTCCGCGGCGGCCGCGGTGCTTTTCCAGGCCGGCCTGACATCCGCGGCCGGCGCGCCGCACAAAGTAATCTCGCGCGGCGCGGCCGCCGGGTCGTACCAGGCGTTCACCGATGTCTGCCGTCTGGCCTCGGGCGACCTGCTATGCGTTTTCTACGCGGGTTACGCACACGTGTCGCTGCCCAAGGACGACTGCCCGAAAGGCGGCCGGATCTGCATGACGCGCTCGAGCGACGAAGGGTGGACGTGGAGCCCCCCCGCCGTGCTCTTCGACGGCCCCCACGACGACCGCGATCCCCACATCGCCCAGATGCGCGACGGCACCGTTCTGTGCAGCTTTTTCACGTACCGGCCGGAAGCGGAAGCCGCCGCCCGGTGGGATACCTGCCTGGTCGCTTCGCGCGACGGCGGCGCCACGTGGGAGACGCAGGCGCGCGTGGTCGCGCCCGGCTGGCCCAGCTCGGCGCCGGTGCGCGAGCTGCCGGACGGCACCTGGGTCCTCGGGGTCTATCGACCGGAGGGACAGACCGCCTACGGCGGCATTATCCGGTCAAGCGACCGGGGCGCCTCGTGGTCGGCGCCCATTCCCATCGGAAAGGACAGCGGCGTCCGCCTCGATGCCGAGACCGACTTCGTGCTCCGCAAGGACGGCACGCTGTACGCGGCCCTCCGCGGGGACCGCGTCAACATGCACTACGCGACAAGCCCCGACCTCGGCCTCACGTGGTCGCCGGTGAAGGACATCGGCTTTCCAGGCCATTGCCCGCATTTCACGCGGCTGCAAACCGGCGAAGTGCTGCTGACGCACCGCCTGCCGCACACGGCGCTCCACGTGAGCCGCGATGACTGCGCGACGTGGCAAGGGCCCTACCGGATCGACGCCGTGATCGGCGCCTACGCCTCCACCGTCGAGCTGCGCGACGGAACGGTGCTCGTCGTCTACTACGAGGAAGGCGAGGGCAGCGCCGTGCGCGCCCGCCGCTTCCGGCTGACGGAGGGCGGAATCGAGTTCATCGACTGGGAAGAAAGCCCGCCGCGCAAGCTCGCGGCCTCGTGGCCGACGTTGGAGAAAGCCGCCGCCTTGCCGCCCGGCCCCGAGCGCGAGGAAGCGCGGCCGCTTCTGGACGCGCTCGCCGCGGCGCCCAACGCGGAGAGCGTGCACGCCCGGCGGGCGCAGCTTCCCGAGCTTCCCGCGCCCGGGGTCGTGCTCCACGTCGCGCCGGGCGGCCACGCCGGCGGCGAGGCCGCGCAACCCTTTACGACGCTCACCCAGGCGCGCGACGCCTTGCGGCGCCTGCGAGACGAGAACGGCGGCCGGCTTCCGGCGGGCGGCGCGCGGGTCGTCATCCACGGCGGCGTCTACCCCGTGACCGAGACCTTCGTGCTCGAGGCTCGGGACTCGGGCACGGCCGAAGCCCCCGTCGTCTACGAGGCCGCGCCGGGCGAGACGCCGGTCCTGACGGGCGGCGTCGCCATCGCGGCCTGGCGGCCCCTCGTCGATCAGGCGGTGAAGGACAAGCTTCCGCCGGCGGTGCGCGATCGCATCGTCGTGGCGGATCTGGCGGAGCTCGGCGTCGCGGACCTCGGCGATGCCACCGACCTGCGCCGCGCGCCCGAGCTCTTCGTCGGGGGCGCGCCCCAGACCCTCGCCCGCTGGCCGAACGACGGTTTCGTCGCCACGGGCGCCATCCTCGGAACGGACACCTTCACGGTCTGGGGTTCGATTCAGGGCTGCAAGGACGGGAAGTTCCGCTACGCGGAGGACCGGCCGAGCCTCTGGACCGACGAGCCCGACGTCCGGCTTTACGGCTACTGGTTTTGGGACTGGTTCGAGGAGTTCCAGAAGGTGGCATCCATCGACCCCGCCGCGCGCGCCTTCACCCTCGCGCGGCCGTACTCCGTCTACGGGTACCGCCAAGGCCAGCGCTATTACGCCGTCAACGTCCTGCGGGAGCTCGACCGGCCGGGCGAGTGGTACCTGGAGCGGCCTCGGGGCCTCCTCTACTGGTGTCCGCCCGAGGGTGAGGAATGGCGCGGCGCGGCGGCCGCGGTAAGCGTCTTCGCGCAGCCCTTCATTCGCATGGAAAACGTCCGGCACGCCATCCTCCGCGGCCTCGCCATGGAGCACGGCCGCGGCGACGGCATCCACCTCCGCGGCGGAGCGCGGTGCATTCTCGCCGGCTGCACGGTCAGGCGCATGGGCGGCGATGCCATCGTCGTCGTGGGCGGCGCGGAGCACACCGTGTTCGGCTGCACGCTCCACACCCTCGGCTGCGGGGGCGCGCGCGTCGCGGGCGGCGACCGCAAGACCTTCGCGCCGGGCGGGCACCTCGTCGAAAACTGCACCGTCCGGGACATCTCGCGGTTGAAGCGCACCTACGCGCCGGCCGTGCACCTCGACGGCTGCGGCAACCGGGTGGCTCACAACCTCTTCGAGCGCATCCCGTCCTCGGCGCTGCGCGTCGAGGGCTCCGAGCAGACCATCGAGCTCAACCTGATCCGCCGGGTGGTCGAGGAGTCGGATGACCAAGGCGGCCTGGACATGTACGGGAACCCGCTCTATCGCGGGGTCGTGATCCGCTGGAACCGTTGGAGCGACATCGCCGGCGGAACGCAGTGCGGGGCCGCGGGCGTGCGGCTCGACGACATGATCTCGGGGGTGGTCGTCCACGGGAACATCTTCGAGCGTTGCGGCGCCGTCCAGTTCGGCGGGGTGCAGATCCACGGCGGCAAGGACAACCTCGTGGACAACAACGTGTTCCTCGACTGCCGCGCGGGCCTCAGCTTCTCGCGCTGGGGCGAGAAACGCTGGCTGGAGGCGATTCAGAAATACCTGGAGGAGGCGGTCTGCCCCGCCAACGCGGCGCGCTACGGCGAGCTGGCGCGCCTGCGCGAGGGCGCGGACGTCAACTTCGTGACCCGCAACGTCTTTGCGGGCTGCAAGGACGTCTTCCTCCGCGACGGCGGCGCGGCGCGCGCGGCGTTCAACACGGTGATCGAGGGATCTTTCGACCTGGGGGTCGTCGAGAGCCGGGAAGCGATCGCCGCCGACCCGCGGCTTGCGCCCCTCCTCTTCGCGCCGATCCCGGCCGGCGCAATCGGGCCCTACGCCCATCCGTGGAGGGCGGAAGGATCCGGCGAATAGGCGCCGAGGGGCGCGGTCGCTCAGTACCTTCGCCGATCGTACTCTGCGCATCGTGAACCGTGCGCCCCGCGCGGTAATCGGAGGTCGACGCACTCAGACCGTCTTCCCGCGTCCCGCCCGCCCCGTTCACCCTTTTCTCCCAATCCACCGCAGAAACTCTTCCTCGTCGATCACCTCGATCCCGAGGGCTTTGGCCTTGGCGAGCTTCGATCCCGCCGCCTCCCCGGCCACGACGAGGTCCGTCTTCTTGCTCACCGACGACGCCGCGCGGCCGCCCGCCGCCAGCACGGCCTCCTCCGCCTCCTGGCGCGTCATGCGCCGAAGGGCGCCCGTCAGGACCACGGTCTTGCCCGCCAGGACGCCGCCCTCGCGGCGCTCCGCCGGCGGGAACTCCACACCGCCCTGCTTGAGGCGCGCGATGAAGCGCGCGGTGGCGGCGCTCCCGAAAAACGTGGCGATGGTGCCCGCGACGACCGGCCCGATGCCGTGAGCCTTCTCCAACTCCTCCTCCGGCGCCGCCGCCAACGCCTCGATCGTGCCGAAATGATCCGCCAGAATCTGCGCGGAGCGCTCCCCCACCTCGGGAATCCCGAGGGCGTGAATCACCCGCGCCAGCGGCCGCGACCGCGACGCCGCGATGGCGGCGACCACGTTGCGCGCGGACTTCGCCGCCATGCGCTCCAGCCCCTCCAGGTCCTTGACCCGAAGAAAGTACAGGCCCGAGGCGTCCTCGATCACGCCGCCGTCGATGAGCTGATCGATCAACTTCTCTCCCAGGCCCTCGATGTCCATGGCCCGGCGCGAGGCGAAGTGACGCACCCGCTCCTTGACCTGGCGCGGGCAGGAGATATTCGGGCAGCGCACCTGCGGCCCCTCCGCCTCGAAGACGACGCGCGCGCCGCACGCCGGACACGCCTCCGGCATCGCGAACTCCCGCTCCGCCCCCGTCCGCATCGCGACGAGCGGCCCAAGCACCTCCGGGATCACGTCGCCCGCGCGCTGGACGATCACCATGTCGCCGATCTTGATCCCCTTGCGCGCGATCTCCTCGCGGTTGTGAAGCGTCGCGTTCCTGACCGTGACCCCGCTCACGTACACCGGATCCATGACCGCCACGGGCGTCAGCACGCCCGTCCGCCCCACCTGCACCTCGATGGCGCGCAGGCGCGTCATCTCCCGCATGGGCGGAAACTTGAACGCCACGGCCCAGCGCGGGCTGCGCGCGCGCACTCCCAGCCGCTCCCGCAGCGCGAAGGAATCCACCTTCAGGACCAGGCCGTCGATCTCGAAGGGCAGCTCCGCCCGCGCCGCGCCGACCTTCTCGTAGAGCGCCATGGCCGTTTCCAGGGTCGCGGCTCGCTCCACCAGGGGCGCCGCCGGCAGCCCCGCCGACTCCAACCACGCGAGCAGCTCCCCCTGCGACCCCGCCTCCAGTCCCTCGGCGCGGCCCAGCCCGTAGAGCACCGCCCGCAGCGGCCGCGCCGCCGTCACCCGCGGGTCGAGCTGCCTGAGGGTGCCCGCCGCCGCGTTGCGCGGGTTGGCGAAGAGCTTCTCGCCCTTGGCCTCGGCCTGGGCGTTCAAGGCCGCGAAGTCGGCCTTCATCATGTACACCTCGCCGCGCAGTTCCAACCGCGCCGGCGTCCGCGCCGGCGGCAACGCGAGCACCGGCGGAAGCTCCTTGATGGTCTTCACGTTCGCCGTCACATCCTCGCCCACCGTGCCGTCCCCGCGGGTCGAGGCCTGGACCAGCACGCCGCGCTCGTAGACGACCTCGATGGCCGCGCCGTCGAACTTGTATTCCACCGTGAGCGGAGGAAGCGCCGCGCCCAGACCTTCCGCGACGCGCCCCATCCACTCCTCCAGCTCCTCGCGGCTCGTGACGTTCTCAAGACTCAGCATGGGCACGGAATGCGTCACCGGCGGCCGCTCCCTGAGCTCCGCCGCCGGCGCGCCCACGCGCTGCGTGGGCGAATCGGGAGTCCGCAGCTCCGGATGCGCGGCCTCGATCCGCTCCAGACGCCGCATGAGCCGATCGTAGGCTCCATCCGGAATCACGGGATCATCGAGGACGTAGTAACGCCAGTTGTGGTAATCGAGCTCAGCGCGGAGACGTTCCGCCTCCAGGCGCAGCGCCTCGAGACTCTCCTTCGCGCCCATGGCCGTTTCCTCCCGTCAGCGGCGCGGCACGCCCGCGGCCGCGCATTATACGCCGGCGCCAAGGGCAAGGCGAGGCGCGCGCTCCGCCCATCACCGGCCCGCCCGGAGCTTCTCGTACGCGGCCAGCAGCTCCTTGAAGCGCTCCTCCGCCCGCCGCATGGCCTCCGGACCCAAATAGTGGAATTTGTCCGGATGGCACCGGGCCGCGAGCCTGTGAAACGCGCGCGTCACCTCGGCCGCGCCCGCGCCGGGCGCCAGCCCCAGGATCTCGTGGGGTGACGGCACGCCCGGCGCGGCATAGGCCTGGCCGATTTCCTCGCCGTAGGCGGGCTCTTCGGCCCGCGCCGCGAAGAAACGCCGCACCCGCTCCCACCGCGACGAGTACCGGTAATCCCCGTCGCGCTCGAATACATACCGCCGGCGCTCCGCCTCCCGGCGGAACCACGCCGCCGCCCTGAGAAAAGTCTCCGCGCTGTGGGGCTCGAGCTTGCTGAAGAACCAGTCGATCAGCGTCGGCTGGAAAGGCGGCGATGCGAAGAACGTGCCGCGCGCCGTGGTCTCGCACAGGTTTTCGAAGCCGCACGCCGGGCAGGCGTAGCGGAACAAAGGCCCCCCGCGCCGCTCCTCACGGGGTTCGATGAACCCCTCGGCCCTCACCACCGCGGGCGCGAGGCCCCGGCCGCAGGACCAGCAGCGAAAGTGCCGCCCCCCGGGGGCGCGCGGCGTGTCTTCAGACGAAGAGCATGGCATCGCCGTAACTGTAAAACCGAAAGCGTTTCTCGATCGCGTGGGCGTAGGCGCGCAGGACAAGCTCGCGCCCCGCGAAGGCGCTCACGAGGACGAGAAGGGTGCTCCGCGGAAGGTGGAAGTTCGTCACGAGGGCGTCCACCGCCTTGAACTCGAAGGGCGGCCTGATGAACAGATCCGTCCAACCCGCGAACCCTTCCCGGGGCGCGCCGTTCAGGAACGCGGCTTCCAGCGTCCGCACCACGGTGGTCCCCACGGCGACGACGCGGTTCCCGCGGGCCTTCGCCGCCTCGATCTCCGCGAGCGCGGCCGCCGGCGCCGCGCAGTGCTCGGCGTGCATGCGGTGCGCCTCGACGGTGTCGGTCCGCATGGGAAGGAACGTGCCGATGCCGACGTGCAGCGTCACCCGCGCGATCCTGAGGCCGCGCGCCGCGCAGGCCGCCAGCAGATCCTCGCTGAAGTGCAGGCCGGCCGTGGGCGCCGCCGCGCTGCCAAGCTCCGTCGCATAGACGGTCTGGTACCGCCCGCGGTCCCGCGGTCCCGGCGGGCGCCGGATGTACGGCGGCAGAGGCGGGGCTCCGAACCGCTCCATGATCGCGAAGGCATCCGCGCCGGGCGGGAACGCGATGCCCCGGCTCTCGCCGTCGGGCTCGAGCGCGCCCACCGTGAGCGCCTGCCCGTCGGGAAGCAGCACGGCCTCGCCCGGGCGCACCGCCTTGCTGGGGCGCACGAGCGCCCGCCAGTTGCCGCCGGGTCCGGGGCCGAGGAGCAGCACCTCCACCGCGCGGCCCGTCGCGCGCCGCGCCGCCAGCCGAGCCGCGATGACGCGCGAGTCGTTCAGAACGAGCACGTCGCCCGGAGCCAGGAGCCCCGGCAAATCGGCGAAGACGCCCTCGCCGAAGGTTCCGGCCCGCCGGTCGACGACGAGCAGACGCGCGCGATCGCGGACCGGCGCCGGCTGCTGGGCGATCAGCTCCGGCGGCAGCTCGTAATCGAACGCGGTAATGTCCATGCGCCCTCGGTGCTTTTCCGATCCGCGGCGGCCGCTCCGTGCGGCCGCGCGCGCCCAGACAAGCATAGTTCCGGAAACCGCCCCGCGAAAGAGAGGCCCCGCCCGCCGCGCCTAGGGCGCGGGTCCGGAAACACGGCACGCCGCCGCGGCAGGCCGCCGCGGGCGCCGCCGGTTTGTCCGCCCGCGGGACGCAGTGTATACTCCGTGCGGCAACAGGGGAATTGCCGCGCATTCCCGCCGCGCCGCCGCCGGCGGGGGATGAAAGGACCCTTCATGCTCGCGGTTGAAATCGCCGCACGCCTGCTTTTCTGCGGCCTTCTCGCCGCCTGCCTGACGCTCCCGAGACGCCGCCCGCAGGACTTCGCGCTCGCCTTCGGCGCCTGCGCCGCGGCGATGGCCGCCGAGCTCCACGGCGCCGGCTTCGCGGCGATCGCCTGCGCCATGCCGGCCATCGGCGGCGCCATCGGCATCGCCGAGCGCTTCGCGGCCCCGCGCGCCTCCGACGCGACCCGTCCCTTCGCGGCCGCGCTGGCCGGCCTCCTGGCCGGCCAAGGCCTGCCGTTCCTCGGCGCCGCGTTCGCGCTGCTCGTCGTCCTCGCCCGCGCCGCCTGCGGCTTCCGCGCCGCTCCGGCGGCCGCCCCGCCCGCCGGCTGCAGGCGCACGCTGTCGATCAGGGCGCAGAGCCTACACGGCACCATCGGCCGCATCGAATCCGTGCTGGAACGCTTCGGCCTGGCGCCTTCCGCCCTCGCGGTGGGCCGCGACCAGTCGTCGCGAGAGCTCACGATCACCGTGGAGCTGCTGCTGCCCGACCCCGGCGCGCCGGCCGCCCTCATGGCGGCGCTCCAAGAGACCGAGGGCGTCATTCGGTTCGCGCTCCAGTAGCCGTCCGGCCGTTGCGCCTGCTCGCGCCGGTCGGATATAATACCGCCTTTTATACTCCATCCCGCGCGGCCGCGTGCAGTTCTGTCCGGCGGGTCTCTCCACTGCAGGCGCAGGCAGGAACCTTGATTGCAAAATTAGCCCTCGAAGACGGCTCCGTACACGCGGGAACGAGCGTCGGAGCCCCCGGGGAGGTCGGCGCCGAGGTGGTGTTCAACACCTCCATGTCCGGCTACCAGGAGATCTTCACCGATCCCTCCTCCCACGGCCACATCATCTTGATGACGCAGCCGCACATCGGCAACTACGGCGCGACGAGCGAGGACGAGGAGTCCGATCGCGTGGGCCTGAGCGGCATCATCGTGCGGGACCTGGCCCTCCGACCCAGCAACTTCCGCGCGCAGGAATCCCTAGGCTGTTATCTCGCCCGCAAGAACGTCGTCGGCATCGCCGGCATCGACACGCGCGCCGTGACCAAGCTGCTTCGCGCCGAGGGCGCGCTCCGCGGCGTGATCTCCACCGAGGACCTCGACGATGCCTCGCTCGTCAGGAAGGCGCGCGCCGTGCCCAGCCTCGTGGGCCGCGACCTCGTGGCGGCGGTCACGACCCAGGCGATCGAGCGCTGGACGGAAGGCTTCCACACGCCGTGGGCCTACGCCGATTTCCGCGAGCACGCCGGCGGCCTCCGGATCGCGGCCATGGACTTCGGCATGAAGCGGGATCTCGCCCGCATCCTGGTCGGTCTCGGTTTCGAGGTCTGGCGCGTGCCCGCCCACGCGACGGCGGCGGAGATCACGGCCCTGGAGCCCGACGGCCTTTTCCTGTCGAACGGCCCCGGCGATCCGTCCGCGGTCACCTACGCCATCGAGACCATTCGCGAGCTGTACCCGCGTTTGCCGACCTTCGGCGTCTGCCTCGGGCACCAGCTTCTCGCCCTGGCCATGGGGCAGCGCACCGAAAAGCTGAAGCTCGGCCACCACGGCTCGAATCTTCCCGTCATGGACCTGCGCACGGGGAAGATCAAGATCAGCAGCCAGAATCACAGCTTCGCCGTCGTGCCCGAAACGCTCCCTCCCGAGGTGGAGGAGACCTTCCGCAACATCAACGATCGCTCCAACGAAGGGACGCGGCACCGCGAACTCCCCGTCTTCTCGGTTCAGTTCCACCCCGAGGCATCCCCCGGCCCGAACGATTTGGCTTATCTTTTCGATGACTTCGTCCGCATGGTGCGCACCCGCGCGCCGCTGGAGTCCCCCGCATGAGCCGGTCCGCTCCCCAGACAGCCTGCGTCATCGGCACCCAGTGGGGCGACGAGGGCAAGGGCAAAATCGTCGACGTCCTCTGCGAGGGGTGCGACGCGGTCGCGCGCTTCCAAGGCGGCGCCAACGCCGGCCACACCGTGAAGTTCGGCGGCGAGACCCACGTCCTGCACCTCCTGCCCAGCGGCATTCTGCGCCCCGGCAAGCAGGCGATTCTCGGCAACGGCATGGTCATCGATCCCGAGACCCTGCTCGCGGAGCTGGACGCGATTCATCAGGCCGGCATCCACACCGAGGGGCGGCTGTTCATAAGCGATCGCGCCCACGTCGTCATGCCCTACCATCGCGCGTTGGACAAGGGGCGCGAGGAGCGCGCCGGCGCGGACAAGATCGGCACGACGCTCAGGGGCATCGGCCCATGTTACGAAGACAAGGCCGCGCGGCGCGGCATCCGCGTGGCCGAGCTCATCGACCCGGCGGCGCTCAAGGCCTGGCTGAGCCGCGTGCTGCCCGAGAAGAACGCCCTTCTCGCCCACTGCTACGGCGCTCCGGCGTTCGACCTGGAAACCCTGTGGCGCGAGCAGGCCGCGCTGGGAGCGAAACTCAAGCCCGCCGTGGTCAACGCCGGCGAACTGCTTGCCGGGCTGTACCGCCGGGGCGCGCGCATTCTCTTCGAGGGCGCCCAAGGCGCTCTCCTGGACATCGACCTCGGCACGTACCCCTACGTGACCAGCTCCAACACGTGCCCGAGCGCCATCGGCACGGGCTGCGGCTTTCCCGTGCGCCGGATCGACGAGACCATCGGCGTCGTCAAGGCCTACACGACCCGCGTGGGCGCGGGCCCCTTCCCCAGCGAGGCGCCGCCCGCTCTCGCTGACCTCCTAAGGGAGCGCGGCGGAGAGTACGGCGCCACCACCGGGCGGCCACGGCGCTGCGGCTGGCTCGACATGGCGGCGCTGGCGCGCGCCGTGTGGACGGCGGGCGTCGACAGCCTCGTCATCACCAAGGTCGACGTCCTGGACACGCTCCCGGAAATCAAGGTCGCCGTCGGCTACCGCCGCGGCGCCGACCGCGTCGACCACCTCCCCGCATCCTTCCCCGAAGAGCCGCCCGCGATCGAGTGGAAGACCTTCCCCGGCTGGCGGCGGCCGACGGGTGACTGCCGCCGTTTCGAAGATCTTCCCGCCCCGTGCCGCGACTACATCGCGTGGATCGGCGCCGCAACGGGCTGCGCGATCCGCATGGTGTCGGTGGGGCCGGACCGCGCGCAGACCATCGTCCTCGACCGGCCGTTGCGAGCGACGCCGCCGTGACGCGGGCGATTCTTCCGCGCCACATCGCGTTCATCATGGACGGCAACGGCCGGTGGGCCGCGAAGCGCGGCCTGCCCCGCGTGAAAGGCCACGAGCGCGGCGCCGACGCGATCAGCACCATCATGGAAGAGCTGCGCAGGCTCGGCATCCTCGAGGCGACCTTCTACGCCCTCTCCAGCGAGAACTACGAACGCCGTCCCGCCCGCGAAATTCGGCGGCTGCTCGACCTGCTGGTGCGCTATCTCGACTCGCAGGCGGAAACGCTCAAGCGGGAGCGCATCAAGTTCGCCGTCATCGGACGCCTCGACCCCCTGCCTGCCGAGGCCATCGCGGCGATCCGCCGCGCGAGCGCCCTTACGGCGGCGCACGAGCGCTTCACCTTCCGCCTGGCCATCAACTACGGCAGCCGCCGGGAGATCATGGACGCGGCCTGCGCCCTCGCGCGCGCCCGGGCGTCCGGCGGGCAAGCGCCCGAGCGCGCCTCCGAGCCCGACGATCTGCGGGCGTTCCTGTACGACCCGTCCATGACCGATCCGGACCTCCTGATCCGGACGGGAGGGCAGTCGCGGCTCAGCAATTTCCTCCTGTGGCAGTGCTCGTACACGGAGCTGTACTTCACCGACACGCTCTGGCCCTCCTTCGGCAAGGCGCAGCTCGCCCGGGCGATCGAGTTCTACGCCCGCACGACCCGCAAGTTCGGGGCGGTGAGGTGACATGCGCACGCGCCTTCGCCACGGTCTTCCCCTGACCTTCGGCGTGCTGCTCCTCTTGTGGATCGATCACCACTTCGCCGTGGCGCACTGCTTCACGGCGCTGGTGGCGATCGTCGCCCTGGCGGCCTGGCTCGAATTTGCCGCCATGGCCTTTCCCGGGCGGCGCCGATGGCGCGCCGCGGGCGCGCCCGCCGTGGCGGCCCTGGTCGGCGCCGCCTGGTGCTGCCTCCCCGCGCACAACCATCTTTTCCACGCGGCGGCGGTCCCCGCGGTTTTGTTCCTGTGCACGTTCGCCTGCGCGATCCGCTGGGGCGCGGCCGCGGCTTCGCTCCCCGACATCGCCCTCTGGTTCGCCGGCGTCATCTACACGGGATACCTCCCCGCGTTTTTTCTCCAGCTCCGGAACCTGGAGGACGGCGAGGCCCTCGTCCTGGCGTGCTTCCTCGTCGTCAAGCTCGGCGACACCGGCGCGTATTTCACCGGCAGGCTGTTGGGCCGCCATCGGCTTTGCGCCGTGAGCCCCAAGAAAACCGTCGAGGGCATGCTGGGCGGCCTCGTATTCGCCTGCGCCGCGGCCTACGGGAGCGCGCGCCTGCTCCTGCCCGACCTGCCTTACGGAGCCGCCGCCGCGATCGGCGGCGGACTGGCTCTCGGCGCCATCGGACAGGCCGGCGACCTGATCGAGTCTTTCCTGAAGCGCGCCTGCGGCGTCAAGCACTCCTCGATCGTGTTCCCGGAACTGGGAGGCGTGCTCGATGTCGTCGACAGTCTCCTTTTCGCCGGGCCGGCGCTCACGATTTGTATGATATCTCTGTCATGACCCCCGCGCCGGCGGCCCGGTAGACTTCGGCAAGACTCGCCGGGATGCCGAGATAGAGTGTAGAGGCTGTACGCTATAGGCTGTACGCTATAGGCTGGAGCCCGGCGCGGCAGGCGACCGATACCGGACGACCTATGGTAGAAAAGTGGATCAAGGATCTCTCCCGGGAGACGGCCCTGCGCCTGTGCGGACCGCGCGACCGTCACCTTCGCGCCATTCGCGAGGCCCTGGGCGTGACTGTGTCGGCCCGCGACGGCAACATCCGCGTCAGCGGCGAAGAAAAGCCCGTCAATGAGGCCATGTTCATTCTCGATCGGCTCTTGGCGAAGATCCGCTGCGGCGACACGATCCCCGATGATTTTCTCTCGGCCGCCTCCCCGCGGCCGGCCGGGCCGGATGCTTCGCGCGGCCTGGCCCACTGGGCCAAGTCCGAGGGCCAGCGCCAATACATCCATGCCATGGAGCAGCACGACGTGGTCCTGTGCACCGGGCCGGCGGGGACCGGCAAGACCTTCCTCGCCGTGAAGATGGCGGTCCATTGTCTCCGCGAGGGTCGCATCAAGCGCCTGGTCCTCTGCCGCCCGGCCGTCGAGGCGGGCGAACGCCTCGGGTTCCTGCCGGGGGATTTCTACGCCAAGGTCCATCCCTACCTGCGCCCTCTCTACGATGCGCTCAACGAGATCCTGGACTACGAGCAGGTCAAGCGCTACATCGAGCGCGAGATCGTGGAGGTCATCCCGCTGGCCTACATGCGGGGGCGGACGCTGGCGAACGCTTTCATCATTCTCGACGAGGGGCAGAACACCACCTCGGCGCAGATGAAGATGTTCCTGACGCGCATGGGCGAGGGTTCCCGGATCGTGGTCACGGGCGACATCACCCAGATCGATCTGGAGGGCGAGCCGTCCGGGCTGGTCGAGGCGCGCCGGATTCTCGCCGGCGTGCCGGGCATCGGCTGGTCGGCGCTGGACCGCCGCGACATCGTGCGCCACGCCCTCGTCGCGGAAATCGTGGATGCCTACGAGCGGCACCGGGGCCAGGACGGACGGCAGGCATGAACCTGGGCACGCAGCGACGCAAGCGTTGGCAGCAGCTCGCCCTGGGCAAGACCGAAAGCCGCGAAGACCAGTTGCTCCGGCAGCAGAAGTTCTCCAACACGCTCTCGCGCAGTTGCATCATTCTGGCCTTCATCCTCCTGGTCGAGTTCCTGGTGCTTGAGGGCTGGCTCAGGACGCCGGCTTTGTCCGGTCTGGGGCCCCAGACCGCGGCGCTCGCCCTCATGATCGCCCTCGTCAATGTCCTCGGCTGGCTCGGCCTCACGCAGATCTTCCCCCGGGCGATCGATGGAGTCGCCTCGTTCCACCGGCTGGTGGGCATCCTCGCCGGGTACATGCTGCTGGCCAAGCTCGTGTTCCTCTTCGGGCTCCCGCATCTTCTGGCGCCCATGCCGCTGCTGGCCATCACGGCAACGCTCATGTACTCCAAACATCTGGCCGTCTACCTGGTCGCGGGCTGCTCGCTCTTCACGGGCTTCATGAGCGCGGTCGACCTCTTGCCGCCCCTCGCCGACCCGGCCGCCGCCGCGCCTCCTTTCGCGCCGCTGGAAGTGACTCTCACGCTGGCGCTGCTGCTCGGCGGCATCGGCGTCGTGATCACCACCGGCCGAATCCGCGCCCAGTCCCAGCCCATCACGATCGGCATCTTCGCGGGACTCCTGCACGTCGCGGTCGTCACGATATGCAATCTGTTCGCCGGCCGGATCACGGAAGGGCTGGACGCCGGGGAATCGATCTGGCGCATCCCCCTCGTGTTCGACTCCCTCTGCGGCCTGACCAACGGACTTGCCTGCGGCGTGGCCGCCACCGGCCTGCTTCCCACGCTGGAGCGCCTCTTCGACGTCGTCACCGAACGTAGGCTGCGCGAGCTCGCCGATCTGAGCAACGAACTTCTGCGCACCTTCGCGCTGCGCGCGCCGGGCTCCTTCACGCACTCCCAGAACGTCGCCTACCTGGCCAGCGAAGCGGCCGCCGCGATCGGCGCCGACGCGCTGCTCACCCGCGTGGGCGCGTACTACCACGACATCGGCAAGCTGTACAAGCCGGAGTACTTCGTCGAGAACCTCTCCCCGGGGTCGCCCAACCCCCACGACCGCCTGTCGCCCGAGATGAGCCGCCTGGTCATCACCTCGCACGTCAAGGACGGCCTGGCCATCGCGGAGGAGGAAAACCTGCCTCCCAAGGTCGCGGCCATGATCCCGATGCATCACGGCACCACCGTGATTCAGTACTTCTACCTCCGCGCGAAAAGCCAGGCCGAGGCGGGCGGCCGGGAAGACATCGACATCGAGCTCTATCGCTATCCCGGGCCCAAGCCCACCTTCAAGGAGGCGGCGATCCTCATGCTCGCCGACTTCGTCGAGGCTGCCAGCCGCACGGTGGCCGAGCCCACCCCGCCGCGCCTCAAGGACATGATCCACAACGGCATCCTCACGCGGCTCCAGGACGGCGAGTTGGACGACTCGGAGATCACCTTGCGCGAGCTTTCGCGCATCGAGGAGAGTTTCTTGAGAACGCTCTCCACGCAGATCTTCCACGGGCGCATCCCCTACCCGAAGAGCAAGGAGGCGGTGCCGAAGGCGCCGGCATCGCAGAACCGATGAGACCCCGAACCCTAAGGCCATCCGCGCCCGGCGCGAAAACGGCGCGAGGGTCGTCCGCGCGAACCGGCCCCGAACGTCCCCGGCGCGCCCTCCGGATCGCCATCGCGCGTCTTGCGAGGCACGCCCCCCTGCGCGCCGCCCGCGTGCGCGCGGCTCTGCGCGCCGTGGCCCGCGCCCACCACTGGCGCGGCGACCTTTGCTTGGCGGTCGTGGACGATGCCGCCATCGCCGCGCTGAACCGGCGCTTCCGGCGCGCGCGCGGTCCGACGGATGTGCTCGCTTTCCCCTACGGCGAGGACGCGGACGGCGTCGCCGGCGAAATCATCGTTTCCGCCGAGACCGCCGCCCGCGCCGCCCGGGCTTTCGGCGAGCCGCCCGAGCGCGAACTCCTGCGCTACTGCATCCACGGGTTGCTGCACCTATGCGGCCGCGAAGACGGCGTCCCCGCCGCGCGCCGCGCCATGCGGGCCCAGGAAGACCGCTTCCTGCCGCCGCGCGAGGAGTTTCGCCCGTGACCGCCCCGAACGTCTGTCCCACCCGCGCCGCGCTCGACCGCCTCCGGCGCCGCGTCGCCGCCCTCGGGGCGCTGCCGACGCTTCCCGCCGTCGCGGCCGAGGCCCTGCGCGCGGCTCGTGATCCCGCCGCCACCGTTGACGACATGGTCGCCCTCATCGCCAAGGATCCCCCCCTCGCCGCCCGGGTGCTCAAGGCCGCGAACTCGGTCTCCTTCGGCATGGCCGGGACGGTGGGATCGCTCAGCATCGCCTGCGTGCTTCTAGGCATGAAGCGCATCGCGCGCCTCGCCGCCAACGCATCGGCCTTCCGCACGCCGCCGGCCGGCGCATCGCCGCGCGATGCGCTCTGGACCCACGCGGCCGCCTGCGCCGCCGTGTGCGAATTCCTCGGCCGGCAGCTCAACCAGAACCTGGCGGCGGAGGCCTTCGTCACGGGTCTGATCCATGACACCGGCATCACGGTGCTCGACGCCGTCCTGCACCAGGACTTCGAGAGCATTCTGGCCCTCGCGGCGGAGGAGCGCTTGCCCTTGCACGAGGCGGAACGAAGAGTGCTAGGCACCGATCATGCCCAAATCGGCGCGTGGCTTGCCGGCGCGTGGAATCTGCCCCCGCAGATCGCCGGCGCGCTGTCCGCCCATCACGGGCCGCCGTGCGACCCCGCCGAGGCGCCGCTCGGCGCCGCGCTACAGGCCGCCGATGCCGCCGCGCGGGCTGCCGGGTTCGGTTTCCCGCGGTTCGCGCCGCCGCCCGAGAGCGAGAAGATCCCCGCCCTGCCGCTGCTTGCGGGCGACGCGCGGGCCTGGGGCGGAATCTTGGCGCTCGCGGCCGCGTCGGCCGCCGAGGCCGGGGAGTTTCTCGCGGCCGTCGCGAAAGCCGCGCCTCCTTCGCAGGGCGCGTGACAGGAGCTATAATCACAGCCAATGAACGACGCGCAGACGACTCAACCGGCCGCGTCACCCGCTGCGGCCGAGCCGGCCCCCGCGGCCGCGCCGCCCGCCGCGGCCGAGCCGGCCCCCGCGGCCGCGCCGCCGCGCGCGCCCGAGTTCGCGTACTTCTGCCTGGTGCGTTACGGGAGCTACCGCTTCAGGGGGCGGTTCGGCACCAACGATGAATCCCTGCGCCGGGGCGAGCAGGTCATCCTCCGCAGCAACCGGGATCTGGAGGCCGGCACGATTCTGACGCCCAGCGCGCCCCTCGGCGACGCGGCCATCGCCGGCCCCCTCCTGCGGCGCATGACCGCCAAGGACCGGGCCCGCGCCGCGGAACTCGAGGAACGCGCGCGCACCCAGTACTGGCCCTTCGTCGAGGAGAAAGCGGCCGAGCTCAAACTCCCCCTGCACCTGGTCAACGTCGAGCCGCTTTTCGGCGAGCAGAAAGTCGTCGTGCACTACACGGCCAACGGCCGGATCGACTTCCGCGAGCTCGTGCACTTGCTGGCGCGGCGCTTCCACGCGCGCATCGAGATGCGCCAGATCGGCCCGCGGGATTGCACGCGCATTCACGGCGGCATCGGCACCTGCGGCCTCGCTCTGTGCTGCGCCACCCACCTCGAAGCGATCGAGGCGGTGACGATCCGGATGGCCAAGGAGCAGGGCCAGCCGCTCAACCCAGGCAAGAACTGCGGCGCCTGCGGCAAGCTCAAGTGCTGCCTGCGCTACGAGCTCGAGGCGGACGCCCTGGAAACGCTGAAACGCGTGAGGAGAAGCGGCAGGCCGTGACCGACGCGATCATCAGCGACGTCCATGCCAACTGGGAGGCGCTCTCGAAGGTCTTCGAGGACATCGACCGGCGCGGAATTCAATCGGTGCTGTGCCTGGGCGATGTGGTAGGCTACGGCCCGGACCCTGATCTCTGCCTCGATCTCGTGCGCCGGCGCTGCTCCGTCTACCTCATGGGCAACCACGAGGAAGCCCTGATCGGGTCCCCGGTGGGCTTCTATCCCCTGGCGCGCGAGGCGCTCGCCTTGACCCGCAGGCGGCTCTTCCGTCCATGGTGGAAGCCTTGGCGCGCCCTTGGTTACCGCCGCCTCCTGAGCTCCCTGCCCCGCCTCGCGCACCGCCCGCAATGCCTGCTCGTCCACGGATCGCCGCGCGACCCGACTTCCGAATATCTCTTTCCGCGGGATTTCCTGCTGGCCGACGCCGAGGTCGTCGCCGAACTCTTCGCCTTCGAGCAGCCGGTGTGTTTCACCGGCCACACGCACATACCGTGCGTGTTCACGGCGGGGAGGAACGTGCATTCGGCCGGCGAGGACGGCATGGAGGTTCGCATCGCGGACGACAAGTTCATCATCAACGTCGGCTCCGTGGGCCAGCCGCGCGACCGCGACCCGCGCGCCTGCTACGTGGAATTCACCGGCGATCGCGTCATCTACCACCGCATTCCCTACGACGTGGCCGCGACCCAACGGAAGATCATCGCCGGCGGCTTCGACCAGCGCCTCGCCGAGCGCCTCGGGTACGGGGTGTGAGCGTCCGCCATGGGAGCGGAACCGCGGGAAGAACGCTGCGCGCGGGGGCTCTTCCTGGTCACGAGCGAGGATGATCCCGGCGGCATCGCCGGGGCATCCGCGCCCCACGCGACGCGCCTGCACCTTCCCGCCCCTGACCCGGAAGCCAACGCCGCGGCGCTGCTCACGGCCCTCTATCCCGGGCGCGCGCTGCTTGCCGGGCGGGGCGACCTGCCCGCGCGGACCTTCCTCGATCTGCTCGCGCGCCAGGAGTTCGCGCTGTACGCTTCCGTCCCGCCGGATCTCGCCTTCCTGCTTCCCGAGGGAGCGCGGCCCTTCGAGCCGAGCGCGCCCCGCAGGCATCCGTGCTGCGTGTGGCTGCACGCCCGCGGGGAGATTCCCCGCGACGCGCTGGAGGCCGCCCACCGCGCGGCCCAAGATTCTCCCGTGGCTTTCGTGCCCCTCGCGCCGGCCCCCTCCGCCGCGGAGTGGGAGGAAGAGCGCTACCGCGTCTGCATGCGCTGCTCGCGCCCCTTCCCGGCCGGCGACGCCGCTCTGATCGATTTCTTCCCGAGCATCGGGAGCTGGCTCCAAGTCCCGCTGCACCAAGGCGACGGCGCCAACCTGGCGTGGGAACCGGCCGCCTTGGACCGCGCCTTCTTCGGCGAGGACTGGCGCCGGGGGGTAGTGCGCGTGACCCGGAACGGAGCGACGCTCGTCTGCGGCCTCGGCCGGCGGCGCGCGCCCCCGGGCGTAGGGGCGCTCATGCGGTTTCTCGGCGCGTGGCGCACGCCGGCTTACCGCACGATTTGGGATGCCCGCGCGCTGGTCGAAACGGCCGCGCGGGCGCGGCTCACGCCGCTCCGGCGCATCGGCGTGCCGCAACGGGCGGAAGCCCTGCAGCTTTTGGGCCTGTTGGAGGCGCACCTGGCCCGCTACGCCCGCGCCACCGACCGCGAGGTAATGGGAAGATTGAAGGACTTGGGCTACCTATGAATCCGACTGCACGAAACCGCCGGCGCGGAGCCGGCCGCGCGGCGAGGGCGCGCGGCCCCCGCGTGAAACCGTTGTCCGCGTGCATCGCGGGAGTCGTTCTCGCGGTGCTCGGGCTTCAAGCCGCGCCCGCCGGCGAACCGCCCCGCGCGCGCGGCGACGCCGAGCGCGGCGGCCAGCGCGTTTTTTTCTTCCAGGGCACACCGCGCGAAATCGGCCGGCGTCACGGGGCAATCTTCAAGGAGGAACTGCGCTTCCTGCTGGACAATTACCTCGGGCCTTTCCTGGGAACCGGCGGGCGGCGGATTCTGGCGCGCGCCGTCATGCTCACGGCGGCGTCCCGCATGTCCGTCCCCGACGCGATCCGCGAGGAGATGCAGGGCATCGCCGAGGGCGCCGGCATGGAGTACGCCGACGTCCTGCTGGCGAACACGGTCTTCGATTCCAAGAAGGCCATCATGTGCACGACCTTCGCCGCCAAGGGGCCGGAGGTTTTTTTCGCCCGCAATCTGGATTTCCTGAACCTCGGAGTGCTGCACCGCCACACGGCGGTCTTCGTCATGCCGGCGGACGACGGCGGGCGCCTGGCCATCGTGAGCTTCCCCGGGTTGGTCGGCGCGCTCACGGGCATCAACTCCCGCGGCCTGGCCTGCGGCGTGATGGAATGCGGCGGCAAGGGCCATAACCCCGACGGCGAGCCCTACGCCATGACCTTCCGGCGCGTGTTGGAGAGCTGCGCCACGGTGAAGGAAGCCGCCGCGCTTATCGAGAAAGCCAAGGCCACCACGGCGAACAACCTGATGATCGCCGACGCCGGCGGCGACGCGGCCGTCATGGAAATCCAACCGTCGGGCGCCCGTCTCAGGCGCACCCTCGGACGCTACGTGTACGCCACCAACCATTTTCTCGAGGAGAACCCCGGCGAACGCCGACTCAGGATCATCGAGAGCTGCATCGCGGGAGGGCCGGAGCCGAGCATGGCCCTGGCCGCGGAGGTTCTCCTCAAAACCGCGCCGGCCGACGCCAATATCCAGGCCATGGTGTTCTTCCCCGCCCGGCGCACCGTCTTTCTGAGCGCGGGGAAGCTCCCGGCCGCGGCCGGCCCTTACGTCCCGCTGGGCGCGCAGCTTCTCGGACTCGGCGGGGCGGGAAAGCGGCGCATGCATGCCGGCGGGTTTCCACACCAATGCGCCGAAGCCCTCGGCCGAGCCCTCGGCGCGGAAGCGCCGCGGCAACACCCGAACGCCGACGCCGAGTTCTTCGCGGCGCTCGGCGCGGCAGCCGAGGCCCTCGCCCCCGAGGACCTGCTCTTTTCGGCCGCGCGTCTCGCGTCGGAAAACCCCGCCGAGCTCGCCGGCGCCCTCGCCGGAGCGCGAGGCCTGCGCGTCCTGATCGCCGAGACGCCTGGTCCGCCCGGCCGCGGCTGGGCGCAAGCCGCCGATGTGGTGTATGTCGCCGCGGCGCCCGCGTCGGGCGCCGGCCTGGCGGCCGCGCTCGCGGCAATCCTGGCGAACCCGGCCGCGTTCGACGGCGACCGCGACGCCGCGCTGACCCTCGCCGAGGTCATCGCGGCGCTGCGCGCCTCGGCGCCTTCGGGCGGCGCGTTCGTCGCCGCGGGCCTGCCGGTCGCGGCGGCGGTGCCGTTTTGCGCCATCGACCGCGCCGCGGCGCCCTCCGCGCCGCGGCGGTGAGGCCGCGCTCCAAAAAAAAAAGGGAGCTGCCACGCACAGCTCCCACCAGTCAGGGGTGATAGTGTCGGACTTCTGCTATCTCCGGTGCCCTCCGTGCTCCAGGCGCCAGTAACCCGGCACCCAGACGCGCTCGCTTTCGCACACCGTGCGGGGCGGCTCCCATACCCGGCGCATGTGGCCGGGGCGGACGATCTCCGTGCGCGCGTGGCGTCCGATATGGACGACCCTTACCTGCGCGGGAACCCATTCCTCGCGCCAGCGTCCGGGGATTTCCACGCACCTGACGCGTTCCTCGTAGTGCCCGGGAACCCATACGCGGCGCGGTTCATGGCCGCGCGCGCGGCGCGTGCTTCCTAACTCGAAATCCAGGAACGTCCCGGCTCCGCCGATTCCGAGCCTGAACGTCAGGCCGTCCGCGTTGACCGCTCCGGGCAGACACAGGGCCCCCGCCGTCACGAGCATTCGGATGATCTTGCGCATGGCCGCCTCCCGAGCCCTCGCCGCCGGGCTCTTGTTTTCTTCACCGATATGACGCGCGAGGGGGCCTCCGTATTCAATGGGAATTCTCGCGCGGGCGGCCGCGGGGCGCGCGGGCCTCAGGCAAGAAGAGGCCGCGCCGTCAGTCCCGGCATGCGGCAGGCGGATCGGCGGGGGG
This sequence comes from Planctomycetes bacterium ADurb.Bin069, assembly GCA_002070955.1. Lineage (GTDB taxonomy): Bacteria > Planctomycetota > UBA8108 > UBA8890 > UBA8898 > UBA8898. The sequence continues at coordinate 85,158 of MWEK01000013.1, forward strand.
CGCGCCCGTGGAAAAAAGGTAGCCCAGGAGGTGAATCGGGTCCGCGATGTTCTTCAGGCCGTCCCCGTTGACATCGGCCAGCGGCAGACACCACGGCGGATCGCCGTTGGCGAAGAGATAGCCCAACAGATAGATCACATCGGCGATGTTGATGCGGGCATCGCGGTTCATATCGCCCCCGAGCACGCGACCCTCCGAGCCGGAAAGCGCGCCGAGGTCGGAGCCGTCATCGGCGCGGCCGCGGGCCGGCGACTGCGAACCGAGGCGCCAGTCGCCGCCGACGGAGTCGATGAAGCGCGGATCGGCCAGCAGATTGTCTCCCGACGAGGCCACGGCGGCATCCTCGCACAGCGTCCAGGCGACCCGGAGCACGGCCGCGCCCTGCCGCGCGAAGGAGCGCGCGTTGCCCCAGACGATACTGTTGGTGCAATCCGCGAACGCCGCGCCCGCGCCCCATGACCCGACCTCGAGGCCCAGCGCGTTGCCGGTGCACGTAATGTGGTCCAGCGTGCAGCGCGCGCCCGGGCCAACGGAGACACCCGTCTCGGCCCAGGCGGCGAGCACGTGCGCGACCTCGTGATCGGTCCCGCCCTGGAACGACAACGCGCGCCGGCCGATCCCGACCAGGGTGCTGCGCCCGATCTGCGACGACGCGGAAGCGTCAATGCCGTGCCCGGCGATGTCTCGGAAGGCGCACTCCGCGATCTTCAGACTGCCTCCGCTCCGGTGGCGCACGCCGCCTTCGGCCCCGAGCGTCTCGAAGCGGCACGCGGTCAGCTCGACGACGGCGCCCTCGGCCAGCACGCCGCCCGCCGACTCGACGAACAGGCAGTCGTTGGCGCGCAACGCGCCCTGCGCCACCGACACGCACGGCGCCCCCCAACCGCGCAGCGCGCACTGCTCGAGCGTCAGTTCCCCCCCCTGCACCCGGCAGGCGCTCACGGGGAGCGCCGCGGCCGGAGCGTCCGCCGCCCGCGGGCTCTGGTTCGTCGTGCCATCGAGCAGCTCCGTCCACCGGAGGTACGCCTTGCCGCCCTCCACGACGATGGCCGCATCCGCGCTCCGGAAGCCGCGCCGCAGAAGGACGGGCGCGCCCTCCTCCCCCAGGAAGCGCAGTTCGCCGCGCACGACGAGCGCGCGCCCCGCGGAACACAGGCACTCGGCGCCGGCTTCGACCGTCAAGACCACGCCGGCCTCGACCGTCGCGCCGTTGAGGAGGTACGGTCCGCCCCGGGCTTCCAACCTGCGGCTTCCCGCGATGGAGCCCGCGATCTCCGCGGGCGCGCGCCGGAGCACCGCCAGGTCGAGGGCGGCCTCGGGGACGCCCGCCGCGTTCAACGCCCTGACCGCGATGGTTGCGGGGATCTCGTCCAGCACCGCGCGCCACATGCCCGTCACGACATCGTAGAGGGCGGGCCGGCCGCCGACGGCCACGAAGCTCGTGTCGGCGACGGGAGCGAATCCTTCCAGCAGGACCGATAGGCCGTCGGGGACCAGCAGCGGCGAGCCGCAGCCGCCCGGCACGCCGCGCGCGTCTTCCGGAAGGGCGAGCAGCGCCGGGTCGAGGGAGAAATCGCTGCTGCCCGCGGAGTTGTTCAAGCCCATGAGCGCGAGCACGTTCCGGCCCGCGCGCGCGTGCGGGACGAAGCCGTCCAGGGCGTAGGTCGACGGCGTGCCCTGCTCGTGGCCGCGGGAGGCGACCGCGTTGTGAGCGAGCACGGTTCCCGCCGCGCCCGCATTCTCGCGCGCGATCTCGCGGCCGTTCAGATAGCACACGAAGCCGTCGTCGTAGTTCACCCACAACTGCTGCAGGGCGAGGTCCTCGGGTCGGCCGAGGGTGAACTCGCGCCGGATGTACACGGTCGTGTAGCGGCCCTGCATGTCTCCGAGCAAGGTCACATCGTCGTTGTCGCCGTATCCGAAACCCGCCGGACCCAGGCTCCACGCGGCGTCGTCGAAATCGAGCTCCGTCCAGGCGATCCCCGGCGCGGGATCCTCCGTGCCTTTGAAATACCGCCACGCGGCTCGGCGGGGGATCGCGTCCACCGTGATCACGCCGGGCTCGAAGGCACGGGCGCAGGCGCGCAGGTTCTCCGAGAGCTGGGAGCGGATGTAAGCCTCGCGCCGCTCCCGGAAACTCGCGAAAGAGGCCAGCGTCGAGCCCGCCATCGAGGCCGGCAGCAGGGTCAGCTCGCGCCCGACGCCGTCGAGTCCGAACGCTCCGTCGGCGAGATCCCGGAGGTGCCGCCAGAAGCGCGGCGCGTTGGCCGGATGCCGGAGGAGCCGCTTGACCGCGGGCAGCTCCGGCCGAAAGAGGCGTTCCTCCGCGACGTTCTCGCGGCAGACGCTGTCCATGTCCCACGGCAGGAGGATGAATCTCCCCTCCGGCGGCTGCGCGTACAGGTAGTAATCGTCGCCGCGGTCGTTGTAGATGCACGTCTCCTGGTTGGCGAGCACGGTCTGCACCGCCAGGAAGCGGCACCATTGATCCACGTCGGCCGCCGCCTCGACGCCCGCCAAGTACCCTTCGTCGGAGGCGTTGAGCGCCCGGCACAAGGCGATCACGTCGGACCAGTCGGCGGCGTCCCGGTTCGTGACCTTGTCGTACGAACACTCGTAGGGCGCCGATTTCTCGCCCCGGTAATCGAGATCCGCCAGTTGCGTGCAGCGCACGCCTCGGTACAGGTTCCCGTCATCGTCCCCCGGGAACCAGCGCTCCAGGAAGAATCCGTCCAGGCGCTCGACGTTCACGTACGAAGTCCAGAACCCATCGTTCAGGCCCAACGCGGTGAAGCGCGCGTACGGCGCCGGCACCCCCGCGAGGGTGAACGTCGCCATGCCCAGGTGCTGGCGCGCGGGCTCGAGGGCGTTGAAAAAGAGAACCCTACCTTCGGGCCGCGTCTCGTCGTGCGTGAGCTCGATCCGGAAAGAGCGCGGGTCGTGGCTCCGCGCCGAGCTTCCCCGGTAGCGCACGAGGCCGTGCTGGTACACGCGCCCGTCCTTGAGGAGCGCGCAGGGCAGAAGCTGGTTGGAACCCGCCGGACGAGTCCTAAGGGTGCCAAGATCCTCCTCGGTCATGATCAGGTACGCGAATCTGCTCGCCACCTGCGCGAGAAACGGCCGCGCGTCGACGCGGAGCAGGAAGAGCTTGGCGGGCGCGTCGCGAGGCCAGACGCCGTCGATGCCGGTCAGGCTCTCCGCCGCGCAGTGCCAGACAATCGTGCCGCCGCGGTCGGCGTCGGTCAGAAACCCGGTCCAACGCGCGTCGCCGGCCTCCTCGTCGCCGCCCGCGCCGTCGTCGGCCAGCGGGACGGTCCGCCAAACCGGATCGTCGCTGTAACGCCACTTGACGGCCACGGACTTGACGCCCGTCGGGCACAGCGCCCTGGCGGTGAAACGCACCGCCTCCCCGGGCGCGGGGAGCGCCGGATCGTACCCGCACTGGTAGATCGCGGGCGCGGGGTCGTCTTCCGGCCGGACCCGGCCGCGGCCCGGCGTCCCGCCCACCGTCTCGGCGACCCAGGCCCCCCCCGAATCGGGTTCCAGGCCGGGGTGCCTGAGCTCGAGCGTCATCCCCGCGCCGCAAGTCTCCGCCGGGTAGTTGGGATCCGGCGCGCAGGCCGGACCGTCGGCCGCGCGCGGCCAGCCGCCATCGTCGGCGTAGTGGAAATCGGCGATCTCGCGGCCGAGCGCATCAACCAAGACGATGCGCTCGCTCTTGTCGCTGAGCCTCCCGGCGTAGTCGCCGGCGACGGCGGCGCCGCCGTACAGGCTCGCCGCGCGGGCGGCATCGGGCACGACCAGGAGATAGCCGCCCGGCTCCAACACGAGGCCCGCCGCGAACTCGTATCCGATGCCGCTCTCGAACCGCCAGCCGCTCAGGTCGACCGGCGCCTGGCCGGAGTTGTGAAGCTCGATGAATTCGTCGCGGTCATCGCCGCTTTGAGGATGATAGTTGATCTCCGAGATGACGACCTGGCGCCGGGGCCGCGCGCCGTTCGCCGCGCCGGGCGTCGGATCCTGGAAATAACCCTTGCCCCCCGTCGGGTACCGGCCCCAACTTTCGCCCTCGATGAGGCGGTACTTGAGCCGCCCCGCGAGCCGGAGCTCCGATCCCTGGGTCAGCATGAGGGTGCCGGCCTGCGGCAGCGACCCCAGGGTGAAAACCGCGAATTCGCCGCCGCCGATGCGCCCCGAGAGCGGCGTCAGGTCGCGGATGTCCGCGCCGAGCGCAAACCCATCGAGGACGATCTCCTCGCCGGACTCGTTCCGGAGCTCCGCCCAGGCTCCGCCGCCGGCGGCCGCTCCGATCTCGTTGAGGGCGAGCGCCGGGCGCGGCGGAGCGGCGCTCGCCGGGATGCCCGCCAGCGCCGCATCGATGACGAAGGTGCTGCTCCCGGAGGTCTGGTTGGCGGCGACGATCGCGAGCACGTTCCTGCCCGCCCGCAGGGCATCCGGGGAAGCGCGCCAGGAGCACGGCGTCTGCGATTTATGCGCCCCCGAGGCGACCGCGGTGTGCGCCGGAACGTCCGTCCCCGCCATGAGCACCCGCGCGATCTGGCGCCCGTTCAGGTAGGCGGCGAATCCGTCGTCGAAGTCCGCGAGCAGCTCGAGCCCCTCGAACGCCGCCGGATCGGCGATGTCGAAGGCCGCCCGGGCGAAGACCGTCGTGTACCCATCGCGCATGTCGGCCAGGGTCGTCAGCGTGTAGACGCCGCTGCCGTAGCCGATAGGGACTTCCCCGTCTTCCCACTGTCCGTCGTCGTAGTCAGGCTCGATCCACTCGCCGCGGGCGCCGGGAGGCGCCAACCGGCCGCGCCAGAACCGCCACGGCGCGTTGCGGGCGATCAGCGCCGTGCCGCCCACCGCCGTCGAGTTAGGCCTGCCGGGCGTGCCGCCCGCCACCAGGCTCGCGGCCCAGTTGGCGGGGTCGTCGTTGTCCGCATTCGCATCGCGCAGCTCGAGCGTCGCGCCGCCGCCGTCCGCCCCATCGGGCCAGGGCCGCGCGTCGCTGTAGAAAACCGCGGCGACCGCGGCACCGCGGGAGTTGCACAGCGTGATGCGCTCGCCCCCCTTGGCGAGGCGCAATCGGAACTCGCCGAGCCAGGGGACATCGGGCCAGACCGCCGCGCAGGCCGCGCGGTTGCGGCACAGGGCGAGGAAGCCGCCGCCCGGGAGCACCGTCCCGGCGGGGAACGTGAACTCGATGCCGCGCGCGAAGGACCAGCCGCTCAGGTCGACCGCCTGCGCATCCCGATTGTGAAGCTCCAGCCACGCCAGTTCGGCCGGCGCGAATCCCGCGCCGTGGACGGCATGGTAGTTGATTTCGTTGATGACGACGCCGAAGTCGCCGCCCGCCGCGCGCCCGAGCATCAGGCAAACCGCTACGCCGGCCAAGACGTTCCGTGCGCCCACACCCAGATCCTCGCTGATTGAGCCGCAGAGGACAATTGTATCGCCCCGGAACCGTGGCAGCCACGTCGCGGCGCGGCGCCTCACTTCTTGAGGAAGGTTCCGATGAGACGCTTGAACCGCTCGCCGTCGGCGCCGGTGCCGACGATCGAGCCGTAGTGCATCGGCACGCCTTCCTTGGCGCCGATGACCTTGACCGCCACGGCGGCATCCTCGGCGTTCATGGTGAAGGTGCCGCCCACCGGCACCACGGCGACATCGGCGCGCAGCCCCTTCATCTCCGGGATCAGATCGGTGTCGCCGGCGAAGTAGATCGTCTTCCCGCCGACCTCCACCAGAAACCCGAGGCCGCCGGCCTCGCGGGGATGGAAGGGCTTGTCGGTGTTGTACGCGGGCACCGCCGTGATCTTCACCTTGTCGATCTGGACCTGCCCGCCCGCCTGCAGGATGTGCACGTGGTTCGTCACGCGCCGGAGGACTCCCTGCGTCTGCGGCGGTCCGACCAAGTGCGTGCGCTTGGTGGCCACCTTGCGCAGATCCTCCAGGGAGCAGTGATCGAAATGCTCGTGCGAGACGCAGACGATGTCCGCCTTCGCGCGCTCCTTGATGTCGTAGGGATCGAAGTAAATGATCGTGTCGTCGGCATCGATCCTCACCGTCGCGTGTCCGAGCCAGCGGATCATGGCATGACCTCCCCGGCACGGGCGGCCCCGGCGCCGCGCCGTCCGGACCCGCCCCCGCGCCGGGCTCTATGGTACCGCATCCGGCCGCCGGCGGTCACACCCGAACGGGCCGCGGCCCCGCGCGTTCGTCCGGCCTTGATCCCCCTCCGATCACGACTTACACTTGGCGTTCGCTGAAGGTGCGGCGCGGAGCCCGAAAGTCTCCCCACGCGGGCGCGGAGACATGCGGCGCGCGCGGCCGCACGGCACAAGGAGGCACCATGCGCTTGGCACTCCCGGCGTCCGGCCTCGTCCTGGCGTTGGCCGCGGGTTGTATCACGTCCGATGTCACGGGACGACGGCAGCTTATGCTCGTCTCCCAGGATGAGGAAATCGAACTCGGGGCCCAGGCGTGGCGGGAGACCCTCGCCGGCGCCAAGGTCGTCGCCTCCGGGGCGGCCGCCGAACGCGTGCGGCGCGTGGGCGGCGCGATCGCCGCCGTGACGGGGAAGAACTACCAGTGGGAATTCACCCTAGTGGACGACCCCCAGACCGTGAACGCGTTCTGCCTGCCGGGCGGCAAGGTGGCCGTTTACAGCGGTATTCTCTCCCTGATGCGCAACGATGACGAACTCGCCGTCGTGATCGGCCACGAGATCGCTCACGCCACCTGCCGCCACGGCGGCGAACGCATCAGCCAGAACGTCCTTGTCAACATGGGACTTCAGGTGGCGGACCTGCTCGTCGCCAACCGCAGCGAGCAGGTACGCGCCTTGACCAACGGCGCCCTCGGCATGGGAGCCTCGCTCGGCGTGCTCCTGCCCTACAGCCGCGAGCACGAATACGAGGCCGACGAGCATGGGCTGAGGTACATGCACAAGGCGGGTTACGACCCGCACGCGGCCGAGGCCTTCTGGGGCACCATGCTGAAACTGAGCGAGGGCAAGGAGCCGCCGGAGTTCACATCGACGCATCCTGCGACGGCCAACCGGATTGAGCGCATGCGGGCGCTCGCCATGGAGCTCAAGAAACAATGACCCTGGACAAATTCTTCAATCCTTCCTCGGTGGCGGTGATCGGCGCCAGCCGCCAAAAGGGGAAAGTCGGCTTCGACATCCTCGCCAACTTGGTCGCCGCGGGCTTCGAGGGCGCCATCTACCCGGTCAACCCCAAGGCCGATGAAGTGCTCGGGCTGAAGTGCTACCCCGACATCGCCTCGCTTCCCAAGGCGCCCGATCTGGCCGTGATCGTTCTCCCGGCGCCGCTGGTGCCCGAGGCGATCGGCGCCCTCGGCGACAAAGGCACCCAGGCCGCCGTGGTCATCTCCGCCGGCTTCAAGGAAACCGGCCCGGCGGGCTTGGCGCTCGAGGAGCAGACCGTCGGCCGCGCCCGCGCCGCGGGCGTGCGCTTCCTCGGTCCCAACTGCCTCGGCGTCGCGAGCACGTCCGCCAAGCTCAACGCGAGCTTCGGCGCCATGCCGCTCCCGGGGTCCATCGGCCTCATTTCCCAATCGGGCGCCCTCATCACGGGCGTTTTGGACACGGCCGAGGCCCAGAAGATCGGCTTCTCCAGCGTCTTCAGCATCGGCAACAAGGCCGATATCGACGAGGAGGAGGTCATCAGCGCCCTGGCCAATCACGCCGGCACCAAGGTGATCGCCGGCTACCTGGAGAACATTATCCACGGCGAGAAGTTCATCCGCACGGCCGAACAGGTCGTGCCCCACAAGCCCTTGATCATCGTCAAGGCGGGCAGCACCAAGGCCGGCGCCCAGGCGGCATCCTCCCACACCGGATCCCTCGCCGGCACCGAGGCGGCCTACCAGTGCGCCTTCCGGCGCAGCGGAGTCATCCGCGCCAACTCCATCGAACACCTCTTCGACCTGGCGATGCTCTTCGCCGAGCAGCCCCTGCCCGCCGGCGACCGCTTCGCCGTCATCACCAACGCCGGCGGCCCCGGCATCATGGCCGCCGACGCCTGCGAGAGCCTGGGCCTGACCTTCGCCCGCCTCGCGCCCGAGACCGAAACCGCGCTCAAGGCCCTGCTGCCGCCCGCCGCGAACATTCACAACCCGATCGATGTGCTCGGCGACAGCCCCGCCGACCGCTACGCCCGGAGCCTCGCCATCGTGCTCGCGGATCCCGGCGTCGATATCGTGCTCGTGCTCCTGACCCCGCAGGCCATGACCGACGCCGTCGGCACGGCTCAGGCCATCGTGGACCAGGCGCGCGGCTGCGACAAGCCCGTCTTGGCCTGCTTCGTGGGCTACAGCAAGCTGGAGGACGGCGTCGCGGTGCTCAGGCGGCACGGCATCCCGGTCTACCGAGAGCCCGCCCGCGCGGTGGCCGCCGTCAAGGCCGCGTGCGACTACGTCGAGTTCTGCGCCCGCCCGCCCCGCGTCGTCCGCCGCTTCCCGATCAACCGCGGCCGCGTCGAGAAGATCATCCGGCGCCATCGCCGCATGGACCTGCGCCTCATCGGCGAACAGGACGCCAAGGACATCCTCCAGGCCTACGGCATCTACACGGCGGCGGGCGACGGGGCTCACACGACTCATGATGCCGTCAGGATCGCCAACCGTATCGGCTATCCCGTGGTCATGAAGATCGCCTCGCCGGACATCTCCCACAAGTCCGACGTGGGCGGCGTCAAGATCGGCCTCAGGAACGCCCAGGAGGTCGAGGATGCCTTCGAGCTCATGATGCTCAGGGTCCGGCAGCGCGCGCCCGAGGCGCGCCTGGACGGCGTCGTCGTCCAGGAGATGGTCGCCGGCGGCAAGGAAGTCATCGTCGGCATGACCCGCGACGCCCAGTTCGGGCCCCTGCTCATGTTCGGCCTGGGCGGCATCTACGTCGAGTTCATCAAGGACATCGCCTTCGAACTGGCCCCGCTCACCGACGAGGAGGCCACGAATCTCATCACCTCGACCAAGACTTACGCGCTGCTCCGCGGCGTGCGGGGCGAGGAGGCCACCGATGTCGAGCAGATCGCCGAGTGCCTCATGCGCATCTCTCAGCTCGTCATCGACTTCCCCGAAATCTCCGAATTGGATATCAATCCCCTCAAGGTGCGCCAGCTCGGCCAGGCGGCGGTCGCCATCGATGCCCGTATAGGACTGGCCCGCGCCGAGGAATGACCCGGGCGCCTGCGGGCGCCCGCTGCGAGGAGCATGACATCAATGGCAGTCTCTGTCCCGTGGAAAACCCGCTGGAAGGACAAGATCCAGGGAGCCGACGCGGCCGTCGCCCGCATCAACAGCGGCGACACCGTCTTCATCGGCACCGGCGCGGCCCAGCCCGAGACGCTCTGTCTGGAGCTGGCGGCCCGGGCCGGCCAGGTTCACGATGTGGAAATCTACCATCTCTTGACCCTGGGCGACGCGCCTTACATCGGCGAGGACAAGCGCAACAGCTTTCGCGTCAACGCTTTCTTCATCGCCCCCAACGCCCGGGACGCCGTGCAGAAGGGGCTGGCGGACTACACGCCGATTTTCCTGTCGGACATCCCCTCCGAGTTCTCCAGCGGCCGCATCGCGTTGGACGTCGCCCTGATTCAAACCAGCCCCCCCGACGAGAACGGCTTCATGACCTTCGGCGTCTCCGTCGATATCGTGAAGGCCGCCGCCGAGAACGCGCGCATCGTCATCGCCGAGGTCAACGATCAGATGCCCCGGGTCTTGGGCGACACGCTGATCCACGTCAACGAGGTGGACGCCCTGGTCCCCGTCTCCCGCCCGCTGCCCGAATACCGCATGCCGGAGCCTGATGATCGCATCCGCCGGATAGCGCGCCACCTGGCGGACCTGATCGAGGACGGCAGCACCGTGCAAATCGGCATCGGACGCATCCCCCAGGCCGTCGTGGAGCACCTGACTCAAAAGCGCAACCTGGGCATCCACACCGAGATGTTCACCGACAGCATCATGGGCCTCATTCAGAGCGGCGCCGTGACCTGCACCCAGAAGACGATCAACCGCGGCAAGGTCGTCGCGACCTTCTGCATGGGGACGCGCGAGCTGTACGAGTTCGTCGACGGCAACCCCTTCCTGGAGTTTTACCCCACCGAGTACGTCAACGACCCCTACGTGATCGCGCAGCACATGGACATGGTGTCGATCAACGTGGCGCTCGAAATCGACCTGACCGGCCAGGTCTGCGCCGACTCCCTCGGCCACAAGTTCTACTCGGGCTTCGGCGGCCAGGTGGACTTCACCCGCGGCGCCGCCAGGGCCAAGAACGGCAAGCCCATCATCGCCATGCCGTCCACCGCCAAGAGCGACACGATCTCGCGGATCGTGCCCCTGCTGTCCCCCGGCGCGGGCGTGACGATCACTCGCGCCGATGTCTATTACGTCGTCACCGAGTACGGCGTCGCGTATCTCCACGGCAAGAGCGTCCAGGAGCGCGCCTTGGCCCTCATCAACATCGCCCATCCCAAGTTTCGCCCGGATCTGCTCAAGGAGGCCAAACGCTTCCGCTACGTGCGCGAGGAGCAGGAGGAGATCGTCGCGAGCGAGTTCTTCGCCCAGGAGGGCCTCGAGCACCGCGCGACGCTCCACGACGGCACCGAGATCCTCTTCCGCCCGATCAAGCCGACGGACGACCGCGCCCTCAGGGACATGCTCTACTCGCTCTCGCCGGAAAGCATCTACTACCGCTTCTTCCAGCCGCTCAAGCAGTTTTCCTTCGCCTACCGGCAGAAGCTCGTCAACGTCAACTTCAGGGATGAACTGCCCATCGTCGGCTGCGTGGCGCGCCCGGGCGGCGAGGAGATCGTCGCCGCCGGGCGCTACATCCGCGAGCCGGGGCGCAACACCGCCGAGGTGGCGTTCCTGGTCCAGGACGAGTGGCAGAACAAGGGCATGGGCTCGCATCTCCTCCGGTTCCTCGCGCGCTGCGCGCGCAAGAGCGGCATCACCCAGTTCCGCGCCAGCGTGCTAAGGAACAACAAGGCCATGCTCAACGTCTTTCACTCCAGCGGCTACCACGTCTACATCAAGCTGGACGAGGACGTCTACAACCTGACCATAGACCTCGGCAAGTGAGGCGGATCGCGCGCGCGGCGCGCGCGCGGCGTTCACGGGAGGGTGATGCGTGAAGCGAGGGGCGTTCGTCTACCTGTCCGAGGCCGGCGCGTTCAGCTACGGCCCCGATCACCCCTTCGACCCGCACCGCGCGGTGCGGACCTACGAGCTGTGCGACCGCTACAGCCTTCTCGAACCCGAGGACGTCGTCGTGCTGCCGCCGGCGCCGGTGGGCGAGGCGGATCTGGCCCTCGCTCACACGCCGGCGTATCTCGACGCGCTGCGCCGGGCCGACGAGGGCGTCGCGCCCGAGGATGCGGCCGACTGGGGGCTCGGAACGTCCGACTGCCCCGTTTTCCGCGGCGTCTACCGGCATGCCGTCCTGGCCGCGGGGGCGACCATCGCCGCGTTCGAAGCGGTCGTCGGCGGCGCCGCGCGCTGCGCCTTCAATCCCTCGGGCGGGTTCCACCACGCTTTCGCCGATCGCGCCGAGGGCTTCTGCTACATCAACGACCTGGTCATCGTGCTGGCCAAGCTCAAGCAGGCCGGCAAGCGTCCCGTGTTCGTGGACATCGACGCGCATCAACCCAACGGCGTCATCGCCCCGTTCTACGCCGACCCCGGCGTCCTCTGCATCACGCTCCACGAGTCGCCCCGGACGCTCTACCCTTTCAAGGGCTGGTGCGAGGAATTCGGCGAGGGCGAGGGCCGCGGCTACACCCTCAATCTGCCCCTGGAGCCCGGCGCCGATGACGAGGTCTTCACCCGCCTCTTCCGCCGCATCGTCCCCGCCGCCCTGGATCGCTTCCGGCCGGACTGCATCGTTCTGGAGGCCGGCATGGACATGCTCAAGACCGATCCGCTCGCCCACCTCGGCCTCTCGTCGAACGCGCTGGTCGGCGCCGTGCGGCTGCTGGCGAACCGCGGGCTCCCCGTGATCGCCACCGGCGGGGGCGGCTACGACATCCGCAACACGGTGCGGGGCTGGACCCGCGTCTGGGCGACCCTCATCGGGCGCGAGCCCGTCGATGTCTTCGCCGGCGTCGTGGGCGGCATGATGTTCGGCCCCGAAACCGAGGCCGGCTCCCTCGTCGACCCGCCGGTCATCGCCGACGGCGAAGGCAAGCGCCTGGCCGCGGAGGAGGCCGAGCGCGTGGGAGCTTTCATCGAGAAGGAAGTGCTGCCGCTGATCCAGGGGCCGCGCGGCGCCGCTCAGTAGGAAGTTCCGGCCGCGGAAAAGGCCCGACCTAGGACCGCAGCCGCCACCATCGCAACCGCAGCGCGTTTCCGATCACGACCAGGTCGGAACACCCCATCGCGGCCGCGCAGAGAATCGGGCTCATGAATCCCAGCGCGGCCAGCGGCACGCCCACCGCGTTGTAGAAAAACGCCCAGAACAGGTTCTGCTTGATCGTCCGCAGCGTCGCCCGCGCCAGGCCCAGCGCCTCGGGCACCGCCTCGATCTCCGATTTCAACAGGACGATGTCCGCCGCCTCGCGCGCAATGTCGCTGGCGCGGCTCACCGCAAAGCCCAGGTCGGCCTGCTCCAGGGCCGGGGCGTCGTTGATGCCGTCGCCGACGAAGGCGACGCGCTCGCCCTGCCGCTGAAGCCTCAGGACGAACTCGGCCTTCTGCTCGGGCCGCACCTCGGCGAACACGTTGTCCGGCGCAATGCCGACCTCGCCGGCCACCGCCCGCGCCGTGCGAGGATTGTCACCAGTCAACAAGAACGTTTTCAGCCCTTGCGCCCGCAGCCGCCGGACGACCTCCACGGCGCCCGGCTTCAAGAAATCCCGCAAGGCGAAAATTCCCAGCAAGGCGCTTCCCCGCGCCAACCCCACCAGCATCGCCCCGTGCAGCCTCCAGGCCGCCACGGTCTCGTCTTCCTCCGGGACATTCACCCCGCCGGCCCGCAGCCACGGCAAGGAACCCAGCCGGACCTCGTCGGAGCCGAGTCGAGCCTGCACTCCGGATCCGGGGATTTCCCGCCAGTCCGTCACTTCGATGTTTCCGCCGGAAAAGCGCGCCAGGACCCGGCTGACGGGATGGGCGGACGGCCCGGCCAAGGCTCCGGCAAGCTGGCGCGCCCGCTCGAGCGACGGTTGCGAGCCTTCCGGCGTCCACGGCCCCGTGACCGCGAGTTCTCCCGTCGTCAAGGTTCCGGTCTTGTCGAGGACGATCGCCGTGACGTTGCCCGCCTTCTCCAAGGCCACCCCATCGCGAATCAGGATTCCCCTTTGCGCCGCCGCGTTGGCGCCGGCCATGATCGCGGCGGGGGTTGCCAGCCCCATGGCGCACGGACAGGCGATGATGAGCACCGCCGCCGCCACAATGAACGCCGCCGCGACGCCCGCCGTCGCCTGGGCCGGCCATAGCCATTGGCCCAACCACGCCTGCGTCGCTCGGGCCGATTCGGGCGCGAGGCCCCACCACAGCCCGGCGCCGACGGCGACCGCCACCACCACGGGCACGAAGACATTGCTCACCCGGTCGGCCAGGCGCTGAATGTCGGCCCGGCTGGTCTGCGCGCGCTGCACGGCGGCGATGATGTGGGCCAGCGCGGTGGCTTCTCCCGTGGCCGTCACCCGCACGACCAAGCGGCCGTTCAGATTCACCGTTCCGGCGTAGAGCTTCGACCCGGCCGCCTTGTCCACCGGCGCGGCCTCGCCCGTGAGCATCGCCTCGTTCACCGCGGAGTGCCCCTCCACCGCCACGCCGTCGGTGGGCAGCCGGTCGCCGGGACGCAGCGCGATCAGATCGCCGCTCCGCAATGCGCCCGCCGGGACCTCGACCTCGCGTTCGCCCCGGTGGTCGCGTTCCAGCCGCCGCGCGGTTTCCGGCGCCAGTTCGAGCAGCGCCTTCAAGGCGCCTGACGCATGGGCCGCGACGCGGGTTTCAAGCCAGTGGCCGACGCTGATGACGGTGATGATGGCGGCGGCTTCCATGAAATACACGTGCCCGCCGGCGCCGCTGAAAAGCACCCAAGCGCTGTAGCCGAAGGCCGTCGTGGAGCCTAGGGCGACCAGCGTGTCCATGTTGGAGCCGCCGACCTTGAGCTGCCGCCAGGCTCCGGCGTAGAACTTCGCGCCGGCCAAAACCTGGACCACGCCCGCCAGGGCGAAGGCCAGCCACTGGAACCACCGCTCCGCTCCGAGGCCGAGAATCCATTCGCCGGCCATCAACACGCCGGTGACCAGCACGCCCAACCAAAGATTCAAATGCCACCGCGCCGGCGCCGAGCCGCCGCCCTCGCGGGCGGCGGCCGCCACCGTTCGGGCCTCGTAACCCGCCTGTTTCACCGCGGCGAGAACCGCGGCGACATCGGCGGGCGCGCCCGCGGTCCACCGAACCGTGGCGCGTCCGGCCTCGAGCATCACCGAGGCGCTCTGAACCCCCGGCACTTTCTGAATCGCGTCGGTGACGTGGCGAGCGCAGTTGCCGCAGTTCATCCCGGTCACCAAAAGCTCGGTGGCGGCGGCCGCCGGGGCGGCGTTCGCTGAGGTAGGAACCGGGGGACCCATACTCATGTCATTGCACGTCCGCGGGGACCACGCTTGGGAAGGCCTGCTTTCGCCGCACCTGCGCGTCGCCGGCGCCGGCAGGGGCGTCCGCCGACGGCCGATTTTATTCTGGGCTTTGTCCTCCCCCGCGTCAAGGCAGGCCGGGCGCGGCGCAGGCCCCGGCGCGAGATGGAACGCGCCGCCGCTCCTGCCGCCCCTCACAACGCGATCGTCCACGCGTCCGGAATCCGCGCCCGCGCGATGTACGCGGCCAGATCGAACACCCTCGCCGCGCGTCTGAGAATCCCGGCGTCGCTCGTGGCGCACACCGCCCGCGGGTCCTCCTTCAGCCGAGCGGCGATGGCGCCGTCCGGGGACGGGACGACCGCGACCTCCGCCGCCGGCACCACCTCGCGCACGCGGCGGGCGAGGAGCCCGCTCAGAGGCAGCGGCCGGTCCAGGTAGCAGCGCGCCTCCCCGAGGGCGAGGGACGCCAGCGCGTCGCGCAGAAGAAGCAGCGCCTCTTCCGTGCGCGCGCTCTTGCGGTACGAACCGTGCCGCTCGGCAAGGTCGCGCAGGAAACCGTCGTCGCTCCGGATAAGGACCCCGCGCGCCAGCGCCGTCTCGACGGTAATGAGCACGTTGTGGCCGTCGATGAGCAACGCGGCGCCGCGCAGGGCGGAGGCTTCCACGGCGGCCCGGCGGACGGCTTCGGCGAGGTCGGGCGCGCAGACGCCGCGCAGCAGGCATTGCCGCTGCCGCTTCGCGAGCTGGAAACGATTGCCGACGAGGGCAAGGGCGCCCGGAAGCGCGTAGCCCCGCCCGAGGAGCCAGCGCAGGTCGCCGGCCGCGGCGCGCAGCACCGCCTCTTTCTCCTCCGCGAAGAGCGCGCGATCCTTCGGATGCGGTCCGTGCACGGCCGCCACCTCCTTGCGCCGCCGCCGCGGCGGCCGCTATCATACGCGCTGTCGACCCCATCGTGAAAGCCCATTGGACGCCGGGGAGGTTCGCGTGCGTGTCCTTGTCATCGGCGGCGGCGGCCGCGAGCATGCGCTCGTCTGGAAAATCCGTCAGAGCCCGCGCGTCACCCGCGTGGCGTGCGCGCCGGGCAACGCCGGCATCGCCCGCGAGGCCGAGTGCGTCCCGATTCGCGCGGACGCCGTGGACGCGCTGTGCCACTACGCCGCGCGGGAGCGCTTCGACCTGACGGTCGTCGGGCCCGAGGCGCCCCTGGTGGCCGGCATCGTCGATACGTTTCGCGCCCGCGGATTGCGCATCTTCGGCCCCACGGCGGCCGCCGCCAGCCTGGAGGGCAGCAAGGCGTGGTGCCACGCCTTCTTGGAGCGCCACGGCATCCCCTGCGCGGCCTCCCGCACGGTGCGCGACGCGGACGCCGCGCGGGACGCGGTGCGCCTTTTCGGCATCCCCGTCGTCATCAAGGCCAGCGGCCTGGCCGCCGGCAAGGGCGCCATCGTCTGCCGCACGGACGCCGACGTCGACGCGGCCTTGGAGCGCATGTTCGCGCAGCGGGAGTTCGGCGCCGCGGCCGACGAAGTCGTCGTCGAGGAGTTCATGGACGGCGAGGAAGCGAGCTGCCTGGCCCTCGCCGACGGCGCGGCCTTCGCGCCGCTCCCCAGCAGCCAGGATCACAAGCGCCTCCGCGACGGCGATCAGGGGCCCAACACGGGCGGCATGGGCGCATACGCGCCCGCGCCGATTCTCGATGCGCCCATGCAGGCCCGCGTCGATGCCGAGATCCTCGGACCGGTCATCTCGGGCATGGCCGCCGAGGGCGCGCCCTACACCGGAATCCTGTACGCGGGCCTGATGATCGACGCCCGCGGGCCGCGGGTTGTCGAGTTCAACTGCCGCTTCGGCGACCCGGAGACCCAGGCCGTCCTGCCCCTCCTGGCGAGCGATTTGGTCGAGCACATGCTGGCGGCGACCGAGGGGCGCCTGGCGGCGGAGCGCGTCCGCGCCGCGCCCGGAGCGGCCGTCTGCGTCGTGGCCGCCTCGGGCGGATATCCCGATGCGTACCGTACCGGCGCGCGCATCAGGGGCCTCGACGACGTGCCCGCCGGCGTGCTCGTCTTTCACGCCGGCACCGCCGAGCGCGACGGCGCCGTCGTGACCTCGGGCGGCCGCGTGCTCGGCGTCACCGCCGCGGGACCCGACATCCGCGCGGCGACGGACCGAGCCTACGCGGGCCTGGCCGCCATCTCCTTCGAGGGCATGCACTATCGCACCGATATCGCCGCGCGGGCCTTGGCGCGGCGGCGCTGAACGGGGCGTTGCGACTTTCTTTCGTTTGCCTCTGGACAAACGTCTTCTTTTTGGACAAGATAGGCGCCGGCCGGCGGGGAGCAACGCCCCTGTCCGCATGCAGAGAAGTGAATAGAAAAATGAAGAGAAAGACCGAACCGGCTCCGCGGAGGGAGATGCCGCGGGCCCTCCTCTCCTTTCTGAACGAGGTGGCGGAAAAGACGCCCTGTCCGCTGTCGCTGGACGACATCGCGGCGCTGTCCCGGGCGCACCTCGGGTGCGAAGTGGATCGCGCGCTGCTTGAGCGCGGCGTGGCGCGATCGGCCCGCTTCGCGCGCACGCGCAAGAATCTCTTCGCGACCCGCGAGGTGCTCTTCGCGGGGGCGCGCTTGCGCATCCAGCCCGATCCCTGGGAAATCAGCCGCGGCATCCTCGTGCCGGGGCATCGCTTTCTGCCCCTCTGGTGGGGCGCCGATGCCCGGCGCGCGGCGCTCGAGCTCCCCGACGGGACGACGGCGCCGGCGGTGACGCTCCGGTTGTCCTTCGAGCGGGCGCTCTCCTTCCATTACCTGCTGGGCTACTCCTGGATCGCGGGGATGGCCCAGAACGGCACCCGCGAGATCGTGCGCGAGGAGGGGGCGTTCACCGCCTTCAACCTGCGCGGGTTCTACGACTCGACGGGCTTCCGCCCCGGCGATTTCCTGCTGCTCGAGATCGCCCAGCCCTGGGAGCGCCGCGCCGCCGTGCGCCGCGAGCGGCGCGAAGAAGTCCTCATGGGCCTCGACAAGGTCCGCGCGGCCGACCTGGCCCTCGAGCGCGCCATCCATTCCATTGTCGACGCGCCCCACGTGCTCTGGTCGATCCCCGAACAGATCTTCCACGCCTATGCCTGCGCGCCGGCCTCGATCCGCCGCACGCCGGGAAGCCCGCTGGAGGACTTCATTCGCCGCACCCGCTCCCTCTGCCTCCAGGAGGTGGGCCACGAGCTGGCGGTGTTCCCGCGGGGCACGACGCCCTTCCAGCTCGCCCTGCGCCGCAGCCGGAGCGAACCCATGGAGCGCGATCCCTTCGGCGACCCGGTCGACGATCTGCTGCGCCACCTCGGCATCAACCTGCGGAGCGGTTCGGTGCGCGGTCTGCTCAAGCTCGGCGCCTCCGAGGGCCGCACGCTCGCCGAGATCACCGGACGCATCATCCCCTGGAAGACGATCGCGCGGCGCGGCCGCGCCGAGGCCCGGGCCTTGCGCGCCGAACTGCGCAAGCTCTGGAGCGCCGCCGTGCGCGCGCAGCGCGCCTGTCCGCTCGCCCCGGACATCGCGCTCCTTTTCCGCCGCGCCTCGACGCTGAAAGCCACCGTGCGCGGCATCCTCCGCAAGCTCGAGCTCCTGCAGATCGACGCGCAGCAGCTTCCCTCCCGGCCCCTCATGCGGGTGGTGGAAATCGACGAGCTGGCGGATTTCATCCTCCAGCTCGACGACGACGCCGGCGGTAACGTGGGGACCCTCGCGGAATTGGACGATCTGCTTTCGGACCTGGAACAGAACCTCCTGCTCCTCCAGGAAGAGATCCTTCGGGAAGCGGTGGTATAGCGAAACCGCCCGAAAGGCGTGAAACTTTCCGCGGGCGTCCGGGTATCCTCCATCGTCCGCGGCAGGCGCCAAGGCCCGCCGCGCGGCGGAACTACAGATCCAGGAGGAACCATGCGAAAATTAGCCGCTCTCGTGCTTCTGTGCGGACTCGCGCTGAACGCAGCCGTGCCCCTCCACCAACCCCTCGCGGAGTTGGTTCCCGACGGAGCCATCTTCGCCGTGGGCCTGGTCGATGCCGCGGCCGGCTGGGACCGCCTCTGCGGGACGCCCCTGGCCGATGCCGTCTGGAAAGGCCCGCTCAAGCGCCACCTCGCGGATACCGGCAAGCTCGCCAAAATTCGCGCGTTCGTGGCCAAGGTCGAGGACTACCTGGGCCTGGCCATCGGCCCGACGCTCAGACAGCTTGCGGGCGGCGAGGCCATTCTCGCCGCCTACCCGGGCGACACGCCCGACAAAGCGAAGGTCGGCCTCTTCCTGCGCGGCCTGCCCGGCGTCGATGCCGCGAGCGTTCTTGACGGCCTGGTGACCCGTCTCGTCAACGCGGGCGAACTGCACCCCCTGGACGCGGTCCCGCTCTACGACGAGGCGCTGTTCAAGCGCTTCCGCAACAAGGATGGCGAGGAGTTCGGCATCCTCACTTACGGGAACCACACGCTCATCGCCAACGCGACGGAGATCGCCTCCGGCGCCGGCGACCTCGCCGCGGGCGTGCGAAGCGACTCGCTTTACTGGAATCCGCGGGCGCGCGCGGCCTGCGAGCCCCTCCTGGCCCACTCGCAGCTCGTCGCCTTTTTCGATGTGCCGCGTTTTCTGGAGGCCGCGCGCCCGCCGTTGGACCAACATTTCGCGCAGGCGCCTTTCATCACCGCGACGATAAAGGCCGTCAAGGGCGTCGCCCTCGGCGTCGGCCTGCGCGGCGACGGCCTGAGCAGCCGCCTGCGCATCGCGGTCGACGAGGCCGCGCTGCCCGACTTCGTGCGCGCCTACCTCGCCGCGCCCGCCGGTTTCAGCGCCTTTGCGCAGAACCTGCCGCGCAACGGGATCATCGCCGGCCTGCTGGCCCATTTCGATCTGGGCGCCGTCGTCAACGGCTTCATAGACCTCCTTCCGGCCGAGGCCAAGGCGGACCTCGATCGGCGCCTCGCGGGGGTTGACACTTTCATCCTGGGGGGCCGCTCGCTGACGCGCGACCTGCTGCCGGCCCTCGGTCCGGACTTTGCGCTGCTGGTCACTGACTTGGACCCCTCGGACCGCATGCCCGCCGATCTGACGCTGCTGGTGAAGATCAACAATCCGACCGGGCGGGACATGCTCGCTTCGCTGGCGCGCAGCCTTTACGGCTTGACGACGCAGTTCGCGCCCGACCCCCGGGAGGTCGCCAAGCACAGCCTCAAGGAGGAAGGCGACACGCTGATCCTCTCCAGCGCGCAGAACGATTTCACGCCCTGCGCCATCGTCGGGCCGTCGGCGCTGATCGTCGGCGTCTCGCGCGCGGTCGCCATGCAGATCAAGGAGTGGCTCGCGAAGCCGCCGGCCGAAAACCTCGGCGCCGACCTGCCGCCCTTCAAGACCGCCATCCTGGGGGCCGACCTCGAGCGTCTCGGCGCCTGGTCGTCCCTTCACAAGGCGGTGATCGCCGCGGAGATCGTCAAGAAGAAAGGCATCGCGCCCAAGGCGGCCGAGGCGGAAGCCGCGACGCTCGGAGCCTTCCTGGCACAGTTTCGGGTGCTGGCGGTCACGGGCCGCGTCGAGCCGGGAGCCTTCGAGGTGGTCGGCGAGGTGCTGATGCAGTGAGTTCGAAAGCGGACCGCGGGCCTAGGCGGAACCCGAACGGCGTCCTCGCCACCATCACAGCACAAAGCCCTATCCACCGCCGCAGGCCCGCGGCCCGCTTTCACGCCGGAGCGCCAGCCCCGCCCGAAAAATGCGCATGAAATCCCGGTACTTCCGGAAGTGCGTCACGTAGATCGCGGGATCGTAGCGCACCGCGATGGGGACCTCGACGATCGGAATGCCGCGGCGCGCCGCGGCCGCGAGCACCACGAACTCGTACTCGAAGCGGCTGGGCGCGCAAGCGAGATCCAAAACCTCGGCCACAGGGTAGGAACGGAACCCGCTCTGAGAATCGCACACGCGCGCGCCGCTCAGGAGCCGCAGGTAGAGGTTGCTCAAGGCGAAGCCCGCACGGTTGGCCCGGGGCGCGCCCGCCGCCTTCATGTCCCGGACCCCCACGACGAGCGCCCGCGGCTCCGACGCCGCGGCGGCGAGGAACTTCGGGATCTCCGCCGGATCGTGCTGCAGATCGCTGTCGATGGTGACGGCCCGCGCCCAGCCGCGTCCGGCCGCGGCCCGGAAGCCCGCCTGCAGCGCGAAGCCCTTGCCGCGATTCACGGCGAAATCGATGACGTCGATCCCGGGGAACTCCGCCAGCACTCCGCGCGTGTCGTCGGTCGCCCCATCGATGACGACGATGATCGGCCGCCCGTGCACGGCGGCTCCGCGCACGACCTCCGCAAGCGTCCGCGCGTTATTGTACGTCGGAATGACGATGCACGTTTCCGCCACGCACACCCTCGACCATGAAAACGCACGCGTTGCCCGCCAGCCCCATCAAGGCGCCGAACGTCCCTAGAAGGTATCCCCACGGCATGCCGCCGTCCCGATACACGGCCCAGGCCAGGGCCGGCCCGAGCATCGCGTGGGGGATATAACCGATGATCGACACCGCCGCGAGCCGGCGGGCGGGCCGGATAAACCGCACGGCTCCGGCCACCAGGAGCAACAGGACGATCGGTGCGACGATGGCGGCCCGCTGCACCGGCTCCGGCACCCAAGTGTCGCGCCAGACGCGCAGCGCGACACCCAACCCCGCGACCACGCCGCCGCCGGCCATGTGGCACGCGAGCTGCCCCCACACCGCGGCGCGCCGACGCTCCGGCCACCAGGCGCCCGCCGCGGCGACGAGGGCCCAGACGTAGGGATACGCCATCGCCAGCGCGACGCCGATGGAGAACGCGACCTCGGCCTTGTCGCCGGCGGAGAAATCGCTTTCCACCGTCCAGGCCATGAACTGCCGGACGGGCGCGCGGTGATCGTCCCACGGAACGAAGAACGAAGCCGCAAGCGCAAGCCCTCCCGCCGCGGCGACGGCCCGCAGCGCCCCGGTCATCCGCTCGTTCCTCGCGGGTAATAGAAGATGCCCACGACGTTGCCCACCTGGCGCTGCGCGGCGCCTTCGGCGCTTCCGCCGTGCGTGACCATGCGGCCGGCCACATAGAGTGTCGCCGAAGCGCCGCCGTCGAGGTTCATCGCATCGTACGCCCCCAGCAGGATCATGAGCTGGGCGAGATCCGGCACCGTGACCCCGTCGCTCTCCCGGGTGCGCCCCTCGACGATGAGCAGGACGAGCAGCGTTCGGCTCTGGTTGCAGCCGATCGCGGCGCGCGGGTGGCGCTGCTGGTTGAGCACCGCGGCCTGGGATTGCGGAAACTTCTCCTCCTTGGTCTCGACGCTCGGCTTTCCCGCGCGCACCAGGCGCGGGCCGCCGCCGATCGCCTCCACCGCCGGCGGCGCGAGCTCGGCCTTGATCTCGACCCGGCTCTTGATGCCGAGGCGCCGGAAGGCCTCGATGTTGCGGTTGTCGCAGGTCAGAACGAAGCCTTGGCTCGGAATGGGCGTGGCAATGCCGGCGCTCTTGATCTCCTCGACGGCGCCCTTGATCGTCGCGCCCAGTTCGAGCGTCCCGGCGCTCAGCGTGAACACCAGGCCGCCGGGAAGCTCGGGCGCCGCCGGCCCCCACGCCGGAGTGTACAGAAAAAGCCCATCCTCGTCCCCGGCGCGCGGCCGGTTCACCGCGGCAATCGGCTTGACCAGCCCGCCTTGGAACTTGGCGCCGATCTTGAGAACGGGCGCGCCGATGAGCGGACGGCCCTGCGCATCCACCATGAAAGCCGATCGACCCGCCGGCGAGAAAAGCAGTTCGCCGGCGCGGACATGCACGCCCCAAGGCAGCCCGTTCGCCGCGTCACGCTCGAAGAAATCGCCGTTGATCGCCACCAGCAGCGGCCGGCGCTGTTTGATCAGCCCGTCGGCGATCTGCGCCACGGTCTGCCGGCCATCGGCCTTGACGGCCTCGATCCCGATGGCGGAGCCGTCGCGGCGCTTGCGCAGATCGACCTTGACCACGTGGAAAACCAGCGGCGGGGTATCCTCCTCGACCCGCGCGTAGGCGACGCCAGGCGCAATCACTTCGTAGACGGGCGCTTTGAGCTTCACGGCGCCGAAGGCGGCCGGCGCGAGGGCGAGCGCCGCGAGGGCGGCGCGCCGAGGGGCGTGGTTCCGCATCATCGAGCTGGCTCTATCGGCACATGAGGTTGTCGGGCGTAGGGTCGGGCCCCGGGCGCGGAAACGGCGGCGGCGGCGGCGGCCCGGCTCCGAACAGATACTCGAGCACGTAGATGGGATCGGCGACGTCGACGGCGCCGTCATCGTTGGCATCGGCCGCGCCGGCGCAGGCGATCTGCGCGAGGCCGAAGACGTAGTACAGGATCTTGACGGCATCGGAAAGATTCACGCGGCCGTCGCCGTTGGCGTCGCCGCGGAGAAACAGCGGCGCCGTGAAATACCCCGCGGCGACGAAGGTCACCTTGGAAAAGCCCGCGGCGGGCTTGAAATCGAGCCGCTTCGCGAAGCTCCGCCCGCCGGCGTTCCCCAGCAGCGACACGCACGCGAACTGCTCGGCGTCCAGCGACCAGTTCGCCGCGAAGATATCGGGGCGGCCGTCGGCATCCGCATCCGCGACGGCGACCGCGTTGGGCCGCGGGCCGGTGTAATACAACTCCGCCGGCGTGAACCGCCCATCGCCGAGGCCGAAAAGCACGGCCACCACCTCGCTTCCGCGGCCGCAAGCCACGACCAGGTCGTCCCTGCCGTCCCCGTCGAGATCCCGCGCCACCGCGTGGCGCGGCTGCGCGACCACGGGGTGCGATCCGGCGAACCGGAACGCGCCGCCGCCGGCGTTGATGTAGCTGGACACCGTGCTCGAGTCGCAGTTGACGACCGCGACATCGGGGAGCGCATCGCCGTTGAAGCGCCCCACCGCCAGCGATTTGGGGTTCCGCTCCGTCGCGTACCGGCCGGACTCGACGAAGCCGCCCGCGCCGTCCCCGAGGAGCACGACCAGGTCCTCGCTGTCCGCGTTCACGACGAGGAGGTCGGCGACACCGTTCGCATCGACGTCGGCGCACTCCACGGCGTAGGTCCCGCTGCCCGGAGCCAGGACCGCCATCTGCGTGAAGGTCCCCCCGCCTTGGTTCTCCAGGAGGACCAGGGAGCCGTTCGCCTCGGGATTGGCGACGGCGAGATCCAGATCCCCGTCCGAATCGAAGTCCCCCGCCGCGGCGGCGTAGGGCGTCCCGCCGCCGAAGTAGTTGAAGGGCCCATCGAAGGCGCCGCCCTTGTTGAGGAACACCGACACCGAGGGCCCGAGCCGGTTCGAGGAAACGAGGTCGGGCAGCCCGTCGCCGTTCAAGTCGGCGACGCAGATGTGCCAGGGTTCGACCCGCGTGCCGATGAAGTGAAACACTCCGCCGGCGTAATCCCCGCGCTCGCCGCCCCGGAAGACCCAGATCCCATCGCGGTCGCTCGTCACCACATCGGGATAGCGCCCGCCCGCCGCCCACGCCACGCTTCCGGCAAGCAGCACCGCCAGCCATCGCCGCATGCCCGCACCTCCGCCTCTCCAAGGGAGGAATCCCGCCGGACGCCGCCCGCCTCCGCACCTGCGGCCGTATCTTCAAGCCTACCAGACCGGCCACGGCCTTTCAACCGGCGCCTCCGCCATTGCCGGCGGGCGCCGCGGCATCACTCGAACACCAAACCGTTCGCGCCGTCGGCCCAAGCCGAGACGGCGCGCCCTTGGTAGCCCGCCTCCTTCGCGCGCGCGTTTCGTCCGATCAGAAAGCGTCCGTCCGGCAGCCCGACAATGCCCAGGGAAGCATCGCATTCCCAGCGGCCGGTGAGTTGGAAGTCGGGGTCGAAGCGCAACAGGACGCACGGCTTGCCGTAGCAGCCGAACCACCACGAGCCGGCGGCAAAGGTCGCGGTCTGAATACCCATTAAAGTGTAGCCGCCGGACAGTTCATGCCGCTGCCGCAGCCTGAATTGCGCATCGTACTCATAGACGCAGTTGGCGGCGGCGCCTTCGGGCAGCCCCCCCACCACGAGGAAGACGCCTTCGCGATACGCCACGCCGCCGGCGCCGTGCACCACCTCCGGGACGGGGTGCCGGGCGCATTCGTCCAGCGTGTCGGCATCGTAGACGAAGATCCACGAGTCGGCCTGACCGGCGGGTTGGTTGAACTTGCCGAGATTCACCGCCGCGTAGACCTTGCCCTCGTGAAAGCACAAGTCGCCGTGATGATTCGCAGCCGGAATGCGTTTGAGGACGCGGCCGCTCCGGTCGGTTTTCACCAGAGTGTCGGTCCAGCTCCAGTAAATCGCGTCGCGGTCGTTCGTGCAAATGCCCTGGAGATGCAGGGGATAAGCCCCCTCGCAGGCCGCGGCTTCGAAGGCGGGCGCCGCCGGCTGCCGCCAAAACTCCTCGTCCAGGACGAAGCGGTGCTCGCTTTCCGGCCGGCCGGGATCGGCGATCAAGACGCGCAGCCGCGGCGGTCCGACGGCGGGCGTCTCCACGATCCAGGAGGAGAGGGTGCGGTTCCCTTGTCCATCGCGCCAGAGGCTGTCGTTCGGGCCGTTTTTATCGTCGCGGCTCAATTCGACGAAGCACTCCGTGTCGTAGGGAGCCGGTTTGAGCTGCAGCAGCTCGGCGATCCTTGCGGCCCGCGTGGCGCTGCTCCGGCCGACTTTGATGTTGAACTCCTGCATGCTTTCGTCAAGGTAATGGTTCGTGTGGACCACGGGCCCGGATTGCACGGCTTTGAGCACGTACCGTTCGTTCAGGCCGATCTCGAGCACGAGGATCTTTTTGCGGTCCGAAATCAGCATGAACGCGGGCCGGCGGTTACGGAAAAGCTTCTCGCGGTTCGCGAGCACTTCGTCGCAACTGGCATACCCGGCGAGGATGGCGGTCACGAGGCCGCCGCGGCCCGGCTGGCTTGCGCGAACCTTCTCGGGGATCGAACCCGCGGTGGCCGTCATGACCGCCAGCCCTTTTTCGTTGATGCCCTGCTTGCAGCCCGGGAAGGCGTTGCCTTCGGCGAAGAGGCCGAAATAGGCATACCCCTCGGCGGGGCGGCACAGCTTGACGCGCTGCACGTGGTCGGGCAGCCAATCCCGGTTCTTGGAGACGATCGTTCCGCCGCTTGCGTCCGCACCCGCGGCGCCCCAGAGCGTGCAGGCCCATGCGCCCGCGGGCGACACACCCAGAAACAACCAAAGGAGCAGACTCGTGCTTCTCGATCGCATGCGCAATCAACGCGGCGTCCGCCGCGCCCGTATCAC
Source organism: Planctomycetes bacterium ADurb.Bin069 (assembly GCA_002070955.1). GTDB lineage: Bacteria > Planctomycetota > UBA8108 > UBA8890 > UBA8898 > UBA8898. Next base: position 111,067 of record MWEK01000013.1, read on the forward strand.
CGCCATCACACCCCGCCGCCCTGCAATGTACTCCCGCGCCGCTTCCCTGTCAACCGCCTCGCCGAAACCCGGTTGTCCCGGAAACCCCGAGCGGGTTACGATGACGGCAAGTTCAGGAGGTGTTGCGATGCTGACGACCGCTGCGGTTCTCGTTCTGACGGTTCTGGGCGGCGCGCCCGCCCCCGCCTTCGACCCCGCCCTTCCGAAGCGCGCGGATGTGCTCGCCGGCCTGAAGTCCGGCCACCCGCGCCTTCTGGCCGGCGCGGACACGTTTCCCGCCATCGCGCGCCTGGTCGAGGACGATCCCGTTGCGGGGGCGTGGTACGCGGCGATCCGCAAGGAAGCCGAGGCGCTCCTCGCCAAGGAGCCCTCGCGCTACGAGATCCCCGACGGCCTCCGGCTTCTGGCCACCAGCCGCCGCGTCGTCGATCGGATTTACACCCTCGCCCTAGTTTACCGCGTCGAAAACCACCGGCGCTGGGCGGAACGCGCGTTCAAGGAGCTCGCGGCGGCGGCGGACTTTCCCGACTGGAACCCGCGGCATTTCCTCGACACCGCCGAAATGACCCACGCCTTCGCGATCGGCTACGACTGGCTGTACGACGCCCTCTCCGCGGAGCAGCGCGGCGTAATTCGCGCGGCGATCGTCGAGAAGGGCCTGAAGGCGGCGCTGCCCGCCTACCGCGGAGAACCGCGCGCCGCCGGCTGGCCGCGGGTGCGGCACAACTGGAACCAGGTGTGCAACGGCGGCATCGTCATGGGCGCCCTCGCCCTCGCCGACGAGATCCCCGACCTGGCGGCCGAGATCCTCGAGCGCGCCGTGGCGTCGTTGGTGCTCCCAAGCCGGGAGTTCGCGCCCGACGGCGCCTGGGCCGAAGGGCCGGGATACTGGCGCTACGCGGTGCAGTACCACGTCCTGTTCTTGGCGGCACTCGCCAGCGCGCTCGGCACGGACTGGGGACTCTCCGACGCGCCCGGCCTGGCGGAAACCGGCACGTTCCCCTTCCATATCACCGGGCCGACCGGCCAAACGTTCAACTTCGCCGATGCCGGCACGGGCGCCATCCGCTCCCCGCAGATGTTCTGGTTCGCGCGCAGGTTCCAGAAACCGATCTACGCCTGGTACGCTCGGGAGCATGCCCGCCCCGAAGTCCTCGATCTGCTCTGGTACGACGCCCGCGGCGACGCCGCCGCCGCCGCCGCGCTCCCCCTCGCCAAGCACTACCGCAACGCCGAGGTCGCCGTGTTCCGGACGGCCTGGAACGATCCCGGCGCCCTCTTCGCCGCCTTCAAGGCCGGCGACAACAAGACCAACCACAGCAACCTCGACCTCGGCACGTTCGTCCTCGACGCCCTCGGGCAGCGTTGGGCGCTGGACCTGGGCGCCGACGACTACAATCTCCCGGGCTACTTCGGCGCGCTGCGCTGGACGTACTACCGCCTCCGCGCCGAGGGCCACAACACTCTCGTTTTCAACACCGGGGAGGAGCCGGACCAGGACCCGCGGGCGGCCGCGACGATCACGCGCTTCGCGGCGGCGCCCGGCCGCGCGTTCGCCGTCGCGGATCTCACGGCCGCCTACAAGAAGTGGGCCGCTTCGGTGGCCCGCGGCGTCGCGCTCATCGAGAACCGCGCCGTGGTGGTTCAGGACGAGATCGAACTTCCCGCGCCGGGCGTTGTCCGTTGGTTCATGCACACGCGCGCCCAGATCGCCACCCACGCCGGCGGCGCGACCCTCTCCCTCGGGGGAGCGGCGCTCGAGGTCAAGATCCTGGAACCGGAAGGCGCCGCGTTCACGGTCATGGAGGCCGCGCCGCTGCCCGGGAGCCCGAGGCCCGAGCGCCAGAATGACAACCGCGGCGTACGCAAGCTCGCCCTCGTCCTCGCGGGCGCCGCGCGGGCGCGGATCGCCATCGCCTTCATCCCGCTGCGCGGGGACGCGGCCGCGCCGCCGCCCGCGGTGACGCCGCTGGCGGCGTGGTGAAACCCAGCTCGAAGCGCGCCGCCGCCCGCGCCTTGCTCCGTCTCCGAGGCGATGGTAACGTTTGCAGTGGAATCCGCCCCGGAGGTGTATCCGTGACCCTCGTGTTTTGCGTGCTGCTCGGCGCCGCTCAGGCGCCGCCCGTCGAATTTCCCGCCACCGCCCTCAAGCCCGCCCTAGCGGAGGCGCAAGCCGCGGACAGGCTCGTCGTCGCGGAATTCTGGACGATGAAGACCGAACCGAGCCGCTCCTACCGCGCCCGGACGCTCAGTTCTCCCGCCGTCCTGGCCTGGCTCGCGGCCCACGGGGTCGGAGCCCGGGTCAACTTGGACTTCAACGCCAAGATCTGCGCGCAGCTTGCCGTCGTCGACGTGCCCACGCTGCTCGTCCTGGACTCCGACGCCCGCGTGTGGGGCCGCATTGCGGGGGAGAAAAAGCCCGAGGAGATCGTCGCCGAGCTCGAGGCGGCCCGCGTCGCGCGGGCGGCCTTCGCCGCGGCCGAGGCGACCCTCGCCTCCGCGCCCGAGGACGCCGCCGCCCTGCGCGCCCGCGTCGAGGGCCTCCTGCGCAACGAGAACCCGGCCGAGGCCGAGAAGGCGCTCCTGCATCTTGCGCGCGTCAGCCGCGAGACGCGGGGACGCGAGGCGCTCGCCCTGAGAATCGGCAACCTGTATTTCCTTGCGCGGAAGGACGCCGCTGCGCGGCGGGTCTACATGCAGGCCGCCGATTGGGCGCGCGGCGGCGACTGGAGCGTCCGCCCGCCGGCGGTCATCGCCCTTGCGGCCATCGAACTGCGCGGCAACCGCCCCGACAGCGCGGTTCGCCTCCTCGAGGTCCTGCTGGACGAGTCGGACCGTTTTCCCGAGCGCTCCCAGGCGTTGTTCGTGCTAGGCGAGACCTACCTGACGAAGCTCCGGGACCGCGCGAAGGCCAAGGAGATCCTTCGGCGCCTGTCGGAAAACTACGCCGATCGCTACGCCCAGGCGGCCCAAACGCTCCTGCGCTACATCGCCCTCCAGGAACAAGGCATGATCGGCGACGACTAGCCGCGCCGGCCCGGCGGCCGCGGGAGCTAGCGCCCCGCGCCCACCGTCGTCGCCGCGGACTTGCTTTTCTTCCCGGCGAGCTTGCGCGGGTCGAGCCACGAAGTCAGGCCCAAGCCGATGCCCTGGGGTTTGGCGCGGTCGTACTCCTTCGCCAGGCCGGCGGCCCCGCGCGCCTTGCGAACCTTCACATTCTCGAATCCACCCATTGCGGCTCCTTTCTTGCTACCCGATGATCGTCCGAAAAAGTCCGGGGCTTGAGAGTCCGCCGCGGGCCGATAAAACACCGCCGCCGCGCGCGCCGCGCGGCTTCCGGCGGCGGTTGCGCCCGGTTCCGGCCGCTCCGTCTCCTTGCATCGACCGATTCGATTCGCTATAGTCGGCCCATACTTTCGGTGTTTCCCGGCGCCGCCGCGAGGCGCGGCGTCCAGCAGGGAGCCGTTCCCCGCGCCGGGCGAGCAGGTCCGCAGGAGGCGCAAATGGCACGGAAAACGATCACGGTCGACGGCAACGAGGCCGCCGCTTGTGTGGCGCATAAACTCAACGAAGTGATCGTGATCTACCCGATCACACCCTCTTCGCCCATGGGCGAGTGGGCCGACGAGTACTCCGCCGAGGGGCAGAAGAACATCTTCGGCACCGTGCCGCAGGTCACCGAGATGCAGAGCGAGGCCGGCGCCGCGGCCGCCGTCCACGGGGCCCTCATGACGGGCGCCCTGTGCACCACCTTCACGGCGTCCCAGGGGCTGCTCCTGATGATTCCCACGATGTTCAAGATCGCGGGCGAGCTGCTCCCGACCTGCTTCCACGTGTCGGCCCGCACCGTCGCCACCCACGCCCTTTCCATCTTCGGCGACCACAGCGATATCGGCGCCGTGCGCTCCACGGGCTGGGCGCTGCTGGCCTCCAACTCGATCCAGGAAATTCACGACTTCGCCCTGATCGCCCAGGCCGCGGCCCTCGAGTCGCGCGTTCCCTTCGTGCACTTCTTCGACGGCTTCCGCTCCTCCCACGAAGTCCAGAAGATCGAGGAGCTGTCCCTGGACGACCTGCGCGCCATGATCGACGAGAAGCTCGTCGCGGCCCACCGGGCCCGGGCGCTGACGCCCGACCGCCCGACGATCCGGGGCACCGCCCAGAACCCCGACGTCTTCTTCCAGGCGCGCGAGACCTGCAACCCCTTCTATGCCGCCTGTCCCGCCATCGTCCAGAAGGCCATGGACAAGTTCGCGGCTCTGACGGGCCGGAAGTACAACCTTTTCGACTATGTCGGCGCGCCCGACGCCGAGCGCGTCGTCGTGATCATGGGCTCGGGCGCCGAGACCGTCGAGGAAACGGTCGAGCACCTTTGCGCCCGGGGCGAGAAGGTCGGCCTCCTCAAGGTCCGCCTGCTGCAGCCCTTCGCGGTGGAGCGCTTCGCCGCGGCGCTGCCCCCCACCGTGAAGTCCATCGCGGTCCTCGACCGCACGAAGGAGCCGGGAGCCGTGGGCGAGCCCCTGTACATCGCCGTCCACGCCGCCGTCAACGAGGCCCGCGCGGCAGGCACCTTCCCCGCCGCGCGGATGCCCAAGATCATCGGCGGCCGCTACGGCTTGTCCTCCAAGGAGTTCACGCCCGGCATGGTGAAGGCGGTGTACGACGAACTGGCCAAGCCCGCCCCGAAGAACCACTTCACCGTGGGTATCACCGATGACCTGACGGGCACGAGCCTGGAGTTCGATCCCGACTTCTCCACCGAGGGCAAGGGCGTCGTGCGCGCCATCTTCTACGGCCTGGGGTCGGACGGCACGGTGGGCGCCAACAAGAACTCGATCAAGATCATCGGGGAGGAGACGCCCAACTTCGCCCAGGGCTATTTCGTTTACGATTCCAGGAAGGCCGGCTCGGTCACGGTGTCGCACCTCCGCTTCGGCCCCAACCCGATCCGCTCGACCTACCTCATCAGCAGGGCCAACTTCGTGGCCTGCCACCAGCAGTTCTTCCTGGAGCGCTTCAACGTGCTGGAGAAGGCCGAGCCCGGCGCGACGTTCCTCCTCAATTCCCAGACCGGCCCCGACAAGGTCTGGGACACGCTGCCGCGCGTCACCCAGGAGGACCTCATCGCCAAGAAGATGAAGTTCTACGTCATCGACGCCTACCACGTGGCCAGGGAAACGGGCATGGGCGTCAGGATCAACACGATCATGCAGACCTGCTTCTTCGCCATCTCGGGGGTCCTGCCCCGCGAGGAAGCCATCGAGTACATCAAGAAAACGATCAAGAAGACCTACGGCGCCAAGGGCGATCAAATCGTGAAGATGAACTTCGAGGCGGTGGACCAGACCCTCGCCAACCTCCACGAGATCAAGGTGCCCGCCAAGGCGACCAGCACCCTGGAACTCCGGCCCCCGGTGCCGGAGGAGGCCCCTGATTTCGTCCGCAACGCCGTCGGCGCCATGATCGTCGGCCACGGCGATGACGTCACCGTGGCCCAGCTTCCCAACGACGGCATCTTCGATTCGGGCACGACCCAGTTCGAGAAGCGCAACCTGGCCCTCGAGATCCCCATCTGGGATCCGTCCTGCTGCATCCAGTGCGGCAAATGCTCCCTGGTCTGCCCCCACGCCGCGATCCGGATCAAGGGCTTCGATCCGGCCCTGCTCGCGGGCGCGCCGGCGTCCTTCCGCACGGCGCCCGTCAAGGGCAAGGACTTCCCCGCGAACTGGCTCTTCACGGTTCAGACCGCGCCGGAGGATTGTACGGGCTGCGCGCTCTGCGTCACGAATTGCCCCGGCAGGAACAAGACGGTCCCCGGCCGCAAGGCGATCAACATGGAGCCGCAGCCGCCGATCCGCGAGCGCGAGCGCGAGAACTACGCCTTCTTCCTGAGCCTGCCCAACGCCGACCGCACCGCGGTCAAGATCGATTCCGTGAAGGGCTCGCAGCTCCTCGTGCCGCTCTTCGAGTACTCCGGCGCCTGCGCGGGCTGCGGCGAGACGCCCTATGTCAAGCTTCTCACGCAGCTCTTCGGAGACCGCCTGCTCATCTCCAACGCCACGGGCTGCTCTTCCATCTACGGCGGCAACCTGCCCACCTTCCCCTACACCAAGAACGACAGCGGCCGCGGCCCGGCGTGGTGCAACTCCCTCTTCGAGGATAACGCCGAGTTCGGCTTCGGCTACCGCCTGTGCATCGACAAGCACGCCGAGTTCGCCCGCGAGCTCCTGACCGGGCTTTCAGGCCGGGTCGGCGAGGAGCTCGTCAAGGGCATCCTGGAGGCCGATCAGGGCACCGAGGCCGGCATCGCCGCCCAGCGCGAGCGCATCGCCGCCCTCAAGCAGAAGCTGGCGGCGATCGACTCGCCGGAGTCGGCGCGGCTGCGGGCCCTGGCCGATTACCTCGTCAAGAAGAGCGTCTGGGTTCTGGGCGGCGACGGCTGGGCCTACGACATCGGGTACGGCGGCCTGGATCACGTCCTCGCCTCGGGCCGCAACGTCAACGTGCTGGTCCTGGACACCGAGGTCTACTCCAACACGGGCGGCCAGATGTCCAAGTCGACGCCCACCGGCGCCGTGGCGAAGTTCGCCGCCGCCGGCAAGCCCCTGCCCAAGAAGGACATGGGCATGATCTTCATGACCTACGGGAACGTCTACGTCGCCCGGGTCGCCATGGGTTACAACGATCTGCAGACCGTGCGGGCCATGCTGGAGGCCGATGCCTACGACGGGCCGAGCCTCATCATCGCCTATTCGCACTGCATCGCCCACGGCATCGACATGTCCCAGGGCCTGCTGATCCAAAAGGCGGCGGTCGACAGCGGCCACTACCCCCTCTTCAGGTTCAACCCCAAGCTCGCCGAGGAGGGCAAGAATCCCCTCAAGCTCGACTCCAAGGCGCCGAAGATCGAACTGGAGGATTTCACGTACCAGCAGACGCGCTTCAAGATGCTCACCAAGATGATGCCCCAGCGCGCCAAGGACCTCCTTGCGTTGGCCAAGAAGGATATCGCGCAGCGTTGGCGCCTCTACGAGCACTGGGCGGCCATGGAGTACGGCGGCGACAAGCCCGCCGGCGCGGCGCAGGCCGAGGAGGCGTCCGGGGGCGCGGCATAGCCCCGGGGCCGATCCGCGGGACGGCGCGAAGAAGCTGCGTTGGCGCGCGGCTTCTTCGCGCCGTTCAGCGCCGCCTGCGGCGCTCGGGCATGAAGACCTCCGTCGCCAGAACGCCGAGCGCGCCGAAGAGCGGGTGCAGGAACACGCCCCAGAGAAGCGCCTTGACCCCGGCGCTTGCCAGCGCTTCGCCGCCCGCGGGCGCGATGGCGTGAAGCACGGTGTGTCCGGCGGCGAAGAGCGCCGCCATCGCCGCGCCTCCGGCCAGCGCTCCGGCCAGCCGCCGCGCGAGCGGCGCTCCGCCGGCCCCCAGGGTCGCGATGCTCCCCGCGAGAAGCGGCAGCCCCATCATGAGCGGCCACAGCTCGAGCTCGCCCAGCGCCTTCCCGCCCCTGAACTGAAACACGGCCTCCGCCGCGCAGAGCAGCGCGGCCGCCCCGAGGCCGGCGGCGAAGGCCGGCCACAGCCGCGCGGGGCGGCCCGCGCGGCGTTCCTCCCGCTCGCGCATGCGCCGCCTGACCGTGAGCGGATAGTTGTAGCACAGGCCGAAGACCGCGTGCTCGAGCAGCGCGCCGCGCTCGCCGAACACCGGAATCAGGTGCACGGCGTCGGTGGCCCAGTGCGCCGCCATGAACCGCGCCAAGGCGGGATAGCGGCTCGCCATCTGAATCGGAAAGGCCAGATAGCCCACGTACTTGAAGAAGCTCAGGAAGAGCGCGATGTTGTAGTCCCTGAAGTTGCGCTCTCGAAGGACGAGGTACACCACGTACGCGCCCCGCGCGAGGGAACCCGGCGAGATCGGCGTCAGTTGGAACAGAACGAGCAAGACGCCCGCGGCAATCAGGATCTCCTTCCACGGCCAGCCGCAAGCGACGCCCGCGACGACCGCGATCATGATGGCCACGGTCTGCGTCACCGGCAAGGTGCACAAGTGCACCGCCAGGCTCTGCAGGTACTTTTGGATGAAGGGCTCGCCGGCCACGGCGCGGATTTGAGCGGCGTCTTTCTCGGTGAGCATGTGCTTGCGGCGCCCTTCGTCCACCATCTCGAAGAGCCAGGCCTCACGCTCCTTGGCGTTGAAATACAGGCGCACGGGGCGCACGAAGAAGTGCTTGAGCCGCTCGACGGCGTAGGCGCCGTCGGTGAGCAGCCGGTGGACGGGCGCGGGCAGCCACGCGCAGGCCAGGTGCCCCAGCAGGCGCGCGGGCCTGGCGGCGATGGCCAGGGCGCGCGCATCGCTGACGCGGCCGGCGCGCAGCCAGCGCACGAGCTTCTCGGCCGCGTAGCCCCGCAGCGCCCGGCCGAAGTATTCCCGACTCGCAAGCATGCTCGCATAGTGGCGCCTGAGATCGGCGCGGCCCCAGACCTTCCTGAGGAAGGCGCCGGCGATGCCGCCCGCGGCGGCGAGGGCGAGGCCCGCGCCCGCCGCCGCGAGCCACGCGCATCCGGCGGCCCACAGGCCGACCCCCGCCGCCGCGCCGCCGGCGGCCGCCAGCAGCGGCGCGAAACCCGCGCACAGGAAGGCGGCGGCGCGCGCGCGGCTGCGCCGGAGCCTCTCCGCGCAGGCGCCGTCGGCGATGCCGCGCAACTCCCAGCTTGCGACGAGGGCCGCGAGCACCTCGGGCAGGAGCCGCGGATCGGTCAGCAGCCGCACGTGGTTGTGAGTCACGTCGAGGACCGCCCGGCGCCGGCGCTCCTCGACCGCGACCAGTTCCGCGTGCACCTCGGCCAGGTCGGCGAACGCGTCGCGGCGGGCTTCCACAAAGGCCGCGAGGGCGGCCAGATCGCCGCGGTCGAACTGGACCAGGCTCCCGCGCCGCAGGCCCTGGGCGATCAGCGCCACATCGCCGGGGCTCATGGGCAGGAACGGCAGGAGCGCCAGGCCGGGCCGGAAGTCCACCGCCGTGAGCCCGCCGGAGGAGAAGTCCGCCGCTTCGTTGCGCTTGAGGCAGTTCGGTTGACTCTTCAGCGTCCACCACTCGTACTGCCGCGCGAACTCCCGGGCGCCCATGGCGTGCAGGAGTTCGACGAAATCGCGCATGAATACGCGCTTGGCCCGGAACTCGGGCGAGCCCAGCCCCTCGCCGTCGCCGCGCGCGCGCCACGCCCAGCGCCTGAGGGCCGTGGTGTCGTCGTCGACCTCCAGAAGCCAAGACCGGCCGTCGACCCATTCGCTCAGCTCGCCGCAGCTCCCGAGGACGGGATCGACGAAGGTCGCCAGGATGCGGACGACGGCCCGTTCGCTCCCGAACCTGAGTTTCGCGCCGCGCCGGATCAGCGTCTGCCATAACGCGCCCGCGCGGGCGGCATCGGGGTTGACCTGAAGCTGAAACGGACCCTGAAACCCGGCGGCGTAGATCGCGTCGCGGAACCGCCGGTTGAAGCCGGTCGGCGGCACGAGGATCTTCATGGCGTACACGCCGCCGGGCTCCAGGCCCGCGATCGCGTCGCCCTCGACCGCGAGCACGGCGACGCGATAGACCTGGCCCGCGAATCCGCCGCCGACGAAGGCTTCGATACGCACCGCCACCCGCGCGCGCGCGGCAGGCGCAATGCCAAGCGCCTCGTACGCGCGCACGGCGCCCGGGTCGTACCGTTCGACCCGCATGGGGCGATGCACGCCCGCCGCGGCGTAGAGGCGCGCCAGCTCCTCGCAGGTCTGCGGAGCATACTCGCTGTGCATACCGTTTTCAGCTCCCGTGCGGACGTCTGCCCCGCGCCTCCCCCGGGACCTCCGCGGGCGCCGGCGGCGGCGCTGGGCGCACTATTGTAATCCGCCGCGCGCCGCGCGCCAGCCGGCCGGACCGGGGGATCTTGCTTGGTTATCGGCGTAACGCCGGGTTAAAATGTGGCTAAGGAGGTGCAGCCCATGGAGCGTCCGCACGGCTATCCTCGGAGGGAGCTTCGTTTTTCGCGGGGGCCCGTTCCGGCGCACGATCAGCGCCCGCAGCACGGCCGTTTCCCGCCGCGCGCGCACCAACGCCAACCTGCCGCGCGCAACAACCCCGGCCTCATGGCCCTCGCCGTCGTCGGCGTCGCGCTCTTGCTCGGTATGATCATCATTGTCGCCGGCAGGGTGAACCGGCGCCCGACGGATGATGCCGCGCTGCCGCCGTCGGCGCAGGACACCCTCGATCCGCAGGCCGTCCTCGCCCGCGACATCGCGGGCCTGCGGCTCCTCACGGGCTCATACGAGGACAGAATCCGCCGGGTCGACATGGTGAAGCCGCGGGCGACCAAGGCCTCCGACCGCACGGCGATCGCGCAGATCAGGCTCGGGTTCCTGATCGAAAAGGAGAAGGAGGACCTTGCCGCGCTGCGCGCCCTCAAGCCCTCGATCGCCGCGCTCATGGACAAGGGCGATTTCGCGGGCGCGGCCGAACTCATCGACAAGTTCGAGAAGGACCACGGCTTCATCCTCAAGGGCGCCGCCGGCACCGTCCGTAATCTCGCCGGCGAGGTCGAAGCGCTCCGCGCCGAGGTCGCGCGCTCCCTCGAGGCGACCTTCCAAAAGGATGTCGCGCTCCTCAAGAGCGCGGCCGCGGCGGACGATCTCGCGGGCGGCAGCGCAATCCTGGAGCGCATTCTCACTTACGGCGACGAGCGGATGAAGTCCGAGGCGCGGGCCGAGTGGGAAAAGGCCGACGCGTCCTACGCCAAATTGCGGCAGAAGGAACTCGCGCGCCTGACCGCGAACGAGGCGCGCGTCCAAGCACCGGCGGCGCCTTCCCCGCCGTCCGGCGCCGCCAAGCCCCCTGAACCCGACGAGGCGGAGCTCGCGCCCGACCCGGAGCCGCCGGCCCCGCCCACCGACGCCGCCGCCGACGACTTCTTCGGCGGCGGCGCCAAGCCCGCCGGCGACGTCAAGGCCTTCACGCAAGTGGCGTCCAACAGGGACGGGACCTTCACGGCGACGATCGAGCGGCACAAGGTGACCCTGGTGTTCGCGTCCACATCGCTGGTGTGCGTCGACGCCCCGATCCAGCCGAAGAAGTACGCCGAGCACATGGTCGCCGAACTGCCCGTCCTCTTCTACTGCGAGGCCAAGACGCTCCCCCTGGACCAGGACCCGACGGGCGGGCGGCGCATCTTCAACATGGACTTCCTGATCATGGGCGATGCGCTCCCGGACGCGGCCCTCTACCACGACCCGAACCCCAAGAAGAAGCTCAGCACGTGGTTCAAGGGCACGTTCTCCCGGCGGGCGCCGCAGCTCATCTTCCGCCTGGCGAACCAGGAGTACATCGCGGCCGACGAACCGAGCATTGTTCTCAAACGCAAGACGATCGCCGCGAACGAGCTGCCCCGCGCGACGTTCAAGGCCTTCGTGTCCGGCTCGATTTCCCCGCCCGACCCCGAGGGAGTCGAGAAACTCACGGTCAAGAAGTTCGTGGTGCTGCCCGCCTCGAACGCGGCCAATGCGGCCATTTATCGGGCGCTGCTCCAGGAATAGCGCTCAGAGGAACCGTCGTCCTTCCCGCTCCGGCTCCTTGGGCCGGGCGCCGAGCGTCACGGCGAAGGTTCGGGCGTTGGCGTCGCGCATGACATCGACGGCCACGACATCGCCGGGGCGATGCATCTGGAGCACCGCGTCAAGCTCCTCCGGCGAATCGACGAGCACGCCGTCGAACGCCACGATGAGGTCGCCGGCCTCGATGCCCGCCGCCTTGGCGGGGCCGGACGCCTCCAGCACGTGCACGCCGTCGAGCCGCATCGCCGCGCGCACGCCCAGGTACGCCTTCTCCTCGGACATGGCATCGAGCGTCACGCTCACGAGTTCGTCGCGCCCGTCGCGCACGATCCAGCACACGACGCGCTCGTGCGCCCGGTGAGCGCCGAGGACGTTCAGGCACTGCTCGGGCGAATGCACCGCGGTGCCCGCGACGCTCACGATCCTGTCGCCCCGCGCGAACCCGGCCGGCGTGACGCCCGCGCCCGGCGCCGCGACGAAGACGCCGCCCTCGCCCCGCTCCAAGCGCAGCCCGCGCACGGCGCCGCGGGCGATCTCCTTGCCTTCCGCGGCGGCCATGGCGGGCAGCAGCCTGCGGATCAGCTCCGCGCCCGCGCCGTAGCCCGCGCCCGTGTTGGCGCTCAGACCGAAGCGGCTGGCGATGCGGCTGCTGATGCCCACGATCTCGCCGCGCAGATTTACGATCGGGCCGCCCGAGTTGCCCGGATTCAGCGCCGCATCGACTTCAATCGCATCGAGGTGCACCGGGCTGAAACGGCCCACGCCGCTGATTATCCCGCAGCTCACGCTCGGCGCGAAGCTCGGCGCCGCCGGCAGCAGGCGCGGGTTCTGCATCCCCAGGAGGAACGGATTGCCGATGGCGAACACGGTTTCGCCCACGCGGCAGGCGGCGGGCTCGGCGACGGGAAGGTACGGCAGGCCGCGGGCGTCCTCCAGCCGCAACAGAGCTAGATCGCCGGCGACGTGGCGCCCGAGCACGCGCCCCACGCGGCGCGTGCCATCCGTCGCGAACACCTCCCACGTCTCCCGGGACTTGACCACGTGATCGCAGGTCAGAACCAGGCCGTCCGGGCTCACGACGACGCCCGAGCCGCCGTCGATGAAGACGTAGGCCTTCACGGCGGCCGCGATGGCCTCGCTGAGGCGCGATTCCAATTCCGGCGCCGGGGCCGACGCGCACAGGATGCAGACGAGAACCGCAGCCATCAGATTCCCTCCGGCCTGGAGGCCAGCGTCACGGGAATGAGTTTGCGCTCGCCGTTGCGCAAGACGATGACGGCGATCTTGTCGCCCGCGCGGTACCTGTTGATCTCGGCGACGAGCTCGCCCCAGGAGTTCACCGGCGTGCCGGCGATGCCGACGATGGCATCGCCCGAGGCGACGCCGGCCTCCGCGGCCGCCGATCCGGGCTGGACGTCGACGGTGATCGTCCCCACGGCCTGGTCGCCGCCGCGCGAGCGCACGCCGAGGTACGGCAGCTCGGACCAGGCCAGCAGGTTCCGGCCCTCCCGGAGGGCGGGCAGCGCCTCGGCGATGCGCTCGGGCCGCACTCCGAAACCGATCCCCGAATTGAGCGACCATTCGGGCCACACGTGGCCCACGTAGGCCGTGATGCCGAGGAAGCGGCCCGCGCGGTCGACCAGCGCGCCGCCCGAGTTGCCGAAATTGGCGGCCACATCGTGCTGGAAAAAGCGCGCGTTGTTTCGGAACGAAGCACTCACGATGCCGCCCGTGACCGTCAGCGCCGCGGGATCCGGCGAGCGGCCCAGCGCGAACACGGCCCCGCCGGGTTCGAGGGCGCCTCGGTCGGCCGGTTCGGCGGCTTCCCAGACGCCGCCCTCGGCGCGCAGGAGCGCCATGTCGTCGACCTCGCCCGAGGCGAGGAGCACGCAATCGAACCAGGCGCCCTCCGCGTCCCGGGCTCGGAGGCGCGTAACCGCGCCCGCCACGTTGTACCACGAGGTCAGAATCGTCCCGTCCCGGTCGATGCACACCCCCGAGACGCACCCCTTGGGCCGCGTGAAGGCCTCGGGCTGCCGCCGGCGCAGGAGATCCAGTCCCTGAGGCAGAAATCCGCCCTTGCGCATGGCGACATCTTCCGTACGTTCGACCTCCAGCGCCGTGACGCGGCGCGCCCATGTTTCGAACACCTCCCGGGGAAGGGCGTCGCGCGCCGCGCCCGCGGCGGCGGGCACGGCACCCGCGGCGCTCTCGATGAAGTCTCTGAGCAGCCGGACCGGCACGGCGGTGCCCAGGAAGCGCAGAGGGCTGTAGTTGAGGGACAGGACCCCGATCACGGCCCCGCTCGAGTCCAGGAGCGCGCCGCCGTCCGAACCCGGGTTGAGGGGCGCATCGGTCTCGAGCACGAGGCCCTTGTAGGTCGCCTCGCTGCGGGTCTCGCCCAAAACGTAGCGCCCGCTCAGCACGCCGGCGCCGACGCTCACCCTGCCTTCACCCCCGGCCACGCCGTAGGCGTTGCCGAGGGACAAGACGATTTGCCCCACGCGCTCGTCTTCGCCGAACCTGAGGGGCAGGCACGGCAGGGGGCTGTCATCGAGCTGCGCGAGGGCACATTCCTTCGCGGTGTCCACGGCCAGCAGCGTCGCGGGCAACATGCGCCCGTCGCTCAGCGTCACGCGGATATCGGTCGCGCCCGGCGGGAGCACCGTGCTCGAAGTCAGGATCACGCCGTCCGCCCTGATGATCGTGCCCGTCCCGAAGTACCCGCCCTGCGGCCCTCGACACACGATGCCCACGGAGGCGCGCTGCGCCCGCCGGGCGAGCAAGGCGAGATCTTCCTCGGCGCGGGCCGATGTTCCAAGGCCGGTAACGAGGAGAAGCAAGCAGAGCATTGGTCGCATGGTGTCATCCCGCGGCGTTGGCGTCTCTCAATTATGACACACGCCGTACCTGCTGCGAATCTTGCGCCGCGCCCCGCCCATGCCTACAATGGCGACCTGTTACCGGAACCGACTTCTTAAATCGAGACGGCGGCAAGCCGCACGTCCGGCCGCCGGGGCGCGCCCATGCGCGGGAGGTTGTCATGGAACTTTCGCAAGCCATCGCCGGACGCCGCAGCGTCCGCAAGTACAGGTCCACCGCCGTGCCGCCCGAGAAGCTCGCCCGCGTGCTGGAGGCCGCGCGGCTGGCTCCCACGGCCGCGAACCGCCAGCCCTGGAAGCTCTACGTGGTGCGGGATGCCGCGCTCAAGCGCGCCATCGGCGTCGCCTACAAGAACCCCTGGTTCTACGAGGCGCCGCTGGTCCTCGTCATGTGCGCGCTGCCCGACAGCGCCTGGACCCGCGTGGATGGCAGGAATTACGCCGACATCGATGCAGCCATCGCCTTCGACCACCTGACGCTGGCCGCGTACGCCGAAGGCCTGGCGACCTGCTGGATCTGCGCCTTCAACGCCCAGGCGGTGAAGGATGCCCTCAAGCTTCCCCCGGGCGAGGTGCCCCTCGCGATGACGCCGCTCGGCGCGCCCGCGGAGGATCCGGCGCCGACGCCGCGCAAGCCCCTCGAGGATCTCGTCGTCTATCGGTGAGACCGCGTCATTGCGGCGGAAGTCCGCGAGGCGGCCCGCCGCGCTCTCGGGCGTTCTGAGCCCGGGCCGACGGAAGGTGGCCCACAGCCGCCGTTCAGTCAGGCGGCGCCTTGCCGGCCAGATACAGCAGACAGGCGTACAAATCCGCGAGTTCCCGCAGCCGCGCGATGCGGCCGGAACGGCCGGCATGGCCGGCCGCCATGTCGGTCCGAAGGAGGATTTGCGTCTGTGCCGTGTTGTGCGCGCGCAAACGCGCCGCCCATTTGGCCGGCTCCCAGCACGCCACCTGCGAATCGTTCACGGCGGCGGTGACCAGCATGTGCGGATACGGCCGGCGCTCAATATTGTCATAGGGCGCATAAGCGCGCAGGCAAGCCCGCTCCTCCGGCTGATCCGGGCGCCCCCATTCGTCATACTCGAAACAGGTCAGCGGCAGGGACGGATCGGCCAGCGCGGTCAGCGGGTCCACAAAGGGCCGGCTGGCATAGATGCCGCGGAACAGGTCCGGGCGCCGGTTGATGACCGCTCCCAGCAGAAGGCCGCCGGCGCTGAGGCTTTCGGCATAGAGTTGGTCCCGCCGCGCCACTTTCTCCCGCACCAGAAACTCCACGCACGCGATGAAATCGGTGAAGGTGTTTTGCTTGCGCAGGCGCTTGCCGTCCTCATGCCAGCGGTTGCCGCGTTCGCCGCCGCCGCGCACGCGCGCCATGGCATAGACGAAGCCGCGCTCCAGCAACGCCAGGCGGGACTGGTCGAAATAGACGGGGATGTTGGTGCCGTAACTGCCGTATCCGAAGATCAACAGCGGCGCCGGGCCGTCCTTGAGCGCGTCCCGGCGGTAGACCAGCATCACGGGCACGCGCACACCGTCAGGCGCGGGCGCCTCGCGGCATTCGGTGACATAGTCGTCGGGGTCGTAACCGGGGACCTCTTCCCGCCGCACCAGGCTCCAAGTGCGGTCTGCCATGTGATAATCGTAAAACGCGACGGGGTGCTTCAGGGAAGTAAAGCCGAGGCGCACCTCCCGCGAGGCCAGACGGGGGCACTCCTCAAACCAAACATGGCAGACCGCCTCGGGCGTGTCGGCGGCGTGCAGCGTCCCGCTGCGGCGGTCGAGGATGAACAGGCGCTGCAGCCCCCTTTCATGGCCGATCATGGCCACGAACTCTTCAAACACCAACAGCCCGTCCAGCGACCGCTCCTCGTCGCCGGGCACCAATTCGCTCCAGGCGCCGGGGCCGGACATGGCCGCGACGGGCGCCTCGCAGAGGCGGAAGTTGGGCGCGTTCCAGTTGGTGCGCACGATGAAGCGTTTGCCGTCATCCGCCAGGTCGTACTGGTGCCCGTCGCGGCGCGGGCAGAAAATCTTGAAATCTTCGTCGAGTCGATCGGCGGGCAAGAAACGGTATTCGTCCGCGTTGTTGGAATAGAGGTTCAACAGGACGAACCGGCGCGTTCGCGTGGGCAGCAACAGGCACCGGTAGGCGGCGTCCGTTTCCGTGTGCAGCAGGACATCGTGCGCCGGATCGCCGCCCAGCCGGTGGCGATAAACCTGGAAAGGGCGATAGCTCTCCTCTTCCAAGCGCGTGTAGAAGAGCGTCCGGCAATCGGCGGCCCAAACAACGCGCGAGTCCACGCCGCTGATGACATCGGGCAGCAGCGCGCCCGTCCGCAAGTCCTTGATGCGCAGCGTGAACGCCCGATCGCCGGCGGTATCCACCGCAAAAGCCAGCAAGTTGTGATCGGGCGAAACGGCGGCGCCTTCGCAGGCGAAATACCGATGTCCCCGCGCCAGTTCGTTTTCATCCAGAAGGATTTCTTCCGTTCCGGGCGGCGCGATTCGGCGCCGGGTAAACACCGGATACTCATGCTCGCGCTCAAAGCGCGTGCGGTAGTGGTAGTTGTCCGCCGTGTATCCGGCCGACCCCTCATCCGGAGGCATCCACCCCCGCAGCTCCCGCAGCAGACGGCGCCGCAGCGGGCGCAGCGGGCGCAGCACCGCCGCCGCATGCCGGTTGTTGGCCCGCAGAAAGTCGCGCATCCGCGGCCCCTGGAGGTCGTGCATCCAGCGATATTCGTCGCTGCGCGGAGCGCCGTCCGCGCCTTGAGCCGCTTCACGCGGCATGGCGTATGCCGTCGGAGGCGGCGGGCAGGCCGTCTCTCGCGGTAAAGGTGTTGGCGGTGAAGAGTGCTTTTTACGATGGAGCGGCCGCGACGGGATTTTCAACGCGACATTCTCCCGGATTTTCCAGCAAACGGCGCGACGGGACCCATTGCCGCCCCCATTCCGCGGCTCTCGGCGCCGATCCCGTCGCGTGCGGAATTTCGGCCGCAAAAGGCGGCAAGATTCTGGATGATACAACACTGTCATCATCCCCAACTTCTTGCCGGATAATTCCGCAAGCGGGATGGCCACGGGGACCGGTTTTCGTTTGCTGAC
>MWEK01000014.1 GCA_002070955.1 Planctomycetes bacterium ADurb.Bin069
GGCGGCAGGCGGAAGGCAGGTCGCCCGCCGCGAACTGGATCGCATCGAGGTAGAACTGAAGCAGCATCGGATTCCACCAGATCTCGGTCCGGTGCCCGAAGCCCGTGTAGAACACGCGCCCCTTGCCGTGGGCTTTGACCCACGCCTGGGCGAAATCGCCGTCTTTGCGGCGGATCCACTTGACGTTCATGTCGGTCGCGGAGGTGTCGATCGAAAGGAGCACGCGGAGCTTGGCGCGGTCGTAGGGCGGGCCGAACTCGTAGATCTCATCGGCGAGGCGGAAGTCCTTCCCGCCGAAGGCCGCCAGGAGGACGTTGTCGGGCTCCTCGTTGCGCACCCCGACCTCCTCGTTCCACGGGTGGCCGGTGAAGGCCGCGCCGAGCAGCTCCGCGAACTCGGGCCAGTGCCGGTTCGCGCCCGCGGCGAAGTGGTAGGCGACTAGGCCGCCGCCGCCGGCCACGTAGTCAAGCAGGCTTTTTCTGAGGGCCTGCTCCACCGCCGCCTTCGTGTCGCCCAGCGCCGCGAGCTGCGCCATGGCCGCCTCGCCGGGGGTGATCCAGGCGCCGCAGGCGTTGTTGAGCACGATGGCGTCGAAGCGCCCGATGCGGTCGGGGGCGAAGTGCGCGAGGTCGTCGCTCACCACCGGCGTGTAGGCGCCCGTCTTTTCGCCGAGGATGCGCATGGCGCAGGCCCCGTAGGGCACGCAGTAGCCCTTGTGGGGGTCGTCGTCCATGAGATGCGCCGGCGTGCTGAAGATGAGAACGCGGCGCGCCTTCTCCGGCGTGGCGCGGACCCGCGCGGGCGCCGCCGCGCGGATTTGATCCTCGCGGTGCTTGGGGATGCCCTCGGGGGCGAGGGCGGGCTCGGCCGCGCCAAGCGCGCAAGCGGCGAGAAGCGCGGGCAACAGGCCTGCGCGGCAGGCGCTCATGGCGTTCACCTCCCTTACAGCGTCCAGCCCGCGCGGTACTCGGGGCGAAGGAGCTTGTCGGCCTCGGCGTTGTTGACGATCCGGCAGGCGATGGGATCGAAATCGAGGGCCTCCTCGAACTGAGTGGCGACGTTGCCGAGCATCAAGAATTCGTTGAGCGGCGCCGCGTACTCGAATTCCGCCCAGGCCGGCGCCCCGCCCCGGCAGGCGGCGAACCAGTCGGCCTCGTGCCCGCGGGACGCGGCGACGGACAGGGGCCGGTCGGCGGCGACATCCTTGAACTCCGCCGCGGGAAAGAGGCGGAAGGTCGCGTTGTGGCCGGTGGCGTGCATGCGGCCCTTGTCGCCGACGATGACGGCGCCCGCGTGGTCCAGCCACTGCTTGTCCTTCTTGTCGCCCCAGTCGAGGTCATCGCCGATGAGGCCTTCCAGGAGGGGCCGGACGCCGGGCTCGGCGCCGTTGTGCCACGTGAAGACGATGGCGGGGAACTCGGCGCGCGGGGGAATTTCCCAGGTCACCTTCTCCCAGCGCGGGAAGGAGAGGCGGTTCAAGCTCGAGAACTCCGCCTTGACGCGAATACGGGGCGGAGACGGTCCGGCGGGGCCGGCCTGCCAGAGCGCGTGGACCTTGAGGGCCATGAAGGCGAGGTTGGCGCTGTGGGGGCCCCAGTTCCCCAGCGGGTTTGTCCCGAACTCGCGCCACAGGTGGCGCTGCAGCCACTCGCGATGGTACGGGCGCCGGGGCGCCGGCCCGAGCCAGAGTTCCCAGTTGAACCCCGCGGGAACGGGCTCGCCGCCCGTGGGCGGCGCTTTCCGATCGGCGCCGCCGCTTGTATTCCACACATGCACTTCCTTGACGGCGCCCAGCGCGCCGCCGCGGATCAGCTCTAGGGCGCGCCGGAACGGCCCGCTCGCCGTGCCCTGGTTGCCCATGGAGGTGGCGACCTTGTGCGCCCGGGCCAGGTCCCTGAGCGCGCGCGATTCGCCCACGGTGCGGGTGAGGGGCTTTTCGCAGAAAACGTGCTTGCCGGCTCTGATGGCGGCGGCCGACGCCGTCGCGTGGGTGTGATCGGGAATGGAGACGATGGCGGCGTCGAGCCCGGCGCCCAGGGCGTCGAACATCGGCCTGAAGTCCTCGAAAGCCTTGACGTTTTCCTCCGTCAGGCGCCTGAAGGCGGGCGCCGCATCGCGCTCGCTCTTGTGCGGGGAGACCGCGAACTTCCCGGCCAGTTCCTCCCAGCGCTTGAAGCACTGGGCGATCTTGCGGTCATCGATGTCGCAGACGGCGGCGACATCCTCCATTCTCGGAATCGTGTCGACAAACCAGGTTCCCCGTCCGCCGACCCCGATGAGGGCGACCCGCAGGCGGGAGTTGGTCTCGGCGCCCAGGGCCAGACGGCTGTCCTTGAGAAAAAGCGCGGCCGCGCCGCCCCAAGCGGAGCGGGCGAGAAACCGGCGCCGGGAGAGCGCGCGTCGCATGGCGGTTTCCTCCCTGTGTCCGAGCTTTCGCAATTGATGATATGCCGCCCGCGGGGCAAGGACAATGGCGTCCGAGGCGGTGCGCTCCGGGAACGGTGCTTCCGCGCGCGGCATGGGGGAGCCAGCGGGCCGCCGCGGGCTTGATTGACCGCCGGAGAGCGGACGCCTAGAATTCGCGGCGGGCGAAGACGCGGCCGAAAAAGCCGATTTTCGGTGCGCGGGGCATCGAAGTCTTCGAAGATGACCCGGGCGAAACGGAGGGACCGCCATGATTCCGGCTCAACGGATAGCGCTTCGCGATGTGGATCCTGAAATCTACAAGGCCGTCGGCGCGCTGAACGCATATGTCCGCAAGGGCACCCTGGGCAAGGGCCTGGTCGCCCTGATCGACATCCGGGCGTCCCAGATCAACGGCTGCGCGTGGTGTTTGGACATGCACGCCGAGGAGGCTCGGGAAGCGGGGATCGACCGGCGTCGAATCGACCTGGTCGCCGCCTGGCGCGAGGCCGGCCCGCTGTTCAGTCCCCGCGAGCGGGCGGCCCTCGCCTTCGCCGAGGCCGTGACGCTCATTGCGGAGAGCGGCGTGCCGGACGACATCTGGGCCGAGATCAAGGCCGTCTTCACCGACAAGGAGATCGTCGAACTGCTGGCGGCCATCGGCGCCATCAATGTCTACAACCGCATGAACGTGGCGGCGCGCACCGAACTGGGCCCTGAGCCCTATCGAGTCGGGTGAGCGCCGCGGCCGGGACGGATCCCGCCCGGAAGGCGGAGGCCCCGGGGGGGTGAGCGCGATCCTCCCGCGCCGCGGGCCGTCTGCGCGCCGCGGAGGCGCAACGGCTCGGCGTCGCCCAATCGGCGCCGAGCCGTTGCCGGCGAAGGGGCCGCGCGCGGCTATCGGGCCGCGCCGGCGCCCTGCGCGGCGTTGAACTTCCGCTCGTAGGCGCGGGTCACGAAGGTCAGCGCCGCAGCCGCGAACAGGGCCGCGGCGGCGACGAGATAAGCGTTGGCGTAGCTGCCCATGTTGGTCGCGGGATCGAAGGCTTTGTCGTACAGCCAGCCGGCCACTTGGGAAAACAGGTATCCGCCGACGCCCCAGGCGGTGAAGACGAACCCGTAGTTGACGCCGAAGTTCTTGAGGCCGAAGTAGTCTTTCGTGGCGGAAGGGAATACGGAGAGGCACGCGCCGTAGTTGAAGCCCATCAGCATGGACACCACCACGAAAGCCGAGAAGTCCGAGAGCCCCGCCCTGAGCACCAGCATGAGGACGGCCTGGAAGACGAAGATCAGGAACATCGTCCAGAGGCGGCCGATGCGGTCGGACAGCATGCCGGCGATGATGCGCCCCGAGGCGTTGCCGATGGCAAGCAGCGCGACCAGCACGAACCCCGCCGCGATCCCGCCGTCTTTGGCGATGGTCGCCAGGCTCGCGATGATCATCAAGCCGGCGCCCGCGGAGAACGTATACATGATCCAGAGCAGATAGAAAAGCGGAGTTTTGAGCATGGCGCTGGGCGGAACGTTGATCGCCGCCGCGGCGGCGGGCGCGGCGCCCGGCGCGGCCACGGCCTGCTCGGGCTTGTAGCCCTGGGGCGGCGCCCGGAGGATTTGAGCCAGCAGGGTGACCAAGATCAGGAAACCGATCCCCAGGATCAGCATGGTGCGGCTGATGCTGCCTTCCTTCGCGGCGAGGAGCGCCGCGGCCGTCTCGGCCTGCTTGGCCTGCGCCGCGGCCAGCGCGGGTGCGCCTGGCGTCGTGTCCCGGGCGGCCTTCAACTCCCCGGCCGCGGTTTTCTCCGCGTCCATGAGTTGCGCGAGTTCCGCGCGGGGCTTGCCGGTGTAGTCGTTGCCCGCGAGATAGTTGGCGAGGGGTGAAATGTAAACCGATGCCAGGCCGAAGCCCGCCACGACCAGGCCCGCTATGAGACCGGTCATTCTGGCGGGAAACCACTTGACGGCGGGCGGCGTGGCCGAGGCATAGCCCAGGCCGATGCCGGCGCCGGCCAGAACGCCGAAGCCGATGACGTACCACAGAACCGAGGTGGCGAAGCTCGCGACGATGCAGCCCAGCCCGGTGAGGATGCCGCCGGCGGTTGCCACCCAGCGCGGGCCGATCTTGTCTTGCATGCGGCCCGCGGGCACCATGACGAAGGCGAAAACGAGGCAGGCGACGGAGTAGGGCAGAGCCTTCTCGGAGTCGGTCCACCCCCATTCGGCGGGGATGGCCTTCTTGATGACGCTCCAACTGTACAGCACCCCGAGCGCGAGGTTGATTCCCGTGCCCGCAAACGTGACGGACCACCCGCGGTTTTTAACGGTCTCGGCCATGTGACTGAATCTCCGGTTGCTCAAGTCCCGCGCGGGGAATTTGAAAACAAGGTGACTTTTTTAACACAGGAAGGCGCGGGGTGTCAACCGCGCCCGAAAACGGAAATCGGCCGCGCGCGACAGGGCGGCGAGGCGCCGCAGGGGAACGGGCGCGCGCCCGCGCGGAACATGCCAGGTTTGTCGGCGGCGTTTCGGAGCGAACGCGGCGTTTGGTTGACCTCCCTGATGCGCGGGGATAGCATCGATCGATGGAGAACACGCGAACGGCAGAACCGGCGCGTGAATTGCCGGAGGAGCAGCATCCGCCATGACGTTTTGCAGATTCGGCCTGCTTCTGGTCTTGGGCGTTGGGTGCGATTGCGCCCGGGCCGGCGAAGCGGCGTGGAGCGCGGGGCTTTCGGATCGGGAGTTGGCGATTCAACGGTGGTTCAGCGCGCTGACGTTTCAGGCGGATCGGCGGGCCGACCCCTGGCCTGAATGGCACGACGACGGCAAGCAGCTCGATGTGACCAGCCTGCGCTATCAACTGGCGTTTTGCGGTTACGGGTGCGCGGCGATGGCGGCCCGGACGCCGGCGTATCGGGAGCTGGTGCAGAGACAGCTTCTGGATCTGTGCGAGCGAATGATCGATGTGCGGGTGTGGTATTTCGTCACCAAGTACTGGCAGTATGGAGACGGTCCGCCCGACCCGTGCCGGTACGAGAACGTGATGTATACGGGGCATTTGACCCAACTCATGTGCCTGTACGAGCACCTGACCGGCGATGGTCGGTATTCGACGGCGGGTTGGGATTTCGTCTGGCGCGACGGACGGAAGATCCACTACCGGCTGGAGCGGGCGATCGAAAGGCTGTACCGGCTCAGTGGGGAAAGCGCCACCGGGGGGATCTGCTGCGAGCCGGGGCTGGTCTTCGCCGACTGCAACAGCCACAGCTCCAATTCGTTCCTCCTGTACGACCTGCTTCACGGCACGCGGTACGCGCGGGCCAACGACCGCTGGTTCGGGTGGATGGCTCGGAACTTCCGCAATCGGATGCCTTTTGCGGGGACCTATCTCTATATCGTCTACCGGACGAAGGACGAAATGTTCCTGCCGGTGGGCGATCCCGGCGCGGATGCCTGGGCGCTGGGCTGGGGCTATCCTTGGTTTCCCGAGCCGGAATTCGCCGTGAAGGGCTGGCGGTTTCTGCGGGATCACGCGCAATGGATCAGCCCCGAGCCCGACCAACTGTACGTCAAGAACAACCCCGTGGTGGGCTGCTGCGGCGGCGGCACCTTGCCGGTGAGCAACGCGTTCCTGCCCCTGGCGGGGGTGCAGGCGGAAGGGGCGGAGAGCCCGACGGTGCGCAAGATCCTGAACTGGTTGGAGGCGAATTACGGCCGCGGGCTGGACCTGGACGGCGACGGCCACGAGGAATGCTATTCCTATCACACCTGCGATGCGCACCGGATCTCGGCGACGGGGAATATCGCGGCGGCCCTGGCGACGGACGGCGATTCGCTGCGCCGCCTGTTTCGCACCTCGCGGCGGGACCTTCTGACGGCGCCGGCGGTGGCGCGGGTGGATTACCCGAACATCTACGTGCGAGCGGCGGAATATATCGCGCCGGTGCTGCGGTTCGTGGTGACCAAGGGGCGGCCCGGCCACGCGGGGCCGACGGAGGTGGTGTGCGAGAACATCCCCGGAGCGGCGCAAGTCACCCGCGATGGGAAGCCCTTCGAGCAGGTTCGCCGCGATGGCACGAAGCTGACGATCCGGACCGACGTGGAGGGCGAACACGTCTTCGAGGTGCGCTTGGCTTCCGGACGATAGCCGGCGGAGCCGCCTCGGCGTCGGCGGCGGAAGGCGGCCGGGTCGGCGCGATCGCCCCGTTGCGCGCGCTTGCGGGCCCGGCGGCGCGGTGGTATAAGGAGACTCGCGCAGGGTTTCGGCGACGGGTGTCGCGCACACCCCGCATTAAGGAGAAAGGTCCACCATGGCAGACACGAAACAGGCGGTCAAGCGGAGGGACATGCTCAAGGCGGCCGGCGCGGCGGCGGCGCTCACCGTCGTTCCGCGGCACGTTCTCGGAGGCGAGGGCCGGCTCCCGGCCGGCGAGCGGTTGAACCTGGCGGCGGTGGGTGTCGGCGGCATGGGCGGCAGCAATCTGGCGGCCTGCGCTGGGGAGAACGTCGTCGCTCTGTGCGATGTCGACGTCGGCGGCTACGCCGCCAAGACCGTCGCCGCGTACCCCAACGCCAAGGTGTACAAAGACTTTCGCGTCATGCTCGACCGGCAGAAGGACATCGATGCCGTCATCGTGGCCACCCCCGACCACACCCACGCCGTCGTGGCCCTGGCGGCCATCAGGCAGGGCAAGGATGTGTTCGTCCAGAAGCCCCTTTCCCACAGCATCTACGAAGCGCGCGTGCTTACGGAGGAGGCCCGCAAGCACAAGGTCATGACTCAGATGGGCAACCAGGGGCACTCCGGGGACGGGATCCGGTTGGTGTGCGAGTGGATCGCCGACGGCGCCGTCGGCGCCGTCACCGAGGTTCACTGCTGGACCAACCGTCCGGTTTGGCCCCAGAGCATCGAGGTCGAGCGGCCCAAGGAGACGCCGCCCGTCCCGTCCACGCTGGACTGGGATCTCTGGGTGGGCCCGGCGCCCATGCGCGCGTACCATCCCGTCTATCATCCCGGCACGTGGCGGGCGTGGTGGGATTTCGGCACGGGTTCCCTGGGCGACCTGGGCTGCCACATCATGGACCCCGTCTTTTGGGCGCTGAAGCTCAAGTATCCCGTCAGCGTCGAGGGCTGCATTTCGACTTACTGGAAGGGCCTTTGGCAGAAGACGGAACCGAAGAACGAGCAGTATCCGCGCTCGACCATCGTGCGCTTCAAGTTCCCTCCGCGGGAGGGCATGCCCGCGGTCAAGGTGACGTGGTGGGACGGCGGCATGATGCCCGAGCGGCCCGAGATCCTGGAGAAAGGCCGGCGCCTGGGGGACGATGACGGCGGCGTTCTCTTCATCGGCGACAAGGGCATCTTGATGTGCGGCTGCTACGGCAGGGACCCGCGCCTCCTGCCCGAAACGCGCATGAAGGAGTACAAGCAGCCCGCCCAGACGCTGCGCCGGGTGCCGGGCGCCGAGCGCGGCCACGAGAAGGATTGGCTCCGCGCCTGCAAGGACGGCAAGCCGGCGAGCGCCGATTTCGAGTACTCCGGCCCCTTCGCCGAGACCGTCCTCATGGGCAACCTGGCCATCAGGTTCCCCTTCCGGGAGCTCCTGTGGAACGGCGAGAAGATGGAGATGACCAACGACGCGGAGGCCAACGCGTACGTGCGCAGACAGTACCGGGAGGGCTGGACGCTGTAGCGCCTCCGCCGCCGGGGTCCGGTCCGCCGCGCGCGGTCACCCGATTCGGTTGATCACATCCGCCTTAAGCTCGTCGATCAGCCGGGCGACGTAGTCCGACATGGAGAGCGACTCGTCCGCCGCCAGAGGCGTCAGGTCCATGGCGAAGGTGAGCAGCGTCGCCTTGTCGACGGCGTGGGATTCGAAGAAGGTCGCATTGGCCCGGCGGCGGCCCATCACCGCGTCATCGTACCGTTTGCCGCCGGTGATCTGCGAATCGAAGACCCCCGAGAGCGCGGCGGCAATGTTGGCGCGGTCGCTGACATCCAGAACCACCTTGCGGTTGTCCGGCAGCCAATCGAGGTCGCGCCAGATCTCGCAGCCGTAAACCCGGGCGGGGCGCTCGGCGGCCGGGAGAAGACGGATGGCCGCGATCGTCGCGCGGACGACGGCCACATGGGTGTCATGCTTGTCCGCCGGGCAGTGGGTGTAAACCGTCTCGGGGCGCGCGGCTTGCAGAATCGCGTGGAGATCGCGCACCACCGCCGCGTTGTCCCGGGCCTTGACCTCCTTGCTGGAGAAGTCCAACTGGAGCATGGCTCCGTAGCGGCCCACCATGGCGGCCGTACGCTGTTCGGTGCGGCGGACGGCCCTCATCTCCGCGTCGGTGTAGTCCGCATAGACCCCGGCGCGGGAGCTGCCGGCGCCGTCGGTGCAGGTCACGCCGGTGAAGGACTTGGCGCTCCGGCCGAAACAGGCGAGGATTCCGTGAATGGCCATGAACTCCAGATCGTCCTGGTGCGCGCCGATGCCCAGGTGGGTCGTGCGCGCCAAGGCCGCCGCGAGCTCCTTGCCGTCGGGGACGAAAATATCCGCGGTCGGCTTGCTCAGTTTCATCGTGCGCCTCCCTTCTGAATCACCGGCAGCGAGGCCGCCGCCACCGACTGCCCCACCCGCCGCGCTCTCTCGTCGGGCAGGAAAACCTCGACCTGCTCGGCCGTCGCGGGGAAGAGATCGTTGAGGATCATGTTCGCGGTCTGGAGGATCACCGTCCCGCCCAGCCCGGAGGTGACGCGGCCCAGGATCATCAGGTTGTCGAAGCCGTAGAACTCCCGGTACCACGGGACGGAATATCCCAAATAGAGGCCGATTCGCTGGAAGATCTTGAAGGCGATGGCGTTGCCTTCCTGCAGAAGCTCCTGGACCTTCACCAGGCGTTCGGGCAAAGCCATGTCGTCGGGGAAACGCAGGCCGTTTTTCAGCGCCAGGTGGTTGACCGCCTGCTGGGAGAAGTACATGGCGCCCACGCCGACGTCGCCGGACCACTCGTCGGCGGGAGCGTCGGGATGCAGGTCGACCGGCGCGAAAGCGAGCTCCGAGAGCCGTCCGGTGAGGCGGCCCTTGCGGTCAATGAAGCCGGCGGCCTGGCTGGAGCCCATGGCCACGCCGAGGATGCCCTTCTTTCCCAGGGACAGCAGCCCGGCCAACGCCGTGACATCGCCGTCGTTGGCGACCTCGACGGGCACGTTCCACTCCTTTTGCAGGCGCTGGAACATGGCTTGGGCCTGCGGGTAGCGCGCGGCGGGAATCGCGCGGAAAAGCGAGGCGACTTTGATGCTGTTGTTCACCACGACGCCGGCGGTGCTTCCGCCGATGGCATCGACGCGGGGCAGCGCCGCCGCCGCCTTCCGGAGCCCCTCGTTGAGCTTGGCGTAATGATACTCCGGATCGGGCTGGTTGCGCGGGTCCCAGGGGAACTCGTCGCTGAACTTGACCTCCCCGTTCTCGACGGCGCTGATCTTGAAGTCGCTGGCGCCGAGGTCGAATCCCAGGCGGCAGCCGTCGAAGCGGTTGTCCATCTTGAGGGCGCGATCCCGCGCCCGCGGCATCTTCGACAGCGGCAGGCGCTCGACGATCATCGGGCGGCCGTAGACGCTCTCCATGAGCGTCGCATCGAACTTGCGCGCGCCGGTCTTGGAATACTTTTTCTTGAGCGCCTCGCAGAGTTCCGGCGGCCCCGCGAGCATCAAGCGCCAGCCGCCGGCCGACCAGAGCAGGAACTTGGCGATGCGCTCCGCCAGCGCCAGGACTTGCGGCGAGTCCGCGCCCCGCGCGGGCAGCGGTAGATCGTAGCGCGAGACGCATCCGTCCTCGCGCTCCCAGGCCATGGCAAGGAGCTTGCCGGCCGGCCGCGCGTTGCTCCGCAGCTCCGCCAAGAGCTCGATCGGCGGTATGAAATCCCTCCGAGTGCGGGTTTTACGACTCTTCCTGACGTCGGTCATGTCGGCCTCCAATCGTGTTCGGTTGGATGTGGGGTTGGATCGGTACAGCCGGGTCTTGCGCCATGGTTACTCCAGTCGGTCTCGGCGGCGGCGGAAAAATGCGCGGAGTGTTCTCCGCGATGATCGTATGATCCGTGATGGTTTGAGCGCACCCAGGCGGTAGGCCGCCAGCTTCAGCCGCACGGCCCGGGCAAGCGGCGCGGCAAGCGCCTGGGTGTCGATCTCGCGCCAGATTGAAATCGGGCTCGCGGGAAGGCCCGGCAGGTCGCGGACGCGGCGGACAAGCTCGGCGTCGTCGACCCGGTCGAGGGCCGGGAACTCGCCGGTGACGCCCAGCGCGCGCAGGATGACCAGCGTCCGAACGCATTTTTCGCATCGTCCGCAGTTGAAAAGGTCGGCGCGATTAGCCCAACAAACGCGCAGATGGTTTCGGACAAGCTGGTTTCCCGCGATAGCCGCCAGTTTCTGCGCGCGGCTGTATTCCGCGCCCCAGTGCACGATGGCGGTGGCCGCCGAGCCGTACAGCGGGTCCGTTTCGGGGTGGGACCCCCCGGGCCGGAGGAGGTCTCGGACGCCCGTGCTTGAGATCACGGTTCGGCCGGCTCCCAGGACGTGCCCCGCGGCGGCGAGAGCGCCGCCGTAAACCCGTATCCACGGCACCGAGGCGAACGCCGGATGCGCGCGGAGGTTCGAACGCATGCGCACCGCCCGCGTTCCCGTCTGCGCCGTGACCTCGGCCAGGCTGCGATCGAAGGCGTTGACGCGCGCGGCATCGAAGAGCGGGATATCGTATCCCACGAGGAAAAGCAGCCGGTCGGGCCGCGGGGCGCCTTCCGCGAGCAACGTGTGAAACGAATCGACGCCCCCGGAGAAGCACAAGGTGGTTCCCGCAACCGGCCCGGCAAAGGGCTCCGTTTCCCGGGTGTCTAGGCGTATGGGGACCTCCGGGTACCGCCACCATGCGCGGAAACGCTGCGCCAGATTTTGCAAATTGCGCGCGAAGACGGCGCAGACCGGGCTGTCGCAGCTCAACCCGCGGCCGGAGTGAAGGGCCGGAAGCAGGAACGCCGCGACAAAGGCCTCGGGAGCGGCGACAAGCTCGGCGTCGTTCGTCGCGAACCACACCGGGATGCCGTCCACATCCGCCGCGACACGCAGTCCCGAAGCGCTCGTTTGCTCGATCCTCGTTCGCTCGATCCGAATGGGGTCCGCCTTCAGCGCTTCGCGCGCGGCGGCGCGGTCCACCGGCGAGCGCCCCAAAAGACGCTCCAGATGGCCTTGCGCCATGCCGAGCCCGCGGTGGCGCCGCAGCAGGCATGCCACGCGCTCGCTCTCGCGGCGCAGCGCGCGCCACAGCAGCGCCGGCGGAAAACTCCCCGCCGCCAGGAGACACCCGGAAAGCGCGCGCGCGGCCCCTCCCAGGGGCGTCCAGCGTGAATCCATGTAGGCCCGCGTGCAGGCGTTGCCTCGCGAAAGGGCGCACAAGTACTCCCGCGTCACGTGCCGCGGGCTGATGAGGTGTCCGATGCTCCCGCGGGGCGCGTAAAAAAGACGCGCGCCCTGGGCCAGGGCGCGCCGCGTGAAATCGATTTCTTCCCCGCCGATGAGCCGCGTTCTCGTGCGGCCCAGGCCGTTTCGGAAGCCCCCGATGGCGTCGAATACCTCCCGGCGGAAGGAGTAGTTCGCGCCCAAGGCATCGCCGGGACGGAAGAGCTCCTCGATCCGGTCGCCGTGATCGCACAGGGAGAGCATGCGCTCGAACTTCGTGCGAAACCACGCCGGACGAACCGCGCCGGCCGCCCACCACGGCGTCACGCGGCCCGCGACGAGATCAGCCGGGTGGCCGCGGTACACCTCCAGCATCCCGGCCAGCCAATCCCGCTCGACGCGCACATCGTCATCGAGCATGAAGATGATCGCGCCGTTCGATTCGGCGCAGCCGCGATTCCGGGCCAGGCTTAGATTCGCGAGCGGCTCGGGCACGCAGCGGATCGGAAGACGCCCGTCGCGGGCGAAACGCGCGATGACATCCTCGCTGCCGTCCGTGCAGGCGTTCGCCACGACGATGATTTCCAGCGATTCGATCCCGTCGGGCCGCGCCGCCTCCCGGAGACTTGCGAGGGTTTCGGCCAGGACCGCGGCGCGATTGTGGGTCGGAATCACCACCGAGAGCGTCTCACCCATTTGTGTTCCTGTTTTCTCTTCGTCCCGCCGCAACCGCCTCGCCGTCGCGCGCGGCGGCGCGCACGATCGTCGCCGCTCTTTCGGACGGGTCTCCGGCCGGATCGATTATCACCGTCGTCTCGGGGGCCTGCGCCCTTACGCTCGCCATCTTCGCGGCGTAATACGAGCCCCGCGCGAAAGCGAAGCATGGGATGGCCAGCGCGGCGGCGGCGACCGCCGCGTGAAACCGCGTGGTGACGATCACATTGTGGGAGGCGAGCGCGCGCGCCGCCTCGCGGAAATCGGCGCACGGCGGGGCCACGAGATCCGCATCGATGCCGGCCCGCAGAAAGGCCGCGCGGGTCGCTTCGTAGTCGGTTCGCGGATCCGCGTGAAAGCAGAAGCCCCGGATCTCCAGGTCGCGATCGGCGGCGAGCGCCCGCAGAAACGCGTTGCACCACGCCGTCGTCGCGCGGCGCGCCGCCCCCGGGCCGGAGCCCGCCTGCCGCGAGATGCAGATTCCCACCCGGCGCCCGCGCGGCGCCCGGACCAGGGCCGGCACGACCTCCTTCAGTCGAAAACCGGAGTCCAAACAGCGCTTCGCCGCCAGTCCGTGCGCGCGGCAGAATTCGAGGGAAACATCGTCGCGCACGCGGAGATCCGCCGCTAGAAGGGCTGCGACCACGGCGGCGGCCGCTCGCCGCGACGCGAAAGGGCCGATGCCGAGGGGGTCCGTGCGCACGGGAACGCCTTTGGCGCGGGCAAGCTGTACCGGAAACAGAAACGTTTCCACTGGGAACAGATCCGTGAGATACCCGCCGCCCACGAGCACTAGCTCGCGCGCCTCTTCGACCGCGCGGACCCAAGCCGGCCGCGGCGCGCGCGAACCGGCCGGCAATTGGTCCCGCAGGCGGTACCTGGGCGAGCCTCCGCGCGATCCCCCGCATAAGCTCCGAAGGGCGGCGCGCGCGCGCAGGCACAGCCGCGCCGGCGGCGGCGGCCTGCGGAGCACGTAGGGGATGCGCGGGATGTCCGGGAACTGGCGCGCGGTGCGGTCCGCGCGCGGGGTGAGAATGGCGACGGAATCGCCCCAGGCGCGCCGCGCGTCGGCCAGCGCAACGGCGAGCGTCAGATCGTCGCCGACGTTACCGTGGCCGTACCCGCCCCAAAGCACGCAGGAGTGCTTCACGTCGCCTCGCTTTCACCCGCGAGCATCGATCTTCGCGCCGGCGCCGCTCGATCCGCCGGTGCAACGGAACCTCATCATAGAGAGCAACCTCCGGAGGGTCAACTTGCCGGAGCCGCGCGTCCCGGCGCCGCGTCGCCCGCGGAAGCGGCTGCCCCCGAAAGCCGTTCCGGCGCTTCCGTCTGTCGCCTGGAAGCCGCGAAACTGCTTGGACTGAGAGCCCTAAAGGCTATAATGGGTTTAAGATTCGGAACACCTTGGGACAGGAGGTTTAGAGGCCCATGAAAGGACGAAGCGCCGTCTTGGTCGTGAGCGGGCTGATCGCGTGGCAGATCGCCGCCGCGCCGCAGATCAGTTCGATCGGCACCCACATCTTCGGGCCGAAGCTGACGATGGATGATCTCAAGGGCCACGTCGTCGTCTTCGAGAACTGGGGGAAAGCCTGAGGCCCCTGCATCGCGGCAATCCCGCACCTGGCCAGTTGGGCCAGGGAATTCGCCGGCCAAGGTCTTCTCATCATCGGTAACCACTGCCAGCCCGGCACGGAGCAGGAAATCCAGGCGGTGTGCCGGCAGAACCGCGTCAATTACACGATCGTCCAGGGCGGGCGCGTCTTGGAGGATAACTCGCGCGGCATTCCGCACATGTTCCTTTTCGACCACACGGGCAAGTGCGTCTTCGAGGGGCACCCGAGCGGCGCGGCCAACGCGGTGAAGACGACGATGGCCGCCGCCCCGCACCCGCTGTTGGCGGATCTGCCCCTCAAGAAGCTTGCCAAACTGGGGCAGGCGCTCAAGAGCGGTCAGCCCGTCGGCACCGTGCTCAAGCAGGCCAAGAGCAAGACGAACGCCTCGGATGCCGAGACCGCGGCCGAGGCGCAGGGCATCGTCGAGCGCTGCGCGGCCTATGGCGACAAGGTTATGAAGGAGGCGGAAGAACTGGCGGAGAGCGACCCCTACGAATGCTGCGCGCTCCTCGAGAAGATCAAGAAGGATTTCGCGGGCACGGACCAGGGCGCCGCCGCGGACAAAAAGCTTGCGGAGCGCAAGAGAGACAAGGCCTTCATGGCGCAGTACGATGCCGGAAAGATCTTCGCCGAAATCATGAAGGCCGGCGCCGAGCTCAAGGGCGTCGGAACGAAGCCGGTGGATCTCAGCGACAAGACTTGTCTCAAGGCCAATCGGCCCGCGGCGACGAAGATCGCCGCGGGCATCGCCGCGCTCAAGAAAAAGCACGCCGACACGAAGTATTGCGCCGAAGCGCTCCAGTACGCCAAGACGATCGGCCTCCAGGTGTAGCGGCGGGAGCGGTTCCCTGCGCCTCGGTGCCGCCGGCCGCGCGGCGGAAAGAAAGACGGCGGAACGAATGTCCATGGGCGGCGGAACGATTCGCCCCGGGGCGGGCGACGCATTGATCCTTGTCGACGTTCAGAAAGACTTCCTGCCCGGCGGCAGTCTGGCCGTGCCCCGCGGCGACGAAGTCGTGCCCGTGCTCAACCGCTACCTTGCCGTCTTCCGCTCCCTGGCGCTCCCCGTGGTTGCCACGCGCGACTGGCACCCGCCCGATCACTGCTCCTTCAAGGCGCGGGGCGGGCCGTGGCCGCCGCACTGCGTCGCCGGCTCGGAAGGCGCGCGCTTCGCCGCCCTGCTGGACCTCCCCGCCGAGGGCCTGATCGTGTCGAAGGGGACGGCGCGGGACAAGGAAGCCTACTCGGGTTTCGAGGGTACGGATCTGGACGCCTGGCTGAAGCGCGCGGGCGTCGCGCGGGTTTTTGTCGGCGGGCTGGCGACCGACTACTGCGTGCTCAACAGCGTGCGCGATGCGCTCGGGCTCGGCTATGGGGTCTTTCTGCTCCGAGATGCGGCGCGCGCCGTGGAGGCCGCTCCCGGCGACGGCGAGCACGCCGTCCAGCGGATGCGCCGCCTCGGCGCGGCGACAATCGAATTCTCGGAGCTTGGCTCCTGATGCGCGCCGCCTTCCGGGTCGTCCCAAGGGCGGAAGATCGATGAGCGCGCTGCTCACGGATCTCTACCAGTTCGCCATGCTGCAGGCGTACCACGACGGCGGGATGCGGGGGACGGCGGTGTTCGAGTTTTTCGTGCGCGCCCTGCCGGAGCGCCGCAACTTCCTCGTCGCGGCCGGGCTCCAGCAGGTTCTGGAGTACCTCGAGGGCCTGCGCTTCACCCCGGAGGAAACCGCCTGGCTTGCGGGCTGCGGGCGTTTCAAGAGGTCGTTCGTCGATTTCCTGGCCGCGCTGCGTTTCACGGGGGATGTAGCCGCCGTGCCTGAGGGCACCCCGTTCTTCGCGGACGAGCCGATCCTGCGCGTCGTCGCGCCGCTGCCCGAGGCGCAGCTCGTCGAGACGCGCCTCATCAACCTCTTGCAATTCCAGGTCATGGTGGCTTCCAAGGCGGCGCGGGTCAGACTCGCCGCGCCGGGCAAGCTCCTCGTCGATTTCGGCCTGCGCCGGGCTCACGGGGCCGAGGCCGGCCTGTTCTCGGCGCGCGCGAGCTATCTGGCGGGGTTCGATGGCACCTCCAACGTGTTGGCCGGGCAGCGTTGGGAGATTCCGCTCTACGGCACCATGGCGCACTCCTATGTGCAGGTCCACGGCAGCGAGTCCGAGGCCTTCGAGCGCTTCGCCCGTTCGCAACCGGCCGCCGCGACGGTCTTGCTCGACACCTACGACACCGAGGCGGCCGCGCGCAAGCTGGTCCGGCTGGCGCCCAAGCTTGCGCGCGAGGGGATCGCCGTGGCGGGGGTGCGCATCGACAGCGGCGATTTGGGAGAGCTCGCGCGCCGCGTGCGGCGCATCCTCGACGACGGCGGGTTGAGGGCCGTCAAGGTTTTCGCGAGCGGCGACTTGGACGAGCACCGCGTGCAGGCCCTCGTCGCGGGCGGGACGCCCATCGACGGCTTCGGCGTCGGCACGCGCATGAACACCTCGGCGGACGCGCCTTACCTGGAATGCGTCTACAAGCTCCAGGAGTACGACGGCCGGCCGCGGCGTAAACGATCCCAGGGCAAAGCCACGTGGCCGGGCCGCAAACAGGTGGTCCGCCGCTTCGACGGGCATGGCTTCATGGCGGGCGACGTCCTCACCACGGCGGACGCGGTCCCGCCGGGAGAAGGCCTCCTGCGGGAGGTGATGCGGAACGGCCGCCGGCTGGAAGCGCCGGAGCCCCTGGAAACCCTTCGCCGCCGGGCTCAAGACGGCTTGGCGCGCCTGCCCGAATCCTTGCGGAGCCTGTCGGCGGCGCCGCCCTATCCCGTGACGGTCGCGGACACGCTGCGCGCCTTGGCGGAGGAGGCCGACAGGCGCGCCGCCTCCTCCGAGGCAGAGGACGCTTGAAGGCGCCTCAGGCGGAGCGCGTCTCCCAGCGGCCGCGGGTGAAATCGGGGATTTCCTGCGGCGCGCTCCCGGCGCGGAGCGAGGCGGCCGACAGCGGGATGATCGCGCTCCACGCGGCGGCGTCGGCGGCGTCGATCGGCGCGGGCCTGCCCTCGAGCAGCGCGTCGACGAACTCGCGGATCACGAAAAAGTCGCCCCCCGCGTGGCCGGCCGTGCGGGCTTCCGCGTCCCATTTCTTCCAGAGCGGGGGCTCGAACTCGGCCGCGTACTTCTCCAGCGGCTCCCAGTCGAGGGCTTGGCTGCGCCCGTCGATCCAGATGCCGTCGATCCGCGAGTCGTAGGAGGCCGTCACGCCCTGCAGGGCGTAGTAGGTCGTCGAGGAGTGCGGCCGCGCCGAGCAGGTGTCGTAGCGCAGATCGATGCAGACCCCGCGCGCCGTCCGGATCAGCGTCGTCGTCGAGTCCCCGACGGCGAACTTCACTCGCGCCGCCCGGTGGTCCGCGCCGAAGCGGCGGAGCGCATAGGCCTCCAGGCCGGCCTGCTTCGTGTCCATGGCCACCAGCGTGGCCAGGCGATCGCCGCGGTTGATGCCCAACCATTGGGCCACCGGCCCCAGCGAATGGGTCGGATATAGATTGCCCCGGCCGTCGCGGTTCATCTCGCCGCGCCAGGTCAGCGAACCGTCCGCCGCGAACTGGATCGACCGGCAATCATGGACGTAGCCGCATTCGGCGAAGGTGCAGTCGCCGAAGAGGCCCGCGCGCAGCATGCGCGCGATCGTCAGGACCGGTTTCCAGTAGCAGCAGTTCTCGGCCAGCATGTAGGTGCGCCCGGACTGCTCGGCGGCGGCGACGAGGTCCCAGCACTCCTCCAGCGTCGTCGCCGCGGCGACTTCGCTCAGGACGTGCTTGCCGGCGCGCAGCGCCTCGATGGACATGGGCGCGTGAAGCGGCATGGGCGTGGCGACGAGGACGGCGTCCACATCGTCCCGGGCCAGCAGGTCGCGATAGGCGAAGGGCCCGCCGCCGACGGCGGCGGGCGGCGCGCCTCGGGCGCCTCGGGCGATCTCCACCGCGCGGGCGAGATTGGCCGCGTTGGTGTCGCAGAGCGCCGTCACCGCGACCTCTTTCAAGCGGAGCGCGCCGGTCATCAGGTAGGTTCCGCGGCTGCCCGTGCCGATTACGCCGAGGCGGACGGGCGCGGCGACCTTCGCCGGCGCCGCGGGAGCGGCTCTCGCCGCGGGCAGCGCCGCGGCTAGGGCGCCGGCGGCGATGAAGCCGCGCCGGCTGAGGCCGGAAGAGTCCCGAAAGCGCCGCGTCGCCGTCATGACAGCCCCCTTGAACTCACCGCGTCTCGCGGGCGCGGAAGACCAACCGCGCTTCTTTCGGCGCGAAAGGCTCGATCACGATGGTGTTCTCGCCGGCCTTGAGGTGCCGCGTCACGTCGAGCTTGAACGGCGCGCCGATGAAGCCGCCGGCATAGGCGCCGTTGACGCTGACGGCGGCCGCGGCCTCGGGCGCGAGCCCGTCGAGCTCCAGGTGGACGCGCGCCGCGGCGAGGTCGGCCGCCGGCACCAGGCAGGCGCCCGTGAAGGGATCGGCCTTGACGGGGCTCAAGGTGAGCCGGGCGTGGCCGAGGGCGCCCCAGGGACCGGCGCCGAAGCGCGCGATCTCCCTTGCCGGCGGCCAGGCGCCGTCGTTGAACTCCGGCGCGGCCCAGCCTTGCGCGTGCTCGGACCACGATTTCCACGTCGCGTCCACGCGGACGACCAGGGGCGGCCCCTGGGCGAACTCGACGGAGAGCTTGCCGATGAGGCCCGCGGGGTTGGGCTCCGTCGCGCCGTTCGTGGCCGCAATGGCCAGCGTGTTGACGCCTTCGCGCAGGTACGGCTTGACATCGATGTCGACCGGGCGGCGCCAGCCGTCGTTGCCGGCGTCGCTCTCGCCCGCCCGCTTCCCGTTGACGAAGAGAACGAAGCTGTTGTCGGCGGTGCCGAAGAAAGCGGCCTTGGCGATGGCGCGGCCGGCGGGCGCCGTAACCTGCTTGCGGAAGTACCACGTTCCGGGCGGGACGCCGGCGACGGGATCGCCCTCGGGGTGCCACACCCAGGCGCAGTCCTCGAGGGTCCGCGGGCCGCCGCCGGGGAGCTGAAGGACGGGTTCCGCGGGAGGCGCGACCGGGAGCCGCGTGACGGGGATCGCCAAGCGGACCGCGGCGTGTTCGGGACGGGCCGGCAGGGCGCGCTTCGCCGGCCGGAAGAGGAGCAGCACGCTCTCGTTAGGTTCCATGTCGAGGACGAGCTCTACATCCTTGCCCCGGCGGGTGTACACGGGCGCGGCGATCTCGTTGCGCATCGCGTCCCAGAGCTCGGGTTCGCCGGCGGCGGAGATCCTGAAACGGAAGGTGCGCGCGCCGCCGGTGTGATTCTGGTTGGCGATGAAGAAGATGTCGCTCCCGGCCTTCACGCGGTGGAGAACGTGCAGCCAGTTGTCGGTACGGCCCTCGATGACCTCGAGGGTCGGGCGAATCCCGGCATCGTCCCCCAGGACCTGCCGGAGCTGCTCCGGCGTCGGGCGCTGGGGAAGCAGGTAGGAGCGTCCGCCCGCGGGGCTCCGCTTGCACACGGCGAGATCGCTCCGGGCCGCGCCCCAAATAGCGTCGCGGAGCTCCGCGATGTCCCCGGACGTGCGGCCGAGCGTCGCCGACTTCGACGGCAGAAAACCGTGGCCGATCACCACGCCGCCTCCGTCGAAGAAGGCCTTGGCCTTGGCGAGCGTCCCGTAGGGGATGACTTCCACGGGCGGCACGATGAGAACCCGGTAGCGCTCATCGCGAAGGGCGAGCGCGGCGCCCTCCAGGGTCGTGTCGTTCTCGAAGACATCGTAGGGCAGCCAGTCGCAGTCGTAGAGGGCGTCCTGAAGCGCCGCGCTCATGTGCTCCGGCGTGGCGTGCCGGCCCACGTGGGCGCTGTTCCCCAGGAAGAGCAGCGCCACGGGGCACACGTGGCGGCCGCCCTGGAGCATGAGGCTCAGGCGGCTCGTGTAATCGGCGTAGACACGGTAGAGCGGCCAGCGCGGTTCGAAGCCGCCGTTGTAGAAGTACGGCGGGCAGTCGGTGTCGTGCGGCGCGCGGGGGTTGAACGCGTGCGGGATCATGAAGTTGATGCCCGAGACCTGCATGTGGTCGGTCCACCACTTCATCTCGGGGTAGGTGAGGTCCTGGCCGCGGGCGCCGAAGATTTCCACCATGGCCAGATCGTCCCGCTTGCCGTAGGCGTGGCTGATGGAACTGCCGAGCTTCGGGGTTTGCCAGCAAGGGGCGTCGTTGGCGTCGCGCCGTCCCATGCGAAACTGGGAGTAGACCGCGTCGATGCCGCCCATGGAGCTGTACTTCATCAACTGAAACATGTTGCCGGCGCAGAGATTGCTGTTGAGGTAGCCGTTGGCGTGCTCGAGGAAGTGGCCGATCGAGAGCACGTTGCGTTCCTCGCACCAGCGCGTGATGCCGCCGTAGAGCGTGCGGCCCCAGGCTTCGGCGTAAGCGTCTTGGTAGGCGTAGCGCGCCGCCGTCTGCTCCTCGCCCGCCAGACCGAACTTGTAGGCGACCAGGGCTTTTTTCCAGTCCTGGCCCCGCTCGCGCAGCATCGGAATCACTTCCGTGCCCCAGTCGCCGTGGGTTTCGGGCTCGTCGTAGAAGAAGCCGGCGATGTGCTTCCCGAACTCCTCCTTGAAACGGTCGTAGTGCGGCTGGTACACAGTCTCAAGGTACCACGCGACACAGTCGCGGCTGGCGCCGTCCACCAGATAGCGCGAGCCGCTCAGGCGGGGGGCCCACGTGAAGAGCATGATCTTCCAGGTTCCCTCGGGCACGTCCCAGGCGAGGGTGCCCTTCGCGATGAAGGGCGCCAGGTCGATCAGCGTCGCCCCGTCGATTCCTTCGCCGGTTTCCTTCCCGGCCACGGCCGCGACGAAGTTCTCCCCGGCGTACCCGGGCGCCGTGAAGCGCTGCGGGCCGGCGACGGCGGCCGCCGCGGCGATGAGACGCTTGCTCCCGTAGCGCGCGGGCACCTTCCCGCCCACCTCGCCGCTCGGCCACCAGCGCTCATCGAAAATCCACAGGCGCAGATCGTGTCGCTTGGCGGCTTCCAGGCAGATGGCCAAGTCGCGGAACCAGCCCTCGCCGAGCCAATCGTTGTGCGGCCGCGATTCGGCGGTGAAGCACCCGTTGCCGCCCTCGGCCACCTTGGCCACGTAAGCCTCGAGGCGGTCCTTGGCCTCGTCGCCGTGGAGCCAGAAGAGCGGGCCGGTGTGCCTGCGCGCCTCCATGGGCAGATCGCGGAAGCGCCTCTCGAGCTCCTCCAACGACGCGCCGGCGGCGGAGAGGGCCGGCGCGATTGCCGCGGCGGCGAGCGCCCCGGCGCACAGCGTGTTGCGGATGCGGTTAAACATGGGTGCACCTCTTGCGTCAAGGATCCTCGGTTTGCGCCGCGCGGACTCGAGGCGCGCGCGATTGATGCTATCCGCAGGCGGCGGGAAGGGCAATGGCGTCACCGGGCGGGCTTTTCGTTCCGCGCGAACCATTTCATGAGGAGCTGCTGCCTGTCGGTGGGCGCGGCGGCCGGCGCGCGGTCGTTGCGGTCGGGACTGTGCTCGACGCTCCAGCCGTCCCACTCGCGGAAGGCGTGGTAGCTCCAGTCCCAGCCCTGCGCCTCGAAGATGGAGATGACATCGGCGAGCCAGCGGCAGGCGCTGCCCGCCGGAGCCCAGCGGATGGCGCTGAACTCGCCGACGTAGATGTGCGCGTTGTAACGGCGTTGAAATTCCACGACGGGGGCTAGCACGGCCTCCAGCCGCGCCTTGTCCCAATGAGTGCCACCGATGGCGCCGGGATAGGTTCGTCCGCCTTCATTGCCGTGGATCGTTTGATGAGTGAAGGCCGCCGGCGCGTACATGTGGACGCTGTACACCACCCTGGGGACATCGATGGGCTGGAAATCGCGGAAGCCGTTCGGGCCGCCCCAATCGGGCGGCTCC
The DNA here is from genome assembly GCA_002070955.1 of Planctomycetes bacterium ADurb.Bin069. Lineage (GTDB taxonomy): Bacteria > Planctomycetota > UBA8108 > UBA8890 > UBA8898 > UBA8898. The sequence goes on from MWEK01000014.1 coordinate 22,089, forward strand.
ACGATGAGAAGGCGCTCCGGGTCGACGGCGCGCACCGCTTTCGCGGCGCGCTCGGCGAGGGCGTGCCAGTCATCGCAGCCTTCCTCGACGAGAGTCTCGACAGGCTCGTTGGCGAGGTCGAAGCCCCAGATGGCGCCGCACCCCTTGTAACGCGCGGCCATGCGGCGCCAGGCGTCGACGAACTTGTCCTGGGAGGCGCGGTCGGTGAAGAGCCGGTCGTCCGATCCGATATAACCGCTGGCCGTGGCCTTGCCTCCGGGAGGCGAGTGGAGATCGAGGACGACGAGGAGCCCGCAGCGCCGGCAGTGGGGGAGCGCGGCGTCGAGTTTCGCCAGTTCGCCTTCCAGCCACGGATCGAACTCCTCCAGCGGAGCGCGTTTTCCCGCGCCGATGTAGCGGATGAGCTGCCAGCGGATGAGGTTCGCGTTCCAGTCCTTGCCGAGAACCTGCAGGCCGGCGGCATCGATGTCCGGGCTGATCATGGCGCCGCGCAGGCGCGGGAGCGCATGGCCCTTGAAAGCCGGGCCCGGCGCCGGCGCCGGCGCCGTCGCGGCGGGCGGCTTGGCGATCACGATCGAGACGTCGTCGAACCAAACCTTGCCCGTCACGGCCTCCAGGCCGAGGAGCAGCGTCAGCGTCTTTACATCAGCGGGAATGCGGGCGTTGAACGCCGCGCGGCGCCAGTGGAAGGATCCCACGGGGATTTCGGCCTGCGGCCACTCCTTGCCCTCGGGCCCCTCGATGATGAGCATGAACTTGATGCCGTTCCACGGCCGCGGCTTGGCGCTCACGTTCTCGGCCTTGACGCGGGCGGCGCACAGAAGCGTGTGGCCGCGCAGCGCCTGCGCCGGCAGGGCGATCACGGCGTTGGCGCCGCTTCCGGCGCTCTCCACGGCGAGGGCGCCGGCTTCGAGACGCCCCGCGCCGCCCCATGCCGCGAGGGCGTCCGCGGCGTCGAAGTGGGCGGCGAAAACGACGTGCCCCTTGGGGAGCGGCGCGGCGTCGCCCGCGCGGACGGCGCAGCCGAAGAGCAAAGAAGCGGCGGCGGTTCGAAGCGATCGGCGAAGCTTCACGGCGGCCTCCTCGCGAATGTGTTTTCCGGCGGGGGTCAGTAAATGAGATACACCCACCAGTTTTTCATGGGCGCGCCTTCGTCGTCCACGCAGCGGTTGTCCAACCCCGGCAGGCATTGGCACCAGAAGAGAACCCAGCGGCCCATGCAGTCGGGCGCGAAATCCTCGTAGCGCCGGGTGCGCTCTATGCTGAAGCTCTCGACGCGGTCCTTGCCGTCCGGGCCGTTCCTCTGACGCCAGGCGGTGATGACGCTCTGCACCGCGGCGGGATTGTCCAGGTCGTAGTGATGCCGCCCCCCCGGCGGAAAATGGACGTTGCCGCCGAAGGCGATGTAGGGGGCGATGGGATATTCCTTGCCGCGGAACTTGACGAGGGCGGCGCCATCGTCGGAGTACGAAACCTTGTCGCCCCGCCGTCCGTCCAGGGCGTAGAACGACCGGATCGGCAGCCCGTAGCGCGTGTCAAGGTCGAATCCCGCGAACTCCCGCAGGTACTTGGTCAGGGCGCCGATGGCGTTGTGGTGCGCGTAGTTCTCAAGCAGGTGGCCGTAGTTCTCCATCTGGCAGCCGGCGCCGCGATGGGGATTGAAGAAGTACACCGTGAAGGACCGGCCCGTCCAAGGCATGGTGCCTTTGGTGCCGCCGTTGCCCGCCGGGCCGTAGACGCCCGGCCGCATTTGTCCGCGCTCGTCGTAATACTGCTTGAGCTCCGCGGCTTCGAAGCCGGGCCAGCCCGTCGCGTCGTCGTGAATCGCGTAGAACCAGAGTTCGTGGACCAGGCCGGCCTCGATGAGCTCGCGCAGGTTGAGAAAGCGCCCGGCCTGGGCCGGATCGGGGAAGCCGAGGCGCGGCGCATAGGCATCGGAGAAGAAGGCGTGGTAGTCGCACCAGAAGTCCCGAGGGGCCGGATTCAGGCGCGGCAGGAGGCTCGAGTTCGTGCGGCGCTTCTCCGGCGGCAAGCCGGCGTCGCGCAGGTCCACGTACTTGACCGCCTGGTACTGGACGCAGGCGGGCGCCTTGGGATCCTCGAAACCATGCCAGCGCGTGCTCTCGGACTGCGCCTTGATGAATTTCTCCGTCAGGGCGCGGATTTCGTCCATGTCCACGTCGTTGGCGAAGTTGAGAACGAGGACGCGCGGCTCGATTCTCCGGATTCGATCGTGGTTGGCGACGATCCAGGGCTCGGACTTGCGGAAGCAGACCTTGTTGGGCCAGACGCCGAGGTCCTCGGTCAAGTTCGGCGCCTCCGCGGCGGCGGCGGCGGACAGGCAAGCGATGGTCAAGAAAACACGCCGCGTATCCATCCGGACCCTCGGGAAAACGCGCGCCGCGGCACGAGCGGCGCGCGGGCTCCTATCGATCGTAGCCCTCGCCCGGGAATGCGGCGAGCCTGAACGCCAAGACCGGGCGCCCGGCCGCGCCGAAATCGCCGCGCAGCACGACCCACGTGTCGGCGGTCTTGTCGCCCGGGACGCCCTTCGGCCGCCTGACGCGCAGGTCGAGCGGCCGGCGATCGAAGGGCTCGAGCGCCATGCTCCACGCGCGCGGCGCCAGGTCCCACCCCGACGGCGCGTGCTCGACCGCGATGGTGCCGGAGGCGGCGCCGGCGCCGAAGTTGTACGCGAAGATGCGCAGATCGACGTCCGCCTCCACCGCGATCACATGATCGTATTCCCCCGCCCACTGAACGACCTCGATTTTCTGCCGGGCGTCGCTTGGGACGTGGATTTGCAGGACGATCGGCGTCGGCTCGCCCGGCCGCCGCGCCGCCGCCTCGGGCGGCGCTTCCAGGGCGAGCTTCGCGGCGGCGCCGCGCGGCAGCAGGACGAAGATCGGCGCGGAACCGAGCGTCGCGGGCACGCCGGCGCTCAGCGGCCGGCCGAGATAGTCGTACACGGCGCTGGGAACGACGCCGGCGGGAAGCGACCAGGCGGCGCTCGTCTTTCCGCGGTCGGGCCAGTCGCTGGGTTTCTCGGCCCACGCAACGAGCACGTCCCCTTCGGCGCCGTCGGGGGCGGCGCGGAAGGCGTAGACGTGACCGTGCGGGTCGATGCGCTGCCGGCCGAGAGCGCGCGCGCCCGCCAGGAAGCGTCCGATGGCGGCGAGCGCCGCATAGGCCGGACGGGGCGTGAAGTCGCGCCGGAGCAGCCCGAACTGCACCCCGTTCCAGTCCTCGGTGTAGTGGCCGAGGATGAAGTGGAAGTGCCGCGAGGCGCCGGCGAAAACGCTGGTGGCGTAGGACTGGGCCATGAAGTGCGCCTTGAGGATCTCGCCGTGCCGGGGAAGCTCGTGCCACGGAGCGCCGGTCTCGTACTTCATGCCGCGGTCGGCCTCGGTGATCCAGAGCGGCTTGCCGCAGGCGGCCTCCCGCGCGGGCGCCCAATTGGCGACGTAGGAGTCCGGCCAGTCGTAGGTGTGGATATTGTAGGTGTCGAAATACGGCCAGGTCTCGTTGGCGAGGACGCCCTTGGTGTGGAGCGGAGCGGGGACGCCCGCGTACGCGTTCCACCCGACGATCACCGCGGGATCGCCCGCCTTGAAACCGAGGTAGGCCGCTTTCTGGAACGCGCACATCTCCGCCGCCGTGTGGCCGCCGAAGGACTCGATGTTCGCCTCGTTCCACGGCTCCCACGCGCGCACGCGGCCCGCGAAACGCGCGCCCATGGCTCGGCAGAAGCGGTAAACGTCGCGCAGGTCCCGGGCGAAGCGCCCTCTCTTCTCGGTGGGATCCGCCGCCCAGGCCGGCGTGTCGTGAAAGACCTGGAGCACGTCGAGGCCGTGCGCGGTTTGGGCCTCGGCGGCCGTGTCGTAGGTGGTGCGCTCGGCGAAGGCGCCCTTGGAAGGTTCCATGTCCCGCCAGCTCAGCCGGTCGCGCGTCCACGCGACGCCGGCGAGCGCGGCGAGCCGGGCGTGCCGCTCCTGCCCGAGCGGATTGCCCCGCGCGAACCACGCCACCGCGGTATCGAGACACACGGGCGAATCGCGGGGCACGGGCGCCGCAAGCTTGGCGATGACGGCCGCGGTGGTCCACCCGGCGCAGCCGCCGTCGCCGTCGAGAAACTCGACGCGGTACCAACCGATGCCGAGGCGGCCGGCGTCGATCGGCTCGCGGCCGGCGGCCGGTCCCGCCGGCGCGCCGCCGGCCACCGTGGAGCCGCCGTCATCGAGGATGCGCCATGCCGTCGCGGCCGAGGCGGGCGCTTCCCGCGGCCACGCAATCAGCACGGGTGCTCCCTCCAGAAAAACGTTCGCGGCGGCCTCGCCTCCTATCGGCGCCGCGGCGGACAATGCAAGCGGGGCGGCGCCCGCGAGAACCAGCGTTGCGACTAGCCTCATGCTGAGCATGCGGTCCTCCCTTTCTGCATCATGGAACCGGTCACATCAGCTTGTCCTGCCAGAGGGCGGCGAAGCCGAGGAAGGACATGAACCCCGTGACGTCGGTCAAGGTGGTGAGAAAGATGCCGGAAGACTGGGCGGGGTCGAACCCGAGACGCTTCATGGTCAAGGGAATGAAAGCCCCGGCAAGACCCGCCACCGACATGTTGGCGATCATGGCGGCCCCCAACACGATTCCCAGATATGGATTGCCTTTCCACGCCCACGCCGCCAGCGCGGTCACGATGCCCAGCGAGATGCCGTTCATGAATCCCACGCAGACCTCGATGAGGACGAATCGCCCGGAGCCCTTGGGCCGCACCTCGCGGGTCACAAGACCGCGGATCATCACGGCGAGCGCTTGGGTCCCCGTGTTGCCTCCTAGGTTGGCCACGACGGGCAGAAACACCGCCAGCACGACGATGCGGTCGATGACGTCCTGGAACAGCGCCACGACCGAGGCGGCCAGAAACGTCATCATGAGGTTGATGTAGAGCCAGGGGAGGCGCTTGGAGATCTTGAACCTGATTCGGGATGAGGGGCGTTCCTCGGCGCCCGCGCCGAAGACGATCTGGAGATCCTCGGTCGCCTCCTCCAGCTCGGTCTGCAGAAGCGATTTGAGGTGCACGATGCCCAGGAGAGTTCCGCGCGCGTCCACGACGGGCAGGGAAATGTAATGCGTCTTCCGGGCGATGTGCGCCAGCTCCTCGCGGTCGAGGTACGAGGGGGCCGTGGCGATGTCCGTCTTCATGACGGACTGCACGGCGGCGCCGGGGTCCGCCAGCAGCAGATCGCGCATGTTCAGGACGCCGAGCAGCTTGTTTTCCTCGCCCACCACGTAGGCGTAGGAGGCGGATGACGTCAGCTTGGGGGCGAGACTCCGCAGGCGCGCGATCACCTCCTGCACCTTGAGGTCTTTGTTGAACGCGAGGAAATCCATCTTCATCAGCCGGCCGGCGCTGTCCTCGGGATAGGCGAAGCGCTCCAGCAGCTCGCGCCGGCGCTCGGCGGACATCTTTTCGAGCAGCTCCTTGTGAGATTGCGCCGGCAGGGCGCGGACGATATCGGCGGCGCAGTCGGTTCCGACCCGTCCGAGGACGTCGCAGGTCGTCTCGGGGTCGAGGAGCTGCAGGAGGGCGGCGGCGGCGGCCGGGTGCATGTACTCCAGGCAAGCGGCGATCGAGCCGGGAGGAAGGAGCCGAACGACATCCGCCGCTTCCTCGGCCGACATGCTCTCCAGGGAGAGAGCCGCGTGCCGGCTGTCCACCTCGACGAACTGCCGGAGCATCTCCACGACCGGTTTTTCGACGCTCATGCTTCTTCTCCGCTCGTTCGCGCCGAAGCGCCGTTCCGCGCGCGTCGGGTGGCGGCGGCGCCGCCGCCGCGCCGGGAACTCGCGCGGCCAAGTATACGCGACGGGCGGAAGCTCCCGCAATCAGCGGAGGGCGCCGCGGCCGCGCCGCGCCTGCCGGTCTCGGGACCGGCCCCGCCCGATGGCCGGGGCCGTTGCGAGGGGCTAGCTTGTTTCCCGGCGGCGCCCGACCCTTTTGCGCGGCGGCGGTTGCCACCTGGCGCCGCCCCGCGCGCGCAGCCACGCGAACTCGCGCGCCACGCCGGCGGCGACATCGGCCGCGCGCAGCTTTTTGGGAAGGACGCTGAAGGTGTAAGTTTCGATCTCCAAGTGCGGCGCAACGGCCGAGTACAAAACCCGCATGACACGCTGGTCGAGGAGATCGGCGGTGGAGGACAAGCCCTCGTGCTCTTCGAAGCCGAGCGGCACGTGAAAGTGAATGCGCCATTCCTCGTCGGGGCGGCGGCCCGTCTCTTTCCAGCGGCGCGTGCGGGCGGCGATGGCGTCGGGCAGGTCCTTGAAGGCGGCGATGCGTCCCGACGCGGTCTTGACTCTGACCTGGTGCAGGTAGACGGAATCGCAGAACGCGCGGAGGCGCTTGACGCCGGCGGCATCGGGGTAGGCGCGCAGGGCGGCGCTCAACTGAACCTTCGGAATGCGGATTCCCGCCCGCGAGAGCTGTTTGAGCGCCAGGCAGGGATGCACGTACTGGACGGCCGCGTGCGCCGTGTCGAGGCAGATTCCGATGTGCCTGGCGAGCGCGGCGCGGGCCTTGGCCTTGCCGAAGCGGCGGGTCCCCGCCAGATGCGCCGTGCCCAGGGCGCGCAACGGCCCTTCGAGGAACGCGATAGCCTCGCCGGCGGTTTCGATGAAGCCGTCTGGCTCGGGCTCCAGCGCGAGCGCGATGTCGGCGCCGCGGGTCTCGCGGAGGCGGGCGCAGTGCGCGGCGACATCGGCCAGGTTGCGCGCCATCGCGCGAATGTCGGCGTCGGAGGCGATCCAGGCCTTGTAGGAGCCCGGCACGGTGGAGATGCTGCCCGAACAGCCCTTGGGGACGAGGGCGGCGAGGATATCGACCAGCGCCACCGTGTAGTCGCGCCGCGCCTGCGTGCGCCAATCGGGGGCGTAGACTTTCTGCTTGATCCTGGCGCCGTGGAACCGCCCGTACGGGAAACCGTTGATCGTGAAAACGTACAGGTTGTGCGCATCCAGGAAAGCGCGCAGCTCCGCCAAGGCGCGGGGGCGGGCCAGCGCGGCCGCGGCCCGCGCGCTCAGGCGCAGGCCCAAGCCGAACGGCTGGTTCGGGGCGACCAGATTCCGCACGCGGAGGGCGTCATTCCGGATGGCGGCGAAGTTGTCGCGCCAAGTCTCGCCGGGGTGGATGTTCAGGCAATAGGTGAGGTCGAGGCGGGGGGCGGATCGAATGATCATGCGCGCGCGAGCTCCTCAAGTGCGCCGATGCCCTCTTCGTAGAGACGGAGGTCCACCGTGTGCACCTCGACCTTCCGGCCGATGCCGTCGGGCAGGGTGATGGTGAGAAGTCCGCCGAGGTGCTCCCGGAGCTGCTCCAGGCCCGCGAACACCGCGGGGCCGCCGTCCGGCTGGCGCACGGCGAAGAGGGGATGGTAAACGGGCAGCCCGCAGTCCCGGAGGGCCGCGAGGATGCGGTCCAGTTCCAACGGCGTAAGCCGTCCCGTCCGCATGGCGTAGTAAGAGTCGAGGGCGATGCCGGCGGCGACCGCCTGGCCGTGGCCTTCCGCGCCTCCCGTCATGACCTCGAGCTGGTGCCCGGCCCAGTGTCCGAAATCGAGGGGCCGCGCGGAGCCGAGTTCGAAGGGGTCGCCGGCGGTTCGGATGTGCTCGAGGTGGATCTCGGCGCAGCGGCGCACCGTCGTTTCCATGGCCGCCTGGTCGCGGCCGCGCAGGTCGCGGGCGCGCCGCGCCAGGAAGTCGAAGAACTCCGCGTCCTTGATAATCGCCACTTTGAACGCCTCGGCGACGCCGCCGATCCAGTCGCGGTCGGTCAGGGTGGGAAGCAAGGCGAAGTCGTTGAGCACGGCGAAGGGTGGCGCGAAGGTGCCGGCGAAGTTCTTGCGGCCGTGAATGTCCATGCCGTTCTTGACGCCGATGCCCGCGTCGCCCTGGGCCAGCGTCGTGCTCGGCAGCCGCACGAATCTGAGGCCGCGGTGGACGAGGGACGCGGCGAAACCGACCACGTCGAGCACGGCCCCGCCGCCGACGGCGGCGACGAAGCTCTGGCGGTCGAGGCGCAGCGCGCCGATGGTCGTCATGATGTCCCGGACGACCTCCATCTCGGACTTGGCGCAGGCGCCGCCTGGGATGATCGCGGGCGGGGCGGCGAGCTGGAAGACGTCGCGAAACTCCTCGGCGCAGGCGGCGATCCGCGCCGCGAGGCCGGGATGCGCCGCCGCCACGTTGCTGTCCAGATACAGGAGCACGCGGTGGCGGCGCGGCTCCCCGAGTCGGGCGAGGGTGGCGGGAAAGAGCCGGTTCCCGGGGGCGAAGACATCCCGCGTGAACCACACGGGGTAGTCGAACTCAACCGTGAAGCGCTCGTGCACCACGCCTTCGCGTTCGTGCGGCGCGGACGGTGGCAGCGCGTCCCGCATCATGCGGAGTCCCGGGTTCGCGCCGCCCCGGACCAGGCCTGTTCCCGGGGCAGGAGCGGCGCCGGCTTGAACTTCGGGCACTGGCCGAGGAAGTAGCAGGGGTTGTTGTAGAAGACGGTCTCGATGCGCGCTTCCGGGTGGCCGCGCCGCCGCATCTCGAAGATCGCGTCGTGGAGGGTTCCGGGGTCGGAGGGCCCCCAGTCGCCCGACGCGTCGACCAGCATGCGGTCGATGCCCCAGATCTCGAGGGCGTCGACGACGCGCCCCGGCGAGTTCTTGGTGATGGGGTAGATCGTCATGGCGGCCCAGAAGCCCGCGTCGCGGATCATGCCGAGGGTGTGCTCCTCGGCGTGGTCGAAGCACACGCGTTCGGGGTCGACGCCGCCGCGGCCCTTCAGGTAGTCGATCATCATGCGCGTGCCGCGGAGTTTGTCCTTGAGGTGCGGCGTGTGGATCCAGATGAGCTCGTTCCGCGCCAGCGCCAGCTCGACCTGCTCCTGGAAGACCGTCATCTCGTTCTTGGTGTTACGGTTCAGGCCGATCTCGCCGATTCCGAGCACCGTGGGTTTGTCCAGGAACTCGGGAATGAAGGCGATGACCTCCCGGGCGAGGGCCAGGTCGTCGGCTTCCTTCGGGTTGATGCAGATCCAGGCGTAGTGCTGGATCTGGTACTGGGCCGCCCGCGTGGGCTCGAACTTGGTGATGTGGGTGAAATAGTCGTGGAAAGCCCGGGCGGAGGTGCGGTCGTAGCCGGCCCAGAAGGCCGGTTCGCAGCAGGCCACGGTGTGCATGCGGGCCATGCGCTCGTAGTCCTGCGTCGTCCGCGCGATCATGTGGATATGAGGCTCGATTACCTTCATGGCGTCTCTCTCACAAGGGCGGATCGGAGAGGGCGGTAAGGATGCGGGCGGCGCGGTCACCGCGCCCGCGCGCGATGATCTCCAGCGCCGCGCGCAGGTTCGCGAGGCGTGGATCGGCCGCGACCTGGTCCGCGCCGGCGGCGCGCTCGATGCGGTCCCAGGCGGCGGCGGTCTCAAGCAGCGCCGACCGCATGTCGAGGAAGTGCATGTCGAGAAGCTCCCGCGCGCTCAGGGGCGACGGGAGGACCGGCGGCGTGTCTCCCTTCGGCATGTCAGGCTCCTTTCGGCGCGCGCGAGCCGCACGGGACGGCCGCGCGTCCGTCTCCATGATACCGGGAAGCAGCGGGGGATGTCACCCTTGACGCCCCCCGCTCTCGAGAAGGGCCGGGGCGTCGCTTTCGCACCTGCGGGCGCACGACCGCTTTCCGCCGGTTCAGGGAAGGCAGCGGGCGTGTTGCGGATCTGCCCCCGTGCCGTTTTGACGCCGTCGTTCAAAAGCTCCCGGTCCTTGACCGGCGGATGGTTGTCGATTATGGTCGCGCCTCATGCGGATGCCGACGAAATTTCTCGCGGGCTGCTTCTCCGGGGAGGCGCGCCGCGCCGGCCGGGGACGGATGATTTCCCGGGCGAACTGCGCCGCGGTCCCACTTTCATCGCGATTGTCCACCGGCTTGCACACCCTGGCTTTCCGCCTCCTGCGATTTCTTTTCCGGTTCAGGAACCGCCCGGGCGGAGAGTGTCCGCCGATTTTGCGCGCGGAGCGGTTATGCCTCGGACGCCAAGAAATTGACGCCGCCGCCGGCGCCGGAGCTGCCGGATGAGCCGTCTTTTGATGGTCAGTCCTGAATATCCCTACCCGCAACGATGCGGTTTTACCGTGCGGGTGGGAGACTTGTGCCGGCACTTGGCCGAGCGGGCGGAGTTGGACTTGTTCCTCTGTCGGTGGTTGGCTGACACGGAGAATCTGCCCGGGCGGCAGATCTTCAAGCAGGTGTCGGCCGCGGAGCGTAGGGAGGAAACCACCGAGTTGTCCCTGGCGCGGCGGGTGGTCCGGAGGCTGTTCCCGCCGCATTTCGACGACGCCGTCTACCTGCCGGATGCGGTCGTCGCGCAACTTGCCGGACTTCTCGCCCGCAAGCGGTATCGCGCCTGCATCCTTCAAGCTCCGTTCCTGGCCCGCGCCATGCCCGTCATTCCCGACGGTACGCTCAAGATCGTCGATGCCATTGACCTCTGGCACCAGAAGTATCTCGGATTCAAGGCGCTCGGCTGCGGCCGGTTGCTGGCTCATTTCCGGGATGCCGAACGCGAGTTGGCTTTTTATCGCTCCGCCGACCGCGTCCTGGCCATTTCCCGGTACGACCACGAACACCTCCTGGCGAACGAGGTGAATTCCCTTTACACCCCGGTCGCCTTCGCCCCCGACCCGCTGCCCGCGCGCAATCCCCCGGGCCGGGATCTGTTGATCGCCTCGGGAAGCGGCCCGTTCAACATGGACGCCGTCCGCTTCCTCGTCCGGGATGTTCTGCCCTTGGTTCGGCGGGAAATCCCCGACGTCCGCCTGAAGATCGCCAATCCCGCTCCTGAAATCGTCCGGGACTACGCCGGGCACCGCCAGGTGGTTTTCCTTCCCTTCCGCGACCATCCCCGTGACCTCTACGCGGAGGTCGACCTGGCCGTCGCGCCCTTGCGCCACACCAGCGGCCTTAAGATCAAAGTCCTCGAGGCCTTCGCCTATGGCAAGCCGATTCTGCTCACGCCCGCCGCCGCGCAAGGGATCCCTTGCGGCGCTTATGCCCAGCGGGAGGTGTCCGCCGAGCCGGACAAGTACGCCGGCCAGATCGTTCTCGCCCTGCGCGATCCCGGCTATCGGCATGCCCTGATTGAAAGCGGGCTGGCCCTCCTTCGGCGGGAATACGGTTCTGAACATGCCTACGGTCCGCTGACCGAAGTGCTTGCCTGACGGCGGCCGGAGCGGCTGACGGAAGGGCGCGGTCTTCCCCGGGACACGCGTGGACACGGCGGTGATCGGACGGGCGGAGAAGATCAATGCCGGCGGCGCGGTCGACGACCGCGCCGAGCCGGCGCCCGGTGGCACGGTCACGGATCGGTGTGTCGGATGTCTTGACCGCGTGTGCCCGTCCTTGGTACAATGAAGGCGTGGTCATTAGGTTCCTGTAAGGATGTGTTGCCATGAGACCCATCGTCCTTGTTGCTGTTGCTGCTGTTGGTGTTTTGGTCGGCGTCGCTGTTACACTATCCATTCCGCATGGGGCGTCGCAGGTCGTGTACGCGGGTACGCCGTCGGGGAACGGAGACGTGAACGGCGACGGCAGGATTGACGTCGCGGATGCGATTTACCTGCTCGGCTACCTGTTTGCGAACGGGCCGAAGCCGGGGGCGATCGCGTGCGACTCGTGCTGTTTGACTCTATTTGTCAGGAGTCTTCCGGCGACGGGTCAAACGAAGTGCTACGGGGCCGACAGTAAGGGTACGTGGGGAGAGATTCCGTGCGGCAGCGCGGCTTATCCTGGTCAGGACGGTTACTACCAGGCGGGCTGCGGCGGTGACAATCGGTTCACCGACAACGGTGACGGGACGGTGACGGACAACTGCACGGGGCTCATGTGGCAGAAGGAGACGCCGTCCCGCTTGTTCACGTGGCAGGGGGCGCTCTGGTACTGCAACGATCTGGACCTCGCGGGGCACAGTGACTGGCGCCTGCCGAACGTGAGGGAGCTTCAGAGCATCGTGGATTACGGGCGGAAGGATCCAAGCATCGATCCTGTATTCAGCGCGGTGAGGGGGCCTTACTGGTCGTCGTCTACCTACGTCGTCAATCCGACGAACGCGTGGACCGTCAGCTTCTCCTACGGCTGGGTGGACGACGCCGGTAAGATGGATGCCGACTTTGTGCGCGCCGTCCGTCGTGGCTCATGATCATTCGTTGATTTGAGTGATTTGATTGTTTTCGTTCCGGCCGCGCTTAGCGCGGCCGGACGATTATGAAAACGGCGGCTTGGGAAGAGGAGGGCGGTCGCCGTCAACGAGGGCGCGTTGGGCGGGAAAAAGGAGGGGTGGGGGTCAGACGGGGGCGCGGTCTGTGCGTGGCGCTCGGCTGCTCTTTCCTTATCCTGCCGGCTGGCCGACGGCGCGCGGCGCGGGAGATGCGGCCGCCCCGCGTCGCGCCCTTGGCGAGGGGACCATGGCGTTGGGGGACTTGAAGACCTAGCGGCGGTGGAGCGGAAGAATGACGGGCCCGCCACCTTCTTGACCGCGCGTGCCTGTCCTTGGCATAATGAAGGCGTGGTCATTAGGTTTCTGTGAGGAGGTGTTGCCATGAGACCCATCGTCCTTGTTGCTGTTGCTGCTGTTGGTGTTTTGCTTGGTGTCGCGGTCATGCTCGCCATTCCGCATGGGACGTCGCAGGTCGTGTACGCGGGTACGCCGTCGGGGAACGGAGACGTGAACGGCGACGGCATGATTGACATCGCGGATGCGATCTACCTGCTCGGATACCTGTTTGCGAACGGGCCGAAGCCGGGGGCGATCGCGTGCGACTCGTGCTGTCTGTCCAAGGGTCTTCCGGCGACGGGTCAGACACTGTGCTACACTACCAGTGGAGTGGAGATCCCATGTGCGGGTATGTCCGCGTCCGGTCAGGACGGTGTCTACCAGGCTGGCTGCTCGAGTTGGAAGCGGTTCACGGACAACGGTGACCGGACGGTGACGGACAACTGCACGGGGCTCATGTGGCAGAACGAGACGGCGCCCGGTGAGTACACGTGGCAGGACGCGCTCAAGTACTGCGAGAATCTGACTCTCGCGGGGCACAGCGACTGGCGTCTGCCGAACGTGAGGGAGCTTCAGAGCTTCGTGAATTACGGGCGGGAGGATCCAAGCATCGATCCTGTATTCAGCGCGGTGTCGTCGTGGTACTGGTCGGCGTCTACCTACGTCAGCAGTCCGTCGTTCGCGTGGTGTGTCTCCTTCTACAGCGGCAGCGTGGGCGTCGACGGTAAGTCGAGTGGCAACTATGTGCGCGCCGTCCGCAGTGGCTCATGATCATTCGTTGATTTGAGTGATTTGATTATTTTCGCTCCGGCCGCGCGAAGCGAGACCGGACGATTATGAAAACGGCGGCTTGGGAAGAGGAGGGCGGTCGCCGTCAGCGAGGGCGCCTTGGGCGGGAAAATCACTCGTTCGCCGATGAAATCCTCCGCATCGTCGGCGGCGCTCCTCGCATGCAGAGGACTCCGCGCGCCGGCTGAAACCCTTGCCGCGCGTTGAAACTCTGGATTCGCGCCGGCGACGCCGTGATCCCCTGGCTCAGGCGCGGCTGGAACGAATTCCAGCCGCGCCTGAGCCAGGGCAAAACAGCGTCAAAAGGACCAAACCTGCAAACGGTCGCGACGGCTCACCGACGCCCCAGGGAGTCGCGGCCCTATGCCGCCAGGATTGCCTGCAGGTCCTGGTCCGGCGTCGTGATCGGCATGACGTTGAACTTCTCCACGAGCACCTTGAGCACGTTCGGCGTGACGAACGCGGGCAGGGTCGGACCCAGGCGGATGTTCTTGATCCCGAGGGCGAACAGGGTCAGCAGGATTGCCACGGCCTTCTGCTCGTACCAGGAGAGGATGAGTGAGAGCGGCAAGTCGTTGACGCCGCAGTTGAAGGCGCCGGCCAACGCGACCGCGATCTGAATCGCGGAGTACGCGTCGTTGCACTGCCCGATGTCCAGCAGGCGCGGAATGCCTCCAATGGATCCGAAATCGAGCTTGTTGAAACGGTACTTGCCGCAGGCGAGGGTCAGGATGACGCAGTCCCTCGGCACCTTCTCGGCGATCTCGGTGTAATAGTCGCGGCCCGTCTTGGCGCCGTCGCAGCCGCCGATGAGGAAGAAGCGCTTGATCGCACCGGATTTGACGGCCTCGATAACCTTCCCGGCGACGCTCATGACCGCGTTCCGGCCGAAACCGACCGTGATGGTCTTCTCGGGCACGTCGGCGGCGAAGCCCGGAGCCGCGAGCGCGGCCTCGATGACCGGGGCGAAGTTGCGGTTGGCGATGTGGACGACGCCCGGCCACGCGACAAGCCCGCACGTGAAGATGCGCGCCTTGTACGAATCGCGGGGCCGCTGGATGCAGTTCGTCGTCATTAGGATGGCGCCCGGAAACTCGTCGAACTCCTTGGCCTGGTCCTGCCACGCTCCGCCGTAGTTGCCGGCGAGATGCCCGTAGGCCTTGAGCTTCGGGTACCCGTGGGCGGGCAGCATTTCACCGTGGGTGTAGACGTTGATCCCCTTGCCCTTGGTCTGCTCCAGGAGCGCCTCCAGGTCCTTCAGGTCGTGGCCCGAAACGAGGATCGCCTTGCCCTTGACCGGCGTGATGCGGACGGCCGTCGGCACGGGGTGGCCGTAGGCCTCGGTGTTGGCGGCGTCCAGGAGCTCCATGACCTTCAAATTGAGCTCGCCCGCCGCCAGGCAGCGGCCCACGAGCTCGTCGACCGTGGGGTTCTCCTTCGTGAGGAAATCGAGGTGATCCTCGAAAGCCGCCATGATTTCGGCGCTCTCCTTGCCCAGGATCTGCGCGTGATCGGCGTACGCTGCGGCGCCTTTCAAGCCGTACATGAGCAGTTCCTGAAGCCCCGCCGCATCGTCGCCGAGCTTCTCCCTGCGGCTGGGGATGCTGATCGCCTCGCCCTGCTTCAGCATGCCTTCGAGGGTTGTCTCGAAAACGAGCGCCGCCGGGCCGCCGAGCTTTTCGGGCACGGCGCCGGCCTTCTTACAGGCCTTCTCGTAGAGGTCCTTGGCCTTGTCGCGGATCGCAGCGGCCTTGGCGATGAGACCCTGCAGCCTGGCGGGGTCGAAGTTGACGTTCGTGACCGTGGTGAAAAGCGCTTCGAGGACGAAAATGTCGATGGCGCGGTCGCTCGCGCCCAACGCGCGGGCCCGGTGGGCGTACATCGAGATCCCCTGGGCCGCGTAGAGCAGCAGGTCCTGCAGAACGGCGGTCGTGTGGTCCTTGCCGCACACGCCGACCTTGGTGCACCCCGTTCCGCGGGCCGTTTGTTCACACTGATAACAAAACATGACATCGCTCCTTTCTAGAGTGGGGATCCAGTTTAGGCCCTTACGTTCGCATCCGCCACATCGGCCAGCACCTCGCCGCGGATGCCTATGACGATTTCATGGAGCGGCACCGGCCGGCCCGCGCGCTGGATCGCGCCCCTGGCGATGGCGACCAATCCGCCGCAGCAGGGCACCTCCATACGGGCCACGGTGATACTGCGGAGGTTCGATGCGCGGATGATTTGCGCGAGCTTTTCGGTGTGCGCCGCCGCGTCATCGAGCTTGGGGCAGGCGATGGCGACCGGCCTGCCGCGCAGGAAGCGCCCGTGAAAACCGGCCAGCGCGAAGGGCGCGCAGTCCGCGGCGAGGAGAAGATCCGCGTTGCGGAGGTAAGGCGCGTTCGGCGGCACGAGCGTGAGCTGGACGGGCCAGTTGATGAGTTCGGACGCGGCGGCCTCGGCGCGCGGCGCCGCGGCCGCGGCCGCCGGCGGTGTGAGTTGTTGCGCCATGGCGCCGGGGCAGCCGCCGCCGTGGGCGTGGGCGTGCGATGGGCCTGCGGCCGGCGCCGCGGCCTTCTCGCGCTCGAGGTAGGCGCGGACCTGCGCCTCATCGAAGGCCGGCGCCTCGCGCTCCTCGATCGTGATGGCCCCCTGCGGGCAGTGCCCGAGGCAAGCGCCGAGGCCGTCGCAGTAGACCTCGCTCACGAGGCGCGCCTTGCCGTCGATCACCTTGAGCGCGCCCTCGGCGCAGGAGGGGACGCACAGGCCGCAGCCGTCGCACTTGGACTCGTCGATTTTGATTATTTTGCGTTTTGCCATGGTGGTGCTCCTTTCGCGCCGCGGCCGCCGCTTCCGGCACCCGGCGGCGGAAGCGGTCACGACCGCAAACGACGTGCCAAGCATACGACCTGCGGCGCCGCGCGGCCTTGACCTAGGTCAAGGAGCGCCGATTTCTCCTAACTGTCGTCGCAAGAAGGATTTGACGTGCTAAGTCGGGCGGGATTCGCCGGGGCGGGCCGTCTTCTACAGCTTCATGCCAGCCGCGAGCGCCTGAAGCTTCGCCGGATCGAGGATCGTGACGCGGTGCCTGTGGACGCGCACGATTCCGCGCCGCTTCAGCTTGGCGAGGGTTCGGCTCAGCGTCTCGGCGATGGTCCCCAGGCGGCCGGCGAGCATCGCTTTGGAGGTTTCCAGCTCCACCGTGCGAATGCCGCCCGCGCGCGCCGAGAGATCGAGAAGATGCTTGGCGAGGCGCGCCGAGACTTCCTTGAGGGAGAGATCGTCGACCAGTTGGACGAGGTGCCGCAGCCGCGTCGAGAGCACTCCCAGCATGGAAAAAAGGATTTCCACCTTCCGGCGGGCGAGGGCGACGAAGGGCTCCCGCGGAAGAAACAAGGTCCTGACCGGTCCCAGGCACACGGCGTGCGCGGGATAGCCGCCGCCCTGGAACATCGGAACCTCGCCGCAGGCGTCGCCCGGCCCCAGGAGGTGGACCACCTGTTCCCTTCCGTCGGCGCCGAAGCGGCAGACCTTCACGGCGCCGGCGACGATGATGTGAAACCCCACGGCGGCCTCGTTCTCGCGAAAGATAAGGTCGCCGTCGGAATAGACGCGCGCCGCCGCCACGCCCGCCAGGGCGCTCAGGTCCTCGGGCGCGAGCGCCGCGAAGAGCGGACAGGCGCGTAGGCTCTTGGCCTTGGCGTGCTTGTCGAACGCGACGCGTTCCATGCGAGCAGGTTCCCCGCCTCGGTAAAGAAGGTGCGGTGACAGGCTCCCGGCCGAGAGCTGTCGAAAGCGTCTCGGGAAATGGGCGCGGCAACGGCGCGCCCGCCGCCTGCGGCGCACATGATATCCCCGCCGCGCCGGCCCGGCAAGAGCGTCGGTTCGGGGCGAAAAACCGCGTCGTGCCCGGGAGCGTCGTTGCCCGCGCGGCCGGCGCCTGTTAAACTCGACCCCTCGGTTGTTCCCGGGCACCGCGGGGAAAGCACCGCCCGGGTGCCCGCGATCACGCAAGGGAATCCATGTCCGAACACTACTCCGATGCGATTTTGAAGTACCTCGCCGGGCGAGGCTACCGTCCCCTCAAGCAGCACCAACTCGCCCGCCTGTTAGGCGTCGCCGCGGAGCAGTACGGCTCTTTCCGCGACGCGGTGAAGGCCCTCAGGGATTCGGGTCGAATCGTCCTGGGAGCTGGCAACGCGCTGACGCTGCCCAATCTTCCGGACCGCGTCGTCGGCGTGTTCCGCCAGAATCAGCGCGGGTTCGGCTTCATCGCCCCCGAAACGCCCGGCGTCCGCGGGGACCTGTACGTGCCCGCCGGAGCCGCCGGCGGCGCCATGACCGGCGACAGGGTCGAGGCCCGCGTGGTCTCCGAAAAGAAGGGCGCGCGGCGGGTCTACTCGGGGGCCGTGACGCGCGTCATCGAAAGGGGGAGGAACCGCTTCGTCGGCGTCCTCCAGCAAGCGGGCGCGGCCTGGTTTGTCGTGCCCGAGGGCAAGCAGTTCGTGCGTCCGATCGTCGTGCGCGACATCCCGCCCGCGAGCCGCTCCAAAGGAAGCAAGGTCGTGGTCGAGATCGCGAACCACGGCGACGAGGGCGAACTGCCGGCGGGCGTCATCGTCGAGACCCTCGGAGCGGCCGGGCAACTGGACGTCGAGACCGATGCCGTGATCCGCGGCTACGGCCTGCCGTTCCGGTTCAGCGAGCAGGCTCTCGAGGATGCGCGGCGCGCGGCGGCGGCATTCGATCCCGCGGCATCCCGCGGCCGCGAGGACCTGACCGACGCCGTTGTGGTGACGATCGATCCGCCCGAGGCGCGGGATTTCGACGATGCTCTCAGCCTGAAGCGGGAGCGCGGGGGCTTGACGACGCTGGGCGTCCATATCGCCGACGTGGCCCACTTCGTCAGGGAAGGCACGCAGTTGGACAAGGAGGCCAAGGAGCGCGCCACGAGCGTCTACTTCCCCAGGCGCGTCGTGCCCATGCTGCCCGAGATCCTCTCCAATGGCGTCTGCAGCCTGCAGGAAGGCCAGCGCCGTTGGTGCCAGAGCGCTTTCATCACCTACGACCGCGAGGGCCGCGTGGTGCGCACGCGCGTCGCCGAGACCGTGATCCGCTCCTGCGCGCGGCTCACGTACGCCGAGGCTCAGGCCATCATTGACGGCCGGACGGGCGGCCGGCCCCCGGCGGTCGTCGAGACTCTCGGCGGCCTCGACCGGTTGGCTCGCGCCATCGAGAAGCGGCGCACCGCGGCGGGCATGATCCACCTCGACCTTCCGCAGATGGAGCTGGTTTTCGGCCCCGACGGCAAGGTCGCGGACGCGGTGCCGGCCGACGATGCCTACACGCACACCCTCATCGAAATGTGCATGGTCGAGGCGAACGAAGCCGTGGCGCGGGTGCTGGAGCGCGCCGGCAGAAAATTCCTGCGGCGCATTCACCCGCCGCCCGACCTGATCGCGAACGAGCAGCTCAACGCGTTCCTGCGCGCCGCGGGGCACACGCTTTCCAAGGACCTGGGCCGCGGGCAGATTCAGGCGATTCTGCGGAGCGTCCACGGCAAGCCCGAGAGCTACGCCGTCAACTTCGCCGTGTTGCGGACGTTCCAGCAGGCCGAGTATTCGCCTCGGGCGGTGGGGCACTATGCCCTTGCCAGCGACGGCTACTGTCACTTCACGAGCCCGATCAGGCGCTATCCCGATCTCACGGTGCAGCGGCTCGTCGCGGCGCTGTGCCGCAAGCGCCTGCGCGAGCTGCCGCCCGACGACGAGGCGGCGTTGACCGCCCTGGGCGAGCGGATGACCTACGCCGAGCGCCGCGCCGAGGCGGCGGAGTCCGAACTCAGGGAGGTCTTGATCCTGCAGTTCCTGGAAGGCAAGGTCGGCGAGGAGCTGGAGGGCGTCATCACCGGCGTCACGAACTTCGGGATCTTCGTCCAGGTGCCGCGCTTTTTGATCGAGGGGCTCGTGCACATCGAGGCCCTCGGGGACGACTGGTGGGAGGTGAATCCGCGCTACGGCTTCTTGCGCGGCGAGCGCACGGGACGGACGTTTCACGTCGGCCGCCTCGTCAAGGTGCGCATTGCCGCGGTGGACGCGGCGAGGCGCCAGCTCATCCTCGAGCTGGCGAAGCTCCCTGGAGCCGCCTCCGAGGGCGCGCGGCGGGGAAAAAAAACGGACGTTCGGCGGCGCGAAGGGCCGGTAAAGCGGGAGCGCCGCGGCGGGAAGAAGGGGTCGCGCCGGAGATAACGGCCGGGCGCGCGTTTTCTGCGGATCCGCCCGATTCGAGCGTCCTTTCCGAAAAACATTATCGGCCGTCCGAGGTCTGACGGGCGTCCTGACAGCGGCAGTCCGCCGGCGAAATCCGCGTTATGAGAATTCTCTGAAAGACGATTCAAAAAACGGCGGGCCAAGGCCTAAAACAACCGATACTACCGTGAGACGAAGCGTTGATGACCGACCGCGTGTTCACGGGACGGGCCGGCCTTAGGCGGCGTCCGGCCGTGATGGGCGGCACAAGGAGCGGATGGAGCATGCAGGTAACCGATCCGGCCGAAATGGGCATCGGCGGCGGCGTTGTCCCCAAGGAAGGTGACATGGAGAACCCCGATTCTGCGCGGGCGGCCGATGTGCATGTGCTTGTCGTTGAGCCCAGGCGGGCGCTCTTCCGGCGCGTGAAACGTATTCTCGCCAAACCCTGCGGCCCGATCCGGTTCGCCGCGACCTCGGTCGACGCGCTGGCTGCCGCGGTGGCCGCATTCAAGGAGCGCAGTTTCGACCTCGTGCTGCTCGAGCTCATGCTCCCGGACAGCGCCGGGCTCGCGACGCTCACCGCCGTCCGGGCCGCCGCCGGGGACGTTCCCATCATCGTCTTCACGGAGCTCGACGACGAGGAAATGAGCGTGCGTGCCGTGGCCGAAGGCGCGTTCCAGTACCTGGCGAAGAGCAGGGGCGCGCGCCGGATGCTGCCGCGCGTCCTGCGGCAGGCTCTGGCGCGCCGGCGTTCGGAGGAGGTGCTTGCAACCGACGCCCGGCGCCACCGCATCGTCGCCGAGGCCTCCCCCGACTGGGTGTACTGGCGCGGCCCCGACGGCCGGTTTTTGTACATCAGCCCGTCGTGCGCCGCCATGACGGGTTACACCGCAGAGGATTTGTACGCCACGCCGGAGCTTCTCCGCGCCATCGTCCATCCCGACGACGCGGCGGCGTGGGCGGCGCACGAGGCCGCCGGCGAGCACGACGAGCCGCGGAGCATCGTGGCTCGCATCGTCACGCGGCAGGGAGAAGCGCGGTGGATCGCCCATACCTGCCGCGCCGTGCGCGACGCCCGCGGCGTCTTCCGCGGCGTGCGCGCGAGCAACGTGGACATCACCGCGTTGAAGCTGGCGGAGGAGGAGCTTCGCAAGGCCAAGCAGAAGGCCGAGCAGGCCAGCGGCGCCAAGAGCTCCTTTCTGGCGAGCATGAGCCACGAGATCAGGACGCCCATGAACGGAGTCCTGGGCATGCTCAACCTGACGCTGGAGACCGAGCTTACCGAGGAGCAGCGGAAGTTCCTGATGGTGGCGCTGGATTCCACCAACGTGCTTCTCCGGCTCATCAACGACATCCTCGATTTCTCCAAGGTCGTCGAGCACAAGCTGGAGCTGGACGATATCGAGTTCAGCCTGCACGACTGCGTGCACGGACTGCTCGGCGTCATGAACCCGATCGCCGACGCCAAGGGGCTGGACCTCGTGCTCATGGTCGAGCCCGAAGTCGAGGACAATGTGCGGGGCGATGCCGGACGCCTGCGTCAGGTCATCACGAATCTGGTGAGCAACGCGCTCAAGTTCACGGAGCGAGGCGAGGTCGTGGTGCGCATTTCGCAGGATTCGCGCGCCGGCGACCGAGTCGTTCTCCACGTGGCGGTGCAGGACACCGGCATCGGCATTCCGGCGGACAAGCTGGAAAACATCTTCAATCCTTACGCGCAGGCCGACCGCTCCGTGGCGCGCCAGTACGGCGGCACGGGCCTGGGGTTGGCGATCTCGGCGGAGATCGTCAGGCTCATGTCGGGACGGATGTGGGTCGAGAGCGAGGAGGGCAAGGGAAGCACCTTCCACTTCACGGCCATGCTCCACGTCGCGGCCGTCCGCCTGGCGCCGCGCTGCGTGGCGCCGGCGCGGCTGCGGGGGGTCCCGGCGCTGGTGGTGGATGACAACGCGACTTGCCGGTTGGTGTTCGAGCACATGCTCAAGCGCTTGGGGCTCGAGGTCGAGTCGGTGAAAAGCGGCGAGGAAGCCCTTGCCACCCTGGCTTCGGGGCGACGGGAATTCGAGCTGGTCTTCATCGATGCGAAGATGCCCGACATTGACGGCTTCTCGCTGGCGGCGGAGATCGCGGCGCGGGGCCTGCTTCGCGGAGCCAAAGTGGTCATGCTGACCTACACCGGCTTTCGCGGCGACAGCATCGAATGCCGCAAGGCGGGCATCTCGGGTTACCTCCAGAAGCCGATCCGGGAGAAGGAACTCCTCGGCATCATGCGGCATGTGCTCGGCCTGTCGGAGATGGAGCATCAAATCAAGACGCTGGTCACGCGCCACACTCTGCGCGAGAACTCCCGGCGCCATAGAATCCTCGTCGCCGAGGACAACGCGGGCAATCGCTCTTTGATCGTCTCGCTCCTTCAGAAATGGGGCCACTCGGTCGCCTCGGTCCAAAATGGAAAGGAAGCCGTCGAGAAGCTCAACGAGGAGCATTTCGATGTCGTCCTCATGGACACCGAGATGCCCGTCATGGACGGCTTGGAAGCGACGCGGGTGATCCGCGAAAAGGAACGCGGGGCGGAACGGCGCCTGCCCATCATCGCCATGACCGGGGAAGCGGTGGACGGCGATCGCGAGCGGTGCCTGGAGGCGGGCATGGATGAGTACGTGCCCAAGCCTCTGACGCTCGAGCGGCTCTTCCGGATGCTCGAGCAGTTGACGCACGACTAGACCGCAGGCTCTAGGCGGCGACCTAGAGCCTGCGGCCCGGGGTTTGACGCTCCTACTTGACCGTGACGGCGATCTTCTGCGGCTTGCGGGCCTCGACCTTCGCGAGGTTGATCCGCAGAACGCCGTTCTTGATCTCCGCCGTGATGTGGGCCGGGTCGATGTCCTCGCCCACCGTGAAGGTGCGCCGATAGTCGCCGATCTCGAACTCGCTGAGCACGGGCGAGCCGTATTCGGACCAATCCTCCTGCCGCCCGTGAATCATGAGTTGGCCGCGCTCGTAGCGCACCTCGAGCGCTTCCGGATTGACGCCGGGCATGTCCGCGATCAGGATGACCTTGTCGCCCTCGTCGTAGATATCGACCGGGGGCGTGAGGTCGACGCGCCGCTCGTGCCGGACGACCTGTCTCTCGTTTTCCTTCGTCATGTCTGCCTCCTAGCCCTTCACCGTTATGCTGCGGGGTTTCTCCTCGGGCGCCTTGGGGAGCCTGACTTCCAAAACGCCGCTCCTCAGGGTCGCCTTGACCTTGCCGGCGTCGACGCGATGCGGGAGGTGCACCGAGCGCCCGAAACGCCCGTGCCCGCGCTCGCAGCGGTAGTACCGCTCGGGCGGCACGTCGCGATCAGGCTTGCGCGTCCCCTTCACCGTCAAAGTGTCGCCCTCGACCGTGATGTCCAGGTCCTGCAGATCCACGCCGGGGACTTCCGCCCTGAGGACGGATTCATCCGGCGTTGTGTAGACGTTCACTCGCGGGAACGAGGCGCCGGGTTCCGCCAGAAACGGGCGGGAGCTGTCGGCGAGATCGAAAACGCGGTTGATCTCGTCCTGCAGCCTGAAAAGCATCTGGTAAGGGTTCCAGTTGCCGCTGAAAAACCGTGTCATGCGTACCTCCTTCTTGAAAGGGGTTGACTGATATCGAGTTCATTAGGGCTAAAAGCAAGATGTGTGCCGTAGGGGTTTCAATATTCTAAGTGCTGCATATAAAATGACTTATGGAAAAGAGCACCCGCGACAACCCAGGGCCGCTGAAGGCGTGCTGCCATAATGGCCGACATGATTCAACAAAAAGAACCTTCTCCGGCGGGCCGTGGTGTCAAAACGGCAGTTGGGTCTGAACCGTTTCTCACGCAAGGCAGAGAGGGATCAGCATCTCGTCCTTCGTGAGCCCGGAATGGGCGGCGGGGATAATGTCGGGGTGCATCATGTCGGGCGCGTGGTAAAGAAGCGCCGGTTTTTCCGAGAGCGCCACGAAATCGCCGATCCTAGCGCGGGTGACGGGAGCCAGCGGCTCGGGGCCGAGCAGGCCGAGACGCTGGACCTCGACGATCGGCAGGAGGACATGCGTCGCTCCGAAACGCTCCCTGAACATGCGCGCGAAGCGCGCGTGAGCACCCGGCTTGACGTGAAAGCAAGGAACAGCCAGATCGCCGACCGGCTCGTTCCGGAGACAGCCGAGCAGAGGATCCGGCGTCCCGAGGGCGAACTGGCGCTCCGGCGGCACGCTCACCAGGCCGTGATCGGCCGATAGGACGAGCCGCGCGGACGCCGGCAGCCGCGCTCTCAGCTCGGCCAGTTCCCTATCGATCGTCGCCAGGAGCTTTCCTGCGCGCGCCGGATCGATGCCCCGGCTGTGGCACATGGAATCGAGCTGCGGAAGATAGAGGTAGGTGTAGGTGGGCTCGCGGGCCTTCGCGACGCGTTCCCTCGCGGCGCGCACGGCCTCGCGAATGTCTTTGTAGCCGTGGCGCGCGGTGTCCCCGGTCGCGTAGCGGGAGTAGACTCCGGCTGCGAGGCTGTCGGGCAGGATGGCGAGCGGCGCGTGCGTGAAGGCCGGCACGATGCTCGGCAGAGGAAAGGCCTGCTCGGGTTTCAGGCCGAGGGCCTCGAGGGGTTGCTCGGAGAAGCGCTCCACGTAAGGCAGCACGGTGCCGGTCGCGTTGATTTCGGGAAAACGCACCCACCACCCATAGATGCCGTGCGTCGCCGGCCAGGCCGCGGTGGCCAGGCTCGTCAGCGCCACGGCGGTCGTCGAAGGGAAGACCGCCAGCAGGCTCTCGACCTGGTTCACGCGGAGAAAGGCGTCCGGCGGAAGAAAATCGAGGAAGCCCGCGCCGAGCCCGTCCACGAGGATGAATACGTAGTGGTCCGCCGGTCCTATCAGCGCCGCAAGGCGCTTGGCGCCCGCCTCGGCGGCGCCGGGCGGGCGCGCGCCCGCAAGGTGCGCGATTGCCCTGACGAGATCGAGGAAATTCGGCGCCGCGTGGTCGGGCCGGACAAGGGCGCCCGTCTCGAACCACGCGCACAACCGCGTGGCATCCGCGGCATCCTCGGCCGTGGCGGCAAGGAGCCCGCCCTCAGCGGCATCGACGGGCACGCAACCTCCCAGGCACGAGAATCGGAGCGCGCGGCGGGGCCGGCGCCGGCGGCCGTGTGGTGGCCACGCCTACAGGGCGCCCTCGACGGCGGCCTGGAGCCTTTTTTGATCGGTGACTCCGGTGAAGCGCGCGATCTCGGCCCCGTTCTTCAGGAGCACCATGGTCGGAATGCCCTGCACCTTGAACTGTTGGGCCGTGTCGGGGTTTTCGTCGACGTTGATCTTGGCGATTTTGGCGCGGTTGCCCAGGGCTTCCGCGAGCTTCTGGAGGATCGGGAGCTGGATTTTGCAAGGGCCGCACCAAGGCGCCCAGAAATCGACGAGTGCAACGCCGTCGGCGACCTCGTCCGTGAAGTTGCTGTCGGTCAGTTCGGTCACGTGTCCCATGAACGCACCTCTCCTCTCGGGTGTGACGGTCCGGCGCGCCGGCGTCGGGTAACGCTGATCGCGTGCCGCGGTCGGCGCGCCGTGCGACCGCGGGAGTTCCCGGCGGGGCTGCCGCCGCCGCGGGCCCGCGCGTGCATACGCATTCTATTGGCTCGGGAGGTGCCTGACAAGCCGCGGGAGAATGCGAAAAGGAGGCGTCCGTGGTCGACAAACCCGTTCCCATGGGATATACCCATGGGATATAGGATGTGGAAGCTGGGCGCCGGCCTGTCAGAAAAGCCGGCGCGGTGTGCTCGGGGCGCGGAAAGAAAGGACCAGAGCCATGGCAACGGAAAGACTGCAGGTCTACAAGTGCAAGCAGTGCGGCAACATCGTGGAGGTGCTGCACGCCGGGGCGGGGGAACTCGTGTGCTGCGACGAGCCCATGACGCTTCTCAAGGAGAACACCGTGGATGCCTCCAAGGAGAAGCACGTCCCCGCCGTCGAGAAGGTCGCGGGGGGCTTCAAGGTGAAGGTCGGTTCGGTCCCGCACCCCATGGAGGCGGCGCACTGGATCGAGTGGATCGAGATCATCGACGGCGACGCGATCCAGCGCGCGTTCTTGAAGCCGGGCGCGGCTCCCGAGGCGGTGTTTTCCTCGGCGTCGGCCAAGGTCGTCGCGCGCGAGTACTGCAACCTCCACGGATTATGGAAGGGCTAGAACCATGCTGAGCGAGAAGATACTCAAGGCGTTGAATCGGCAGATGAACGCGGAGAGCGCCTCCGCGTACCTGTACATGGGGATGGCGGCGTGGCTCGACGCGCGCAACCTGCGCGGATGCGCGGCGTGGATGAAGGCCCAGGCGCACGAGGAGTTCCGCCACGCCATGAAGTTCTACGACTTCATCAACGAACGCGGCGGCCAGGCGGTGCTCGCCGCCATCGAGGCGCCCCCCGCCGAGTGGAACTCGCCGCAGGCGGTGTTCGAGGGCGTGCGGGACCACGAGCGGAAGGTGACGCGGGGCATCAACGAGCTTGTCGACCTGGCGGCCGCGGAGCGGGACCACGCCACGAGCGCGTTTCTGCAGTGGTTCGTGACGGAGCAGGTCGAGGAGGAGGCCAGCGCCGAGGACCTCGTTCACAAGATCGGCATGGTGGGGCAGCACCCCCACGGCCTGTATATGCTGGACCGCGAGCTCGGCAAGCGCAAGGTCGACGGAGACTGAGCGGTGGGAAGCATCAAATTCAACGCCGCCGAGGTGCTCCAGATCGCCGAGCAGATCGAGCGCAACGGCGCTTTTTTCTACCGGGCCGCGGCCGAGGCCGTCGCCGACCCCGCCGCAGCCGCGCTCCTCAAGGAGCTCGCCGACTGGGAGGTGGGCCACGAGAAGACCTTCGCCCGCATGCGCGCGCGCCTGCCCGAGCAGGCCACGCAGTCCGACACCTTCGACCCGGACGGCGATGCGGCCAGGTACTTGCAGGCCTTCGCCGACGGGCAGGTGTTCGACGTCAACGCGGGCGATCCCGCGGAGTTCTTCCGGCGGCCGCGCACGTTGTCCGAGATTCTCAGGGAAGCGCTCGCGCGGGAGCACGACGCGATCGTCCTGTTCACGGCGATGCGTGATGTGGTGCCCGAGAGCCAGGGCAGGAGCGAGGTCGAGGCCGTGATCCGCGAGGAGGTTCAACACGTCTTCCAGATCACGCGAATGCTATGCGAAGCCGAAACCCGGCCGGGGGAACGGAAGTAGGGGGACGGCGGCGAAAGGACGGCTTGAACATGTGTGGATCGTTGGGAACGCTGGTTACGCAGGAGGCGCCCGATTTCACCCAGCAGGCGGTGATGCCGGACAACTCCTTCGAGGATTTGACGCTTTCGAGCTATCGCGGCAAGTACGTGGTGCTGTTCTTCTATCCGCTGGACTTCACCTTCGTGTGTCCCTCGGAGATCATCGCCTTCGACCGCAGGCTCGCGGAGTTCAAGAGCCGGAACTGCGAGGTGATCGGCGTCTCGGTGGATTCGCAGTACACGCACCTGGCGTGGAAGAACACGCCGCCGGACGGGGGCGGCATCGGCAAGGTGCGGTACCCGCTGGTCGCCGATCTCACCAAGGACATTGCGCGCAAGTACGGCGTGCTCGTGAACGAAGCGGTGGCGCTGCGCGGCCTGTTCCTCATCGACAGGAGCGGCATCGTTCGCCACGCGCTCATCAACGACCTGCCCCTGGGCCGGAGCGTCGATGAGGCGCTGCGCATGCTGGACGCGCTGCAGTTCTTCGAGGCCCACGGCGATGTGTGTCCGGCCGACTGGCACAAGGGCGAGAAGGGCATGAAGCCCACCGCCGACGGCGTCGCGGAGTATCTGGCGGGGCGGGCGTGAACGCGCGGGGCGCCGGGGCATGAGCGCCGGGCGCGGCGCCGAGGAGAGGCATGGATCCCGCGGTCACGGCCAGGTTGAGGGTTTGCGTCGAGCTCATGCCCAAGCCCTGCGGCATCGTGGTCTTCGGGGCTTCGGGCGATCTCGCGGGGCGCAAGCTCCTGCCGTCGCTTTTCAACCTCTGGGTGCGCAAGCTGATTCCCCGGAGCTTCTTCGTGCTCGGGTGCGCGCGCACGGCCATGACGACGGCGGAGTTCCGGGAGCGGGTGCGCGCGGCGATCGCGCGCCGCTGCGAGGCGCGGCCTGACGAGTGCGAAGCCTTCGCCCGCCGCTGCGCCTACCTGGCCGGCGATTATTTCGATGCGGCGCTTTACGCGACGTTAGCCCAACGGCTCGCCGCTTCGGCCGCCGAATTCGGGGCGGAGGGCGGCGCCGTCTTCTACCTGGCCGTGCCGCCGGCGCTCTACGGCCCGGTGGTCGGGCGCTTGAGCGCGGCCGGTCTGCTCCGCCAGGGCGAGGGC
Source organism: Planctomycetes bacterium ADurb.Bin069 (assembly GCA_002070955.1). Classification (GTDB taxonomy): domain Bacteria; phylum Planctomycetota; class UBA8108; order UBA8890; family UBA8898; genus UBA8898. The sequence goes on from MWEK01000014.1 coordinate 50,053, forward strand.
GGCGAACCCTGGCGGCGCGTGGTGATCGAGAAGCCCTTCGGCCGCGACCTGGCCAGCGCCGCGGCGCTCGGCCGTGAAATCCGCCGCGTGCTCGGCGAGGACCAGATCTACCGCATCGACCACTACCTGGGCAAGGAGACCGTGCAGAACATCCTGATGCTCAGGTTCGCCAACGCGGTCTTCGAGCCCTTGTGGAACCGCCGGTACGTCGACCACGTCCAGATCACGGCGGCCGAGTCGATCGGCCTCGAACACCGCGCGGGGTATTTCGAGGAGGCGGGCCTGCTGCGGGACATGTTCCAGAACCACCTCTTCATGATGCTGGCGCTGACCGCCTTGGAGCCGCCGGTTTCCTTCGCGGCCGACAGCGTCCGCGACGAGATCGTCAAGGTGCTCCGGGCCGTGCGGCCCTTCACGGCGGAAGACCTCCGCGGCGCGCTGGTGCGCGGGCAATACGCCGCGGGCGAGGTGGGCGGCAAGGCCGTGCCGGCCTACCGGGCGGAGAAGGGCGTGGCGCCCGAATCGCGCACCGAGACCTACGTGGCGGCGAAGCTGGGCATCGACAACTGGCGTTGGAAAGGCGTGCCCTTCTATCTGCGGGCGGGCAAGCGCCTGCCGCGGCGGGTGAGCGAGATCGCCATCGCCTTCAAGAGCGTGCCGCATTCGATCTTCATCCCCCTGCTTCCCGAGCACCTGTCGCCCAACGTGCTGGTCCTCAACGTGCAGCCCGACGAGGGCGTCGCGTTGACGATCCAGGCCAAGCAGCCCGGCGCCAAGCTTTGCGTGGGCGACTTGACGATGAGGTTCAATTACCGCGAGGTGTTCGGCGGCGAGCCGCCCGATGCCTACGAGCGGCTGCTCCTCGATTGCATGCTCGGCGACCAGACCTTATTCCTCAGGCAGGATGCGATCGAGGTTTCTTGGAGTCTGCTCGATCCCGTCCTGGACGCTTGGTCCCGCGGAGGCGAAGAGGAGCGCGCCGGGGCGCTCCACTCGTACCGCGCGGGAACGTGGGGCCCCGAAGAGGCCGAGGCGCTGCTCGGACGCGACGGGCGCCAGTGGCGCGAGCCGTGACCGCGGCGCGCCGGGAGGTTGTTGCGTGGAACGTTATCGCTGTCGCATGTGCGGGTACGTGTACGACGAGAAGCGCGGCGACCCGGTGAACGGCGTTCGCTCGGGCACGCCCTTCGCGGAGGTGCCCGACACATGGGTTTGTCCCGTGTGCGGAGCGCCGAAGTCGGAATTCGAGAAGATCACGACACCTTAGGCGGGAGAAGCCGGGGCGGAAGCGCGGCTCCGCGGCGGAATCCAGCGCCGCGCGCGGGCGGCGCCGCGCCACGATTCCGGGTTTCCTACTGCTGCCCGATTCCGCTCCACTCCGCGTTCTCGAGATACTGCCGGGGGCCCGACACGAACTCGATGATGTTCTCGAGGACGTCGGCGTGGCGCTGCTCCTCCACCGCCAGCGCGCGCAGCAGCGCGGCCTGATTCTTGCCCTTCACCTCGGCGGCTTTCTCCTCGTAGAAGGCCTTGGACCGGCGCTCGATTTCCAGGCCCTGCTTGTAAAGACCCATCTGCGTCGCCTTGGGATCGAGCGTGTGGTCGCGCTCGGCCATCTGCCGGAAGAGATTCTTAACGCCGTCGAGCACATCCGTCAGGGTCGTCGTGGGCGGGGTGCCCCGCTTCATGGACTTCACAAGGTCGTAGTGCTCCTGCTCGGCATCGGCCAGCAGATTGAAAACGGCCTGCAGGCCCTTGTCGCCGCAGCGCGCCGCCGCGTCCTGGTAGAATCGCTTGCCGTCCTTTTCCATCTGCAGGGCGAAGTCGAAGATATCCATCGGAGCCGCTCCTTCCGTACGAGGATCAAGCCTGTCGCCGCGCGCCGTGCCGGATGCCCGAGCGTTGTCCGCGGGCGCCTCGGTTTCGATTGGGAATTAGGATACTCAGCGGCGACGGGGGCGGCAAGGGCGCCGCGGAGTTTTGGAGGGCGACTCGCATGGGGCGCAGAAGCGGCGCGGCGGTTCGGGGCGCTAACGAAGGGCCTCGGTCCCATCATTGGCAACCGCGCCGCATGCTCTCAGCGATCGCGACGGCCACGTCGCAGCGATAGGTAAGGCGGTGAGCAGCGCCGCGGTCATGTCCTTGGACTCGAAGGCTTCGACCCGCCGATCGAACTTCTGATTCGTCGTCACGATCGCCGATTTGCCCGTCATATCGGCGGCACGGGACGCTCCGGAGCAGTTCCCCTGCGGCGCGATCGAAGGCGGTTTACCCGCGTTCGTCGGCGATCATGGCGTCCACGCGGTTGAGTTCCTTCGTGAAGGCGAGCACTGAAAATCGCGGAACCGCAAGTCTTCCCGGAGGTCGGGGGGCAAGCGACAATTCGGGAACGGCGTCGGCCGCCTCTGAAGAGGCGCTTGCGGTCGGTCACTCGGAGGATGCCAAGCTTTGTGGGCGAGGAGATGCTGTATTGTCACGCCGCCGCGCCCGTCCTGTTTCCTTCTTGACCGCGCGTGTCCGGCGTTGGTAAAATGACAACGTGGTCATTAGGTTCCAGTCGGGAGGTGTTGCCATGAGACCCATCGTCCTTGTTGCTGTTGCTGCTGTTTGTGTTTTGGTCGGCGTCGCTGTTACACTATCCATTCCGCATGGGGCGTCACAGGTCGTATACGCTGGTACGCCGTCGGGGAACGGAGACATGAACGGCGACGGCATGATCGACATCGCGGATGCGATCTACCTGCTCGGCTACCTGTTTGCGAACGGGCCGGCGCCGGGGGCGATCGCGTGCGACTCGTGCTGTAGGCCCGTCTGTCCGTCGGAGGGTCTTCCGGCGACGGGTCAGATAGCGTGCTACGGGTACGTGGGGGAGCAAGACTGGGTAGAGGTTCCCTGCGGCAGCGCGGAGTATCCTGGTCAGGACGGTTTCTGCCAGGCGGGCTGCGGGAGTGCGGGGCGGTTCACGGACAACGGTGACGGGACGGTGACGGACCATTGCACGGGGCTCATGTGGCAGAAGGAGACGGCGCCCGGCGAATACACGTGGCAGGAGGCGCTCGAGTACTGCGAGAATCTGAGCCTCGCCGGGCACCGCAACTGGCGCCTGCCGAACGTGAGGGAGCTTGAGAGCATCGTGGATTACGGGCGACATTTTCCAAGCATCGATCCTATATTCGGCGCGGTGCTGTCTGATTACTGGTCGTCTACCAACTCTGAAGAACCGTTGTGGGCATGGCTTGTCAATTTCATACACGGCTACGTGTACTGGACAGTTAAGGCGGATGGCTTCTCTGTGCGCGCTGTCCGTCTCGGTCCTGTATGTGCGTTCGAGGGTCTTCCGGCGACGGGTCAAACAGCGTGCCACGATAGTGCTGGAGCACCGATCTCCTGTGAGAGCGTGGAGTGGCCCGGTCAGGACGGTTTCTACCAGGCAGGCTGCCCGAGAGCGGGGCGGTTCACGGACAACGGGGACGGGACGGTGACGGACAACTGCACAGGGCTCATGTGGCAGAAGGAGACGGCGCCCGGCGAATACACGTGGCAGGAGGCGCTCGAGTATTGCGAGAATCTGAGTCTCGCGAGGCACGACGACTGGCGCTTGCCGAACGTGAGGGAGCTTCTGAGCATCGTGGATTACGGGCGACATCGTCCAAGCATCGATCCTATATTCGGCGCGGAGCCGTGGTCGTCTTACTGGTCGTCGTCTACCAGCTTCTACAATCCGGCGTACGCGTGGGGCGTCGGCTTCTACAGCGGCCACATGGGCAGCGACGATAAGACGGTTGGCCTCTCTGTGCGCGCCGTCCGCAGTGGCTCATGATCATTCGTTGATTTCAGTGATTTGATTATTTTCGTTCCGGCCGTGCGAAGCGCGGCCGGACGATTGTGAAAACGGCGGCTTGGGAAGAGGAGGGCGGTCGCCGTTAGCGAGGGCGCGTTGGGCACGAAAAAGGCGGGGTACGGTCAGACGGGGCGCGGTGGAGCGAGTGATCGAGTTATCGGCGGGTCGTCAGCGAGAGGGGTGTCGGTGAAGCGCTCGGGGCGCCGACTCGGGGCTGGCGTCGCGCGCGCGCGAGGGGGCGCGGTCTGTCCGTGGCGCTCGGCGCCCCTGTATCCGGCGCGAGAGGACTGGCTTGCCACGGTCATTTGGAGCTCGCCGGGGCTTGTATGCGCGCGCCCGTGGCCGGGTGGCGGGCCAAGGTGGCTGCAGGCTCAAGAACGGAGCGCGATGCGCCTGGGGGCGGCCGCCGGGCGATGTTCGCCCCGGAACATCGCGAATTCGGCGGAAACGGGAACCTTTTGGCACCGGGAGGTAGTAGGCAATGTTGAAATCCGGAACGATTCAGCGCGTGGCTCTCGAAACGGTTCAAGAGGCATTTCCTCACATGGAAGGCATGCGCGTTCTGGACGTCGGCGCCGGCAAGGGGGATCTCGTCTCAGAGCTGGCAGGCGCGGGCGCCTGCACGACGGCCCTGGAATTCGCCCCCGCCTCTCTTCCGGGCACGAAGGTTGTCACACACGACCTCAACCTCGGCACGCTTCCCTTCGACAGCGGTTCCTTTGACGTTGTCGTGGCCACGGAGGTCCTCGAGCACTTGCGTATGCAATACGCCATCCTGCGCGAGCTGGTGCGCGTGCTCGTTCCGGGAGGCCTATTGATCCTCACCATCCCGAATTACTGGAATCTGCAGTACAGAATCCGGTACCTGCTGACGGGAAACTTCCAGCGCTCCCTTCTGGACGACCCGGCCAACAAGGAGGCGTACCTTTCCGGACTGGCGCCCCACATCAATGCCATCCCCTATCCCATCCTCAAGGCAGTCCTGACATGGGAAGGCTGCGTCGATTTCCGGCTTCGGTCGGCCAAGCGGTTTCGTTGGGGACAGATACTGGTCTACGCACCGTTCTGCATCCTGATCCTGCTCGCGACGATTTTCACGTCTGGGAAGCGTCGCGCCGCGTTGCTGCTGAACGAGACGAACGGATCGCCCGCCCTGCTCGGGCGGCGTCACATCTTGATCTCATGCCGGAAACAAGCAGCCCCAGCGCCGTGAAATACGCATGCGGCTGCATCAATACGAAAAGGAATGCGCCCGTGATACTGGATCATGTTTACGGGCGCCGCGTGGCTATGGACCGGGATCCTGGCAACCGACTGGACTTGCGCGGAGGAGTTGGCGCCGGCAACGAATGGGGTTTTCGTCTTGAACGGCTGCGGCTTCTGGCAATGTCACCTCGCGCACCGGCCGCCGCTCGATGGCGTTGGCGCCAAGTCCAAGCCGGACGCGTAACCGATCACGGTTTTCTTGAGTTTCCGGAAACGAGGCCTTCCACGATCGAGACCGGGTCGGAGATGCGGCCTACCTGCGGCGGGCGCACCTAGTTCGGATGAAATTCCTGGCCATTGTTCGGTATCCGGCTCCGCGCACGCCGGCGCAACGATTCAGTTGGGAAAAGGGCCGACAGCCGCTTCGCCCTCCTCGCCATGCCCGGTGTCGGGCCCGCCGACAACCTCACCGAGCCGGCGCTTCGGCCCCTGGTTGTCGATTAGCGAATCACCCAGGGGGCCCGCAACCAAGCCGGCCGCGGCTGGTGCGAACGCATATGGACCGCGATTGCGGCGTGCCGTCAACAAGGCCGGCGCGCCTTCAAATACCTTGTCGCTGCGGCCGAAACGCATCTGCATTGTCAGGCGCCTCCATCGCTTCTACCTACGAAACCGTGAACGGTTGGCGAGCTGCTTCGCGAAGGCGAGCACTGAAAATCGCGGAACCGCAAGCCCTCCCGGAGTCCGGGGCGGCAAGCGACAATTCGGAAACGGCGTCGGCCGCCTCCGAAGAGGCGTTTGCGATGGGTCACTCGGAGGATGTTAACCCTCCGGGGCAACGAGATGCTGTATTGTCACGACGCCTCGCCCGCCCCGCTGCCCTCTTGACCGCGCGTGCCCGGCCTTGGTAAAATGACGGCGTGGTCATTAGGTTCCAGTAGGGAGGAGTCGCCATGAGGTCCATCTTCCTGATTGCCGTTGGTGTTTTGGTCGGTATCGCTGTTACGCTTTCCTTTCCGCATGGGACGTCGCAGGTCGTGTACGCGGGTACGCCGTCGGGGAACGGAGACGTAAACGGCGACGGCAGGATTGACATCGCGGATGCGATCTACCTGCTCGGATACCTGTTTGCGAACGGGCCGAAGCCGGGGGCGATCGCGTGCGACTCTTGCTGTACGCCGGTATATCCGTCCCAGGATCTTCCGGCGACGGGTCAGAGGGAGTGCTACGCTAGCAATGGAGCGCTGGTCCCCTGTGGGAGCGTGGAGTGGCCCGGTCAGGACGGTTTCTACCAGGCGGGCTGCCCGAGCGCGGGGCGGTTCACGGACAACGGGGACGGGACGGTGACGGACAACTGCACGGGGCTCATGTGGCAGAAGGAGACGGCGCCCGGCACGTACACGTGGCAGAACGCGCTCAAGTACTGCGAGAATCTGAGCCTCGCCGGGCACGACGATTGGCGCCTGCCGAACGTGAGGGAGCTTCAGAGCATCGTGGATTACGGGCGCAAGAGGCCGCGCATCGATCCTGTATTCGGCGCGGAGTGGTCGTGGCATTGGTCGTCGTCCACCTCCGTCGACGATCGAAGAGCCGCGTTGCTCGTCAGCTTCGTCGACGACTTCGTGCCCGTCGTTGCTAGCTGGAAAACGGATGACGGCTATGTGCGCGCCGTCCGCCGTGATCCTGGATGTGCGTCCGAGGGTCTTCCGGCGACGGGTCAGAGGGCGTGCTACGGTTACGTGGGGGAGCAAGGCTGGGTAGAGGTTCCGTGCGGCAGCGCGGAGTATCCCGGTCAGGACGGTTTCTACCAGGCGGGCCGCCCGAGCGCGGGGCGGTTCACGGACAACGGGGACGGGACGGTGACGGACAACTGCACGGGGCTCATGTGGCAGAAGGAGACGGCGCCGGGGACGTACACGTGGGAGGACGCGCTTAAGTACTGCGAGGATCTGAGCCTCGCGGGGCACAGCGACTGGCGGTTGCCGAACGTGATGGAGCTTCAGAGCCTCGTGGATTACGGGTGGTGCGAGTCGAGCATTGATCCTGTATTCGAAGCCGGCGGCTGGTTGTACTGGTCGTCGTCCACCTACGCCGTCAGTCCGGCGAGCGCGTGGAGCGTCTACTTCGGCTGCGGCCATGTGGTCGTCTACGTTAAGGCGTATGACATCTATGTGCGCGCCGTCCGCCGCGGATCTTGATCATTCGTTGATTTGAGCGATTCGATTATTCTCGTTCCGGCCGCGCGAAGCGCTCGGCAGCGCCGTCTCGGGGGTGACGTACCGCGCATGCGCGGGGGCGCGGCGGACGGCGCGCCCGGCTATGTAGGCGCTTCGGCAAGGAATCTCGCCCTGAGCATGAACCCGCGCCTGGCGCTCTCCGAAACGCCCGCCGGCGCCGGGCAAGAGGTTCCTGGGGAGCGCGACCGGCTCCCTATCAAGAAGCGGGAGTGAGGCCGGGGGCTGCGAATGGTCTTCTCTGCGGCCGGGAGATTCCGCCGTCCCGGCTGTTGAGGCGGCCCGCCCGAGACGTTAAGATCTTGTCTGCCATCCGGGCGGCATTCCGGATCGCGTCGCGAGAGGCCCATGAATATCATCTGCTGCGGGGCGGGCACGGTCGGCGTGCAAGCCGCCGAGGCGCTGGTCGCCGCCGGCCACAACGTCACGGTCATCGATCTGAAGGAGGAGCGCCTGCGCGCTCTCGGAGATCGGCTCGACGTCAAGACGTTCCACGGAAGCTGCGCCCACGCCGATGTCTTGGGCGAGGCGGGCGCCGGGCGCGCCGGCATGGTTCTCGCGAGCACGAACGCCGACGAGGTCAACCTGCTCACGGCGGCGGTGGGCAAGGCGCTCGGCGCCAAGATGACCGTGGCGCGCGTGCACGGGAGCGGCTTTTTCGAGCACCGCAACCTGGACTACCGGCGGCTCCTGGGGATCGACCACCTCATCTGCCCGGAGTACTCCACCGCCATGGCCATCGCGTCGTTCCTGCGGAACCCCGGCGCCATCTGCGTCGAGAGCTTCGCCGACAACAAGATCCACATGCAGCAGCTCGAGGCCGGCGCCTGCGCCGTCGGCGCGACGCTGGCCGAGCTGTCGCTGCCGCCCGGGCTGCGCCTGGCCGCCATCACCCGCCGCGGCCGCACGTTCCTCCCCAAGGCCGAAACGACCATCGAGTCGGGCGATGTCGTGACGCTGGTGGGCAACACCGGCTTGTTCGCCGCCGGTCGCAAGCGGCTGGCGGGCGGCGCCCCGCGGCCGCAGAACGTGGTCATGATGGGCGGAAGCCCTATCGCCGTGTGGCTGTGCCGGGCGCTCGCCGAAGATGATTTCGAAATTCGCGTCTTCGAACAAGTCCGCGAGCGCGCGGAGAAGCTCGCCTCGCGCCTCGACGGCGTGACGATCATCAACGCCGATCCCACCGATCCCGCCGTCTTCAAGGAGGAGCGCCTGGGCGCGGCCGACGTGTTCATCGGCCTTCTGGGCGACGACGAGCACAACATCCTCGCCTGCGCGTGGGCCAAGAACCGGGGCGTCCGGCAGACGGTCGCCGTCGTGCAGCGGGCGAACTACCTGTATCTTCTCGAACCCATCGGCATCGACCATGCCGTAAGTCCGCGCCTCGCCGTTGTCAGGGAGATCGAGCGGCTGCTCGCCGCGGGGGCGTTGCGGCGCGCGGCCGCCCTGGCCGAGGGCAGCCTCGACGTCTACGAGGTGCGTGTCGGCGCGGCCTGCGCCATCGCGGACAAGCCGCTCAAGGAGATCCAACTGGTGCCCGACATGGTGATCGCCGCCATCCAGCACGGCGCGGAGACCTTCGTTCCCGGCGCCGGCGACTGCGTGCGCGGCGGCGACCGCCTCCTCGTCGTGGGCGCGCGCGGCATCGAGCCGGCCCTGCAGCGCCTTTTTGCCGCGGAGTGAGCCGTGGTCAACTTCAGGCAAGTCCTCAACCTGCTCGGGCTGCTGATTGTGGGGCTCGGCGCCATGCTCGCCGCGGCGGCCGCGTGCTCCGCGGTCATGATGCTGCGGGGGCGGGAGGCGGAGCGCGGCGCGTTCTTGGGCCTCCTGGTCGCGGCGGGCGCGAGCCTTGCGCTGGGAGGCGTTCTCTGGCGCGCGACCCGGGCGCGGTTCGATATGCTCGGACGGCGCGAGGCCTTCGTGGTGGTGGCCGCCGCCTGGCTTTGCGGCGCGCTCATGGGAGGCCTGCCCTATTTCGTCTGGGCGTGGATGGCGCCGGACCGCGCCCACGCCTTCCTGAATCCCGTCAACTGCTACTTCGAGGCCATGAGCGGCTTCACGACCACCGGGGCCACCGTCCTGGAAGACGTGCGGTCCATTCCCGCGGGCCTGCTCCTCTGGCGCGCGGCGACGCAGTGGCTGGGCGGACTGGGCATCATCGTGCTCTTCGTCGCGGTGCTGCCCATGCTGGGCATCGGCGGGAAGCGGCTTTTCAGCCTCGAAATGCCGGGGCCGGCGCCCGAGGGCGTCAGGCCGCACATCCGCGAGACCGCCCGCGTCCTGTGGTTGATCTACCTCGGCATGACGGCGATCGAGGCCGTCGCTTTGCGCATCGCGGGGCTTTCCTGGTTCGATGCCGTGTGCCACACCTTTGCTACGGTCGCCACCGGCGGCTTCGCCACGCGCACGACGAGCATCGCCGGCTTCCAATCCGCGGCGGTCGAGGTGATCGTCATCGTTTTCATGGTGCTGGGAGGCGTCAACTTCGCGCTGTACTACGACCTGATCCGGGGCCGGCGGCGTTCGGTGCTGCGGAACACCGAGGTGCGCTGTTATCTGGCCTTTCTGGCCTGCGCCGCCGCGGCGGTGACGATCGCGCTCGTCAGCGCCGGGCGGCCCCTGGTGCTGCTGGACGGCGGCGAGGTGCCGGCCACGTGGGGCAATGCGGCGCGCCACGGCATCTTCACGGTGGTGTCGATCCAGACCTCGACCGGTTTTGCTCTATCGGATTTCGACCTCTGGCCCTTCCTGGCCCGAGGCATCCTGATCGCGCTCATGTTCGTGGGCGGGTCGGCGGGATCGACGGCCGGCGGCCTGAAGGTCGTGAGGATCGTCATCTGCTGCAAGGTCATCATCGGCGAGATCGAACGCGCGTTCCGCCCGAATGTCGTCCGGACCGTGAAGATCAACCGCGCGGCGATCGATAACAGCATGAAGCTCGAGACCGTCGCCTATCTGCTGATCATGTTCGCGATGTTTCTGGCCGGGGCCGCGCTGGTGTCCGTGTTCGAACCGGCGTCCAGCGGCTGCGATTTCATCGATGCGGGCACGGCGAGCGCCGCGGCGCTCTTCAACGTCGGCCCGGGGTTGGGCTTGGTCAGCCCCGCCAAACACTACGGCTGGATGTCGGATGCGAGCAAGCTCGTGCTGAGCCTCCTCATGGCGGTGGGAAGGCTGGAGTTCTTCCCCTTCGCGGTGCTTTTCATGCCGCGGTTCTGGAAGGCGGCGTAGCGGCGCGGGCCGGCGCGCGCCGCCGCGGCCGATGCCCCCGGAGGCCGTCCACGCTTGGGCCGCGCACGGCCAACCCCAAAACGCGGCGTTGAAGCCGCTCCCCCATGCAACGGCTGAAAGGAACGAGCCGCATTGATGCGGCCTTGCCCGCGCCGCGGCGTTTCTCCCCTACACGGTGCGGGCAGGGACGGCGCGGCTGATTGACCGCCCGAAGCCGCGCCGGTATGATCACGGCGAGGAAAAGCGTGTCGCGTACGGGCGGCTTGGAGAGCAGGTGTCCATATGGCGCGTCTTGTGCTTCGTCCAACGGTCGGCTTCACGCTGGTCGGGTTCATGTTCGCGGCGGCCGCCGCGCTCCACTCCGCGGCGGCGGGCGATTGGCCCCAGTGGCGCGGAGCCGGCCGCGACGGCGTTTCCACGGAAAAAGGTCTGCTCGCCGCGTGGCCCGCGGGCGGACCGAAGTTCCTGTGGAAAACCACCGGACTGGGCAAAGGCTTCGGTTCCGTGTCGGTGCGGGGCGATCGGATCTACACCACGGGGGAGGGAGCCGAGCACAGCCGCGTGCTGGCGCTGAACGTCGCCAACGGCAACATCCTCTGGACCTCGCCGCCTCTGGGCAAGAAAGGCGGTGATCCCGTCGGGCCGCAGGCGTCGCCGGCGGTGGACGAGCAAGGCGTCTACGTCCTCAGCCAGTTCGGGGACGTGGTCTGTTTCGAGGCGGCGACCGGCAAGGAGCGTTGGCGCCGGAGCCTTGTCAAGGATTTCGGCGGGACCGCGCCCAGTTGGGAGTATTCGGAGTCCCTGCTCCTGGACGGGGACAAGATCGTCTGCACGCCGGGCGGGGGGCGCGGAGCGGTGGTGGCGTTGAACAAACACGACGGCCGGACGCTTTGGCAATCGAAGGACTTCAAGGACCCGGCGCATCACTCATCGCTGATCGCGGCGACCATCGACGGCGTGCGGCAATACATCCAACTCACCGCTCAAAGCGTGGCCGGCGTGGACGCCCGCACCGGCGCCCTGCTGTGGCGGGCGCCGCGCCACGGCGACACCGCGGTGGTGCCCACGCCCATCTATGCGGATCACCACGTCTATGTGACCTCCGGCTACAACAACGGCTGCAATCTGTTCGCGGTGCGCAAGACGGGGAACCGATTCACGGTAAAGCAGGTTTATGCCAAGGACCGGATCTCCAACCACCACGGCGGCGTCGTCAAGGTGGGCGGCTATGTTTACGGACATTGCAACTCGGGCCGCTGGATCTGCCAGGAGTTCCTGACCGGGCGGATCGTCTGGGAGCACAAAGGCGTGGGCAAGGGCTCCGTCGTTTACGCCGACGGCCATCTGTACTGCCGCGGCGAAGACCGCAAAGGCACCGTGGCCTTGGTGGCGGCCACGCCCGAAGGCTACGTCGAGAAAGGTCGGTTCGATCAGCCGGATCGAAGCCGGGAGCAAGCCTGGGCGCATCCCGTGGTGGCCGGCGGCCGGCTTTACTTGCGCGACCAGGATATCCTCCTCTGCTACGACGTGCGCGCGCGGTGAAGGAGCCCACCGCGCGAGCCCTTCCCGGCCGCGCGCGCGGCGTGCCGGGGGCGATTGACGGTTTCCGGCCGGCCAGTTAGCATCCTCAGAGAGGAAGAAGCGAACGGGAGCTCCCTGCGTCCCTCAAAAACCGGCCCGGGAGGAGCTCCACGAGGCCCGGCCGGAGTCGATTGTCCCGTTCCGCCGCGATAGACCGGCGCGGGACGATGCGCGCCGAATTTGGTCCTGATTGACGAGGAATCGACATGAGAGGCATGACAACCCTGGGCCTAATGGGTTTGCTGAGCTTCGTTCCGGCTTTCGGGGAAACGGAGGCGCGCCTGCTGCGTTTCCCGGCGATTTACGAGGACCAACTGGTTTTCACCTACGCCGGAGACCTCTATAGCGTCAGCGCCCGGGGCGGGACCGCGCGCAAACTCACGAACGACGCGGGTTTCGAGATGTTCGCCCGGTTCTCCCCCGACGGCAAACTCATTGCCTTTACCGGCCAATACGATGGCAACACGGAAGTCTACGTGATGCCCGCCACAGGCGGCGTGCCCCGGCGGCTTACCTATACGGCCACGCTCGACCGTGATGATGTCGCCGATCGGATGGGGCCGAATAACATCGTGATGGCGTGGACCCCGGACGGCAAACGCGTCATCTTCCGGTCGCGGATGCGCTCCTTCAATGCCTTTATCGGGCGGTTGTATTCCGTGGCGCTCACCGGCGGCCTCCCCGAGGAACTGCCCCTGCCGCGGGCCGGTTTCTGTTCCTTCTCGCCCGACGGCGGCAAGCTGGCCTACAACCGCGTTTTCCGCGAGTTTCGCACGTGGAAACGTTATCGCGGCGGCATGGCCGACGACGTCTGGGTCTACGACTTCGCGGCCAAGACCACCGAGAACATCACGAACAACAGCGCCCAGGACATTATGCCGATGTGGAGCGGCGACCGGATTTTCTTCCTCTCGGATCGGGGCGCCGACAAGCGCATGAACCTGTTCGCCTACGACACCCGCTCGAAAGAGACGCGGCAACTTACGGATTTCTCCCAGTTCGATGTGAAGTTCCCCTCCTTGGGCAAGGATGCCGTCGTGTTCGAAAACGGCGGCTATATCTACCGCTACGACATTTCGGCCGGACTCTGCGCCAAGGTGGACATCCGCATCGACGATGATCTCCGGGGCGGCCGCGGCGGGCTGGTCGGCGTGGCCGACAAGGTGACGAACTTCGAGATTTCCCCGGACGGCAAGCGCGCCTTGTTCGGCGCGCGGGGCGATGTGTTTACGGTTCCCGCCAAGCGCGGCATCGTCCGCAATCTGACCGCCTCGCCCGGCGTTCACGAGCGCAACGCCAAATGGTCGCCCGACGGCCAATGGATCGCCTACATCTCAGATGTCTCCGGCGAGGACGAGATCTGGGTGGCGCCGCAAGCCGGCGGCGGACCCGCGCGGCAGGTCACCAAGGGCGAAGCGGTCTACAAATACCGGATCGCGTGGTCGCCCGACAGCCGCAAAATTATCTGGGCCGACAAAGCTCTGCGGCTGCGCTTCGTCAACGTCGAAACCGGCGTGATCACCGAGGTTTGCCAGGGCGAGAAGTGGGAGTTCAGCCAGTACGCCTGGTCGCCGGACAGTCAGTGGATCGTGTATGCCAAGCCCGAGGCGGAGTGCCTGAGCAGGATTCACCTCTATTCGCTCAAGGACCGGACCACGCACGAGCTGACCGACGGCTGGTACGATTCGTCGAATCCCGTTTTCAGCTCGGACGGCCGTTTCGTCTTCTTCGTCTCCGACCGGGATTTCGATCCGATCTACAGCCGGACCGAGTGGAATCACGCCTATCGGGACATGGCGCGCATTTACCTGATCACCCTGGCCAAGGAGACGGAATCTCCCTTCAAGCCTCGAAGCGATGAAGTGGAGGTGAAGGCCGCCGGGGACAAGCAGGCGGAAGCGGCGGCGAAGCAAGGGGAAGCGAAAAAGGACCCGGAGCGGCCCGAGCCCATCAAGGTCGACCTGGAGGGCATCAAGGATCGCATCGCCGTGCTGCCCATCGCGGTATCGTCCTACCGCCAGCTCGGCTCGGCCGGCGATCTGATTTACTACATCCGCGACGGCTACAAGGAAGGCAAGCCGCAATTGCGCCTGTACGATCTCAAGGAGCGGGAAGAGACCGAACTCGGGCGGGTCGACGGCTTCGAAATCTCCGCCGACGGGAAGAAGATGCTGGTGGCGGCGGGAGGCCGATACGCCATCATCGATCTGCCCAAGAGCAGGATCGAGCTGAAGGACACCCTCGATCTTTCGGGCCTGGAGGTGGATCTCGACAAGCGGGCCGAATGGCGGCAGATTTTCCACGAGTGCTGGCGGCAGATGCGGGATTTCTTCTATGTCCCGAACCTGCACGGCGTGGACTGGGAGGCCGTGCGGGCGCGCTACGAGCCCCTGGTGGCCCATGTCAATCACCGCGCCGACCTGACCTATGTCCTCGGCGAGATGATCGGCGAGTTGAATGCGGGACACACCTACGTCGGCGGCGGCGAGAGCCCCGCCCCCGGACGCATCCCCCTCGGCCTGCTCGGGGCGGAACTCGTCCGCGATGCCGAGACCGGCTACTGCCGCATCGCTCGAATTCTGCGGGGCGAGAACTGGGCGCGGAGCAGCCGCTCGCCCCTGACGGAGATCGGCGTCGAAGTGAGGGAGGGCGATTATATCCTCGCCATCGACGGCCGCTCCACCGCCGAGGTGGAGAACCCCTATGAACTGCTGGTCAACAAGGCGGACAAGCAGGTGGCGCTGAAGGTCAATTCCAAGCCGGAGCTGGAGGGCAGCCGCGACACCATCGTCATGCCGGCGGCCAGCGAGGAGAATCTGTATTATTACGCTTGGGTTCGGGGCAATATCGAGAAGGTGGCGAAGGCCACCGGCGGCAAGGTCGGCTACCTGCACGTGCCCGACATGGGAGCGCCGGGCTTGAACGAGTTCGTCAAGCACTTCTATCCGCAGATTCGCAAGAAGGCCTTGATCATCGACGTGCGCGGCAACGGCGGCGGCAACGTCTCGCCCATGCTGATCGAGCGGCTCCGGCGGGAGATCGTGATGATCGACTTCGCGCGCAACACCATCCCCGCGCCGGACCCCGAGGAAATGATCTACGGACCCATGGTCTGCCTGGCGGATGAATTCTCCGCCTCCGACGGCGATCTGTTCACCTACCGCTTCAAGCGGCACAAGCTCGGCAAGGTCATCGGCAAGCGCACCTGGGGCGGCGTGATCGGCATCCGCGGCACTCTGCCCCTCCTGGACGGCGGCTACCTGAACAAGCCCGAGTTCTCCCGCTACAGCGTCGACGGCAAGAGCTGGATCATCGAGGGTGAGGGCGTCGAGCCGGACATCGTGGTCGACAACGACCCCGCCCAGGAATACGCCGGCGTGGACCAGCAGCTCGACAAGGCGATCGAGGTGATTCTCGAGGAGCTCAAGACCAAGGAGAAGACCATCCCGCCCTTGCCGCCCTACCCGGTCAAGTGACGTTGCCGCGGTCTCGACCTCTCCGGCTCCGCGCGGCCCCCGCCGGCGGCGGCGGAACGGCCGTCTGGATTCCCGCGGGCGAAGCAACTAAGATGGACCAGCGCCGCCCCGCGATGGAATCCGAGCCGTGCGGAGGCGGGCGGCGGCCCTGACCGCGCGGGAACGATTTCAGGCCTAAGGAGGACGGGATGAAACCCAAGGTCAACCGGCGTAAGTTTCTGGCGAGCGGAGGGCTCGCGGGGGCGGCGATCGTGGCGCGCCACGTTCTGGGAGCCCCCGCGGTGCCGCCGAGCGACAAGACGACGCTCGCCCATATCGGCATGGGCACGCAGGGGTTCAACGAACTGGGCTATCTGCTGGGCGAGCCGAAGATCCGGATCGTCGCCGTGTGCGACCCCAACGAGGACAGCAACGATTACGTCGACTGGGGGAAGCACGGCGTTCGCGACCGCATCCGGGCCCTGCTGGGCGATCCCGCTTGGCGCGAGGGCGTCGCGGGGATTCCGGGAGGACGCGAGGTCGGCCGCCGGGTCGTCGACGCCTACTACGCGCGGGAGCGGGGCGGCGAGAAGCTCAAGGGGTGCGCGGCGTACGCCGATTTCCGCGAACTGCTGGAGAAGGAGAAAGATCTCGATGCCGTCAAGATCATGACCCCCGACCACCTCCACGCGGCGATCTCGATCGCGGCTCTCAAGAAGGGGCTGCACGTCCTCGTCCACAAGCCTCTTGCGAACCGGCTTTACGAGGGCCGGCTCGTCATCGAGACCGCGCGCGCGCGCAACGTGAACACGCACTTCCTTCCCTACAACGGCGGCGAGCCCGTGCGCCTCGTTCAGCGTTGGATCGAGGGGGGCGCCATCGGGAGGCTGCGCGAAATCCACAACTGGTCCAACCGCCCCTTGTGGCCCCAGTGGCCGAGCGTCCCCGCCGACAGGCCGCCCATCCCCAAGGGCTTCGATTGGCAGCTCTGGCTGGGACCCTCCCTCGACCGCCCGTACCACCCCAACTACACCCATGCGGTGTTCCGGGGCTGGTACGAGTTCGGCGGCGGAGCGCTGGCGGACATGGGACACTACAGCCTGTGGTCCGTGTTCACCCTGTTCGAGCTTGGCGCGCCGGCTAGCGTCGAAGCCTGGTCGAGCCACGTGTGCACTATCGAGGACAGCGTCAGCCATCCGCTCAAGAACGATGTTTCGTTCCCCGCGGCCAACACCGTCCGCTACCGGTTTCCGGCGGCGGGAAACCGGGGCGCCGTCGATCTGTACTGGTACGACGGCGGCATGCGCCCGCCCATCCCCGAGGAGCTCGAAGCGGACGGCCGGGAGCTGCCGCCCGAGGGCCTGATGTTCGTGGGCGACGAAGGCAAGATTCTGGGAGGCTTCCTGGGCCAAGACGCGCGCATTATCCCGGAGAAGAAGATGCGCGCCTATCAGGAGAAGGCCGGCGCCGGGACCGGGCCCCGTCCCGCGCCGGGCGGTTCGTGGCTGGAGGCCTTCCGGGGCGGCCCGCCCTCGCCGGGCGATTTCCGCAACGCGGGGCCGATCACCGAGGCGGTGAACCTCGGCGCCGTCGCCATCCGCGCCGGCGGGAAGCTCGTCTACGACCACGAAGGCATGAGGATCACGAACCGGCCCGAGGTGAACCGGCTCTTCCATCGCGAGTACCGCGAGGGCTGGGCGCTCTGAGCGCTCCGGAGCCGCGGACGCCCGCGGCGGAGTTCACGGCGGGGCGGGAGCCGTCCCGCCGCCGCGCGGCAGGCGATGCGCGCGCCGCCGCCGCCGGACGCTCAGGGGTCGGCCGGCGTCCAGCGCACCACTCTGACCGTGCGGTGGAGAAGGGCGAGGAGATCCAAGGGCTCCTGCCCCCGGGAAAGCAGAATGCAGTGCGCATCGACCGGGCCGCCCGAGGCGGGATCGATCTCGCGCCACCCGTCCAGCCTGACTTCGCACCACGCGTGGGCGCGCAGGCCGTCGCCTTGCCAGAGAAGTCCGGCCACGCGGCGCGCCGGCGTGCCCCGCGCGCGGCACAGCGCCGCGAAAAGCTCCGCGCGCTCGCTGCAATCCCCGGCGCGCAGGGCGAGGATCGCCGCGGCGGACGGCGTCACGTCGAGGTTCTTGTCCGCGATGTTGGCGCCGATCCAAGCGGCGAAGGCTTCCATGGCCGCCGGGGGCGCCAGTCCGCTGGCGAGTTCGGCGGCGAGCGCCGCGATTTCCGGCGGCTCGGCGGGCGCGGCCGCCGGCGCCGCCGCGCATGCGGCGGGCAGCGTCTCGGCGCTGACCTCCAGCAGGATCTGCCCCTCCGCCCGTCCCGCGATCTTCTGGCGGGGCGACGCCGGCAGGCGCATGTCCGGGAGCGCGTAGACCGCCCGCGCGAGGGCGGCGGGCGGCGCCGCGGGCGTCGCCTCCGCGGCGCGGGTGGCGAGGGCGATCTCGGGCACGCGGCCGCGCGGCTCCTTGACGATGCGCAGCCCGGCAAAACTCCCCGAAAAGAGCTCGCCGTCCGCCAGGTACTCGCTGCGTTCGCCCTCCTCCTCGACGACGAAGGTGTCGGCAAGGACGCCGTCGACGAAACGCTTACCGCGTCCGACAAGCCGCGCGCGCCCGTCGGCGCTCCGCGCGCCGTCGGCGGGCCGGGCGCGCACGAAAAGGGCGGGGCCGAGGGCCGCCTCGAGGGTGAACTCGGGCAGGGCCGCCGCGGCGGTGCGTCCGTCCTTGGTGACGAGCAGGCGCTCGCCGTCGACCTCGGCCCGCCATTGGGCGGGGGCGCCCGCGAGGTTGCTCGCGTGCGTCATGCGGACGAGGCGGTGGGGCGGGCGCGCGTCGAAGGTTTTCTCCTCGCGGAAGCTCAGGTCCCGGCGCAGCCCTTCGATAGCCAGCACGGCGGCGAAGTCCGTGGTGAGGATATAGGCGTCGCCCCGCCGCGTCAGATCGAGAACGAGGCGGCCGACCTTGACGTCGCCGCGGTAGACGCCGTAGACGGACTCGCGGCACAAGTCCGGGCTCATGCCGAACAATACGAAGGCGAGGCACCACACGGACCGGGACTCCTTTTTCCTCGACCGGAGCGATACGGTCGATTCTACCGCGAACGCGCCGGCGTGTTGAGTGGGCGGTCGCGGCGCCCCCGCGCGCCTCGCGGCGGGAGCCCCCGAGCGGTGCTTCCGGGTTTATTTCTCGATGGCGATGACGATGACCGCCTCGTTGACGGTGATCGGCGCGCTTTCCTCGGCGGGAAGCTGCAAGAACCGGCCGAGGGACGTGGGAATTTGGGAGTACAGGAGCCGCGCGCGCACCGTGAGCTCGCCGGCGGCGGCATCCGTGGGGACGGCGATGGCGTAACGCTCGATCTTCGTTTCCCGCGGGCCGATGCGGTAATCGATGGCGGTGTTCTTCACGGTGTTCCACTGGCAGATCGTCATGCGGCCCTGGGGGTCGAAGAAGGGGCGCCGGAAGATGCGGCAGCCCTTCGGGACGTCGCCGTCCCGGGAGATGCCCTTGAAGTTCTCGATCTCCATGATGGCGCCCATGTCCTGGTAGGCGAGGATCGATCCGTCGGCGATGGTGTACTCCTCGCCGGGGAAGCCCTTGGGCTCGACGGGGATGACCCGCGCCGCGCCGTCCGGGCCCGCCGCCGTGACCTCGAGCCAAAGCATGCGCTCCTCGGTGGAACCCGAGGGGATGTAGTGGCCGGTCTTTCCGTTGAAGAGCACGGCGCGCACGACGATGTCTTCGCCGGGCTCGGCCGTCGTCCTGTCGGCGTAAAGCGCCAGGTCCACCGAGCCGGCCAGCTTGCTCGGGGTGTGCGAGCCGTGGAAGGTGTGGCGCGCGACGCGCGGCCGCTCCTTGCCGCCTAGGGCCGCCTTGCCCGGCGCGTGGTACATGTGGCAGTCCTGGCAGCGGACGCCCTCCTTGGCGTAGGGCCCCGCCTTCCATTCGCGGTAGGTTTCCTTGACCCAGGCGCCGTAAGGGCTCTGCTCGTCGTGACAGATGGCGCAGAGCTTGGGGCTGCCCAGGAACTCGGTCACCTTGATCCCGTGCCGGGACGACTTCGCATCGGGATAGCGTCCCGTCTTGCTCCCGTCGACCTCGGTGATGTAGCTGAAATTGAAGGGCTCCTCCTCCGTCGTCCCCGTGATGCTGTGGCACACGTCGCAGCTCACGCCCTCGTTGGCGCGCGTCCCCGCGGCGACCCGTTGCGGCGGAATGTCGCCCGTCAGGAAGGCGAGGGGCGAGTGGCAGCCGATGCAGCCGGCCTTGACCTCCGCGACCTTCGCGTCCTTGAGGGCGTGGGGCAGCGCGAGCTTGAAGTACTCCTGCTCGTCCCACGGATGGGTGTAGGCTTGCGCCATCAGGCTCTGGCGCCATTCCTGGACGATTTCCTTGTGGCAGGCGGTGCAGCGTTGGGGCGACTCGAAGTTGTCGTAGGTGAGCGCGGGCGTCTCGCCGGCCCCGAGCGGGGCAAACACGCCCGCGAAAACCATGGCGATGCCGCCGAGGAAACAGCGTGGGAATTGCATGGCGCTTCTCCGTTTTCTCACGTTCCGGCGCGTGCCGGCGTATCTCCTGCCGGAACGACCCCGGCCGCCGAACCGCTAGGTAGTATGAAGAATCCGGAAAGCGGTGTCAATCGCGCCCGACGCTCCGCCGCGGGGCGTTTCAACGCCACTCGTGCTTCCGGTAGCGCCGCGCGAGCTCCTGCTTGAGCTTCGGGTAGTGGTTGCGCCAAAAGCCGGCCAGGTCGTCGGTGATCTGCACGGGCCGGTTGCTCGGCGCGAGAATGTGGATGACGAGGCGCACCTTCCCGCCCGCGACGGCCGGCGGTTCGCGCACGTCGTACAGGTCCTGGATGCGCGCCGCGAAGAAGGGCGGGGAACCGGGCGCGTAGACGATCTTCGCCCGCCGGCCGCCGGGCAGGCGCAGATCCTCGGGCGCGAGCCGTTCCACGCGCGCAGCCTGGTCGGGGTTGTGCCAGGCCTTGAGAAGGGGCAGCACCGGCCGCCGCGCGACTTCCCGGGCCGTGGTCGCGCCCCAGCAGAGCTGCTCGAGGACGGCGCGCTTGTCCTCCTCGCCGAAGGGCGCGATCCCGTCCTCGGGACACCACGCCGCCGCGCAGTTGACCCGCGCGATCCACTGCTCCGCCGCCTGGTGCCAGTGCGGGAGCGCGATCTCGCCGCGCTCGACGGCGTCGGCGAGCAGCTTCGCCGCCGCCTCCCTCGGGACTTCGCCGGAGCGGGTGCAGCCGATCTCCAGGTCGAGGAAGAACCGGCGCCTGAACACGGCGACGCATTGCTGCGCGGCGTCGTAGGCCGGCTCCTCGCGAACGGAGCAGGCGTGGGGGAAGAGCTGCGCGAGCCACTCCTCCCGGACGGCCGTGGCCAACGCGAGCCTGATCGATCCGCTTCCGCGCGCGCCCTCGATCTCGTTGATCTCCGCCGCGACGAAAAGCTCGTGCTCGCGGGCGCAGCTCTCGCCCGCCAGCACGCCTTTGCGGCCCCGCGTCAAGTTGCAGCCCAGCGCCGCGGCGGACTTCTTGCGCGCGAGCCGGTCGGCGAAGCCCGCCAGCACGCAGCGGCAGATGTCGTCCTCGCCGGCGCGCTCCGCGAGGGGCAGACCCTCGCCGCGGGCGATGGCGAGGAAGCGGTCGGCGAGCAGGTCCACCCTGCGGGCGGCGGCGGGGTTGAAGCCCGCGCTCCGGCAGGCGCCCGCGTCGAAGCTGCGTTGGGCGCAGCGGCGCCACGCGCGCATGATCGGCATGAAGTCGGAGCGGTCGCCGGGTTCGGGGCGGATCGCCGCCGCCGGCGCGCCGCGGGACCGCGGGAGAAGCTGCGGCTCCTGCGCCAGCGCGGCGATCAAGGCCGCGCTGGGCACGCAGGCCCGGGCGCCGGCCTCGATCAGCATGCGCGCGAAGCGCGGGTGGATGGGGAAGGCGAGCATGCGGCGCCCGAGGGCGGTGATGGCGCCGTCGACCCCCTCCGTCGCGCCCAGGTCGGCGAGCAGGCGCTCGGCGTGGTCCCGCGCCAACGGCTCGGGCGGTTCCAACCACGGGAACGAGGCCGTATCCGCGACTCCCAGGCCCTTGAGCGCCAGAAAGGCTTCGCTCAGATCGACGCGCTTGATCTCGGGCAGGTCGAAGGGGGGCCTGAGCCCCTGCTCGCGCTCGGTCCAGAGGCGCACGCAGCGGCCCGGCGCGGTTCTGCCGGCGCGGCCGGCGCGCTGGTCGGCCGAGGCGCGGCTCACGCGTTCGATCCAGAGCGTGTCGATGCCCCGGCGCGGGTCGAAGCGCGGCACGCGCGCCAGACCGCTGTCGACGACCAGGCGGATGCCGGGAATCGTCAGGGAGGTCTCGGCGACGTTGGTGGCCACGATGATCTTGCGGCGGTCCTGCTCGGCGAACGCCGCGTCCTGGTCCCCGGGGGGCAGGTCGCCGTGGAGCGGGAGCAGGACGCAGTCCGCCGCGGCGGGCGAGGCCCGCAGAGCCGCGAGGGTGCGCCGGATCTCGTGGGCGCCGGGCATGAAGATCAGGACATCCCCGGGGACGCCGGCGCGGGCGCACCGGCGGAAGGCGTCGGCGGCGGCATCCCAGACTTGCTCCTCGGCGCCGGGCGGACTTTCCAGGTACTCGATCTCCACGGGGAACGGGCGAACCTCGGCGCGGACGGCGGGCGCGGGGGCCAGGTGGGCCGCGACGAGCTCGGTGGCCAGCGTCGCCGACATGACGACGAGCCGCAGGTCGGGGCGCGTGGAGCGCTGGAGCTGGAGCGCGCGCGCCAGCGCGATGTCGCCGGCCAGGTGCCGCTCGTGGAACTCGTCGAACACGATGCAGGTCGTGTCGGCGAGGTCGGGATCCGCGAGCATCCGGCGCAGGAGCACGCCCTCGGTGATGAAGACGATCCGGCTCCGCGCGGACAGGATCTTCTCGAAGCGCATTTGGCAGCCGACCTCGGCGCCGAGTTCCGTTCCCCGCAGCGCGGCCACGCGCCGGGCGAGCATGCGCGCCGCCAGGCGGCGCGGCTGGAGCACGAGCACGCGGCCTTCGCCGGCCAGTCCGCGGTCAAGCAGCATCTGGGGGACGTGCGTCGACTTGCCGGCGCCTGCCGGCGCCTGGATGATGCCGCGCGGGCAGGTCTCGAGCGCGCGGACGATGTCCTCCTCGACGGCGTGGATGGGAAGAAGCTCGCGGGCCATAGGGATCCCATCATACACCGCCCTCGGCGCATGCGTTGCCCGCGGTGCGCCTGGCCCCTATACTAGAACCCATCCGCCCGCGGAGCGCGGCCCGGCGAGGATCCCGCGCCCCCGCCCTTGAGAAACGGAGCCGCATGAGGAAAGTCTGCGCGTCGTTCATTCTGCTGGCGGCCGCGGCGCGCGCCGCGGCGCCGGACATCAGCGAGTTCATGGCGGCGAACATGACGACGCTGAGAGATGAGGACGGCGACGCCGCGGACTGGATCGAGATCCGCAACCCCGGGTCGAAGCCCCGGAGCCTCGCGGGCTGGCACCTGACCGATGACCCCGGCGAACTGGACAAATGGACCTTCCCGGCGGTGTCCCTGCCCGGCGGCGGCTACCTCGTCGTGTTCGCGTCGGGCAAGAACCGGCGCGACCCGGCCGGCAATCTGCACACGAACTTCCGGCTGAACGCCGGCGGGGAGTACCTGGCCCTGGTGGAGCCTGGCGGCAAGGCGGTCGCGCGGGAGTTCGCCCCCGCGTTTCCGCCTCAAAAGACGGATTTCTCCTACGGCATCGGCTTGCGGATGTGGGTCACCGAGATCGTGCCGGTGGACGCGCCGCTGCGGGTGCTCGTGCCGCCGGACGACTCGCTCGGGCGCTTGTGGACGGGCGGCGCCGAGCCCTTCGACGACAGCGGCTGGCTCAGCGGCGCGGGCGGCGTCGGCTACGCCGCCAAGGTGCCGGGATTCCTGGTCCGCAACTACCTGGCCAACACCGGCGTCTGCAGTCTCGGAACCGCCGAGCAGGTCGTCGCCCTTCCCTCGCTCCAGAGCAGGGTGACCGTTGCCAACACGCCGGTGGTGGATTTCGCGGGGAACGGCGCCTCCGGCCACTACAACCGCGATCTGCTCTTTCCGGGCGCGGCGCCCGGCGTCGACGAGGACAACTTCGCCGTTCTGGCCACGGGGATCGTGACGATTCCCGAGGCGGGCCCGTGGACCTTCGGCGTCATGAGCGACGACGGATTCGTCCTCGATCTCAGCAACGGCGTCGATTCGTTCCGGATCTCGTATCCCGACCCGCGCGGCCCCGCCGACACGCTCGGCGTCTTCAACGTGACCGCGCCGGGGGAGTACGAGCTGCGCCTTCTAATGTACGAGTGCGGCGGCGGCGCCATGGTGGAGCTCTTCGCGGCGCGGGGCGGCTTCGCCGCGTGGAACTCCGCGAGCTTCCGCCTCGTGGGCGATACGGCGGGCGGCGGGCTCGCGGTGGTTTCCGATCCCGCCGAGGGCGAGGCTTCCGGCGGCCTGAGCCCTTTGATCGGGACCGATCTGGAGGGCGCCATGCGCGGCGTCGGCGCGAGCGTCTACGTGCGCATCCCCTTCACGGTGGACGACCCGGCCGCTTTCGAGAATCTCTTTCTGCGCATGCGCTACGAGGACGGCTTCGTCGCCTATCTGAACGGCGTCGAGGCGGCCCGGCGCAACGCCCCGGCCCAACTCTCCCATGTGTCGCGCGCCACCTCCGACCGCGCCCTCGCCGCGGCGCTTGTCAGGGAGGATATCGACATCTCCGCCATGCTCAGCGTCCTCCGGCCGGGAGCGAACCTGCTGGCGTTCCACGGGCTGAACGACACGCCGGCGAGCCTGGATTTCCTTCTGGCGGCGGAGCTGGCGCAGATCCGAATCGAGCCGGGCATCGCCGGCTTTTTCGCGACGCCGACGCCCGGCGGCCCCAACGCGCCGGTCTTCGACGATTTCGTCCGGGACGCGCGCTTCTCGGTGGAGCGCGGCTTTTTCTCCGTGCCCTTCGAGGTTGAAATCGAGACCGACACGCACGACGCCGAGATCCGCTACACCCTGGACGGCACGCGGCCCACGGCGGAGCAGGGCGCGGTGTACACCGGCCCCATCGCGGTCGCGCAGACGACATGCCTGCGCGCGGCGGCGTTCCGGGAGGGCTTCATTCCCGCCAACGTCGCGACGCAGACGTACATTTTCCTCGACGACGTGATTCGTCAGGATTACCAGGCGACGCTGAATCGGGGCTTTCCGCCCCGGTGGGGCGACACGACGCCGGACTACGGCATGGACCCGCGGGTCATCGGGCAAGGCGGCGGGGATCTCTTCGGCGGCAAGTACTCGGCGACGATCAAGGACGACCTGCTGAGCCTACCGACGATGTCCATCGTGCTCCCCGTCGACGACCTTTTCGGGCCCAACGGCATCTACACGAACTCGGTCCAGCGCGGGGTGGGCTACGAGCGCGCGGCATCGGTGGAGCTTCTCTATCCCGACGGTGCGGGCGGATTCCAGGAGGACTGCGGGCTCAGGATCCAGGGCGGCGCCTTCCGCAATCACGGCCTGACGTTGAAGCACTCCTTCCGGCTGCTCTTTAAAGGCATCTACGGCGCCACCAAGCTCAGGTATCCCCTTTTCGGCCCCGGCGGGCCGGACCGCTTCGACACGATCACGCTGCGGGCCAACGCCAACGACAGCTACGCGTTGGCCGGAGCGGGCGGCCGCGCGCTCTACGTGCGCGACACGGTCATGCGCGGTTTCGCGCTCGACATGGGGCAGCCCGCCTGCCGCGACAGGTTCGTCCACCTGTACCTGAACGGCGTCTACTGGGGCGTGTACAACCCCGTCGAGCGGGCCGATGCGTCCTTCTCCGCCACGTATTTCGGCGGCGACAAGGCGGACTGGGATGTCATCGTCCAGGGCAACTATCCGACGGAAGGCACCGGCGACGCTTGGAACCGTCTCCTCGGGTTGTGCGCGGAGGGATTCTCCACGCTGTATCAGTACTGCCGCGTCCAGGGCCGCAACGTCGACGGCACGCCGAACCCCCTTCTGCCCAACTTGATCGAGGTCCGAAACTACATCGACTACATGATCGTCAACCTCTACGGCGGCAACACCGACTGGCCCCACAACAATTGGCGCGTTTCCCGGAACCGCGACGGAAGGGCGGGATTCAGGTTCTATCTGTGGGACACCGAATTCGCGCTGGGGCTGGCCTCCGATCTCTACACGAACCTCACGGGAGTCGCCAACGGGGTGGCGGTGCCCTGGGCGGCGCTGAGGCAGAACGCCGAGTTCCGCATGCTGCTCGCCGATAGAATCAACGCGCATTTCCACAACGGCGGCGCGCTCGCCGTCGATCCGCGCGCGCCCTGGTGGAATCCGGCGCGCCCCGAGTGCAACCGCCCGGCGGCCCGATTCCGGGCGACCTGCGATCTGGTCGAGCGCGCCATGGTGGCGGAGTCCGCCCGCTGGGGCGACATGCACAACGGCCGCCTGTGCACCCGCGACGAGCACTGGGCGAAGGAGCGCGACAACCTCCTGGCCAACTACTTCCCCGCGCGCTCGGCCAAGGTCGTTCAGCAGTTTCGCGATGCCGGGCTCTATCCGCCCGTGGAGGCCCCGGTGTTCAGCCGGCACGGCGGCGCGATCGACCCGATCTTCGTGCTGCGCGTGAACGCGGCCGAAGGCACGGTGTACTACACCCTGGACGGCAGCGATCCGCGTCTGGTCGGCGGCGCCGCGGCGCCGGGCGCCGCCGTGTACGTGGACGGCCTGACCGAGACGATCCTCGGCGAGTATGCGCCCTGCCGGGTCTTGGTGCCCCGGGACGGCGCGCTCGGGACCGCCTGGACCGGGGCCGACTTCGACGATTCGGAGTGGCGCGCCGGCGCCATGGGCGTCGGTTTCGAACTCGAGACGGGCTACGAGCCCTACCTGTGGACTTCCGTGCGCGAGGAGATGTACGGGACGAACGCGTCGGTGTACATTCGCGTACCGTTCGTGATCGAGAACGTCGCGGACGTCGCGGCGCTCGCCATGGACATGCGCTACGACGATGGATTCATCGCCTATATCAACGGGAGGGCGGTGGCGATGCGCAACGCGCCCATGTTCCCCTCGTGGAATTCCCGCGCGACGGCGTCCCGCCCCGACGCCGAGGCGGTGGTGCCCGAGAGGATCAAGGTGGAGAACGCGGCGGAGTTCCTGCGCCCGGGCGCTAACATTCTAGCCATCCACGGCCTGAACCATCGAGTGGATTCCTCCGACATGCTGATCTCGGCGACGCTGGAGGCGACGCTGCTTGAGGGCGGGGGAATCCCGCTGGCCGAAACGACGCTGGTGCGGGCCCGCGCCCGCCTCCGCGGCCAGTGGAGCGCCATCACCGAGGCCGTCTTCCATGTCTTTCGCCCCCTCGATGCCCTGCGGATCACGGAGATCATGTACCACCCCCTCGACGAGGAGACGGTGGACGGGGACGCCTTCGAATTCATCGAGCTCAAGAACACCGGGGGCGAAATCCTGGACCTGAGCGGCGTCGCGTTCACCGAGGGGATCAGATTCGCCTTCCCCGAGGGGAGCGTGCTGGGGCCCGGCGGCTTCCTCCTTCTGGTGGCGGACTACGCCGCGTTCCAGTCCCGCTACCCCGGCGTCGAGGCGGTCTTCGGCGTGTACGACGGGAAGCTGTCCAACAGCGGGGAGCGGATCGTGCTGGCCGATGCGAACGGCGACGCGCTTTTCGACTTCACCTACGGCGATGCGCCTCCCTGGCCCGCCGCGGCGGACGGCGGGGGGGCTTCGCTCGTACCGGTCGACCCGGCCTCTCCGGGCGATCTCAATTCTCCCTCCTACTGGTGCGCAAGCGCCTGGCTCGGCGGCTCTCCCGGAGAGGACGATCCGGGCGGCTTGACGGAGGGCGGCTGGCAGGTGCCCGGCGACATCAACCAGGACGGCAGGCTCGATATCTCCGATGCCGTGAGCACGCTGCGCGCGCTGTTCGGCGGCGCTCCGGCGCGGCTTCCGTGCCAGGGCGCCGGCCCCGGCGACGGCGGGAACCGCCTGCTCCTCGATCTGAACGCCGACGCGCGCGTCGACATTGCCGACGTGATTCACCTGCTCGGCTACCTGTTCGCCAAGGGTCCGAGTCCGGCGCTCGGCGTGCGCTGCACGCGCATCGCCGGCTGCCCGAGCGCCTGCCGCTGAGAAATCCGCGCGGGCTGCCCGCGTTGCGCGGGCTTCCTTCCTCGGCGACAATGCCTGGATAGCAGGCCGCCTCACCCGAGACCGCGGCGGCCGAGGAGGACCAGTCATGCGGTTCATTTTTTCTTCGGCGGCGGCGATCCTTCTCGGGATCGCCGGCGCGGCGGCGGGCGCGGGCGCGTCCGTCGAGGTCGCCGATCCGCGCTGCGAGTATCTCAAGAACCCGCTGGGCATCGACGCGCGGGAGCCGCGCCTGAGCTGGAAGCTCGCCGCCGTGAACCCGCGCGCCCGCGGACTGGTCCAAACGGCGTACCGCGTGATCGTGGCCAGCACGCCGGAGTTGTGCGCGCGGGACAAGGGCGACCTGTGGGACAGCGGCGAGGTGGCATCGGATCGGTCGGCGCACATCGTGTACCAGGGCAGGCCGCTTGCGTCGGGCATGCGCTGCGTGTGGAAGGTCCAAGTGCGCGACGGGCGGGGCGCCCGCTCGGCGTGGAGCGCGCCCGCCTTCTGGACGATGGGCTTGCTCGATGCCGCCGAATGGACCGGCGCGTGGATCGGCGCGGACCGCCGCTTTGCCGGAGGGCAGGGGGCGCCGCCCGACAACGATGTGCCGGATCCGTGGCTCCGGAAGACGTTCACGCTGGACCGCGTTCCCGCCCGCGCCGTGGCCTACGTCGCGTCGGTGGGGTATCACGAGCTTTACGTCAACGGCAAAAAGGCGGGCGACGCGGTGCTCGCGCCCAGCGTCGCCGAGAACGGCGTGCGCGCCCGGTACGTGACCTACGAGATCGCGCCGCTCCTGCGCGAGGGCGCCAACGCGATCGGAATCTGGCTGGGCGTCTCGTGGTCCATCTTTCCGCACTTCGCCGCGGCGGACAGGCCGAAAACGCCCATCGTCCTGGCGCAGATCGAAATCGAGGACGAGGCGGGGGCGCGGACGCGCATCGCCACCGACGCCACCTGGCGCGCGCGTCCCAGCCCGAACCTGCTTCTGGGCGTCTGGAACTTCATGAACTTCGGCGGCGAGCGCTGGAACGCCGCCGAGGATGCGCCGGACTGGTGCGCGCCCGATTACGACGATTCGACCTGGGCCAAGGCCGCGGCCTACGCGGTCCCGCTGCGGCTCTCGGCGGAGATGGTGGAGCCGAATCGCCTGATCAAGGAAATCCGCCCCGTCGCCGTCGAGGAGATCGAAAACGGCGCCTACCTCGTCGACATGGGCGTCAACTTCGCGGGCTGGTTCCAGATCGAGCTCGAGGGCCGGCCGCACGCCGAGATCACGCTGCGGTTCTCCGAGGATCCGCGCAAGCCCATCACGCACAACCTCCGCAGCGTCTGCATCCTCGGCCCGTCGGGGAAGGCCGTGTTCAAGAACCGCTTCAATTACGCCGTTGGGCGCTGGGTGCGGATTCTCGGCCTGGAGAAGAAGCCCGCGCCGGGCGCCATCCGCGGGTGGCTGGTGCGGAGCGACTACGCGCGCGCCGGACATTTCGAATGCGCCGACGCCCTTCTGAACCGCATCTACGAGACGACGCTCTGGACCTTCGAGAACCTGAGCCTCGGCGGGTACGTGGTGGACTGCCCGCAGCGCGAGCGCATGGGTTACGGCGGCGACGGGCACGCCACCACGGAGACGGGGCTCTGCAACTACGATCTGGGAGCCTTCTACACCAAGTGGGCGCAGGACTGGCGCGATGTCCAGGGCGCGGACGGCAACCTGCCCTACACCGCGCCGACGCGCTGGGGCGGGGGCGGCCCGGCGTGGAGCGGGTTCTGCATCACTCTCCCCTGGCTGGTCTACGAGCGCTACGGCGACACGCGCATCCTCCGGGACAATTTTCACACCATGACACGCTGGCTGGCCTTCCTCGAAACGAAGGCCCGCGGGGACCTGCTGGCCAGGTGGGGCGGCGAGTGGGATTTCCTCGGCGACTGGCTCTGGCCCGGCGCCGAGGGCGTCAACGGCGACACCGAGGAAACGCTCTTCTTCAACAACTGCTACTGGGTCTACAACCTGACCACGGCGGCGCGCGCCGCCGACGTCCTGGGGCGGCGGGCGGAGGCCGAGGGCTACCGGGCGCGCGCCACCCAGGTCCGCGAGGCGATCCAGCGGAGGTTCTACCTTCCCGAGGCGAAGAGCTACGTCAACGGCTTCCAGGCCTACCGCGCCATGGCGCTCCTCGTCGGCCTGCCGCCGGAAGAGGAGCGCGCCGCGGTGTGGAAGGGTCTGGAGGACGAGATCCTCGTGGCGCGCAAGGGGCACTTTCACGCGGGCATCACGGGCGGGGCCTTCCTCATGAAGACCCTGCGGGCGGCCGGCCGCGACGACCTGGTGCACGCCATGGCCACCAAGGAGGACTACCCGAGCTTCGGCGACATGCTCAGGAGGGGCGCGACGACGCTGTGGGAGTCCTGGGAAGGCGGCGACCTGTCGCTGCTTCACAGCTCGTACCTGTGGATCGGCGCCTGGTTCATCGACGGGCTCGGCGGCATCAAGGTCGATCCCGAAACGCCGGGATTCAAGCGCTTCATCGTGAAGCCGGGCCTGGTCGCGGGGCTCCCATGGGCGCGGTCGCGCTACGAGTCGCTCTACGGGACCATCGTGAGCGAATGGAGAATCGAGGGTGGGACGAAAAGCTTCGCCGTCACCGTGCCGCCCAACACGACGGCCGTGTTCATTGCGCCGGGCGGCGACAAGATCACGGAAAGCGGCGCGCCGCTGGAGCAGGCCGCGGGCGTGACGGTGGTGCGGGCGACTGCCTCCGAGATCGTGCTCGAGCTGGCCAGCGGCAGGTATCTTTTCGACGTGAAGTGAGGGCGCCGGCGCGGCCGGTTGCCCTGAGGGGGCGCAGTCTCTATCATTGGCGGCGCGCCTGGCGCGAACGAGAAAGGTGCGGCGGTGAATCCACATCTGTTTTTCTGGTGCCTCACTTCGGCCCTGGCCGGATTTCTTTTCGGCTTCGACACGGTGGTCATCTCCGGCGCGGAAGAAACCATTAAGGATCTGTGGAACTTGGGTGCCGGAGTTCACGGCGTTGCGGTCAGCATGGCGCTCTGGGGCACCGTTCTCGGCGCCCTGCTCGGCGGCTGGCCCACGGAGCGCATCGGCCGCAAGAAAACGCTGCTTTTCATCGGCGTCCTTTACTTCGTCTCCGCCGTCGCCTCGGCCTACGCCCCCGAGGTCTACTCCTTCATGTTCGCGCGCTTCATCGGCGGACTCGGCGTCGGCATCTCCACCGTGGCGGCGCCGCTTTACATCGCGGAGATCGCCCCGGCCGGGCTCCGGGGCCGCCTGGCGGGGATGTTCCAGTTCAACATCGTCTTCGGCATCCTCGTTGCGTTCATCTCCAACGCGCTGCTGGGCGGCGTGGGCGAGAACGCGTGGCGGTGGATGCTGGGCGTGGAAGCCTTTCCCGCCTTGATCTACACGCTCCTGTGTTTCGGGATACCGGAGAGCCCGCGCTGGCTCATCGCGCACCGCGGCGATCGCTCGGGGGGCATCGCCGTCTTCCGGCGCATCAACCCGAAGGCCTCCGCGGCCGAGATCGAGGCCACGGCGGACGAGATCGCCGCCGGCGTCAAGGACACGGCCGGCGCCGCGCGGTTCTGGACGGCTCGGCTCCGGGTGCCCATCGCCCTGGCCTTTCTGATCGCTTTCTTCAACCAGCTTTCGGGGATCAACGCGGTCCTTTACTTCGCGCCTCGGATCTTCTCCCTCACCGGGTTGGATCGCAGCGCCGCGCTGCTTCAGTCCGTGGGGATCGGGGCCACCAACCTCGTGTTCACCTTCGTCGGCCTGTATCTGATCGACCGGCTCGGGCGGCGCACCCTGCTCTTCATCGGATCGTTCGGCTACATCGCCTCCCTCGGCCTCTGTGCCTGGGCCTTCTTCGCCTTCGCTCCGCAGTTCGATGTGGCCTCCAAGGCCATCGCCGTGAAGGGACTCCATGAGCAGCTCGAGACGGCGAAGGATCGCGGCGCCGCCGCGGGGAAATGCCGCGAGGCCGAGCGCGCGCTGGTGGCGGCCTCCTCGCGCGCCCAGTACCCGGGCCGGCCCGTGGCGATCCCGGAGGGCGCGGAACCGGCCGCCGTGAAAGCGATCGCCGAGGAGGCCCTCAAGGAAGCCTCGCGGCTGGCGGGCGCCGGCGGCGCGATGGTGCTTTTCTGCATCTTCGCCTTTATCGCCGCCCATGCGGTGGGGCAAGGCGCCGTGATCTGGGTTTTCATCAGCGAGATCTTTCCCAACCGAAACCGCGCCGCGGGCCAGGCGCTCGGGAGCTTCACGCACTGGATGTTCGCGGCCTTGCTCACCCTGGTTTTCCCCAAGGTGATCGAGGCGTTCCCGCCGGGGTTCATCTTCGCGTTCTTCTCCTTCATGATGGTTCTGCAGCTTCTGTGGGTGAAGCTGATGGTCCCGGAGACCAAGGGGGTGCCCCTGGAGGAGATGGAGGAGAAGCTGGGAATCGGCAGATCCGCGGCGGGG
This sequence comes from Planctomycetes bacterium ADurb.Bin069, assembly GCA_002070955.1. Lineage (GTDB taxonomy): Bacteria > Planctomycetota > UBA8108 > UBA8890 > UBA8898 > UBA8898. The sequence continues at coordinate 82,280 of MWEK01000014.1, forward strand.
AGTCCGGACTCCCGGTAAGGCGCCTTGCCGCCCGGCGCCGGACCCGGCGCGCCGCCGTTTCAGGAGGCTCCGCTCATGATAAGCGCCGGCCTGTCGGCCTTGATTTTACTCGCGGGCGACGCCGCTCCGCCGCTGCCGGCGTTTGACTTGACGACGGCGGCGGGCCGCGAGGGATGGGAAGGCCTGCACGATGTGGGGCCGCTTGAGGGCACCGCCGAGGGGCTGGCCATCGCGATCACGGGCGGCGACCCGTACATCGCGGGTCCGGCCCGCGATTATCCCCGCGGCGTGCCCTTGTGGCTGATCGTCCGCCTCAAGAGCGAGCAGGGCGGCACGGCGCAGGTGTTCCACTACACGGCCTGGCCGCGCGAGGAAGCCTCGGTGCGGTTCGCGGTGCCCGCCGGGATTTGGCATGAAGCGCGCGTGCCGCTGCCGGCGCTCGATGGGCGCACGCGGCTGCGCTTCGACCCGCCGGGAAGCGGCGGCGTGTGCGTATTGGCGAGCTTGCGGTGCGAGGCGCGGGTGGCGCCGAGGGCGCCCGCGTGGCCCAAGCCGGAAGCGCCGCGGCTCGGCGCGGGGGCGCTCGAGGTGCGGAGCGCCGATCTGTGTCTGCGCCACGGGAAAGGTTGGGGCGAGTTCGCGCTGAGCGTGGACGGCCGCGAGATGGCCATCGGCTGGAACCGACCGCTTCTGGGCTACGAGGACGGGGGCGCGACGCGATGGGTGGATGTGCGCGCGGCGGGCACGACGACGGTGGAGGCGGAGGAGGGCGTCTTGACGACGCGTGCCGAAGTGCGCGACCCCGACGGAGCCACCTGGACGATCGCGCAGCGGTTCGCGCCCCACCCGCGGGCCGCGGGGGCCATCGAGGTGCTCACGCGGGTGCGGACGGATCGCGACCGCGCGGCGCTCTTCGTGCCCTTGCTCGTCCTCTGCCCGGGCGCGGGGACGTACGGAACGGCCAAGACGCAGGCGCTCTTCGCCGGCGTGGAATACCTGGACGCGAACGAGCCCTCCAGTTCCGAGGCGGATGTGATCGGCCCGCGGTCGCAGCGTCAGGTTCCCGACTCGCTCATGGTGACCATGCCGCTCATGGCCCTCCTCCACGAAGGGCGGTGGGTCGCCCTGGCGTGGGAAGAGCCGGAGAGGTTCGCGGCGCTCTTCGACTCGCCCGACCGGGTGTTGAAAGCCGGCGGCCATGTGATGGGTCTGCTCCTGCCCCACGCCGACGGCGAGGATGTGCGCCCGGAGGGCGGCCTGTTGCCCTATTCGGGGCAACTGCTGCGCGCGGGCGAGGAGACGACGCTGAAGGCCGTGCTGCTGGGCGGCACGGGCCGGAGCGTCGTGCCCGCGATCGAGCGTTGGGTCGCGCTGCGGGGCCTGCCGCCCGTCCCCGACGCGAGGCCGGACCTGGCGGGCTATGTGCGGCTGGCGGCGACCGGCTGGTTGGATTCGGACATTCGCGCCGGCAACCGCTATCGCCACGCCTTTCCCGGCGGTTTCCCGCCCCAGCCCGCGGCCGATGCGGCCCTCTGGCTGGACTGGCTGGCGGCGCGGGAAGGCGATGCCGCCCTGGCCGCGCGCCTGCGCGAGGCCGCGGCGGGAGCGCTGGCGGAGGCGCCGGCGGACTACCACGCGGCGGTGGGGCACGTGCACTGCCCCGCGGCGCCGCTGCTTTACGGGCATGTCGCCGAGGCGGTGCGGGCGGCCCGTGATCACGGGTACGCGCTGCTGCGGCGCTTCGAGCCGGACGGCTCCGTGCGCTATAAGGCCGGCGCCGTCGACTACGGCAGGACGCACTTCGCTCCCGAGGCCAACGGCTTGACGGCGCAGGTCGTGCGGACGCTCCTGGAGGCGGCGGCCTTCAGCGGCGATCCGCCGCTCCTGGAGGAAGGGCTGCGCGCGCTGCGGGCCATGGACAAGTTCGAGCACGGCGTGCCCCGCGGCGCGCAGACGTGGGAGTGTCCGCTTCACACGCCCGATATCCTGGCCTCGGCCCACCTCGTGCGGGCGTATACGCTGGGGTACGAGCTGTCGGGAGAAGCCCGTTGGCTGGAATCGGCGCGCCGCTGGGCGTGGACCGGCGTCCCGTTCGTCTACCTGCGCGACCCGACGGGCGTGGCGGGAGGCAGGTACGCGACCATCGCCGTCCTAGGCGCGACGAATTGGCGGGCGCCGATCTGGTTCGGCCTGCCGGTTCAGTGGTGCGGCCTGGTGTATGCCGACGCGCTGTACCGGCTCGCGCCGCACGATCCGGGCGGGCCGTGGCGACGGCTTGCCGACGGCATTGCCGCCTCGGGAGTCCAGCAGACCGTCCCGTTGGACGGCGACGCGCAGCGGCGCGGATTGCTGCCGGATTCCTTTACGCTGCGCACCGGCGGCCGGAACGATCCGGCGATCAATCCCGCGACGGTCCAGGCCTGCGCGCTGCGCCTGTACGGGCAGGCGGCGGCGTACGACCTGGCGAGCTTCCGCAAGAGCGGCGTGCTCGTTCACGCGCCGGGCGCGATCGTCGATCGCCGCGATGGCGAGGGCGCCGCGGGGTTCAGGATCCAGGGTTGCGTCCGGGAGGAATACCACGTACTCGTCACGGGGCTGCGGGGACGGACCCTGGAACGCGTCACGGCGAAAGGGCCGACAGGGGCGGAAGCCCTCGCCGGAGCGGTCCAAACCGGTGCGGACGGAGCGTGGGCCGCGCTGCGCCTCCGAGGCGATGCGGCCGTGGAGATCGCGGTGAGCCCCGGGGCGGCCGCCGCCTCCCCGCCGGGAAGGCGGTGACCGCCCCGGGATTCCGCCTTGCGGATCCGCGCGCGGGGCGCGAACGCCGCCGCGCCCGCGGACGGGCCGATCTCAGCCTTCCTCCACGACGTTGAAGCGCATCAACCGTCCGAGGTGGCGCAGGCTGTCCATGTGGTTGCCGTACACGACGACCCTGTGGAGCAAGGTCATGGCGTCCTCGGTGTCCAGAACGCTGCTCCAGTTGGCGGCCATCGCCGCGGCGTCGCGCACCTCGGTGACGATCTGCGTGCGGCAGGCCCTGACCGAGCGCTCGGGAACCTCGACGATCTTGCCGGTCGAGGCCAGCATGGTGTCGAGGTTGACCAGCTTGGTGCGCGTCACGGTCTCGCCCAAGCGGTACTGGACCTCGGGAACGCAGCCGCTGCCGCCCACCTCGGAATGCCCGCGGAGGAGATACGGCGCCGGCTTCCCGTTCGGGCCGTCCATCATGAGCGGCGCCGTGCAATGGGCGGTCCACAGAACGTTGCGGGAAGTGTCGAAGGTCGCGTTGCCTTGGAACCCGGGACGATCGATGGCGTACTGGAAGAGCAGCATGGTCAGGAGCGAGTCCATGTCGCCCTCGCAGGCCGCCGGGATGCCGGCATCGCGCAGGCGCGTGAAGCCCAGGCAGGGGAACCCCTTCGCCAGCCAGCCCATGCAGGTGCCGATGGCGAGCCCCTGGGAATGCTGCTGCCGCATCAGGTTCTGGAGCGCCACGCTGATGCGCGCGGCCTTGACGATGTCGTCCTGATTGGGCTCGACGATCGCCTTGGCGCCCGACGACCAGCGCGCGGCCTCGGCGCGCACCTCGCCGTCATCGGCGGAGGAGATCAGGTCGTCGAAGGTCTTCTCGTCCACGGCGACCACATCGGCGCCCAGACGCTGCTTGATCTCGTCGGGGGACTGCGCCCGCGCCGTGCCCCGCGCGGGAGGGAAGAGGACGATCCGCGTCTGCCGCATCAGCGCCACGGTTCTGAGCAGGCGGAGCGCCCGCTCCAGTTCGTTGTAGTCGTTGGTGGGAAAGAGCGTGACCGGGTGGCCGCGGCGCTGCCAGCGGTGGGGGTACATCCAGTCGTGTCCGCTGGCCGGAAGGGAGAAAACCACCATGGGATGGTTCCCTTCGAGAATCGGATGGACTAGCTGCGTCAGGGAGAAGCAGTTGAGGTTGATGGCCAGGACCGGCGCGTCAGGACCCGCCTGGGCCAGCAGCGCCGCGGTCTGGGCGCTGCTGTTCGAATCGCCGATGAGCAGCTCCACGTTCCCGAGCTTCTTCTCGGCCTCCTCCAGCCGCGCGCGCATGGCCGCCTTTTGCTTCGGGTCGGCGTTCCAGCCGCGGTCCTCGGGTCCGGGAGGACCGCTGAAAATGACGCAGATCCGCGCCTTCTTCATGGGCTTGGGCGGAGTGTCCGCAACCCACGCATGCGCCCAGGCCGCGCCCGCGAGCATGAAGCCGCCGGCCGCCGCTCCGGTGCCAATGAACTGCCGCCGCGTGCACTGTTCACACATGAGAGTTCCTTTCTTGAACGGGATCCGGTCCTCGTTGACGATAAACCGCGCTCCGGGCGGCGCGCGCGCCGCGGGAGACAGCGTCTCAAAGAAGCGCGGACCTGAGAAAGAGTGTAGCGAAGTACGGCCGGGCTGACAAGCACGCGCCGATGCCTTCCGTGGGCGCGGGCGTGAAAGACCGCGGAGAGTCGGCGCGGGCGGGAGATTGACCCGCCGCCGGCGCCCGGCTACCATGACGGCGCCGCGTGCCATCCCACCCATCCTCGCAGCAGCAACCCGCCGGCACGGGCGAAGGCCGCGGCGAAGGAAAGGAGGCTGCCATGGCGGAAGAAAGGGAAATCGGCGTCGTCACCCACTACTTCGGCAAGGCCAAGGTCGCGGCGATCAAGCTCGCGGCGCCCCTGGCGGTGGGAAACACCGTTCGCTTCAAGGGGCACACGACCGACCTGGTCGAGAAAGTCGCGTCCATGCAGATCGAGCACCAACAGATCGCCGCGGCCAAAGCCGGCGACGCCGTGGGCATCGCCGTCACGGACCATGTCCGGGTCGGCGACAAGGTGTTCCTGGTGGTGTAGCGCGTTCCCCGGTCCGCGCCCCTCGGAAAGGCGGCGGAGCCGCGGCAGCCTCCCGGGTTGCCGCGGCTCCGCCCGCGTCGAAAAACGCCCGTCGCTTAGAACTTGATCTTCTGCTGCGTCGATTCCGTCTTGAAGGGGCCGGCGTCGGCGGTGCAGATCAGAGTCACGGTCTTGCCTTTCATGTTCTGGGGGCTACTCCATGTAGCCGAACATGTCCCGCCTCACCCATACTGGAAGACGCCCTCGGCGAGGACCTCCCCTTTGTCGTCCTCGATGCGGTACTTGGGCGCACCGGGGCGGGAACGCACGCCGGTGCTCAGGCTGACGCAACTGATCGTCGCGTCTTCCTTGCCCACGCCGAGCATCTTGAACATCATTAGGAGCGCGCTCGGGCCGGACTTGCGCGCGTCGATGGTCGGTTGGAGCGGCTCGCCCAGAGCGAGCGACCGCTCCTTTTTGCCCACGTAGAGGATGGATTCGCCGGGCGGCGGCGTCCCGTGCACGGACCAGATGTAGCCGCTTTCCGAGCGTGTGATCTCGTAGTCGACCAGGCGCCACTTCCCGAGGGGCAGGCGGGTCTTCTCGCTGGGCGACGCGACCATGATCCAGGTCTGCCCGCGCTCGTCGGAGAGGCTCAGGCGATCGATCCCCGTCGGAACCTCCACCGGACCGGTCGCGACCGTGGAGGCGCTCAGCGCCATCTCGCCCCTGACGAGGTCCGCGTTGAACTTGTAGCAGCCGTCCTCGATGACCAGGATGTCGCCGAGAATCCAACCCGCATCCGTCGGCAGCTTCTTGTCCTCTGGCGCCATGAACAGCCGGTCGGCGATGAGTTGGGATGAATCCTTGACCATCACGCGGACCTTCCCCGGCTTGTCGCCGAAGAAGCCGTTGACGTTGGCGTCCGAGAGAAACACGCGGCGCTTCTCGCCGGCGACCTCCGCAATGCCCGACCAGCAGCAGGCGCTCACGACGTGAATGAAGACGTTGTGCGCCACGAACTGGCCGCGGGCTTGGCGCAGATCCTCGACCTCGATGCGAAAGCAGTACGGCATGAGCTTGCTGCCGAGCTTGATCTTGCATTCGATGGCGGGAAACACGGAGGTGCCGCCGCTCGTCTTGCCCTCGCGGGGCGGCTCTCTCAGGATCTTGTCGGCGTTGTCATCGAAGTAGAGGCGGTCGAACCCGCCGCCGGTGGTGGAATCGATCACCATCAGGCGCGAAACCGAGCCGATGTCGACCAGCGCGTAAAGCGCCTGCGGGCTCAGCTTCGGCAGCTTCCAGGCGCCCGAGGGCTTCGCGGCGAGCGTCTTGAGGAGCCGGCTCGATCCGAGCCCCGTGCCGGCCCGCGGGCTGGCTTCGTTGGACAAGGGCAGGAATTCGATCGGCGTTGTGGCGGCTCCGGCGATTCCCGCCAGACACAGGGAAAGGCACGCCCGGAGCAACCCCGAAGATTCGGCCCGCATAGGCACAACCTCCTTTCCGGCCGCGCGACCGTACTCTGCGTTGCCGCCAGCATGCACGGGCGCGCTTAACCTCCCGGACTGAACGTGCCTTCATCAGAGCACACATCGAGCCGGAGTGCAAGCAGAAACATGGCGCGGCGCCGCGCGCCCGCCGGCGCGGCGGCTCAGGGACGGGATTCCTCCATGCGCGCCACCTCGAGGATCGCGATTTGGAAAGGATCGAGCTCGAGGCGCAGGACATCGCTTCCCGCGTGCGCGCCCTCGAGGGCCTGCGTGGCGCCGAAGACCCCTTTTGCCAGAAAACGCCGCCCGCGGTCCGCGCGGGGCAGTTCGAGGAGATCGGCCAGCGCGGCTTCGAAGCGCTTGGGCTCGGCGCTCGGATTCCTGAGGGCGAACGTCCCCGCCCCGCCGTCCCAGGCCGCGAAGCCGTAGATCGCGCCCGCGCCGGGGTCGCCGCCCACCATGCGACTCAGGGCGAACTCGCGCGCGTGCGCCTTTGCCCAGCGGCTCGCCCGCCCGAGCAGCGCCCACTGGCCGGGCGTCAGATCGCTCGCTTGGACGTACCAGTCGTGGTGAAGCGAGGTCCGCGCCGCGAGCCACCAGAAGCCGCGTTCGAACACCGCATCGCTGTTGCCCGCGATGCGGTGTTGGACGATGTCGAAGGTCACGAAGGCGGACATCGGCATGTCCGTTCCGCGGTGGGCCTGCAGGCAAAGGTCCAGAAACGTCGTGTGGCGGTCGAAGGGGTCGCCCGCGCCCGCGTGGCTGTCGTCGGCGCCGCCGCGCCACACGTAGTCCGCGTGCTCGAGCCAGAAAGGCGAGGGATTCGAGCCCGTCGTGTAGCCGATGGCCAGATCGGGACGCGCGGCGCGCCAGGCGGCGAAGACCTCGGCGAGGGCATCCATCTGGGCGACGGCGCCGCCGGCCCCGGTTGCGTGGCCGTGGTCGGGCCGGCCGCAATTGGGCCAGAAGCCGTCGACCTTGATGTAATCCATGCCGCGCGCCGCCCAGCGGGCGAAGCTCTCGATTACGTGCCGCTTGTAGCGCACACCCGCCAAGCAGAGCTTGTCGCCGTTGATCTCCCAGCTCAACGAACGGGCGAATTCGACGCGCATCGGGCGGTACCTGTAGCCGCCGATGGGCCCGAACCACAGCGACACGGCGATGCCCGCGGGGGCCCCCGCGGCGCGAAGCGCCTCCCAGCCTCCCGGAAAACGCCGCCGGTTGAGGCGTCCCCAGAGCCCCGTTTCCGAATCCCAGTCGAAGTCCCAACCGTCATCGAGAGTGAACGAGTCGACGGGAAGGCGTGTCTCTCGTTTGACCGCCGCGAGCGCCTCGAGCGCGGCCCGCGGATTGCTCTTATCCTTCCAGTACCAGTCGTTGACCAGAAAGATCATCCGCTGCGGCGTCCGCCGCCGCGCCTGGATGCATTTCAGGAACGCCCGGCGGGCATCGCCGGCTTCGCCGGCGCCGATAAGGAATTCGCGGCTGGTTGCCTTTTTTCCGGGGCCCAGGTCATCGTACGCCGGCAGACCGCACGCGACCGCGCCGTCGCGGGCGAAGTTCTCGGCGGCGGGGTGCGCCACGGCGAGGAACATGTCCTTGACGAAGACCGCTTGGCCGCAGCCGGAAGGATAGCCGAGTGTCGCCACCGTATTCCCGGGGCCGGCCGGCCCGCGGGCGCCCTCAACGCGCCACGGACCGAAACTGATGCGCGCGAGGCGCCCCGGGGGGCCCTGAATCTCCATGCGGCGCGTCGCCCACCATGCCGAGCGGCCGAGTTCGGTGATCATGCGCACGGCGACGCCCCCGGCCCTCAGGTCGACGACGAGTCGCGCGCCGCCGTCGCATTCCTCGGCCGCGGCGCGCTCGACGCGGAACGCGCCGGCCCCGAGCTCCGTGCCGTCGGCGAAGGCGAGGACGAAATCCTCGCCCCCCGGGAGGATTTCCTCGCCCGTGCGGCGGTTCGTGATGGCGAGAGTGCGGGCGCGCTCCGCCTCCAGGCCGATCTTGATCGCCAGATGCGCGTTGGCGATGGCCCCGTATCCGCCCTCCACCACGGCGGTTGTCTTGTCGTTCGGCGCGGCGCACGCCGCCGCGCACAGAAAGGCCGCCGGGATGCCCAGGACGTTCCGCATGTCAGCCTCCTTTCACGGCGCCGTCCGGAGGGGGCGCGCCCCCGCGCGCCGCGCCCGCGTCAGATGAGCTTGCGCGCTCGCATGAGCTCCGCGGTGAGGATCGCGCCGCCGGCGGCGCCGCGCACGGTGTTGTGGTGCAGCCCCGCGAACCTGATATCGAAGACGTTGCACTTGCGCAGGCGGCCCACGGTGACGGCCATGGCCTTGTCGGCGTCGCGGTCCTTGCGGGGCTGCGGGCGGTCGGGTTCGTCGCGGTAGATGATCGGCCGCTCCGGCGCCATGGGCAGCGCGAGTTCCTGGGGCGCGGCCTTGAACGCGCGCCAGATGGCGATGATCTCAGCCAGCGCCGGCGCGCGATCGGCGAATTTGAGGCTCACGCAGGCCGTGTGGCCGTCGACGACGGGCACGCGGTTGCAGTGGGCCGAGATGGCGATGGAGCCGTCCTTCACGATCACGCCGTTCTCGACGCGCCCGAAGATCTTGAGGGGCTCGTTCTCGGTCTTCTCCTCCTCGTTCTTGATGAGGGGGACGACGTTGCCCTCGATGTCCAACGACGGCACGCCCGGGTGGCCGGCGCCGGAGAGCGCCTGCAGCGTGGCGACGACCAGCGTGCGCGGCTTGTAGCCCGCCTGCCAGAGCGCCCAAACCGGCGTCATGTAGCTCTGGATGCTGCAGTTTGACTTGACGACGATGCAGCCGGTGGTCCAACCGCGGGCCTTGCGCTGGGCGGCGATGACGTCGAGGTGCCCCGGGTTGATCTCGGGGATGATCATGGGGACGTCGGGCGTGAATCGGTGGGCCGAGTTGTTGGAGACCACGGGAAGCCCGGCGGCGGCGTAGGCGCACTCCAGGGCCGCGGTGGCCTGCTTTTCCAACGACACGGCCGAGAAGACGAGGGCGCACTTGCCGCGGGCGGCCTCCACATCGTTCGCGTCGCCGACGACGAGCTTGCGCACCGGCTCGGGCAAGTCGCTGGGCATGTGCCAGCGGCCGGCGACCGCCTCGGCGTAGGGCTTGCCCGCCGACTGGGGCGAGGCCGCGACGTACGCCACCTCGAACCACGGGTGGTTCGCCAGCAGGCGAATGTAGTTCTGGCCCACCATCCCGGTGGCGCCGATCACGGCGACGTTGATGCGCTGCACCATGCGATCTCCTTTCGGGACGCGCGCCGCGTCCCTCGCGGGCCGGGGACGACAAAAAACCCGCGGTCGGACACGCTCCGACAGCGGGTTCTTCGCGCCTCGGCCGGCGGTGGGCGACTCAGGTCACCGAGCCCGCCGTTCGAGCGGCGCAACCCCGGCCGGAGCGCGCGTCGCCGCGCGCTTCTCCCGCCTGGCTTTGCATGGGGTCGCCCCGTCCCGGTCGCTCACAACATGGTACTATATCGTTTGGGCTGAAACGCTGCAAGCCGTCCCCGATAGACACAAGGAGAAGCGATGCATCGCATGCGCTGCACTCCGTGCGCGGCCGTTCGGCGCCTGGCGCGGCGGCCGCGGTTTCGCGCGGGCGGCTTGCCGGCGCGCGTCCTTCTCGGGTGCGCCGGGATGCTGTTCGGACCGGCGGCGGTGTCCGCCGGCGATGGCGAGGCTGCGGCGCTGCGAAAGGGCTGGTCCGCGGCGCTGCTTCGCATCCGCGCGACCACGACGGAATCGGACGATGGGCTCGAGCCGCGCGATGCGCACTGGACGAGCCTCGAGGTCGAGTTTCCAGTCGAGTGCGATTGGGCGCTCCAGGACGGCGGCCCCGAGTTCCTGCGGGATTTGGTCGGCCCGGACGCGGGACGGCGGCTCAGAGAATGCGCATCCCGCGCGATTGCCGAACTCGGGCCGGCCGGCGGCACGCTCCGGCGGGAGCTCGAAACGCTGCCCCGCGGGGAGCCGGATGAAACGCCCGCGGCTCTCGATCTCTACGCGCGGGCGGCCGAAGCGCGGCGCGGCCTGCGGCTCGCGTTTCTCCTGGAGAAGGCGCCCAGGCTGATCTTCATGAAACACGCGAACCTCGGCGGATCGCACTACGCCTACACGGAAGGCCAGTCCGATGCCCAAGACGAACGCCATTTCGAGCCCGGCGCGAGCCTCTGCCTGCTCCAAATGCGAGGAACGCGCGGCGATGTGCGTACGCTGCTCGCCACGGAGGAAGGCTCGTTCCGCGATCCCGATGTCGATTTCGACGGCCGCCGGGTCCTGTTCGCGTGGAAGAAGTCCGACCGCGGGGATGACTACCACTTGTACGAGCTGGACGTCGAGACCGGTGCGGTGGTCCAGATCACGGCGGGACTCGGCTTCGCCGACTACGAGGGGATGTACACCCCCGCCGGGGACGTCATCTTCAACTCGACGCGGCCGGTGCAGACCGTGGACTGCTGGTGGACCGAGGTCTCGAATCTCTACACGTGCGCCCGCGACGGCCGGTTTCTCCGCCGTCTCGCGTTCGACCAAGTCCACGACAACTTCCCCGCGCTGCTTCCCGACGGCCGCGTGCTCTACACCCGTTGGGATTACAACGACCGGGGGCAGATTTTCGTCCAGGGTCTCTTCGTCATGCGCCCGGACGGGAGCGGCCAGGCGGCCTTTTACGGCAACAACTCGTGGTTTCCCACGTCGCTTCTGCATGCGCGCGGAATCCCGGGGACGACGAAGGTCGTCGCCATCGCCTCGGGCCACCACACGCTGCAGATGGGGAAGCTGGCGCTCGTCGACCCCGGCCGCGGGACCGAGGAGAACGCGGGCGTCCTGCTCATCGCGCCCGTCCGGGAAACGCCCGCGGAGCGCGCGGACATCTACGGCCAGGACGGCGAGCTGTTCCAGTACCCGTACCCGTTGGCCGAGGACATGTTCCTGGCCGCGATGAGCCCGCTCGGCCGGGCGCGCGGCTCGCCGCGCTTCAGCATCTACCTGGTGGTCGCGGATGGACGGCGGGAGCTCCTCGCCGCCGACCCGGCGATCTCCTGCAACCAACCGCTGCCGCTCGCCCCGCGGCCGCGGCCGCCGGCCCTTCCGAGCGTCGCCGATCACGGCGAGGCGGACGGGATGTTCCTCCTCCAGGACGTCCACGCGGGTCCTGGGCTCGCCGGCGTTCCACGCGGGGCCGTCAAGAAGCTGAGGGTCGTGGCGCTCGAGTACCGGGCCGCGGGCGTCCGCACTAACTTCAGCTTGGGGCCGGGGGGCGACGCCCAAGCCAGCACGCCGATCTCGATCGGCAACGGCGCGTGGGATGTCAAACGCGTGCTTGGGGAGGCGACCGTCCGCAGGGATGGCTCCGCGTGGTTCCGCGTTCCCGCCCGAACGCCCGTCTATTTCCAGGTGCTCGATGCGCGCGGGTACGCGCTCCAGACAATGCGGAGCTGGGCGACGCTTCAGCCCGGCGAGGTGGTCTCCTGCGCGGGATGCCACGAGGAGAAGAGCGTGCCGCCCTGCGTCGGGCCGGTTCCCATGGCGCTGCGCGCCGGGCCGGAAACGCTGCGCCCCCCGCATGACCCGCCGCGGGGATTCAGCTTCATTCGGGACGTTCAGCCCATCCTCGACCGGCATTGCATCGCGTGCCACACACGGCGCGGCGAGCGGCCCGCGGCGGAGCCGTCGAGCCTCGCCGAACCGGCCGGTCCGGAGGCGCCGGCCGTCACGGAGGCCTTCAGTCTGCGCGGTGAGACGACCGCCGAGGAGATCTCCGGACGCGCCTGGAGCGACGCCTACCTCGCCTTGACGGCATCGCGGCCTCTCAGTCTAGACGGCTGCCCGCCCGCGCTCGCCGGCGATCCCGAGGGGCGCCTCGTCAGGTGGGTGAGCGCGCAGTCTGCGCCGCCGCGGCTCGCCCCGTGTTCGACCGGCGCGGTCGCCAGTCCGCTCATGCGGATGCTGGAGAACGGCCACCGCGGCGTCCGCCTTTCCGCCGCGGAGCTCCGGACGATCGCCTGCTGGATCGACCTCGCGGTGCCGTACTGCGGCGACTATCTGGAGGCCAACGTCTGGTCGGAAGAGGACCGGGAGAAGTACGCCCGGTTCGAGGAGAAGCGCCGCCGCTCGGAGGCGATCGAGCGGCGCGCCCGGGAGGATCTGCGCGCGTGGCGGGCGGCGCGCGGCGCGGATGCGGGCGCCGCGGGGGGGTGATCTTGCGGAAGCGATGCATGCGACGAAGCGGCGTGTGCGCCCTCGCGGCGCTTGTCGCCCTGTCCGCCGCGGCCGGCGAGACGCCGTTGTGGGACACGCTCAGCGACACCTGGGGCGCCACCGATGCCCTGGGCCGCCGCGTCCCCACGGCGCCCGAGGTCGGGCCGCCCCGGCCGGATCGGTTCGTCGGTATTTTCTACTTCCTCTGGCTCGGCGCGCATGTCGCGGGCGGCCCCCATGACGTGACCCGAATCCTGGGGCAGGATCCCGAGGCGCTCGGGAAGCCGTCCAGCCCGCTCTGGGGGCCGCTCCACGCCGCCCACCACTGGGGCGAATCGATTTTCGGCTACTATCTCACGGACGATCCCTACGTCCTGCGCGCGCACGCGCGGATGCTGGCCGATGCCGGCATCGACGCGGTGATCTTCGATGTGACCAACCAGTTCACGTACCGGCGCCAGTACCTGGCGCTCCTGCGGGTGTTCGCCGAGGCGCGGCGCGACGGCAACCGCACGCCGCAGGTCGCGTTCCTATGCCCCTTCTGGGATCCGCGCCGGGTGGTGGACGAGCTCTTCCGCGAGCTCTACGAGCCCGGCATCCACCCCGAGCTCTGGTTCCGGTGGGAAGGCAAGCCGCTCATTCTGGCGGACCCGCGGCTCATCGGCGCCCGCGCGGGCAACGACAAACAAGACCGCGCCGTGGAATTGCCCGCGGGCGGAACGCTGGGCCAGTCCTTCGCCGCCGAAGCCCCCTTCGACGCGGCGGGCGGATGCTTTCCCACCTGGCGGACGACGGAGGGCGCCTTCACGCTGGCGCTGCGCCGGGACGGGCCGCGGGGCGCGATCCTCGCGGAGCGGCGTTTCGAGAACGTTCAGGACAATGCGTGGCTCAGCCTCGAGTTCGATCCGCCGCTTCCCGCGGGGACGTACTACCTGGAAATGTCCGCGGGCCGCGGCAAGGTGGGGTGGTGGAGCCACACGGGCGATGTCCTGCCGGGCGGGCAGGCCTTCGCCGGGGGCGCGGCCGTGCCGGGCGACCGCACCCTCGCCCTTCGCATCGCCGATGAGCGCGCGCGGCGGCTGCGGGAGTTCTTCACCTTCAGGAAGCCGCAGCCCGATTATTTCCAGGGGCCGACGGAGCCTGACATGTGGAGCTGGCTGGAGGTCTATCCGCAGCACGTTTTCAGGAACGCGCGGGGCGAGAAGGAGCAGATGGCGGTGGGCGTCGCGCAGAACGCCGTGGGCGGGCGCCTCGGTTCGATGAGCGAGCCTGGGGCGCGCGGACGGAGCTTCCGCGGCGGCGCGACGGACCCGGCGCCCGGCGCCGTTCTGCGCGGCCTCAATTTCGCCGAGCAGTTCGAGCGGGCGCTCGCCGAGGATCCGCGCTTCATCTTCATCACCGGCTGGAACGAATGGGTCGCGGGGCGCCACGCCGAGTTCAGCGGGGTGCGGCTTCCGGTCATGTTCGTCGACCAGTTCGACCAGGAGCACAGCCGCGACATCGAGCCCATGCGGGGCGGGCACGGCGACAATTACTACTACCAGATGGTTTCCTTCGTGCGGCGTTTCAAGGGCGCGCGGCCCCTGCCGCGGCCGAGCGCGCCCGCGACGATCCGGATCGACGGCGGCTTCGCCCAGTGGGCGGACGTCGAGCCCGAGTTCCGCGACGATATCGGCGACACCGCCCATCGCGACCACCCCGGCTACAACGACTGCGCGCGCTACGTCAATCGCTCGGGCCGGAACGACATCGTCGCCTGCAAGGTGGCTCGCGACGCCGAGAATCTGTATTTTTACGCGCGCACGCGGGCGCCGCTCACGCCGGCGGCGGATGCCCGGTGGATGCTGCTGCTCATCGACGTCGATTGCGACCATCGGACGGGTTGGGAAGGATACGATTTCCTCGTGGGGCGGACCTCGACGGGGGCGACGACGTCGCTGGAGCGCAACGCGGGCGGTTGGGCCTGGGAGCCCGTAGCGGCGGTGGCGCGCGTCAGCGCCGGCAACGAAGTCCACCTGGCGGTGCCGCGCGCGGCGCTCGGCCTGGGCGGGACCGCGAGCTTCGACTTCAAGTGGATCGACAACATGCCTCCCTCCGGCGCCATCCTGGACTTCCTGACCCACGGCGACGCCGCGCCCAACGGGAGGTTCAACTACCGCTGGCGCGAGTGAGCCGCGGGCTTCGACGCCGCGGCCCGGGCAGCGGGCGCACGAAGGAGTCGCGCGAGCACGAGACCGCCGGCGCTCCTTGAGGAAGGCGAGCCGCGCCGAGCCGGCGCCCCCGATCACAAGGTCCAGTGAAACGTCATCGGCGTTTCGATGTCCGGGTGCAGGCTTTTCAGGACCGGACAGGTCCCGGCCGCCTTCTGGAGAAATGCGCGGTCTGTTTCTCCGATCTCGGCGGGAAGGCGCAGTTCGAGGGCCAGGCGGCGGATCCGCCGCTCGGGCGCACCGGCCATTTCCTTGATGACCGTCGCGTGCGCCCCCGCGAGATCGAGATTCCGGCGCGCGGCGACGATGCCCAGGATCGTCAGCACGCAGCTTCCCAGCGCCGCCGCCACGAGATCGGTGGGCGAGAAGGCCTCGCCCTTGCCCAGGTTGTCCGTGGGCGCGTCGGTGGCGAGCTTGTGGCCCGACGGGCCGTGCACGGCCTCGCAGCGCAGCTCTCCCCGGTATGAAACGTCGATCCTCACCATGGGGACGCGCTCACTCCTTCACGCGCGCGGCCAGCCTGTGGACGGCCGCGACGACATCCTCTTCCACGGTGGAGGTCCAAGGGCCGTGGAACCCGAAGTACACCATGGCGTCGCCGCCCTCGTACCCGCCTTCCTTCAGGACGCGCAGCGAGGGGATGTACGCGCAGAAGTCGTTGGCGTACCCGACGATCCAAGCACGCTCCTTGCCGCCGAGCTCGCGCTTGAGCCGGAGCGAGTAGTCGACGACGACCTCGCCGGCGAGCGCCGCCATGAGCAGGCCGTCCCCGAACTTGAGCACCTGCACGGGATAGGGATACTCGACGGGCAGCGCGCCGCGGGCGTCGAGCACTTGAAGCAGCCGGCGGGCCCGCCGTTGGATGTAGATGTTCGGGTCGGCGAGCTGCTTCTCGATTGCGGCGCGCGACGGCGGCGCGCTGAAGGTGAGGGTCGTCTCCTCGTAGGCGGCGCGGATGGGCCCGGCGACCGGCGCCATGGGGCCGCCCAGCACCGCCGAGACGGCGCCGGCCAGCGCCCGGCCGTGGTTCTCCGCATCCTCGATTCTCCGGCGCGGATGCGGGTTCTGGTCCGCGCCGCAGCCGGCGATGAAGAGGGCGACGGCGCCCGGCATGCGCTCTTCGAGAGCGGCCTGCGCGTAACCGGCGTAATCGCCGCAGATTTGCTGGAGGGCGAGGGTCGTGTTGTGGCAGGCGTAACCGAACAGCACGGCCTTGATCGTGCCATCCGCGCGGGCGATGCGCAGGACGGGTACGTCGTGGTCGACGGGGCCGGCCGCATTCGTGCCTATCACGACGCCCGTCGGGAGGGGTTGACGCCGGTTGATCGCAAAGGCGGCCGCGCCGATGCCGTGTTCCAGGCGACACGGCTCGAGGCTGCCCAGCGCTTGGCCGACCGCGTCAAGGAACAGACCCGGCAGCGCCCGGGAGTATTCGGCGACGACCTCGGCCTGTGCCGCATCAAGCCCGTACATGTCGATGGTCCGATCCGCGTCGATGACCGGCGCCGAATGCGTGTGCGAGAAGGAAACTAGGAGGCGCTCGCGGGGCACGCCGAACTTCGCCTTCACGCGCGCGGCCACGTCGCGCACCATGGCCGCGGGCAGTCCTAGAAGGTCCATGGTGAGGATGACCGTGCGCGCTCCGGTCTCGTCCTCGAGCGCGATGGCCTTGGCGAAGATATCGTGGAGCTTCCCGTCGGACGGAGCCGTGCGCGCCGCATAACCCGCGAGCCAGATCGGGTTTACGGGGGTGATGACGACCTTCCCGGCACCGGCTTTGAGCGCCTCTTGGGCATGGACGGGCGCCGCGCACAGCGCGGCCGCGAACACCGCCAGCAATCGAGCACGCATCATGGCCTCCTTTCTTCTCGCCGCCGCACTGTGCGGCGAAGCGCCGACGTGCAGGATACCACCTGCCGGGAACGGGTGCCAGCCGGCAGGCCGCCGAGGCCCGTGGCGCCCGAGGTCTTGTCTTGAAGACTTTGTCGGGTCCTTGATATGGACAAGGCGGTCGTTTAGAATGATTTACATCGAGTATCGGTGCCGGGCATGGGCAGCCCGGCGGGTTCTGGTCGCGTGGAAAACGTCAAACCGACAGGAGGCAGGTTATGCAGCATCGTGTGGCGGTAATCGCAGTTGGCGTGCTTGCGCTTGCGCTCGCGCTCGACGCCGGCTCGTACGTTCGGGATTTCACCCAGGCCGACGGTCCTCCGGAAGGCTGGGTGATCACCGGACCGACCGTGGCGGTCGAGAGCGGCGTCCTGACTCTGACGGCGGGAAGCGGCGTCGAGGTGGGGACGATTATCGGCGTGGGGGGACAGCCGGTGTGGTTCGACCGGATCGACCGCATTGAGGCGCGGATCGCCTTTCCGGGCGTGACGACCGCGTGGCCCTTCGACCACGGCGGAGTGTTCTTCTGCGCGCAGACGCCCGGAGGCAGGTACACGACGACTTGCTATGTCATCGACTATCTGGCGAAGGACGATGCGACGCCCAGCGAGGGGCGCTTCAGGCTTGCGAAGTTCGTGAACGGCACCGAGCAGCCCCTCACGCAGACGGAGATCGGCGCCATCAATTATGAGGGCGCCTGGTCGATCGAGCTCACCGACACGGAGGTCGTCCTCACGGTCAACGGCGTGGAGCGGATCCGCTACGCCGACGCGGATCTGCGCAGCGGCTACATGGGATTCTGGGCGTACCAGACGCCCCCCGAGAACAAAATGACGGTGGACGATCTCACGGTCACGTACACTCCCGCGGACTGTCCGATATTCCTGACGAAGAAGGTCGTTCTTACGGCGGGGGCGGGGAACCAGGTCGCGGTCATCAGGATCCCCACCGGCGCCAACGATCTCGCCCCCTACAATGTCACGATCACGAGCGCGAACCCCGCGGTGGCGGCCCCGGTGGGCCACACGGGCGGCGCGCTCGTGTACAGCTTCGCTCCCGGAACTCCTTACGTGCAAACCCTGGAGATTGCCGGGGGGACCAACGGCGGCGAGACGACGCTCGCCCTGGACGTCGAGGGCGCCGACTGCGGCGATGTTTCCGCGATTGTCGAGGTCCTGGGCCTCGTCGCTTACGAGGAGACTTTCACCCAGGCCGACGGCCCGCCGGAGGGTTGGTATGTCGCGTCGCAGTCGGCGCTCGTCGAGAGCGAGGTCCTCTCGCTCAAGAGGGGCACCGCCGATCCCTTCGTCTGGTATGCGATCAACGGCGTGCCGCTGCAGGTCGGCAAGATGGAGTCGCTAAGCTGCAAGATCAAGTTCGCGCGGACGACCGAGCGCGCGATCGGCTGCCACGGCGGGATGGTGCTGGCGCCGGCGGTCACGACGAGCCGCCAGAAGGGCTACATGATCGACGTCATCGAGCGGGCCTCGGACAACGGGTACCGCATCTACAAGGACAACAACGCGGGCGTCCAGCTTGGCGGCCCGCGCCAGCCGTTCGTCTGGAGCGATCAGTTCCACGAGTGGAAGATCACCTTCACGCCGACGGGATTCAAGTTCAGCGTGGATGGCACGGAGCTTGCCGACGTCAAAGATCTGAGCTACCGCGGCGGCTATCTGTCCTTCTGGTGCTACACGGGGGCCAACCAGGCTCCCCAGGGCCAGAACATGTTCGTCGATGACATTCGCATCGAGTTCGGCTCGAGCGCTTGCCCCGCCGTGTCGCCGGCCGCCCGCGAGACGCTGCCGGGTCTGGCGAACACCTTCAACGTCCTGGCGCCGTTCGGCGCCAACGCCGACGGCTCGTACCTCGTGACCGTCGCGAGCACGGACTCGGCGGTCGCCGTGCCCGAGGGCGGCACGGGCGGAGTGCTCGAGTTGGATTTCCCCATCGAGCCCGGCTTCGTCCAGACAACCTTCACGACCCGGGCCCTGGCGCCCGGCTCGGCCGAGATGGAGCTGGATTCGGCCACCGCGTGCCTGCGCCGGGCGGTGGCCCTGACCGTGCATGAAATGAACGATTACGCCAATACGTTCACGCAGGCCGATGGCCCGGCCGCAGACGTCAGAGTCATCACCGGAGGGTGGACGGTCAGGGACGAGAAACTCGTCAACAACGCCGTCGGGGGCGGCGAGCAGTTCCTATACGTGGGCGATCCGCCCGTGTTCCTCGCCGCGCGCAAGATCAGCTTCACGATGAACCTGACCCACCCGGATCCGAACGACCCGGTCGGGCGCCACGCGGGAGTGATGGTGTGCGCCGGCGCGCCGCAGCCGCGGGCGAACACGAGCGGCTACGAGATCGACTGGATCGATCGCGAGAGCGATCGCGGCTATCGCATTATCCGCTATGACAACGGCACTCCGGTGCCGCTGGCGCCGAACACCGGATCGGCTTTCGATCTCGGGTCGGCGTGGGAGATCGAGTTCGTCGACAACGCCTTGCGCCTCACGGTGGATGGCGAGGTCATCTTCACGGTCGCCGACGAAACGTACCGCGCCGGCTATTTCGGATTCTGGGCCTACGCGGCGGGCACGGTGGTCACCATCGATGACATCAAGATCGGCGACGCGCGGCCGGTGGCGGCCGTCACGGCGGATCCGCCGGGCGGTAGGGCGCCCCTCGAGGTGACTTTCAGCGGGGCCGCGTCCACCGACGACGGCACGATCGTGTCCTACGTCTGGGATTTTGGCGACGGCGCCTCGGGCGAAGGCGTCGAGGTGGTTCATACCTACGCGGAGGAGGGCGAATACACCGCCACGCTGACCGTCACCGACGACTTCGGCCACACCGCCACGGCGAGCGTGACGATCGCGGTGGAGCCCGCGGGGACGCGCTTCGTGCGCGGCGACGCCAACGCCGACGGCAAGATCGACATCGCCGACGCGATCTGCGTGCTCGGGTACCTGTTCGACCTGCCGAGCAATCCCTGCAAGGCAAAGGTCAGGGACTGCTTGGATGCCGCCGACGCCAACGACGATGGCGGAATCGATATCGCCGATGCGATCAAGGTCCTGGGCCATCTCTTCGCGCAAGGGGGGCCGCTCCCGGATCCCTTCGGGGAGTGCGGCCTCGATCCCACCGAGGACGAGCTTGGTTGCGAGACCTTCCCGCCGTGTCCATAGCCGGCGGGTCCGGACAGTAGTCCGGCGCGGGGTCGGGCACGGCGCCCGACCCCGCGCCGGCGCGCCGCGCTGAACGCGCGAGGTCCGCCGGCGCGGCAGTGCGACCCGCGGGAGAGCCCCTGATTTGCTTGAGCGATTCACCGTCCTCCGGGGCGCTCCGCGGGAGCTGTGGATCATCCTCGGGGCGAAGATGCTCGCCATCCTCGCCTACGGGATCATGAATTCCACCCTGGTCCTGTGGCTCTCCTCGGACCTGGGCTACAGCGACATCGAGGCCGGGGACTACATCGCCGTCTGGTCCGCCGTGATGACGCTCTGCACCGTGGCCGTGGGCGCCCTCGTCGATGCCATCGGCGTGCGCAAGGCGCTTCTGGCCGGCCTCGGCATCTGCCTATGCGCCCGCGTGGTGATGACGCTCGCGACGGCGCGGTGGGCCGCGCTGTCCCTCGGGCTGCTCCCCGTGGCCGTGGGCGAGGCCATGCTCACGCCGGTCATGGTGGCCGCCGTGCGGCGCTACACCTCCACCGCGCAGCGCTCCATCGCCTTTGCGCTTCTGTATGCCCTCATGAACGCGGGTTTCGGGATCGCGAACTGGATCTTCGATTATGTCCGCGCGGGGGTGGGCGAACGCGGCACGGTCGCGGTTCTCGGCATGGAGCTGAGCGCGTACCGCCTGCTGTTTCTCTTGAGCTTTCTGTGCACGGCCGTTATCGCGCTTATCGTGTGGTTCCTCCTGCGCGAAGGCGTGGAGGCCGGCGACGAAGGCGTGACCATCGCTCCCGCCGGACGCGGCGCGGATCGTCCCCTCCTGGAGCGGCTCCGCGACACGGCGCGGAACTCCGGCCGGATCTTCTCCGGCCTGTGGCTCGAGCGGGCCTTCTACAAGTTCCTCGCGTTCCTGTCCCTCGTGGTCGCCGTGCGGCTCATCGTCTTCCACATGTACTACACGTATCCCAAATTCGGCCTCCGGGAGTTGGGCGACGGCGCGCCGATCGGACGGCTCTGGTCCATCAACGCCGGCATGATCATCCTCCTGGTGCCCTTCGTCGGCGCGCTCACGCAACGCGTCGCGGCCTACCGCATGGTCGTCATCGGGAGTCTCATTTCGGCCGCCTCGGTGTTCATCATGGCCATGCCGCCCGCGTGGTTCCAGCCCCTCGCCGACGGCCTCCTGGGAGACCTTATCGCGCGGCGCTGGCTGGGGATCGAAGGCGCCGTCCACCCGTACTACGTCATGATCGCCTTGTATGTCGCCCTCTTGTCCCTGGGCGAGGCGCTTTGGTCGCCGCGGCTCTACGAATACACCGCGGCCGTGGCGCCCAAGGGCCGGGAGGCTTCCTACATGGCCATGTCCTACCTGCCGTTCTTCCTGGCGAAGCTCGCTGTCGGCATGTTCTCAGGACGCCTGCTCGATGCCTACTGCCCCGCCGAGGGACCGCGGGATTCCCAGACCCTCTGGCTGATCATCGCGCTCATGACGGTGACGACGCCGCTCGGGTTGTGCCTCTTCAGGCGTTGGATCAGCGTCAAGGAGGCCGGACGCGGGCCGTGAGCGGGGTTTTCGCGCGCGTTGACCGCGCGGGGCGCCGCTGCTATCATCGTTCTATCAGGCATGGAGGCGCGCCTTCCCCGCGCCGCCAGTTCCCGCGTTCGGCTTTGGCAGCAAGTTTTAGAGTGACTATGGGTTCCACAGTCCGCCGTTGCGCATGGCGCATCCTCGCCGTGTTGTTCGCCCTCGCGGGCTGCGCCGCGCCGCCCGTTCCATGCCGCGCTCCCGGAGTGGAAAGCGTGAGAGTCACCCTCGCGCATTTCCTAGGTTCGCCCCTCGAGGGAGAGCGCGCCGCGACGCGTGCGACGGACGCCGCCGCGCCCGAGGCGGATCCCTCCGGCGCGCTTCAGCTCAAGGCGCGGGTGCTGCTCCTTACGGGAGCCCTGCCTCCCGGCTTCGCGCCTATCGGCCCGCGGTCGAGCCTCTTGGCCGCCACAAGCGGCCGCAGGCCGTTCCTGCCGGCGTCGCCGCTTTCGCGCGAAGCGCGCTTGGCGCCCATCGCCGAGGGCGGCGCTTGGGCGTGGAATCCCTGGGAGTCGCCCGTCCGGCGCCATGCCGAGCCCGAGGCCGCGTGGGTCGAAGCGGGGTGCTTCCGCTCGACGCTCCCGCGCGACGTGACGGCGAGTGTGGAGATCGCTGCTTCCGAGGACTTCCTGGCGGGCACCGAAGCCGGCGTTCTCGCCATGCGCGTTCAGGTGCGCCGCTCCGCCGCGGAGCCGCCGGCGGCGGAGAGCGCGGCCGAGTCCGTGCAGACGGCGCTCATCCTCCAAGTCAGGGGCTTTCCCGAGGCGCCGCTCGACGATCCCGATCCGCCGCGGGAAGCAGCCGCGGCCGGCGAAGCCGGCGTATTGGCCGGGCGCGCCAGGACAGCGCGCGGCTACGACAGGGAGGTGTTCGTGATCGAAGACCGCGCGGAGCGCCCCGGCGGCGGCTGGGTCATCGCCGCACCCCTGTGCGGCCGCGGTTTTGCCAGCGGCATGTGGGGGTTGGTGGCCTTCTCGTTGGAGCCCGCGCCCCCGGCGAACGATCCGGCCCGATCGTTTCACGACGAGGCGCTTGCGCGCGTGCTTGCCGAGGTGTCCGCGGCGGGGAGCGCGCGGGACCCGTCCGCCGAGTCGGCGGCGGCGGCGATTTTAGGCGCGGTGGAGGGGCTCGGGGTGCCGGCGCGGCAGCGGAAAGCCCTGGCGTTCCTGGCGGAGGCGACGGGAGCCGCGATCGCGGCCGACGTCGCCGTCACGGGAACGGAGGCGCTCGTGGCGCGCTTGGCCGCCCTGGTCGCCGGCGCCGCGCCGGCGTCGCGCGAGCCCGCGGCGATGGGCTGGCTCCTGGAGAAAACGGCGGTCGAGATCCTGGCCGAGATGCTGGCGGAGAAGACGTTGCCCGCGGAGCTGGAGGCCGTGCTCGCGCGCCACGCGGGCGAGGCGGGGCGCAGCGCGGCGCCGCTGGCGGGCCTCCTCAAGAATGCCGCTGGTCGTGACGATCTTATTGCGGGTTTCGCGCGGGAGAACCTGATCGCCCTCGAGGATGCCTCCCCCGCCGCGCGGGTGCGCGCCTTCGACTGGCTTGCCGCCCGCGGCAAGGCGCCCGCCGGGTACGATCCGTTGGCCGCGGCGAAGGAACGCCGCGCGGCCCTGGAGAAAGCCATGGAAAGCGGCGATTCGTCCGCGTCGAGGCAGCCATGACCGCGACACCCGCGCCGCCCACACCGCCCGCTTTCACGCTTGCGCCCGACGGACGAACGTTGCCCGGCCGCCGGCGGCGCTGGCGCCGCCGCGTGCTTTGGATCCTCGCCATCGGTTTCGGCCTCTTGCTCCTGTTGCGCGCCAGCGTCGACCGGCTGCTCCCCTGGGCCTTGGCAAAGGCCGCGAAGGCGTACAACCTGAACGCGTCCTACGAGCGCCTGTACATCACCTTTCTCGGGCTCGATGCCGAACTTTGGCATCTGAAGATTGCGCCGCTTGGGGGCGGAGAGCCCATTATCGATGCCGAGTACTGCCGGGCCGATGTCTCGGTCTTCGACCTTCTGCGCGGGCGGCTCCGCGCCTGCCGCCTGGAGATCGATGGGCTCGACGTGCGCATCGTCCGCGAGGCCGACGGCCGGATCGCCGTCCTCGATTCCCTGATGCCGGCCGCCGCGCCGCCGGCCGTCCCGGCGCCGGAAGCCAAGCCGGCCGAAGGCCCCATCGAGATCGCGCCGCCCCTGGCGATCGATGCGCTGCGGCTGCAGAACGTCCGCGTCGCGCTGCGTGATGCGCACGTCACGCCGGCCTTCGAGGCCGTGCTCGCCGTGAACGTCCACCTGTCGGACCTCGGTTCGGCCGCGCGGCCGCTGCGCTTCGGTTTGGATTTTAACGCAAGCCCGTTTTTGGACGTCTTGCGCGTGGAGGGATCGGGCCGCGTGGATCGTGACGCCTTGCGAACCGAGTTCTCGGCCGCCGTCGAAGGCTTGCGGGCCGGCGCTCTGGAGGCGTACCTCGCGGCCCTGGGGATCCGGCCTCGGGCGCACGCCATCGCTTTCGGTCTGCGCGGGACCGCGGCGCTCGCTCGCCGCGCGGAGGGCGGCGCGCTGGCGGGGGAACTTTCCCTGGAGGCCATCCGCGCCGCGGCGGACGGCGGCGAGTTCGCCGGCGTCGACCGCGTGAGCGCGCGCATCGAGGAACTGGACCGCGGCGTGCTGCGGTTCGGATCCGTCCTCGTCGAGCGGCCCAGGTTGCTGGTGGAGCGCACCGCCGCGGGAAGGCTGGCGGTGGCGGGCATGGAGTTTGGGGAAGCCGCGCCCGAACGCAGCGAGGAGCAACCGCCTCCCGCGGCTCCGCCGCCTCCGGCGCCCGCCGCCGTGTCGGCGGCCGCGGTTCTGGCCCTGGGCGAACTAGCCGTGAAGGAAGGCCGCGTCGAGTTGCGCGATGAGGGGGCGGCGGAACCGGGCGGGCTGGCGCTGGTGCTGGAGAAGTTCGTGCTGCGCGACCTTGTGATCGCGCCGGATCGCCCCGGCGCCGCCGCGGCGTTCGAGGCGCAGCTTGCCGCGCCCGGCGTCTTCAAGAACGCGTCCGTGGCGGGAACGGTGGCGGGGCTGCCGCTCCACCCGATCCTCGAGGGGACGGCGCGCGGATCGGGGATCACCGGGCAGGCCCTCCGGCCCTACCTTGCCGCGGCGGGGGTCGAGCCGGCGTTCACGGACGGGAGCCTCGAGGCCGGGTTCCGGCTGGCGGCGGACGTGAGCCCCGACGGCAAGGTGCGCGCGGAGCTGCAGCTCTCCGACGCGCAATTGCGCGACGGCGGCGATGAGCTGGCGCGGATCGGGCTCGAAGTGTCGGACGTGCTGTTCGACCCGCTTAACCCGACCCTGCGGATCGCCTCGATCGACGTGCGGGGACCGCGGGTGAAGGCGCGGCTGGACGAGGCGGGCTCCCTCGCGTTCCTCGGCCTGCGCACGGTGAAACCCTCCGCCGCCGCGCCGCCGTCTCCGGGGCGCGCGCAAGCGCCCGCTCCCTGCGCCGCCCCCGGCGCGCGGCCCCCGGCACCGGCCCTCGGAATCGAACTCGGCCGGCTCGCGTGGAAGGACGTGCACGTGGAGTTGCGCGACGATTCCCTCGCGGCGCCGCGGACCTTTACGATCGACGATGCCGGGTTGGAGATCGCCGGTTTGCGCACGAGTCTCGATCCCGCGGAAGCACCCGCCGCTCCGGCGGCGGTGAAGGCCTGGCTCGCCTCGCCCGGGCTTCTGGAGCGCGTGACGGTGGAAGGCACGGCGGTGGCGCACCCGCGCACGCCGTCGATCGCCCTTGCGATCGAGGGCTCGGGCCTGACGCTGGAGGGGCTGGAGGAACGGCTCGCCGCGCTCGGCCTGGAGCCGGCGCCGGGCACGGGGTCGTTCGCCCTCCGCTTGGAGGCTTCGGCCGTGCTCGATGCCGCCGGCGCGAGCGCCAGCGTGAGTATCCGCGATGCGGCGTTGCGCCACGGCGGCGAGGAATGGCTCGGCGTCGGCGCGCTCGAAGTGAAGGATGCGGCTTTCGCTCCGGGCGAGGCCCGCGTGCAGGCGGTCAAGATCGAACGGCCGCGCGCCCTTGCCGCGCGCCAGGCCGACGGAAGTTTTCTTGCCGCGTGCCTGCGGGTGCGGCCGCCGCAGCCGGGAGCGGGCGGGGAGGCGCCGGCGCCGGAGCACGCCCCGACGCCGGCGAAAGCGTCTGCCGGCGCCGCCGCGCCGGAGGAGTCTCCGGTCTTGACGCTCGAGTCGCTCTCCGTCGATCGGGGGACGCTTCGCATCCGCGATGCGGCGGTGTCCCCGGTGGTCGACGTCGCGCTCGAGGCCGACCTGGCGCTGCAAGCTCTCGTCGTGGGGCGCGAAGCGGCGCCCGCGCGCTTCGACGGGCTGCTCGCCGCCGAAGGGATCGTGAAAAGCCTGCGCGTGGGCGGCGACCTCGAACTTGGGCCGGCGCGCAAGGCGGTGAGGCTCAAGGCCGATGTCCGGGGGCTCGCGGCCGGTCCGCTGTCGGCCTATCTCGGCCGAGACGTGCGCAGCGAATTGGAGGACGGCCGGCTGGCGGCGCGGGTCGAAGCGCGGGTCGAGCCTCGTGCGGAGGGCGGTGCGGGCATTCTGCTGGAAGTCTCCGAGGTGCAGTATCGCGAGGCCCGCGCCAAGGAACCGTATTTCGCCCTGGACAGGTTCCGGGTCGCGGCAACCCGCGTGGATCCGGCGGGCGGAGTCATCGCCGTCGATGAGGTGGCGCTGGGCGGCGTCGAACTGGGGGTGCGCCGCGCGGCCGACGGCGCCGTGCACGCCCTCGGGTTGGTCGCATCTCCGCCGGCGGAGGCCGGGAACGATCGGCCGGCGGCGCCGGCGACCGCCGCCGAGCCGCCCCAGGCTCCCGCGCCCGCCGCCTTGAGCGCCAAGCTTCCGCGCGTCGCCCTGGCCGCGCTCGACCTGGGTGTGAAGCGCGTGAGTTTTCTCGATGAAACCGCCGGGCAGGTCGAGCCCCTCGTCATCGAGGGCCTTCGCTTCCGGAACGTCAAACCCATCGAGCTGCTCGGCGAGGAGCCGGAGACCCGACCGCCGGTCGAGCTCGAGTGCGAGACGGCGCTGAGGCCCGTGGCGGAGGCGGCGCGCGTTGCGATCACGGCGCTCCCCTTCGCGGCGGAGCCTGAGCTGCAGCTCAACCTCCAAGTCTCCGGTCTGAGCGGGAACGGCATGCTGGCCGTCGCCCCAGCCCTCAAGAAGCACATCGACGGGGCGGGGCTCACCGATGGTTCGGCGCGCCTGAGCCTCTTCCTGGTGTTGAAGGCCCGCCGGCGCGGTCCGCTCGACTTCGACTTCCTGCGCGACTTCGGTTTTGAGTGCGCTCTGAAGGAAGTCGAGTTCAAGGGCGCGCCCGACGGTCCGGTGCTGGCGGGGTTCGAGGAACTGCGCATCGAGGCCGCGAGCATCAAGCCCGAGGCGCGGTCGGTGGAACTGAAGCTCATCGAACTCCAGAAGCCCGTGGGGGAGATTCGGCGCACACCCGACGGCATCCAAGCGCTCGGCCTGACCGTGCGCCTGCCTTCCGCCGCGGCGGACGGAGCGCCCGCCGCCCAGGCGCCTGTCGCCGAAGCCGCGGCGCCGCCCGCCGCCGAAACGCCCGCCGCGCCGCCTGCCGATCTGCCGGTCGTCGCCGTCGACCGCGTGGCCGTGAGCGGCATCCGGTTCGACATCGCCGACGAGGTCTGCGATCCTCCGCTGCTGGTGCCCCTCAGGGAGCTCGATGTCGAGATCCGCGGTCTCGATACCCGCGCGCTCAAGGAGCCGCGCCCGATCCGTTTCGGCGCCTCGCTGAGCGGAGGCAAGGTGACCGTGAAGAAAGCGCTTGCGCGGAGCGCCCTCGCGGGGGCCATCGGCGACGCCGTCGCGCTGGCGGCGGGAGCCCAGGCGCCCGGGCTCGGGGCGACCGAGGAGGTGCCGATCTTCGAGGAAGCCGCCGTGAACGGCAGGGTGATTTTGCATCCCGAACTCAGCGGCTTCGTGAAGGCGAGCGTGAGCGCCCTGCAGCTTCAGGCGTTCAAGGGGCCGGCCGCCGCCGCGGGAGTGACGCTGGACGGCGGCACCCTCGATCTCAATCAGGACCTGCGTCTTCGCGGCGGAGAAGCAAGCGATCTGAGCCTGCGGATCGACTTCACGGACCTGTCCCTCTCGGAGGGGGCCGACGGGCCGATTTTCCGCTATTTGAAGCTGCCCGCGCCCCTCGACGCGGTGCTCTTCGCGCTGCGAGACGCCAACGGCGGCATGCGCATTCCGCTGGATGCGTCCTTGGATCTGGCGGCGCCGTCTGTGACGGATCTGCTCCTGCCGGTCACGACGGCCCTCGGGGTTCTCGTCGCCAAGGCCATCGCGAACGCGCCGCTGCGCCTGGGGCTGGGCGTCGCCGACCTATTCGTTCCGGGCTCCGAGGAATCGGCTCCGCGGGAAGAGGAACCGATCCAGATCGGGTTCCTGCCCGGCGAAATCGAACCTTCCGGCGGCGAACGGGCGAAGCTGGAAGCGCTCCTCGCGCGGGTGCGCGCCGGGGAATTTCTGCTGGTCCGCGTGCAGCACATCTTCGGCGGCGGCGACTTGGAGAAGACCTTCGCGCGCGCGAATCCCCCCCGCGACCTTGTGGGCGAACTCGGATTGCAGTTGCGCGCGGAACGGGATCGGCTCGTCGCGGCGCGCGATGCCCGGGCCGCGGAGGCCCGCGCCTACATGGCCTCGGGGCTGGATGCGAAGGCGAGCGCGTCGCGGGCGGCCGCGCGGAGCATCGATCTGCGGATCGCGGACACGGAGGAGTCTCTGGACAGACTCTACGACCTGCTGCGCCCCGGCGCCGAACGCCAGGCCGAACGGCGCGGGCGCGAGGCCGCCTTGGCGCTCGCGGCCATGCGCATGGCCTGGGTCAAGACTTTCATCGCCGAGGCGGGCCCCGAGGAGGAGGAGTTCGGCAAGCTGCGGTTCGCGAATCCGCGCTATACGGAGGCCGCCGGCGAGGAAGGCGGCGTGCTCCGGTTCGCTCCCGTGCCGGCGCCCTGATACCGGCGGCCGCCGTTCCGGATCCCGCCGTTTCCTGCGAGGGGCGGGCGGAAACCTCTCACCGGATCTCGTACAGGTGCACCGCGTAGGGCTCGAAGTCGTCGGTGAACGCGCCGCCCGCGCACGGAAGCTTGCGGTCTTCATCGATCACGGTCGCCGTCGCCGCCGCGGGTACGCCCGGCACGGTGAAGGCGCCGCGCGCCGGCGTTCCTTCCATGCGCACGGCGAAGATATAGACCGCGTCCCGGTACCGGCGGGCGAGCATGGCGATGGGCCCCGAGGAAAGCTCCTTGGCTAGGGCGGGGTCGACGGCCGGCGGATCGGCGGCGACGGCCGCGCCGTCCGCCGCCGCGCCGGCGTTGATGACTGGCGCGAGGCGGCGGATCTGTCCGTTCAGGGCGCCGACGGCGGCGCTCATCTCGCGGTCGGCGAGCAGCCCCGCCTCGATGAAGGATGGCGCGAAGCGGTGGCAGAAATAGATCAATCCGCGCGCGCCGTGGATGATGGCCATCCACGCCTCGGCGCGCACGTCGCGCGGCGACGGCGCGGCCTCGAGGTTGCTTATGTTCGTGCACTCCAGGCAGCTCCAGATCGTCTTCCTCCCCTCCGTCCATTTGACGAGCCGATTGACGCCGACGGCCACGTACCAGAGCTTGCCGGCGACGGCGGGCTTGGCGTGGCAGGCGGGGTAGATGTCGAAGGAGATTATGTCGGCGGCCTCGACGTACCGGAGGTAGTCCTCGGGGTGGTTTGTGCGCGTGCCGCGGCCGTACCAGCCGTCCCACGCGACGCCCTGGCCGAGGTTGAGAAGGGTCGGGCGCGAAGGGTCGGCCGCGGATATGCGGCGGTAAGTCTCGCGCACCGCGTCGGGCGTGATCGGCGGGCCGTAGCCGCCGCCCGTCTTAGGCTGGGCGTTGTCGGGCTCATCGCCGTGCATCCAGCCCGCGATGAGCGCCTCGTCGAGGTGCGCGCGGGCGTAGTCGTTCTGGTCGCAGATGACGGGCATGCCGTGGGCGCGCAGCTCGGCGATCTGGGCCTCGGTGGGCCCCTTCCACAGGCCCACGTACAGGTTGATGCCGATCGCCTTGTACGCCGGCGCGTTCCGCGGGGCCTGCAGCCACACGGCGAGGGGAAAATAGTCCTCCCGGGCCTCGATGCCGCGGGGCCGAGGCCCGGTGCCGCTCTCGCCGGCCGCCGCCGCGCCGCAGAGCGCCGCGGCGGCCAGGACTCGCAGACCGAAGCCGGGCCTCATGGCTCGCGACCTCCTTACCTAGGGACTATCCGCCCAGCGCGTCCGGCACCGCGCCCCGCGTGTTAGGGGCACCACGGGAACACGCACGGCCCCAGGGTGTCGGGCGTCGGATCCACGCCGCACTCGCTGAAGGGCGGCGGCAGCGGACCGGCGCCCGCGAAGAGGTGCCCGAGAATCTTGACCGGGTCGGAAATGTCGATCTTGCCGTCATCGTTGGCGTCGGCGGCGTCGGGGCACGAGGGCGGCGTCTTCCCCGCGAAGAGGTAGCCGAGCAGGAAAACCGCGTCGGAGATGTCGATTTTGTTGTCGGCGTTGGCCATGCCGCGCTTGAAGCGCGGTTCGGCCGCTCCGCCGTGATCGGCGCCGAGACCTTCGAGGATGTCCTGGTGGTTGGCCTCGATCTGCGCCGCCGTCAAGGCGACGCGCCGGACGCGCACGGCATCGATCGTGCAGCCGGGCATGGTTGTCGAGAACTCGAAGTCGCGCTGCTGCCGGGCGAAGAGGCAGAAGTAGGCGTGATAGGGATAGCCTTCCGGCGTTTCCAACGTCCAGGAATCGCCGATGTCGTACTGGCTGACCACCAGACCGTCGACGTACGTCGTCACCCGATCCGCCGCGCGGTCCGTCACGACGGCGACGTACGCGTAGCGCCGGGGCGCCACCGTGGCGAGGCCGCCCCACTTCTCGCCGGGGGCGCCCTTCTCGCCGTTGCAGTTGAACCACACGTACTGGTTGGGTTGGGGGAGCGCCATGAAGCCCCAACCGTAGCGCGGGTCCTCTTCGTTCCCCTCGGCCCGGCAGCGCCACGTGCCGGCCAGACCGGTCCAGGACATCGTGCCGGCGCCGGGAATGAAGTACATCTCGAAGGTGAAATCGTCATCGACGCCCATCTCGAAAACGTCGTCGTCTTCTTCGATGATGCCGTGCGGTCCCGCCAGATAGTCCATGCCGTCCGGTCCTCGGCCGCGGAGCTTCACGGCGAGGTTCGCATCCGCGAACTGCGGCGCGCCCGGCACGGCGCTGAAATGTCCGAACCCGCCGCCGTCATCGGGCACGTCGTAGAACGCGAGCTCGAGGCTGCTTGGGGAAAGATCCAAGGTCACATCCGTTCCGGCCGGATCGAGCGGGCGATCGTCGGGCAGGTCGTTGAACTCCAGGTGCAGAATGGTGTCCGCGGTGGTGTGGAAGACCCGGCTGTTGCCGCGGTTGTCGGCGACCTTGATCCGCCGCGCGCATGTCGTCGTCGCGCCTAGGGAGTTGGTCGCGGTCAGCGTGATGGTGAACTCGCCCGCCGTCGCGGCCACCCACGCGGGCGGTTCGGCCGCGTTCGAATCCTCGAGGCCGTCGCCGTTCAGGTCCCAACTGTAGCTCGCGATCGCCGGCGCCGGAATCTCGAGACCGCCGGTCAGAGGACACTGGAAGACAGGCGGGTTCCAGGGCGTCGTGATCACGGCGGCGACGCTCAGCGCGCGGCCTCGCGCCAGCAGGACCGGCGACGCGAAGGATTCCTCTCCGTCGACGAAGATCCGGATCGACCCTTGCGGGGCGGGAACCGCCACCTTGAGCGTGATGGTGCCCTCGGCCGTCTGGGCCGCATCGTTGGTCACGCGGAGCGTCACCGGAATGCCGGCGGGGTGTTCCTCCGCAAAGGAGGTTTCAAGGGTCGCGGCGCCTTCCATGAAGGCGCCGTCGCCGACTTTCCACGCGTAGGAAACGATGGTCCGCCCCGCGCCGGCGAGGCTCTTGCCGCCGTCGAGCCGGACGCACTGGTTCGGGACGAGGGTGGTGGCGCTGGGCTCGATCACCGCCGTGATGACGGTGGAGGGGTTCGGCCGTCCGGACTGGATGTCCTCCCACGCGATCTCGATCTCCTGGGGCGTCAACGCGCGCTTGAGAAGGCGGACGGCGTCGAGCTGGAAGCCGGGAGGCGGGGTCATGTATCGCAGGAACACGTTGGGGTGCGTGGGGTCGTTCTCTCCGTTCAGCATCATGAAGCGCGCGTGGCGGGCGGGCGTGTCGGTGCCGGGGATATAGGGCGTGATGAAGGCCATCCACGGCTCGAGGGGCAAGGTTGCCACCAGGACGGCATCGAGGTAGAGCCTGACCATTTGCTCCTCGCGGTCGCAGGCGACGGCGAGGTAATGGCGGCCGAAGGGAATCTCGAAGACGGGGCGGGACTGATGCTCGTTGAAGCCGGGGCTTGCCCTGCCGTCGGGGGGGACGGGCGAGGCCACCCAGGCCCAGCCGCGCGTTCCCTCCCAGCCGTAACGAATGAGGCCCCAGCCGTACCAGAGATTATGCGCGTCGTCGTCGTTGCCGCCGTAGCGCGAGTGCCACGTGCCGGCGAGAATCCCCCAGTCGCCGATCTCGGGCGCGAAGCCCAGATCTTCGCGGTGGATGTACATCTCGAGGGAGAAGCTCTGATACTCGTTCATCTCGAAGGCATCGCCGTCGTCATCCACCACGATGGACGCCGCGCGCGAATCGAAGCTGAGGCGTCGGGCCTCGCGGTTGGCGGCGCCGTAGGCCGCATCGCCCGGGCCCAAGGCCAGGGCCCGCGCCCCGTTGTGCTCCACCACGGCGTCCAGCCCGTTCCCCGAACCGTCGGAGATCACGGTTCCGTCGGAGAGTTCCCCGTCTTGGACGTCGTTGAACTCGTAAATGGCGATTGTGTCGGAAACGGGGAGAAAGATGCGCCCTTCCGCCTGCGCCGCGCACAGGGATGTCGCCGCGAGGGCGACTACGCTTGAAATGAGCATTACCCGCATGGCACACAACCTTTCCGGAGCCGCGGCTCCAAACCGACGACCTTTCCGGAGCCACAAGCTCCGTACTAGATTGTATGCGACCTGCGGAAGGGGTTCAATCCGCCGCGTTCCGGCATGGCGGCCGGTTTTAATCCAGCGCGGCGATCTTGATGTTTCGGAACCAGATGGGCGCGTTGCTGTGCTTGCCTTGGAGCCCGATGCGGCCCTTCGTGGGCAGCTCGGCCAGCGGTTTGCTCAGCCATGCCGGAATCTCGGTTCCGTCGGGATTGGTCTTCGCCGATGTGAAGAGACGCATGTCCAGCGTCGTCACCCGCTCTCCGTTCAGAACGACGCAGACCATGGGTCCTTTGCAGGTGATGGTCATGTGGTTCCATTCCCCGGGCTTTTTCACCATGCTCTTCGTCGGCGGGACATGCCCGAAGATGGCGCCGCAGTGCCAGGAACGCGGCTCCTTGGCCCACTTCTCGGCGTAGTCGTCGGCGATCTGGATCTCTACCGTGTTGGGAATCCAGTTGACGATGTCCGAGCTGTAGACCAAGACGCCGCTGTTGGTTTCGTGGGCGGTCTTGAACTCCAGGTCGAGGACGAAGTTCTCGTAGTCGCGCTTGGTCCAGATTGCTTGGTCCTCTGATGCCGTGAGGACGCCGTCCTCGACGCGCCAGACGCCTTCCGGGGCGATGGCGTTGGACAGATCGGGCGCGAACAAGTCCTGCCAGGCGAGGGTGCCGGCGGCGGGGCACTGGCACGAGTTCGGGCCGGAGCGGCAGCCGGCAAAGAGCGCGACGCCGACGGCGAGTGCGAAGAGCTTGTGCATGAGCATGTCACCTCCTGTGCTTAACCCCCGGCCTTTGTGAACGACCGCGCGGGCGGCGCCGGAGGCGTTTGGGCCGCCGCGCGGAGCGCCGATCATAGCACACGCCCGGCGGAACCACAAAGCGAGGCGCCGCCGCGGGCTTGTAAGGCTCCGGCGTTCTGCGTACAATGGCAAAATGGCGGCAAATGGCCGGTAGGCTTGACGGCTTCAGTCGAGGAGGCGTTTTTATGAACCCGAGGCGAATTGGGATTGTTCTGGGGTGCGCGCTGCTTGTGTGCGCCGCGCAGGCTTTCTGCGCGGAGATCGCGCAGTGGGAATTCAACGGGAATCTCGAGTCCGCGGTGGGGGGCGCGGCGCTCCAGCCGGAGGCCTACGCGCCGGCCGTGGTGCCCGAAGTTGAGTTTCTCGTCATGGAGATCGACGGCGAGGAGGCGCAGGTCGCGCGTTTCTCGCGGGGGACGGCCTTCCGCCTGACCCACGATCTGGAGCCGAACGGCGGCGGCCAGTATCTGAACAGCTACACTCTTATCATGGACGTGATGTTCCCGCCGGATCGGCAGGGGTACACGGGGCTCTGGCAGACGAACGAGAGTAACACCAACGACGCGGACTGGTTCATAGACGGCGGCAACCGCCTGGGCCTCTCCAAAGTGTACGGGGGCTATGTCGCCAATGGGGAGTGGCACCGGCTCGCGCTCGTCGTCGATAGCAACGCGGGCACGTACACGAGCTTCATCAACGGCGAGCAGGTGCAGCAGATCATTCCGCCCATTACGGTGGACGGCCGCTGGTCGGTCGCCGGCACGGCGCTGCTTTTCGCCGACGAAGACCAGGAGAACTGGGGGGGCTATGTCAACAGCGTGCAGCTCCGCGCCTTTCTCATGACGCCCGAGGAACTGGCCGAACTGGGCGGGCCGACGGCGGCGGGCATTCCCGAGCCCTTCGCCGATGAATGCGCGGTGACGGATCCCGCGGAGGACTGCAACGGCAACGGCATCAAGGACATCTGCGACATCGAAAAGTACGGCACCAGCCGGGATTGCAACGGAAACGGCATCCCCGATGAATGCGAAATCGACGCCGATCCCAGCCTGGATTGCGACAAGAACGGTGTTCTCGATGCGTGCGAGATGGACGCCTTCGACTGCAACGGCAACGGCGTCATCGACGCCTGCGAGATCGCCAGCGGCCTGGCGAAGGACTGCAACTGGAACGGCATCCCCGACGAGTGCGAGCTGACGATCGCACAGTGGGACTTCGACGGCGATTTGACGGAGACAAACGGCGGCGAGGAGCTCGAGCCCTACGCGACCGCGCCGGCC
>MWEK01000015.1 GCA_002070955.1 Planctomycetes bacterium ADurb.Bin069
TAGATCTCAAGGAAAAGCAGATCCTAATGGCGCTCGCAGAGGAGAGAGCCATCCACTACGAATAGCATAACATAGGCTGCTCACAGCGCTTACGCAATCACGAAAATCCCCAGAACTCCCCTCGAGATGTGCGGAATGTAGGATCAAACCTACCGAGTGGCGGAATACCACCTCTAATAAGGTCGTAGACCCGACTCAGCGCCAAACGCGCTTCCGCAATCGCGCGATGTCCCAAGATCGAACAGCGAGAAAGCACAGTTTCCACGCCAGTAATGTGATCCACTGCGAGTGGATAGTTGAACTCGAGACCTCGGATTTCATGATGCCGAACCACTAAGCTAAGAGCGGCTTGCAGCCAGAAATTCCGCGAGACGGTGCAGTACCACTCTTGGCGGGGCAACAAGCCGTGATCTATGAAACCGGTCAGCTCTTCGTGACAACACAATTTGTTGTTCTGAAACGAAGCTTGGATCTTCGGGTTGATATCCTCAGAATTCACAGAAGCGAAGTACACCTCAATATAATCACCCATAGGGACTACCTCATCCGCCGAACTGCCAATGAGCCCAACGACAGAACGGAACGACTCCCGCAGTGCGACGCCCTCATACTACCAGGGCCTTGTCTGGCCACAGTCCGTAGACGAATCCCTCGTATACCCATAGGGCTTCTCGTTGGCGTTTTCATCATCGACGATGCTAATTGAAGCGCCGCCGGGCATCAAGCAACACACACAGGCGCCTCGAAACCGCCGCGTCACGTCGTAGCCCGTGCGTACGAGTTCCCCCAGCAACTGCCGCTACGCAAGATCCGGCAGCACCTCCTCGACCACGTGCGCCCACCACTCGGCCCTCCGCCTCGCACGACGGGTACAGATTCCCTTTGCACGAAAACGGGACCAGGTGCTCCAGCCGGCAGTCCGGACATCTGACTCGCGCGAACCCGCGCGCGAGGTCTCCGCAGACAATCTACCGCCGAGCCCGCGCATGCGCCGATTCCCGCATCGAACCCGATTACAGGGCGCGCGACGGAGCTTGCCAAAGGGCGCGGCGCGGAGGAATCGGAGCCTCACCGGGACCAGGCCCGAGCGCTCATCTGCCGGCGGGGCTTTCTGCCTCGGCGCCGGCCTCGGGCGCGTCCTCCCCCTTCCCTGCCTTCTCCGGGCTCCCGTGAATTTCCAGGTCGCCAAGCTCCCGAGACAGCCGGGATATCACCGCCTTCTCCACCGCGTCCCACTGATCGAAGAGCCGGCCTTCCTTCGCGTTCATGAGGAAAGAGCGGAAAGGCCGTGGCTCGGCGCGCGTGCGGACCGAGCCGTTGTGAAGGCACCAACCCGCGGCGCCGCCGGCCCGAGCCCCTAGGGCGTCCTGGAGGAAATCTTCCACCGTCGGTTCGTAAGCGGCGAAGCCGCGGCGAAAAGGCTCCTGAAGGTGAACGGGAAACCGGACTCCGGCGGCGCGCATCCAGGCCTCGTACCGGCGCAGCGTGCCTTCCGTCTTGGCCGCGCAGCCCTTCTCGCGGCAGAGGTGCGGAGTCAAGCAATCGCAGCGCCCCACCTTCCGATAGGCGGCCAGCTCTTCGGCCGAGCCCGGCACTCCCGAGCCTGTGGCGAGGCGCCGGGGGTCGATCTCCTTGATGGCGCCGATCAGCTCCCCCATCTCCTCGAGGGTCACATGCCGGTCGTCGCGCACGTCCCGCTCGTTGGCCACATCGATGTAGACGTTTCGGTAGGGAAGGAGCTCACGGGCGATCCGCCGCACGCAGGCGAGGTGCTGCGCCTGGTTCGCCGGGGTGCAGTCGCCCGACTCGCCTCGGTGGAGGGTGCAGTCAAGGATCATCCGCCGCTTGGAACACTCGACGATCAGGTCCTTGAGGCGCGCGAGGTAGGGCTCGCGAGGCTCGCCCGTCCGGGTCAGGGCGGAGAAGCTCATGCCTTCGAACTCCCAGAAAACCCAGACGCGGATCCAGTTGAAACCCGCCGCCACCGTGTCGTCGAGGTCCCGAGCCGCCAGGGCGGGCGACTCGATCCCCAAGGCGCCGTAGTAGCTCACGCCCAGGAGAAAGGTCGGACGGCCGTCCAGGGTGAAGAACCGGCCCTCGGCGTCGATGCCCAGGACCGGGCCGATCTCCTCGGCCGGCGCGGCGCCCAGCGGCGAGAAACCCAGCCAAACCACCGCCACCGCCCGGACAATGCAACGCCAGCGCGCCATCATCGGATCCTCCTCGGTGCCGCGGCACCGCCAGCTTGCCATGCGGCCTCCGGCGAGGCTCAACGCGCCGCCACGCTCTCGATGAGCCGCAGGCCGTTTTCGTAAAAAAGCCCCCGCAGGAAATCCCGGCCGAGCCCGCGGCGCTCGACGGCTTTGCGGATCGCGCGCAGTTCCTCGTAGGCGAAAGACGTGAAAACCAGTTTCCGGCGCTCGTCGCTGATCGAGAGCTTCCAGGGAACCGGCGTCACGTAGGTGTACTGGTCGTTGATCTCCACGGCCTTGCCCGGCGCAAGGGCCAGCGGCGCGTCCGTGCCGAAGAGAATCCGGCTGGGATCCAGGACGCCAAAAGCGTATTCGAGCACTTCGGAGTTGTTGAGCATCGCCAGGTCGACGTAGACGTTGGGAAGCGGCGCGATCGCACCGAGATTTCCGAGCACGCATTTCAGGTAGTACGCCCGCCCGATATGCGCGAGCACGATGCGGGCGCGGCGGCGACTCGCGGCCAGTTCGACGATCTGCCGCTGATTGAGCGGGTCGGCCAGGCGGGCCTTGCGGGGAATGTGAAGCATGACCAGAGCGCCGTATGCGTCCACGATCTCCATGGCCCAGTCGGGGAGCATCTCGGGAATCTCGACGGCATTGATGTCGGCCTTGCGCACGTAGTCCGGATAGGGCTTGATCCCGAGGAACGCGCCGCTCCGCAGGTCGGCCTCCAGCGCCGCGGGCGTATCCCCGACGGGATCGAAAAGCCTCAGGGCGAAGAACCGCGCGCCGCGGCAGCGTTCCGCCAGATACGCGTTGTTGCGCCCCGCGTCGTAACGCGGATCCGGGAGGCCGAAGCAGACCGCCCGCGTCTCTCGGCCCGGATACAGCTCGGCCAGGTCCGCGGCCAGATCGTCGAGATCGTAGCCCGCGATGGGGTGCCCCGCGCAGGAGAACGTCTCCCCCGGCGGCATCACGCCCGCGTTGAGGATGTGGACGTGGAAATCGAGGATCTTCTCGGGAACGAAGCTTTCCAGTTCCTCCCGCCAGATCCGGAGGTTGCGCTCGTGCTTGGTCGTCTCCCGCCACATCAGAACACCAACTCGGAGAACAGGAACAGCAGCGTCAGAATGGCCACCACGAAGCCCGCCCACCAGAAGAGCACGCTCTTGTACCACACGCCGCCCGCGCCCTTCAAAAACGTCAGTTGCCGCCAGTTGAGACACAGGTCATCGCTCACGCACGCGGCGGCGGGCGGCGCGGAGCACAGGCTCACCACCGTGCAGACGCCCAGGCAGAAGAGCCAGTTGACAATGGCCTGCATGGCGTAAGGCTCGATCCAGAGCGCGTGGTCCTGGACGGCGTTCACGTAGACCTTCAGGCCGATGCCGAGAAGGAAGCCGGCGACCACCGCCGCAATCGCCCCGCGGGCGTTGATCCGCCGCCACAGCAGGCCGAGGAGGAACACCGCCGCGAAGGGCGGCGCGTAGAAGGCGTACATGGTCTGAATGTAGACGAACAGGCTCCCGCCCAGCTTCTCGATGAAGGGAGCCAGCCCCATGGAGACCACCAGGACCACCGTCGTCGACCACATGCCCAGACGCACCAGCGTCTTCTCCTCGGCGTTCGGCCGGATCCAGCGCTTGTAGATGTCCAGCGTGAGCACGGTGCCCGTGGAGTTGAGCACGGAGTTCACCGTGGACTGGATGGCGCCGAAGAGCGCCGCGAGAAAGAGCCCCCGCAGGCCCGCCGGAACCAGCGTGTGCAGCATCCTGACGTAGCCCTTGTCCGCCGTGGGCTTGACCTCGTCCCAGGGCAGAGTGAGCACCTCGGGATGCTGGGCGAACATGATCAACCCCGGAACCACGATGATCACGGGCAGGAAGGCCTTCACGTAGCCCGCGAACACGATGCCCATGCGCGCGTGGTACATGTCGCGGGCGCCCAGGACGCGCTGGATCATGAACTGATTGAGGACGTTGTACCAAATGCTGATGGTGAAAACCGAGAAAATCAACGACGGCCAGGGCGCCACCTCGTGAGTGACGGGTTGGAGCACCGACAGGCGGTTGTAGTGCTCGCCGTGCACGATGGCGGGCGCCGCCCGCGCCACCGCGTCGGCCCACGCCCCGCTCTGGGCGCGGTTGCGCTCGAGCATCTCCCGGAAACCGTCGAGGATCGAGCCGCCGTCGCCCGCCAGGGACTGCAGGCCGAGCACGGTGACGGCCAAACCGCCCGCCAGCATGACGAGCATGGTCCAGAAATCGATCCACGCCACGGATTTCAAGCCGCCGTAGATCGCCCAGCTCCCCGCGACGATGCCCAGGGCGACGATGGCGACCCACAGATCCCACCCGAAAAGCTCCTGGAGCGCCAGGCCGCCGCCGTAAAGCACGGCCGCCAGGAACACGGTGACGTTGCTTATGACCGTGACCACGGCGAAGAAGAGCCGGAGCACGGGGTGGAAGCGTTTCTCCAGGAACTCGGCCGTGGTGAACACGCCCGCCCGCAGCAGGAAGGGGATGAAAACCCAGATCAAGAGCGTGAACGTCCCGACGTTCAGCCACTCCGAGGTCGCCACGCAGATGCCGTACACGCAGGCGCTGCCGATCATGCCGATGAAGTGCTCGGAGCTGATGTTGGCGGTGATGAAGGAGCCGCCCACCACGTACCAGGGGAGGCTCCGGTCCGCCAGGAAATAGTCCGCCGAGGTCTGCTTCTCCTTGCGTCCGACCCAGTAGCCGACGATGCAGAGAAGCGCGCAGTAGGCCGCGAACACGAGATAGTCGGCGTTGGCCAGGGGAAACTCTTCAAGGTTGGGCATTGGTCGGCATCCTTCGAAGCTACAAGCGCTCCGCCTCGATTCCCGCGAACCGCGCAAAAGCCATCATCGCCTCGGCGCGATCGCCCAAAACGAGCGCGCTGTGGTGCGTCCCCCCGCGGCGCGAGTATTCCTCCAGGAAGCCGGGCAAGGGCCGCCGCGGCCGCACCCAGCCGCGCACCCCCTGCCTGAGCTCGGCGTTCTTCGCATCGCCCAGCACGTCGACAGGGGCGACGAGGAGCGCGAAGGTGTCGTCGGGCCCCGGCGCAAGGTTGACCAGCACGGCCGGGCCCGGCGCGGGCGCGCAGGCCAGAATCGCGGGGTTGCGCGCGCCGGTCCACGGGAAATCTCGCTCGACCAGGCGGGGTTTCCGCGCGGCGACTTCCGGATTGATCTCGCCCATGTGCGCCAGGAAGATCGCGTTCCCTTTCCAATCGGGGCAGAAAGTCTCGGTGAAGGTCGTCCGGCCGAAGGCGCGGGAGAGCGCCCCCACGAGGGCCGCCGTGAGGACGTCGCCCTCGCCGGCGTAGCCGATCCCGCGGGCCATGGCCTTGGAGACCTCCAGGAACGGCACGGTGTCCACGGGGCCTTGCCGGGAGTCGAAGGCGGCGAAGTTGAGGCTCACGGCGTCATAGGCCTTGGCGTCAAGGAGGGCGCGAAGCCCCAAGCCCACCCGGACCGAACGTCGATGCACGTCAGGCGGCGCCGCGACGGCGTAGCGCGCGCGGTCGGCCGCCAGTTCCGCCTCGATCCGGGCGGCGGAGACGGCGCGCACCGGGCGCGCCAGCGCGGACGGCGCGATGGCCTCCACCGTAATACCCAGCTTGCCGCGCAGAACCTCCTTCGTCACGGCGAAATCGCCCATGCCCTCAAAGGCAGGGCCGATGCGGAGCACGCGGGCGCGCCGGAGCGTTCGGGCCGCGAAGGCCGCGCGGGCGATATCCGCGGCGCGGCGCAGCACGTCGGACGCACGGGCGTGGCCGGCGGCGATCTCGTAGGCGACGCCCATGCGTCTCAGCATGCAGGCGAGATCCTGAACTCCGTGGATTCCGTGGTTGTAGAGAATCCGGTCGGGGTGGACGTCGAGGCCGAAGGAGACATCAGGCGTCGTGTCGAGGAGCAGAATCGGCCTGCGGGCCGCGGCGAGGACGCCGGCGAATTCCAGGCTCGGCGCGTAGGCCAGATGCAGCGTGACGATGATGTCGACATCCTCGCCCTTGAAGCGGCGGAGCGCCTCCGCGGCCTCGCCTTTGACGCGGCAGGTCTTCGCCATGGCGACGCGCGCCCCTTCCGCGCGGAGCCCGGCGGCGATTTCCGCGGCCCATTTCTCCAAGGGCGCGCGCAGGCCGGGCAGACGCTCGTCGTAGAGCTTCAGGAAAAGCGGCAGCAGGCCGACCACTGGTTCGCGTCGCATCAGAAACCTCCCCTCGGCGCGCCCTTGGCGGGGGAGCGCGCCGCCTCCGGGCCGCGCCTGCGCGGCTTGTCCGCGATCCGGTACGCCCGGCCGGCCGGCGCGTCCCCGTACACGCGGTCGAACGCTTCCAGATAATCCGCGAGGGCGCTCCGGAGCGAGTCCGCGAAACGCCCGCCCGGCGGAGGAATCCGCCGCGCGCCCGCGGCGGCGACCTCGGGACCGAAGGCGCAGACGGCGCCGCGCGCCGCGGGCGAGGTTTCGCGGGGGCGCACGAAGCAGGGAAGCGGCGCGAAGAGCGTCGCCAGGGCCCGGCGGAAGAAATCGCCGCGGCTCGCCCCGCCGCTCAAGACCAGCCCATCCACGGCGCCGGATTCCTTGACGGCGGCAAGCGCACGGGCGCTCTCGCAGACCATGCCGACCGCGACGGCCCGCAGAAGGTCGGCGCGCGAGCAGCGTTCGCCCAGGCCGAAAAGAACGCCGGCCCCCGCGGCGCCGGCGCGCAGCGGATTCGGCTGATTGAACCAAGGCAGCGCGACCAGCCCCTCGGGCGGCGCGGGCACCTGCTTCAAAAGGGCGGCGGCGCGGCGCAGCGCGGCGTCCAAGGATGCGCCGCCGGCCAGCTCCCGCAGGGCCCACTCCCACGCGCCGTTCCCGGTCGCCAGGGGGAGGATCACCAGGCGGCCCGCTCCGGCGGGCGGCGGGATGACCAACTGGAGCGGCGACCACCCCTCCAGGTGCGAGGGCAGCACGAAATTTCCCACCCACGCCGTGCCCAGCGAGCAGTCCAACGGCCGGCGCGCGACACCGGCGGCGGCCAGGTAGCCGGCCTCCTGGTCGATATAGGGGCCGGCGACGGGAATGCCCCGCTCCGCGCGGAAGAGGCGCGCGCCCTCCCCAGAGAGCGGGCTGATTCCGTGGCCTTCCCTGAGGGGCGCGAAGAACGCCGGGGGAATATCGATGAGCCCCAGCAGCGAGGCGTCGAGGCGCCGCTTCGCCGCGTTGTACGCGCCGATCTGAATGGCGTTGCCCGCGTCCTGCCGCCAGGTTCCCGTCAAGCGAAAGAACAGATACTCCCCGGCGCCGATGTGAATATGATTCTCCGTGAAAAGCTCGGGCCACGCCCCGCGCATCCACACCAGCCGGCCCAATCCCGGCGGCGCGAAATCGGAGAGCACGCTCCGTCGCCAGATGCCGCCGGGAGCGCGCTTGACGATGGCCTCTTGCTCGCGCCAGGCGCGGCCGTCGTTCCAGAGGAGCATCGGCGTGCGCGGCGCGCCGCTCGTTCTTTCGGCGATGATGGAGCTGCCGCCCTGCGCCGCGACCCCGATGCCCGCCAGGCGCCTCCATTTGGAACCGAGCGCGGCGCGCACCTCGCGCAAGGCCGAGGCGAAGGCGGCGTCGAGGGCGGGAATCGGCGTCTCCCGCCCCCCTTCGGGGAGCAGGTCGACGCGCAGCCTCCGGGTCGCCTCGGCCAGCAGCGTTCCGCGCGCCCGCTCGAAGGCGCAGAGCTTGAGCACCGTGGTGCCGAGATCGATGCCGAGGACGATCTCCCGCGCCATGCGATCACCGCTCCCCGGCCCCGCGCGCAGTTCCCAGGCGGGCCAGCGCCGCCTCCATCCGCGCGATGACGAAGTCGGCCACCTCGTAGCCCGCGATCAGCGGCAGCTTGGTGAGGGCGCAGGGCGGGCAGTCGGTCTTGTAGGTTTGAACGCTTATGTCGAGGCCCGCCTGGTTGAGGTGGCCGGTGAAGGCTTTCCCCTCCTCCAGGGAGTGGAAGGCGATGCCGGAAAGATGGCGCCGGCCTTCGATGGCGTGAATGCATCCCCGGTGCCGATCGGCGAGGCCGCGCAGCCGTTCCTCGTAATACTCCCCCACCGCGCCTGTGACCGCGGCGTTCGCCGCGGCCCAGCGCATCGTGACCAGGTAGGCCAGCGAGGCGATCTCCTCCTGGCCGTTCGTCACCAGGGCGCCGAATTGAGGCAGGCTGTCCAGGGTGCCGGAGAAGATGATGCGCGACGCCGGGTACTCGCCCCCCGGGAAACCCTTGCCCAAAACGATGGCCGCGGGGCTGACGCCGTACTCCCGGAAGAAGAAGAGCTCCCGCCCCCAGATACAGGTCTGGATCTCGTCGACGACGGCGGGCGCGTCGCTCGCTTCGCACAACGCGTGGGCGCGGGCGACGAACTCTTCCGTGAGGCGCCGCGCGCCGTAATTCATCATGACGGGCTCGTAGATGAAGCCGGCCACCTTGTAGGGTTCGCGGTCGTACTCGGCAAAGGCGGCCTCGAGGCGCGCCAGGTCGTTGGGAGGGACCGCGCGCACGACCAGGGCGCCGGACCGCTCCAAGCCCCGCGCCAGATCGGGCCACATGCCTCGCAAAAGCTGCGCCGCGACCGCCGTGCCGTGGTAGTTGGCCTCCAGGCCGCCGCCGTCGTCGCCCAACACCAGGAAGACCGGCGTTCTCCCGCGATAACGCGGCGGCTTCCCGCCGGACTGCGGCGCATGGAAACGCGCCAGAAGGAGTTTGAGCGCCGCCTCGGCGGCCACGCTTCCGGTCTCCAGGTTAAGCACCCGGTTCATGGCTGTGGGGCTTGTGGAGGCGAAGAGCGCATCGAGGGACGCCCGGTCGCCGCGGTCCAGACCGGCGGCGGCAGCGACGAGTTCTTCCTCCAGGCGCCGAGTGACGTATCCGCGGGTGTTGTTGTGCGTGGCGTTGGGAACGCCGAGGCGCCGCGCGTGCTCCAGCAGGCCGTAGCCCGGGAACGAATGGCCCAGGGGTGCGTGGTAATGCTCGCTCTTCGAAGTCAGGAAGAGCCGACCATTCTCGGCGAGCCGGTAGTATCCGAAGCCTGCAAGCGGCGCCGCCGCCGTGTTCGTGTGCGCCACGAAAGCGTCCGTCGAGGCTCCCCGCGCCGTCGCGGCCAGGGGAGGCGCGCAAGGCGCCCCGACCCGCGGCAGGAGCGCCAGCAGGCGGCGCTGCATCGCTTTCGGGAAGAACCGGACCTTGCGGCGCGCAAGGCGCGCGCAGGCCTCGCTCTCGCCGCCCCGCAGGAACGCGGAGGCGGCGCAGGCCGCCTCGACATACTCCCGTCCCAGCAGGTCTTCGAGGCTCAAGGCCACCGGCGTGAAAACGGTCGTTCGTGTGCTCACCGCGAAAATACTCCGAGCGCGGCCCCCACGGGCGGCGCGGTTCAACTGGGAAAGGCTAATCGTAGCATGGGCCGGGATGCAAAGAAAAGGGCGCGCGCGACGGCTTGGCGTCTCCACGGGCATGCCGTAGGATAGTGGCGCCTCCCCGCGACATCCGTCCGGCGGGGCGCCGGCCGGCGCCCGCGAAGACGGATCCATGGTTTACAAAATCTGGAGCGCGGACACCTTCGGGGTGTGGGGACGGCCCATCGAGGTCGAGGTGGTGCTTTCGCCGGGCAGGCCGGCGTTCACGATCGTGGGGCTTCCGGGGAAATCGGTGTGCGAGAGCCGCGACCGGGTGCGGAGCGCGCTCTTGCAATCCGGGTACGCGTTCCCCCAACAGCGCGTGCTCGTCAACCTCGCCCCGGCGTTCGAGCGCAAGGAAGGCGCGCCGCTGGACCTGCCCATCGCCTTGGCGATTCTGGCGGCGAGCGGGCAGGTGCGCGTCGCCGAGGGACGCGTCGCAGCGGTGGGCGAACTGGCGCTTTCCGGCGCGATCCGCCCGGTTCACGGCGCGCTGCTTCTCTCCTCGGCCCTGAGGGAAAACGCCATCGACCGCTGCATCGTCCCGCCCGGCAACG
Organism: Planctomycetes bacterium ADurb.Bin069; assembly: GCA_002070955.1. Classification (GTDB taxonomy): domain Bacteria; phylum Planctomycetota; class UBA8108; order UBA8890; family UBA8898; genus UBA8898. The sequence continues at coordinate 10,198 of MWEK01000015.1, forward strand.
CCGCCGAGGCGGCGCTGTGCCCCGGAATCGAGATCGTCGGCGCCGAGCGCCTCAGGGACGCGGCGGCGGCCATGGAAGGGCGCGGCGCGGTCACGCCCCGCCGGGAGCCGCAAGGAGCGCGCCAGTCGGCCTTCGGCGACTTCGCCGAGGTCATCGGGCAGGAGGCGGCCAAGCGCGCCCTGCTCATCGCCGCCGCGGGCGGCCACCACGTCCTGCTTCTCGGGCCGCCCGGCGTGGGCAAGACCATGCTCGCCCAGCGCTTCCCGGGCATTCTTCCCGACCTCGACGCGGAGGCTTCCCTCGCCGTCACGCGCATCTGGAGCGCCGCCGGGCTGCTGGGATCCGGCGCCGTCGCGCGGCCGCCCTTCCGGGCCCCGCACCACTCGACCAGCTACGCCGGCCTCATCGGCGGCGGCAACGACCCTCGCCCCGGCGAGGCGACGCTCGCCCACCGCGGCGTGCTCTTCCTCGACGAACTGGCCGAGTTCAGCCGCCCCGCCCTCGAGGCCCTCCGCGAGATCTTGGAAACCAAGCATGTCACCATCGCCCGGGCGCGCGGCAGCGTGACCTTCCCCACCGATTTCCAACTCGTCGCCGCCATGAACCCCTGCCCCTGCGGCTATACCGGCCACCCCACGATGGTCTGCCGCTGCACACCCGGCGATCAGAAGCGCTACCAAGGACGGCTCTCCGGGCCCATCTTGGACCGCATCGAGCTTTTCGCCGCCCTCAACGCCCTGGACCGGAAGGACCTGGCCGCGCGGCCGCCCGGCTTGGACACGGCCGCCATGGCCGCGCAGGTGCGGGCCGCCCGCGCGCGGCAGGCGGCGCGCTTCGCCGCGCCGACCCTCAATGCCGCGGCGCCCGAGGCCGCGCTCAACGCCGCCGCCGAGTTGGACGCGGGCCTGCGGCGCTGGCTCATGGAGGCCATGACGGCGTTCGGACTTTCGGGGCGCGGCCACGCGCGCGCCCTGCGGGTAGCCCGCACGATCGCCGACCTGGACGGCGCCGAGAGGATCGCGGAGGCGCACCTGGCGGAGGCGCTCGCCTGGCGCCCGCCGCAAGCGTTCAGGTGAGGCGCCCGCGCCGCGTCACGGCAGCGTGAGAATCGAGACGACGCTTCGGCCGTATCCGCGGACGTCCTCTTCCCGCGCCGACAGGGCCGCCAGCGCCTCGCGCGCCTCGCCCTCGCGCCGCTTCTCGTACCTGAAAACCACGCGGCCCCGCGGCCGCACGAGGTGCGCGCGCAAGTCGGCGAGCAGCTTCCTCAGGAACGCGCGGCCGGAGTCCTCGGCCGGCAGGGCGAAGGGAGGGTCAAGGAAGGCGAGGTCGACCGGCGCGGGGAGGACGAGCTTCTCGCGCAGATCGTGCGCGCGCACATCGCATCGGCCCGCGAAGCCGACCGTGCGAATATTGGCCGCGAGGATCGCGAGCGCCTCGCGATCCCGTTCGACAAAGGTGCAGTGCCGCGCCCCGCGGCTCAGGGCCTCCAGCCCCATGACGCCCGTGCCCGCGAAGGCATCGAGGACGCGCGCATCGCGCAGGCAGGGCTCGAGCACGGCGAAGAGCGAGGCTCGCATGCGGTCGGTGGGAGGGCGTACGCAGCGGGAGGGCGGCGCCGCGAGGCGGACTCCGCCGGCCAGGCCGCTAACGATCCGAAGCACGCCTGCCTCAGCCGCTCACATCGAACGCCGCCGCGGCGTCGCTCTCGGTGTGATTGATCAGGTCCGTGGCCGAGATTTTGAGCCGGTACGGTCCCGCCGGAAGATTCGGAGGCAGCGTGTACTCTCCGTACAGGTAGCCGGGGCTGTCGGGCGGCGCATCCTCCGCGAGGCGCCTGACGCCGCCCGCTTTGTCGGTGAAACTGACCTTGTCGACGATCTTCCCGCCGCGGTCCAGGATGCTCAGATAGGCCTGGATATGCTGCTCGCGCCTGCCGTCGGGCAATTCCCGCGTCGCCGCCCCGCGAACACCGCTGTAGACCGCGACGCGCTGGCCGCTTCGAAAGGTCGTGCGCGCCAGAGGCACGACATCGCCGTAGCCGGCCGCTTTCTCGCAGAAAACGACGCCCTCCAGGCGGAAGAGCGGCTTGGCGCGCGCCTCGCGGGCGAGGTGCTCGAGCATCTCGTCGCGCTTGGCGTAATCGGCCAGGCGCTGGTACAGGACGAACCGCAGGCCCGCCACCTCGAGGCTCGCCGCGGGGAACCGCGTCACGATCTTGAGGATCCGGCCGCATTCCTCCCGCTCCGTCTCGTTGGTGAGGAGGAGGAGCAGCAGCGCCTCGGTCTCCAACCGCAGCAGCTTCAAGCGCGAGAACGCGTCCAGGTCCGCGGCCGTGCGGTCCTTGAAGGCGTCGAGCCTTCCGGCCACATCGGCGAGCGCTTCGCGCCGGACCGCTTGCTCGTCGCGCCGCGCCGTGAGCGCCGCCGCGGGGGCCCCATCCACCTGCGGCACGATTCTCGCTTCGGAGATTTCGGCCGGCGGCATGGAGGCCGCGCCGAGCGAGGCTTCCGCGCCGCGCGGGACGAAGCCCGCGTTGTCGGACGCCGCGCGGCGCGCGGGCGCGGCCGCCGGCGGCCGCGCGTCCGAACGCGGCGGCACGATCGGGACCAGTTCGGGAAAAACCGCCTCGGCCTCCGGCGCCGCCGCGGCCGCGGCGGGTGAAGGCGCGGCCGCGCGCTCCGGCGGCGCGCCGATACACCCCGCCAGCGCCAGCGCCAGGGGCGCCGCAATCCGAATGCTCACGTGTCGTTCTCCGCAATCGCGGCCGCGCCCGCGGCCGCGCATTCGCATAGCCTAACCAGCGCGGGGCGGCGGGTCAATGGCGCGGGCGCGCGAGGAACGAACGCAGGTTGCGGCGCCGCCGGCGGCCGCAACTTGCGCCGGCGCCCGAGGATTCCGCCGCGCCCGCCGGCCTCAGCGCCGCTCCTCGAAGGCGCTCCTTAGAAAACCGATGAGCCCCAGCATGTCGGGCGGGAGCGCGGACTCGATGCGGAGGGACACGCCGGTCCGCGGGTGCGCGAAGCGCAGGCCCTGCGCGTGCAGCGCCTGCCGGCTCAGGAGCGGCGGCTCGTTCGGCTCGCGCGCGCGGCCGCACAGCGTGCTCCGGTACACGACCTTCTCGCTCCCGTAAACCGCGTCGCAAAGAAGCGGCATGCCCAGGAACTTCAAGTGGACCCGAATCTGGTGCGTGCGCCCGCTGCGCGGATGCGCCTCGACGACCGCGTAGCGGCCGAACATGTGCCGCACGCGGTATTCGGTGATCGCCGCCCGTCCCGAGTCGTAGCGGATCGACATCGCCTTGCGATCCCGCGCGCTCCGGCCGATGGGCGCCTCGACGACGCCTTCGCCGAAGGCTTCCCTCGCGGTGCACACCGCCACGTAAGTCTTGTGAATCTCGCGCGCCTTGAACATCAGGGTCAGCTTATGGTGAGCCACGTCGTTCTTGGCGACGATCATGACGCCCGACGTGTCGCGGTCCAGCCGGTGCACGATGCCCGGCCGGTCCCAACCGCCCATGCCCGAGAGGGTGCTCATCCGCCACAGGAGCCCGTGAACCAGCGTGGTCTCGCTCATGCCGGGGGCCGGATGCACCGTCAGACCGGGCGGCTTGACGATGGCCGCCAGATCCGCGTCCTCGTAGATGATCTCGAAGGGCGCGTAACGCGGCGTGAGTTCCGAAGGGGGCGGCGGCGGAACACGCACCGTCACGCGCTCGCCGGTCCCGATCTTGCTCGACGGCTTGAGCCGGCGTCCATCCTCGGCAACGGCGAAGCCATCCCGGATGAGCCGCTGCACGAAGGCGCGGGTTTTGCCCGGCAGGCGATCGCAAAGGAACTGATCGAGCCGGACCGGCCCGGCCTCGTTGACAAGCAGAATGGGATCCGAAGAACCGCCCGGCGATTCCCGTTCGGTCATGGCGTGGGTTCTGGCGCCGGGGCGGGCTCCGTGGCCGGGGCGGGCTCCGTGGCCGGGGCGGGCTCCGTGGCCGGGGCGGGCTCCGTGGCCGGGGCGGGCTCCGTCGCCGGGGCGGGCGCCGTCGCCGGGGCGGGCGCCGTCGCCGGGGCAGGCTCCGGACCCGCGGGTTCCGGTCCGGGCAGACTGAATTCCCGCTCCTCCGCGATTTTCACGCGCAGGTTGTCGGCGAGCACTTGGTAGCGATGGGAAGCCTCCGTCTCATCCTTGAGCAAACGGACGATTCTGTCGGCCTCGGCGAGGTTTTCCGGGCCGCCCTTCTGGAACAGGTACTGAGCGAGCTCGTAGAGCACCTTCGGGCGCACCGGCGAGCCCTCGGTCTTGGCGAGCACTTCCCGGACATCGACCCTCTCGTCTTTCACCCCCGGCAACGCCAGCGCGGTCTCGCCGATGGCGGGATAGAAGTGCTCTTCCAGGTAGTCGCCGAGAGCCCGCTCGCGGGACGCACCCACGTACCCGTGCACGACGTACACGACGACCGCGGCCATGACGACCACGAACAGACCCACGAACTTGATCGCGTTGCGCGAGAAGAAATCGCTCGTGCGGTTCATGATCCGCTCGTCGATCATGAGCTTTTCGTCGCGCTGATCCCCTTTGCTTGCCATCGGTGCTCCTTTCTTATGCACCCTCTTCGGCGCCCGCGAAAGCCGCCACCGGCGCCACGCCGAGCCGCAGCGTCAGGACGGTGTACGGCTCCCAGCGGCGCAGCCCGATCTCGCGGACGATATCGATGATCGCCTCCTCGCTCTCGCGCTTGTAGACCAACGTGACGCGCCGGCCGTCAGCATCCTTGGTCTCGCCGACCTTCTGCCAGCCGTGCTCGGGCATCTGGACGGCGTACCAGTTCATGAGCTGGCCCACATCCCGGTCGCCCTCGTATCGGAGCACGCCGGACCGCAGGTTGAGCGGCGAATTCTCGTAAAGCGTGTACGCCCAGGAGCGGTCGGAGTCATCGAAGGTAAATCCCGTGGGCACCGGCAGGTCGTCGTAGGGCTGCGTGCCGTACACGATACCCTCGATCGCGGGCCGCGAGCTCAAGCTGCTGCAGCCCGCGAGGGCCGCAAGGACGCACGCACACAGGAATCCAAGGACGCGCATAGCCTCCTCCTCTAGCCCGGGCACCGTTCCGGAACCCGCGGGCCGCCGCGAACGCGCCGCCCGCGGCGCCTGCACGGGATGCTATATTCTATGGGGAGATCGCGGCCGGTCAAGCGGTATCCGCCGGCGCCGCCGGCGCGCGACGCCGCGGCTCGCCTCCGGCGCGGCGGCCGACCTGCGCCTCCCCCGCGGGTGTGCTACGATTGCCCGACGGAGCCGCTCGCTCCGGTCCATGGGCGAAGGCCGACGCATGACGAACGGGACTTCACGTTTCTCCTCCCTTCCGGATGAACGGGGCCGCTTCGGCCCCTACGGCGGCAGGTATGTGCCGGAAATGCTGCGCCCGCCGCTTGAGGACCTCACGGCGGCCTACGCGGAAGCGAAGAACGACCCTGCCTTCACCCGCGAGTTCGAGCGCCTCCTGGCGACGTTCTCGGGGCGCCCCACGCCGCTTTATCACGCCGAACGCCTCTCGGCCATGCTGGGCGGCGCGCGGATCTACCTCAAGCAGGAAGGCCTCGGCCAGACGGGCGCCCACAAGATCAATCATTGCCTCGGACAGGCGCTCCTGGCCGCGCGGATGGGCAAGCGCCGGCTCATCGCCGAGACCGGCGCGGGGCAGCACGGCCTGGCCGTCGCCACCGTCGCCGCGCGCTTCGGCCTGGAGTGCACCGTTTACATGGGCGAGGTCGATGTCCGGCGCCAGGCGACCAACGTTTTTTGGATGCGGCGGCTCGGCGCGACGGTGGTGCCGGTCGCCGAGGGCACGCGGACCCTGAAGGACGCCGTCAACGCCGCCATGAAGGACTGGATGTGGAACGCCGCCGATTCGTATTTCCTGTGCGGTTCCGCCCTCGGCCCCCACCCCTACCCGCTCATCGTGCGCGACTTCCAGTCCGTCGTGGGGCGCGAGACGCGCGCGCAGATCCTGGAGGCCGAGGGGCGGCTCCCCGATCTCCTGATCGCGTGCGTGGGCGGCGGCAGCAACGCCCTCGGGCTCTTCCACCCTTTCCTCGATGACGGCGGCATCGCCATGATCGGGGTCGAGGCCGGCGGCCGCGGGACGGACACCGAGGCCCATGCCGCCAGGTTCGCCGGCGGGCACGTCGGCGTGATCGAAGGCTACAAGTCGTACTTCCTCCAGACGCCCGAGGGGCAGGTGCGCCCCACGCACAGCGTGTCGGCGGGGCTGGACTACGCGGGAATCGGCCCGGAGCTGGCCTATCTCCACGACGCGGGCCGCGTCGCCTTCGCCTCCGCGACCGACGCCGAAGCGATCGATGCCTTCACGACGCTCATGCGCGCGGAGGGTATCATCCCGGCGCTCGAATCGTCGCACGCCGTGGCGCACGCCCTCAAGGCCGCGCCGAACCTGCCGCGCGACAGCCTCATCGTCGTCAACCTGTCGGGCCGCGGCGACAAGGACATCTTCATCGTCGCCGAGTACCTGAACGACCGGGACTGGAAGACCTTCCTCAAGGACATGGCCGAGGGAAAATACCGCAATGAGATCCTTTGAGGAACGCATGGCGGCCATCGCCCGCACCGGCCGGGCGGGCATCATGGCGCACCTCGTGGCGGGCTTCAGGTCCTTGGAAGAGAGCGAGGCGCTCGCCCGCGGCCTGGCCGGGAACGGCGCCGATGTCCTCGAAATCCAGATCCCCTTCTCGGATCCCACCGCGGACGGCCCCGTGATCACGGCCGCCTGCACCGCGGCCCTCGCCGCCGGCGCGACGCCGCGGGCGGCCCTCGCCCTGGCCGGCCGCGTCACCCGCGCCGCCGACGTTCCCGTCTTCCTCATGAGCTATTACAACATCCTGTTCCGCTGGGAGGGCGGACCGCGGGCTTTCTTCGCCGAGGCCGCCGCGCTCGGCGTCGCCGGCCTGATCGTCCCCGACCTGCCGCCCGACGAGGACGCCGAGCATTATTTCGACGGTTGCCGCGCGGCGGGCCTGCATCCGGTCCTGGTCGTGTCGCCGAACATCACCGACAACCGCCTCGCCGCCCTGGCGCCTTACGCTTCGGGCCTCGTCTACACGACGGCGCGCGTCGGGACGACGGGCGCCGAGTCGCGGGTGCTCGATCCGGCGTTCTCCGCCTACATGGGCCGGCTGCGGAAAGCCTTCGGCGCCCTACCCATCGCCGTGGGTTTCGGCATCCGATCGCGCGCGCAGGTCGAGGCCCTCGCCGGCCTGGCGGAGCTTGCGGTCGTGGGAACGCAGCTCCTCTCGGCGCTGGCCGAAAAAGGACCGGACGCCGCGTGCGCGGAACTGGCGCGCGTGGCCGGGCGCTGAGGATCGCCCCGCGCCTTCGGCGCCGGAGTTCGCGATGCTGAAGAGAACGCGTCGCACGGCGATCGCGCTGGCCGCCCTGGCCCTCGCGACCTGCGGCGTGCTCACGCGGCGCGGCGAGGAGCCGCCTTCGGCCTGGTTCGTCTCGGGCGCCGCTATGGCGTACTTCCAGGCCCGCTATCCGGCGAGCGCCTCCGAGTGGCGCGTACTCGGGCCTTTTCCAAGCCCCCTGGATGCCCTCGCGCGCGATCTTTTCGTCGCGGAAGGCGGCGAAGCGCGCCTCCGCCCTTCGGCCGGTCCCGTGCCGATGCCCTCCGGCACCACCGCGCAATGGCGCCGCGCCGGTCCGCTACCCTCTGATGCCTGGAATCCCCAGCCCTTTCTCACGCGTTACGCGGGTTACGTGCCCTTGCGGGTGGGGCCGGGCGCGCTGGGCCCCGAAACCGCCCTGGCCCTCGCTGACCTGGAAACCGAAGGCGGGCTCCACCGCCTCGTTCTCCAAGCCTGGGGCTCCGCCCGCATGTTCATCGACGGCCGGCTTTGCCTGGACCGCGCCGACTTCCACGAGTTTTTCGGCCAGCGCGAGGTGTTCGCCGACCTGCCGGCCGGAGCGGCGCGGGTCCTCGTCAAAATCGAGAACCTGGCCTACAACGCCCAGGAGGACGCCGCGCAGATTTTCGGCTCCTGGGGCTTCACGCTCCATGCCGCGCGCGCGGGCGCGATCGCCCCCGGCCTGCGCTGCGACGTGCCGTGGATCGCCGATGCGTTGCCCGGCGATGCCGCCGTGACGGGCTTGTGCGCCCTGCGCGCGGCGGAGGATGCCCCTGCCGGACCGAAACGCATCGCGCTCTCCTTCGCCGCGGGCGCCTCTTCCGCCGAGGCGGCCGTGACGGCGCCGGACAAAGGCGCCATCGCCTTCGTCCCCTTCATCGTGCCGCGCGGCGGCGGCCGCGCGCCCGCGCGCCTCGCCGTCAGGACGGACGGCCGCGAGCTTCTCGCCGTCCCCGTGCCGCGCGGCGCCCGCTCCGGCGCCTTGCTTCTGCGCGGCGTCTTGGCGCCGTCCGATCTGAGCCTCCAGCCTTATCTCCTGTACCTGCCCCCCGCGCCGGCGCGCGCGCCGCTCATCCTCTACCTCCACGGCGGCGCGACGACCGAGGAGGAGCTCGCGGCCTGGCCGTCCGGCATCCTGGAAACCGCGGCGGAAAACCGCTGCGCCGTCTGCGCCCCGCGCGCCCGCGAGGGCGCCATGCGGTCCGCACAGGCCGAGAGCGACATCCTGCGCGCGCTGGGAGAAGCCGCGCACACCGCCGGCGTCGATCCCACGGCGCCCATCGTCGCCGTGGGCAGCGGGCGCGGGGCGGTCCTCGCCCTCCAGCTCGCCTGCCGCTATCCGCACCGCGTGGCCGCCGTCATCGCCGTCCTCAAGAACCCCTTCGAGGGCGAGGCCGTCTCGGCCTCCGACGTGGAATCCCTCGGCCCGATGGCCGGCAATCTCCGCGCCAAGCCCGCGCTCCTGGTGGCCGCCGACGAGGATCCCGCCGCCGCGGCGGTCGAGCGCGCCCTCAAGACCGCCGGCGCCGCCGTCGCCAGAACGCGGCCGGGCCCCGCGCAGCCTTTCGAAGCAGGTTCGGCCCGGGCCCGCGCGGCGGCATACCTGCGCGCGCCCTCGGAAAGCCCCCGCGCCATCGCCTTCGAAACCGAGCGCCCGCAATGGAGCACGGCGTGGTGGGCCTCGATCGCGGGCTTCGAGCGGCCCGACCTGCCCGCCTCGTTCCAGGCGCGCGTCGGCGACGACGCGCGCATCGAAATCAGCTCGGAGAACGTCGCCGGCCTCCGGCTCCTGCCCGGACGATTGCGCCTGCCGCCGGGCGAGGTCGCCGTGGTCTGGAACGGCGCGGAAGTCTGGAAGGGCCCCTTCAACGAGCCCTTGCTCATCGGCCGCGCGACGGACGGAGCGGCCGCGCCGTGCCTGGATGAACTCCTGCGGGGAACGCATGTCCACCTGGCGCCCGCCGACCCGGTTCTACGCGGAGCCGCCGCCGGGCTGCTGGCGCGCGGAGCCGCGCGGGCGCGCATGGGCCGCAACGCCGGCACCTGGTCGTCCGAACTCGCCGCCGCCACGGCGGAGGCGGCCGAGGAAGCGGTCAACCTGATCCTATTCGGCGGGCCGGCCGAGAACGCCGCGACCGCGGCGCTCGCGCCGCGCCTCGCGCCGGCGCTGAGCGCAACCGCCTTCGAAGCGGGCGGCGCCTTCTTCGCCCTCAACGAGCATGTGGTCCTGCTGGTCGCGTCCGACCCCGCGACGCCGGAGCGCCTGGTCGCGGTGGTCGCGGGGGCTCCTCTGGCGGCCTTCGCGCGGCTGTGCGCGAATTCGCCCGCCAACCCCTTCGCGTTCCCGGACCGCGCGGGCGCCACCATGGTTTGGCGCGTCGCGGAGAAGGAAGAGAAGGTATACGAGGTGTACCGGCGACGGTAGGCTTACCGCGGCGCGAAGGCCGCGACAATGCGCTCGGCGGCCTTTGCCGCGTCCTCGGGCGTCAGCCCGCGGTCCGTCTCAAGCTCGACGCTCACCGCCTTGGCAAGGCCGGTCTCGGGGGGGGCGGGGTCGCGCTCGTAAACCTCGCACTGAGGGTGCGGAACGAGATTGAGGAAAAACCGCGCCTGCTTGCCGTGCACGGAAAGCCGCGCGGAAAGAACCGCGTCGACGCCGAGGGCGTCGCAGACCACCCGATCATCGGTCTCGGGCGCCGCGACGGCGCTCAAGCCGGGCGGATTGACGATGCGCCGGCCGTGAAGCTCCGCGGCGCTTATCAACAATTCCTCGCGCACGAGGGTCGCGAACTCCTCCTGGTTCGCCTTGGCCGCCGCCTCGGCGGCCCCCACCGTGAAAAACCGCAGCGCCACCTGGGGCGGGCGCTTCTCGGAGGGCACGACAGGCACTACCCGGACCCGGTCGCCCTCCGCCAAGCCGGCCTTGTCGCCCTCGCCGGCCTTGCGGCTACAGCGTAGGTGTCCGGTCGCCGTGATCTCCTCGACGACGAGCAGCCCGCGGACCGGCGGCTCGCCCGGGTCGATCTCCCCCCCCGCGCCCTTGATGGGCTGGGAGGCTTGGCGGACTTCCAGAAGGTCTCCGGCCCTGACTCCTTCGGGCCCGCGGTCCAGCCGGACGAAGAACTTGTCGTCCTGCGCCTTGACGATCGCGCCGGTCATATCCACGCGGCTCACGATCTCCCGCGTGAAGGCGCGCGCAAGGCGCCTGAAGGCGTTTTCATGCCAGCAGCGCATGCGCAGAGCGATAAGCTTCTCGCCGGTCTCAAGCGAGATCACATCCAGGTAGACGGTGTAGCCGCGATCCTCGCCCCTGTGGATCGTTCCCGCGATGAACGCCTCCTCGCAGGTCAAGCGCTGGAACGGCGCCCGCTCCTCGACCTTGCCCTGCTGGGCCTGAAGCTCGACCAGCTTGTTCATCTTCTCGAGGGTCATCTCGGAGCGCGTCAGGATGCGGAAGCGCCCCGACTCGCTGAGGAGAACCTGCAACTCCTCGGTCATGCGGTCGCCGAGCTTACGTTCCCCTTCCTTGGCTTCGAGCAAGCTGGCGAAAGGCAGGATCGAAAGCGTGGCGAGGGCGCTTCGTTCCCGCGGGGCGTCGGACTCGGAAACAGGGCTCTCGGCGGCTGGAGCGGCAATCTGAGCGACGAAGATGAGGAGTGCGACAATCCTCCCCATGCTCCGGAATGCGTGTCCGGCGCTCCGCCGCATGCTACTCATGATTCAGTTCCGTTCGCTCCTAAGATCGCCTTCTTCTTAGTACGAACACCCGAGGGGTGGAGGCTAGTTATATTAACGGTTTTTTAATGACCGCTTGTTCATGTTGGCGCCGCGAACGCGTTTTGTTCGAAATACGCTCTCCAGTTCGGCGACGACGGGAACGAGCCGCGGTCACGCCTGTCCGCCGGGGTCCCTCACTCCCGGTTCGTCGTCTTGCTCCACCAGCTTCTCAGCTTCTGGACCGCATCGCTGCGCCGGGCCACGGAGCCGCGCCAGTCGAACTCGACCGGCGGATCGGCGCGCTTCTTTATTTCCAGCCACGCATATTCCCGGCACCCTTCGTCGGGGTCCGTGAGCGCGTTAATAAACCCTCCGATCGCCTCCCGGTTCGTCCAGCCCGCCAGGTTTATGACGAGCAGCATCCGGACTTCGCGATCCTCCTCCTTCATGATCCTGTCCCGCAGAGCCTCGCCGGCCCCGCGATCCTGGGTGTCCCTCAGGATCGTCCCCAGAACCTCGCAGGCCGCGTAGCGGTTGGCCTTCTGCCCGCTCGCCAGCACATCCGCGACATGAGGAACCACCTCCGGGCCGAAGAGCGGCAGAAGCGCGCAGGCGACCTCCCGCAGGTCCGACTCGGGGCTCCTGAGCCCCTCGATGAGCTCACGAAGCCCCGTCCTATCGATCTGCCCTGTCTGGGGGTCGGGCCAGATCGCCAGGATGCGCGCTATTTGCACCTTCACCCTGAGATCCCACCGGCCCTCCCGGAGCGTCGTCTGCAGCGCGGCCACGGTGGGCGACCGCGGGTGCCGCATGATCTGCCGGACCGCTTCCTGAACGACGGTGCGGTCGTAGCTGCCGAGCTGCCGCAGGATCCCGAGGTAGTCCTCGGGCGAGAGTTCCCGCTCGTCGCTGCCGGCGCAGCCCGAGCAGGCCAGAAGCCCCAAGCTTGCCGCCAGTGCGAGCAACGGCGCCCGGCGCAGCGCCTCCGTCACCGCCCGCGCCAACATCACGAACGCGCGCCCGCGCCCTCGACGCTCGTCTGCTGCCACCGCTGGTCGAGCTCCTTCAACTCCTTGGCCTTCTCGCTGAGCGCGACGCTCATGCGCAGGAACGCCTTCAGGTCGGTCTTGAGCTGCCCGACGCGCAGGTTCCCGCGATCCTTGTAGCGCGGCTCGTTCTCCGTCAAATACGTGTACAGGGACATGAAGTCGAGGCCGCGGTCGCCGAGCTCCCGGAAGAGATCGTGGTACTCCAGCGTCTTGAGGTCGTTTTCCTCGGGGAAAAGCTTCCGGTGGAGCTTGAGCAGCTCGCCCTTGAGCTCGCCGTGGGCCTCGGCCGGCACGCCGACCTTCTCGATGTAGCGCGCGAACTGGTGGAAGGTGCGCGAACTCGCGCGCTTGATGTCCTCCATGAGCTCGGCGTCCAACTCGTCCTCGCCGCGCAGCACGATGTCGCCGCGCTCGTAGTACGTCTTCAGATCGTTGTAGGTGAGCGACACCCGGTGGGGCGAGGTCGGGAGGATGATCTCGCGCCGCGGCTTGACGAGTTCCGCGTACGTCAGGTCGCGGTTCAGGTTCTTGATCGTCTCGATCACGTGCGCCGCGGCCTCGTAGTAGATCTGCTTGTCGTCGGCGGACCAGTTATGGCACGTCCGGTCGGGCCAGCGGCGCTGCCACCAAGAGAGATTCCCGGCCTTCTCGGGCATGTACTCCGCGAGCACATCGAGCTTCTGGACCAGATTGCGCTGCTTGACGATGTAAAGCAGCGACAGATTCACGACCTCCTCCCGCGTGAAGCGCTCCCGGCCGTTGTTGATCGGCTCCAGCGTCGTCAGATCGACGCCGACGAGGTCTTTCCCCCGCAGGATATAGCGGTCGTTGAAGAGCACGCTGTCCTCGGTGTCGAAGATTTTGCTCTCCCGCGGCATGGCCGTCGGGTCGTTGTCGACCAGCACGTGCGGCGTGATCATCATGACGATCTCGGCGCGCCCGCTCTCGCTGTATTTGCGGCCGAAGAGCCGGCCGATGATCGGGATGTCACCGAGGATCGGCACGCGGTTCGAGCTCTCCACCTCGGTCTCGCGGATGAGGCCGCCCAGGATTATGGGGGTATGGTTCTTGACGCGCGCCTGCCCGGTGAAGCGCCGCACGGCGATCTCGGGGACGCCGAGGAGGTCCTCGGCGAAGACGCGTTTGCGCTCGCCGTCGAAATCGTTGAGCGCGATATCCATCTGCAGGACGACCTCCTGGCCGTCCTCGCCCACCACCCGCGGCCTCAGGTTGAGGGTGATGCCGGTGTACTGCCGCGAGACGCGGTTGATGGTGCTCACCAGGTTCCCCTGCTGCGTGTCCTGGGTCACGGCGGTGCCGTCGAACGTGACCAGCTCCTTGCCGATATGCAGCACGTTGACGCGGTCATCGATGGCGAGGATCTTCGGCCGGGCCCTGACCTTGGCCTCGCCCTGGCGCTCGAGGGCCCGGATCGCCGCCGCGAACTGCCCCGGAATGTCCACCGACGAATCGTCGAAAAGGTAGCTGAAGCCCTCCCGCGTCGCGTCGGGAATCGCCGCGTACTTCGGCCCCCGCAGGATCGAGTCGGGGAAACGCGGCGACGGAAGCGGCTCGCCGGGCAGGGTCGTGTTGAAGTTCACGATGCTGTGCCGGATGGCGAACTGCGCGGCGTCGATGCCCAGGTCGCGCATCTTGCTCGCATCCAGCTCCACGATCTGGACCTCGAGCATCACCATGCGCGCCGGGCGGTCGATCGTGTCCAAGAACGCCTTGATCCGCTCGTAGTCGGCCTGGGTGCCGACCACCATGATGCAGTTGCGGTCCTCGGTGGAGGAGGGGTTGGGGAACTGGACCAGCGAGCGCTCGGCGCTGGCCTTGTCCAAGTTGAACGACGGCGGAATGAAGGGATCGAAGGTCGGCATCTCCACCACGTAGGGAACCTCGGGGAGGCCGTAGAAGGGCAGGTCCTCGCCCTTCTCCTTCTGCGCCTGCGCGGGCACCCACTTGGTGTACGCCGGGGCCACCGCCCTCAGCGTGTGGGTGTCCTTGCCGACGACCCAGCTCGTGGTGTGGTCCTCGGAAACACGCATCCACACCTGGCAGATGCCGGCGATGCCCATGAGCTCGAGCGCCACGCTCGGCGACATGTGCTTCAGCTTGACGAGCTGGGCCACGAGCTTGAGCCCGGTGCGGTCGAATTCGCTGAGCAGATCGCTCAGCTCCTTGACCGCCGCCGCGCTGCCCGTCAGGGCAAGGGTGCGCTCCGCCGACTTGAGATCCTTGACCGCTCCGTCCTTGACGAGGTCGGGGTGGAATTCCTCCAGGTACCGCAGGGCCTGCTCGGGCGTCTTGTGACACAGGCTGTAGAACGCCACGACGGGTTTGGCGGGCGCCGGGGGAGGGGGCGCATCGGCGGCCTGGAGCGCCACACAGGCTGCGACAACCGCCGCACACGAGCTTCTTTTCCACCTTCGCATACGACCTCCTTCACCGAAAGCAGCCGGCGCCTATCCCTTCCCCGCCGAGGCGGTTTCTTCCGCGGGCGGAGCGCCGCGCCGCTGAAAGAGGACGAAAGGCGCCCAGTTCCTGGGCGAATTGAATTCCTTGCCGCGCAGCAACGCCAGGCGCGCCGCCCTGAGCGCCGCGCCGAGCGGCTGGTTCCGTGCCGCGCCGCCGTAAAACTGCGCCATCAAGCGCGCCGTGGCCTGATCCTCCACCGGCCACAGGCTCGCCACGAGAGCGCGGGCGCCCGCCAGCAGGAACCCGCGGGGCAAACCCGCTATGTCGTCGCCGGGTTCGACCCGGCTCACCCCGGTTTCGCAGCCGGAAAGCGTGACCAGATCGGCGTTGCGAAGGTCCGTCGCGAGAACTTCCCAAGCCTGCAGGATACCATCTTCGCCGCCGCCTGTCGCCAGGAAAAGCGCCGAACTCCAGGGATCGTGCCCCTGGAACATGCCGTGGCAAGCGGCGTGAATCACGCGCGCCTCCGGCGCCCGCGCGCGCCAGAGGGCCTCGGTCGCTTCCTTGCCGTGATAAACCGGCGCGCCCGCATAATGCCGCCCGATCGCGGAGACCTCCACGAGCGCCCCTCGCAGAACCGGCTTGTCCGGCCGGCCGTCGCCGTCGTAATCCGTGTCGGGGTTCGCCAAGGCGAGAAAATCCTCCGGCCCCGCGGGCGCCCGAGGCGGCGCGGGCGCCGCCGCCAGCGCGGCGCTCGGCGCGTAGCGCGTCTCGGCCAGCTCGACGAGGTACGCGCCGCGCACCCTCAGCGCCTCGAAGGGCACCCGATGCAGGACCCCCGTGGGCACAATGCAGAGCTTCTCAGGCAACGCGCCGAGGGGCTCGAGAAGCGCCGCGCCCAGTTCCTCGGCCAGCGCGCGGTCATCGGCTTTCTTGGCCGCGAACAGCAAGGCCCGGCGCTGCAGCGCCGGCCAGTCCGCCGGCAGGACGCGCGCCGCGACGCCCGCGCGCGTCAGCATCCAGACGGCAAGCCGATCGCCCACGGGGAAGTACTCAAGCAGCATCTCGCCGGCATCCAACTCCGCGCGGGTCCGCGCGGGGCTCGGCTCCGCTCCGAACAGCGCCACGACGGCGGGCGCCGTCGCCCGCGCGCGCAGAGCTTCGAGCTCGCCGCGGAGCGCGTCGAGCGACGCCGCCTCCGCGAAGGGACGCGTCGCCCCCGGCGCCGGGTCCCCGCGCCGCATGAGCCGCACGAAGGGCGCGATGGCCGCATCCTTGGGACCGAGCGCCAGCAGCGTCTCCCGCAGGCCCAGGGATTCCCGCGCGCTCCTGGCCTTGGCGCGCTCGGCGACGGCGAAGGCGCGCTCCACCGCGCCGGCGGCCAGCAGGACGCGCGCCAGGCTCTCGTACGCCGCGGTCTTGTCCCGCAGGGAGTTCGTCCGCTCCTCTTCGGTGGGCAGGCGCGCGCGCAGCACCTCGACGGTTTGCACGGCCTGCGCGTACTCGTTCTCGGCCGCGGCCAAATCGCCCGCCTCCTCGGCGATTCGGCCTAGGTACAGGCGCGCGCGCCACTGGACTTCCGGGTAGCCGAGCGTCTCGGCGGCGGCAAGCGCCGCGCTTGAACGCTCCCGCGCCTGGGCCCTGTCGCCGCGGTCAAGCAGAATTTCGGCCAGGTTCGCGCAGGCGACGGCCGCCAAGCGGCTTCCGCGCGGGGCGGCCTGGAGCGCCCGGCGCATGCAGGCCTCGGCTTCGCCGAGCAGCCGCGGAACCCCTTCGGCCATGGCGCGGGCGTGCTTCGCGTTCCCCAGATTGGTCTGCAGCAGGGCCGCCAGATACTCGCGCTCCTCGCAGGCGGGCAAGTCCCCCAGGCGCGCCTCCGCCCGGGCGTAGATCGCCTCGGCATCCTCCAGCGCCGCCGGATCGTCGTGCCGCCGGGCGAAGGCGACGTTGCCCAGGAGAACCCGCAGCCAGAGCTCGCTCTCGGGAGCCGCGGCCGCGGCCAACTCGCGCCTGAGGAGCGCCTCGGCCTCGCCGCGCAGGTTCTGTCCCAGCAGCGCCGACACCAGGTTCACCAACTGCGCCGTCGCGAACTTCGGATCCGCCGCGGCAAGCAGGCGCGCGCGCCCGAAAGCCTCGGCGGCCTCGGCGTAGTACCCCAGGCTCTCGAAGCACACTCCGCCCGCGCTCTCAAGCAGCGCCCCCAGATACCCGTCCAGCTCGGCCCGGCGGGCCTCGCGGAAAAGCGGCAGCGCGGCCTCGTGATCCCCCGCCCCCATGGCATAGCTCGCCGCGGCGAAGTGAAGCATCGCCCGCGTCCGGCCCTGGAGCGCCCACGTGCCCGCCGCGGCGCTCAGCGTCTCCGCGGCCTTCGCAAGCTCGGCTTTTCGGCCCGTGAAGAACGTCCTCATGGCAAGCACGGGGTTCTCGGCCTGACCGGCCTTTCCGCCCAGCTTGCGCAGCGCCGCGGCGACCTCCCCGGCGGCTTCGTCCCGCCCCAGAAACCTGAGCGCCCCGTGCAGGCAGCTCAGCGTTTCGACGGCGCGTTCGGGCGCCATGCCCGAGGCGTCCGCCAGAAGCGGCGCAAGCTGCGCCGCCGCCTCGAAACGTCTCAGGTGATACAGCGCAACCACCGCGCGGCCGGCGTCGCGCGCGGCTTGCGCCGCCTGAAGCTCCGCCAAGAACGCCTTGTCGGCCTCGCGCAGCAGCCGATCGCCCCGCAGCCGCCACAAAAGGCCGCGCGTCTCCAAGAACAGATACGTGAGCCACACGTGCCGCGACGCATCCTCGAAGAACGCCGCGCGCTGCTCTTCCAGCAGCGCGAGCACGGCGTCGATTTCATCCGGGGAAGGCGCCTCGGCGGCGCTCGGCGTGTACGCCGCCTCCGTGCCGCCCAGCTTCCGGAACGTCTCCCAAGCCAGCGCCGCGCAGGCCAATTCGCGCCTCGTCTCCGCGATCTCCCCCGCCGCGCGCTCTTCGCGCGCGTTGCGCGCCACCCAGTCAAGATCCTGATCGGCGTTGCGGAAGGCTTCGACCGCGCGGGCGTGCAGCGCATGCGCGTCTCCGGCGGGCGCCGCCCGCATGAGGCCGGCGCAAAGCAACAGTGTGATCGCGGAACGCGCTCGCATGCGCCTACTTCAGTCCCTCCAGCAGGAACATCCGCACCCGACCGCCGTCCGCGCCGGCCTTGTCAGGCCCCGCGAACAGCGCGCGGTAGCAATGTTCCGCGCCCGCGTCGATGGAGCGCGCCCGGGCGAGCGTCCGCCCCTCGGCTTCCGGCTCGCCCAGAAGCCTGTGCGCCAGCGCGATCCGGAGCAGCGTGTCGGCCCGCGCCGGCCCGTCGCCTTCCGGCGCCAGCGCAAGCGCGCGTTCGAGCTCGGCGAGGGCCGCGCGGGGATCGCGTTGCTCCGGCCGGCCCAAAAGCAGCGTCTCGCCGAGATTGAACCTGGCGGCGAAGCCTTCGGCCTCGCCGATCGCGCGGCCGAAGGCTTCCCGAGCCGCGTCGATCATGCCGCACGCGGCGTAGAGGCGCCCCAGGGCGCGCGTGCCCTCGGCCGTCTCCGCGAGGGCGGCGGCGGCGGCCTCGAGCCGCGCCCGCACCAGGTCGCCGAGGGCGCGCGTCTCGCGCTCGATGCGGGCGCTCAGCCCGTCCGTAGCGATGGACGCGGGGCCGGAAGCGCGGCCGGGCGGCGGCCACGTCTTCCACGCCTCGCGAACGGCGATGAACTCGGCCTCGCCGCTCTCCAGAAGCGCCCGGGCGGGCCGCGCCTCATCCCACGCGGCCGAAAACGCGGCCCCGCGGGTCAGCGCCGTCGCCTCGACCGGCAACCACGCCCGGCCGTCGCGCACGACGAGCGCGTCCTCGCCCAGCACGGCGCCGGCAAGGCCGGGCGGAAGCCCCGTGTCCACGGAAACGAGCACGTGATCCGCGCTCACGACGATGCCGGAGGGGATGCCGGCGGTCTCCAGCGCCGCGGCGTACAGCACGGCCAGGTCATCGCAGTCGCCCGCCCCCTCGCACAGCGTTTGTCCGGGGAAGTTCACGCGATCGATCGCCGCCCGCGCCGCGACGGCCGCATCAGGCCGGTACTTGAGCCCCAGCGCGGCCAGCGCCCCGTAGATCGCACCGGCGCGCGCCAGCGCCGGAGTGGGAATCTCGCGCTCGGGAAGCGCGCGCCACACGGCCGCGAGCAGCGCCTTCACGGCCGCATCGTCGGGATCGACGTACGCGGCGATCGCCCGCGGCTCGCGCCAACTGAACGCGTTCCGGCCGTGGACCAGCACGGCGCGCGTCAGGTTCCGAACCGCGGCGCCGCCCGGCTCGGCCAGCGCAATGCGGGCGGGAACCTCGCCGCCGGCCGCGTCCAGGAGCTTCGCGTCGAGAACGCCGCGCACCGGCACGGCGCGCTCCGCGCCCGCCGGCAGCACGCCGACCTCGGCCCGAAAAGGCTCGACCAGGAGCGAATCGCCCAGCGCGACGGAGATGACGAAGGGACCCGCGGGCTCCTCCCCCGTGTTCCGCACGAGGATCCGGCCGAAGGGTTGAGCGGGATATCCGCGCAGGAGCGCGGCGTAGATCGGCCCGAGATCGCAGCTCACGCGCACGTCCGCCCGCTTCCACGCCGCAATCTCCTTGACGAGCGCATCGGCGGTCAGGCGGAAGATCGCGTCGCGCGCGCGGCGCTCGGCCTCGGTCTTCCGCGCCGGAATCTCGTCCTGGAAGTCGAGGCTGATCGCCGCGACGACCTCCGCGGTGGCGCAGCTCAGGACGCGCACGCGCGCCTCGCCGATGCCGGTCCACACACCCTTCAGATGCGTTTCCTCGGCTTTCGCGCGCACCGTGCCCACGCACGCAAGCTCCGCGAGCACCCGCAGGCCGAGTTCCGCGGCGTCGGGTTGTCCGCCGAGCATGCCCCTCAAGCTCCGATACCTGGAGAGCGTCTCGAGCTGAACCGGGTCGACGATCCTAAGGTTGTCGGTGCGCGCGCGAAGCTCCGCGGTCAGGCGCGTGACCGCATCGTCCGAGCGGCCGGTCTCTTCCGTCACCGCCAACACGATGGTGCGCGGCGCCGCGATATCCTGCAGGGCGCCGCGAAGAGCGTCAACCGCGATGCGGGCCTGAACTTCAGCCCGCGCGCGCCCGTTTTCCTCGTCCAGAGCGAGCACCTTGACCTCGGGGACGAAGGCCTCGGGGCGCGCTTCGATGCGCGCGCGCAGCTCGGCGGCGTTCTCCGCCAGGGCCTGAGGCGCCAGGTATCCCTCGAGGAACGAGTGCACCGCGTCGGCCACCGCCCGGTCGACCGCCTGCCGCTCCCCGGCCGGCCCTGATTCGAGCGCCGCGCCCGTCCCCGTCGAAAACTCGGCCGCGCCGTCGCCGGCCGTCTCGCCCCCCGCCAGGGGCGCTTGGAGCGCGGACACGACCGGCGCCAGGACAAAAAACAGGACGAGTCTTGCCGTCTGCACGTCGTTCTCCTGTCCAGGAACCGCCTGGAACGCCGCCCCGCGAGGCCGGCGCCCCCCGCGAGAGCCTTATGGCACAGTATGTCTCTCTTGAAACTACGCCGGCCGTGTTCGGGGTGTTTGGGTGAAAGGGGCTTTATGAATGACTTTACACGTCGGACGGAGGGGCCCTTTCAGGCCGCTCGCGGCCGGGCAAGTCAGCGGGGAGGGGCCGCGGCCGGGGACGCTACGGTGCCGCGCCCAGGACCACCGAATAGTCGCAGGAAACGCGGTTCGAGAGCTCCGAGGTGAAGGGATAGGAATAACTCGCCACCGCGAAGTACCAACGCCCCGAGGCGGGAAGCATGCCCGCGCCTTGGAGCTCCCCGAGAGGCACCTCGATTCGGTACCCGATGTTGAAGGGCGGGTGCTCTCGGTCCGGGAACGCGCGCGGGTCGGGGCCGACATACACCAGAAAGCCCTCCGCGAACTCGGCCGGGGCATCCCATCTCAACCTACCTAATGAAACCACGGTGCTCGCGCGGCTGCCGCACGGCGCCACGACGAAGGTGTACCTGAAAACGCCCAGGGAAGCCTCCCGCGCGCTGAAACCGACGGCGTCCCCGGGAAGCGTCGCGATCGGCGAGCCGCCCCGGAACACGTCGATGTGGCTGCCGGGCGCGAAAATCTGCCAGGAAAAGTTGATCACGCCGCGGTTGTTGCTCCACGACAGACCGTCGATCAGAGCGCAGTTGTAGCAGAAACCTTGCTTCAACACGGCTCGCGCCCTGGGCGTCGCGACGATCACGTCCACACACCCTTCGACCCGCGACGGCGGAGTCGTGCACTGGATCGTCCAGGGATCCGAGACGTTGATCCGGTCGGCAAGATATCCGTTGAATTCAACCGTAGTACGAGCATCGAAACCGCCGCCTCTAACGGTGACGAGCGTGCCGCCGGACGACGGCCCGCCGCCCGGGGAGATTCCCCCGACCGAGAGAACCATCGAGGATGCCGGCCTCACGGGCGGCGCGGCTCCGCCGTCCCCTCCATCACCGCTTTTTCCGCCTCCCCCGCACCCCGACATGCAGGCCGCCACCAACGCCCCTACCCCGGCGGTCATCCACCTACCCACGCCCAGACCTCATCCTTCTCGCTCTTCTCTTGCCGTCTCGGTCCTTCTTGTCGGAAACGCCGCCTGGAGACCTTGCCGCAAAGTCCCGCTTCTGGTCCGCTCCACGCGGTTTTCCGGCTCAGAATCACGTAGTTTAGAGCCTCGCCGCCCCATCTCCAAAGATCATTATCGGAACAAGGCGGGATTTCTGCGATTTCATCTTGAAGCCGGGCCGCAGCCCCTGTCTCGCCGCCGCCGCCGCGTCTCCGCCCACCCCTACGGCGCGCGTTCCCCGTGCCGGTCCAGCAAGATGCCGGCGATCGCGTAGGCCGCGGCCATGCCCGCCGCGGCCGGAACGAAGGGCGCCGAGCCCAGCGGCCTGAGGGGCTCCGGTCCCGCGTGTTTCGCGGCGGGCTCCTCCGAGAAGACGGCGGTGACATTCGCGAGCGCCTCCGGCGCCTCCGCGCGGACCGCCGCCCGCAACGCCCGCGCCAGAGGGCACGCCCGCGTCTTGCCCAGGGGCGCCACGCGCACCGACGTCGGGTTCAACCGGCGCGCCGCGCCCAGGCAACACACCATGGGCAGACTCCGCCGCGCGCAATAAACGACGAGCGCGCTCTTCGACGCGACATCGTCGATCGCGTCGAGCACGGCATCGAGGTCCGGCGCCAGGAGGTCGGCGAGGTTGCCGCGGCGGACCGCGGCGACCACGGCGTTGAAGACGCCGTCGGGGTTGATCGTGCGCAGGCGGGCGGCAAGGGCCTCGGCTTTCGACCCGCCGAGGGTCAGAACGGTGGCCTGCACCTGGCGATTGAGGTTGCTCGGTTCGACGACGTCCGGGTCGATCAGGGTGAGCCTTCCCACCCCGGCGCGGCACAACCCCTCGGCGGCGTGCGATCCCACGCCGCCCAGGCCCGCCACCGCGACGTGGGCGCGGGCAAGCCGCGCGACGCCTTCTTCTCCAATCAGCTTCGCGGTCCTCGAGAAGCGCGTCTCACCCATGCGCCGCCTCGAACATCGCCTCGCACGTGCGCGCGAGGGCCTCAGCCACCGCGTCCTCGCCCTCGGCCCGCAAGCGGCACAGCGCCGCGAAAATCTCCGCCAGGTAGGCCGGTTCGTTGCGCTCGCCGCGATGCGGCTCGGGCGCGAGGTCGGGGCAATCGGTCTCCACCACCAGAGCCGCGAGCGGCAGCCCCGCAACTAGAGCGCGCAGCCTTGCGGCGTTGCCGTAGGTCAGCGCGCCGCCCAGGCCGAGCCGAACGCCCAGCGCCATCAGCTCCTCGGCCATCTCGCGGCTGCCGCTGAAGGCGTGGTAGATGGCGCCGCGCCGCGGAAGCCCATCGCGCCGCAGGATGCCCACCAGTTCCCCGAAGCGGCGGCGGCAGTGGAAAAGGGCCGGAACGTCCAGCTCCCGCGCGAGGGCGAGCTGCGACCGAAAAAGGCGCGCCTGCGCCTCCTCCGACCCGGCGGCGGCGTCCAGCCCGATCTCGCCGATCGCCGCCGGCCGCAGGCGCCGCGCGGCTTCGGCCGCCGCCTCCGCGAGGCGCGCGGCGGCCGCCGCGGGATCGGCGCGCGCGTCGTCGCCGCACAGCCTGAGCGGGTGAATCCCGAGGGCCGCGACGCTTCCCGCCAGGCGCGCAAGGACGGCCGGAATCCGCGCGAAGTCCCCTTCGTCGACGCCCACCAGCACCATGCGCTCCACGCCGCGGCCGCGCGCGCGCGCCGCGACTTCCTCGAGGTCGCCGGCGAAGCTTTCGTCCTGGAGGTGCGTGTGCGTGTCCCACAACCCCGCGGCCACGACCGCCTCAAATCCTCCGCACCTTGAATTCCTTGATCTCGATGCGCATGGGGCCGAACTCCGCGCCGGCATGCACCTGGACGCCGAACTTCCCGGAGGCGCTCGCATCGTCGTGGACATCGCCCACCTTCGTCCCGTTCAGGAAGACCATGACGCGGGAACCGGCGCCGCGGATGACGAAGGTGTTCCAGTCGTCCTTCGCCACGAGAGCCGGATCCGTATTCATGGCGATGAACATCTTGCCGCCGCAGTAGATCGTGCCCGTGAAGCAGCGCGGATTCGGCCACTCCAGGATGTCGGCCTGGTAGGCCGTGGCGCCGTTCCGGTAGCGGAACCAGACGCCGCTGTTGGCCGGCCACCTGACGCGGAAAGTCACGACGGCCTCGAAGTCATCGAAGCTCTCCGTCGTGAAGAGGTCGCCGGCCGCGTTGTTCGGGCCCTGCTCGCCGACGAGCACGCCGCCGGCGACCCGCCACGCGGCGCCGCCCTCGGCCTCCCAACCCGCAAGGCTCTTCCCGTCCAGCAGGCTCCGCCAGGGCAGGTCAGCCGCCGCGGGCCGCGCCGCCGTGTAGCGGATCGAGCGTTCGACGAGCGTCTTGAAGGCGGGGTGCTCGTACGCCTTCTCGTCGTGGCCGAGCTGCAGGTAGACGACGCGGCTGTTCCCGTAGACGTGGGTCCAGGCGATGACCCTGTCGCTGGTGGGGTCGTCGGTGGTCAGAAGCGGCGTGACGCCCGGGGCGACGGCGTACTTGTTATAGCTCTCGTCGTGGATCGTGAAGCCCTCCAGGCCCCACGTGATCGGGTGCGCCTTGTCGCAGATCGCGACGCGCATGTCGCGGCCGTGCTGGTAGCCCGAGGGGCCGACCTCCTTCCCGTCCTCGACGGTCTTGCCGGTGAAGAACTTCCCGCCCACCATCTTCCGGTACTCGGGCCAGTTCTGGTTCGCGGCCAGCGTATGGTGCATGAAAAAAAGCCCCTTGCCCGCCTTCGGGAGCGCCGCCAGTCCCTGGAGGCTCTTCTCGGGAAGCCCTTGAACCATGTCGTAGAAGACGAAGACGTCCCAGGCCTTCCAGCCATCGCCGCCGAAAATCTCCGTCGCGTTCAGGTCTTTGCCGCCGTACACGGCCTCCTTCCACTCGACGCCCTTCAACCCGTCGAAAAGCGCCGCGAAGGCCGGCCGGTTGAAGTCGTGCCCGCCGGTCACGACGAGAACCTTCAGCGGGGGCTCGGACACCGCCTGCCCCCGCGCCGCCGACACCCAGAACAGACACACCGCGCATACCGCTGTGAACCCGCGCATACGCCGACCTCCTTTGCTCGCGGCAACCGGGACCAGGCGCCGGGCGGCCCGCGCCGCCCCAACGTCATGCCTCGATGGTAGACGGCGGGAGACGGGCGGCGCAAGACGGAGGCGGCGGGGACGCGGCCCCCCGCGCTCTCACCGCACGCAGCCGTCGAACCGCGCGCACCCCAGCGCCGACTCCGCGCCGAGGCCGCACACGCCGAAGGGCGGAGCCGGCGGCGCGCCGCCGCCGAACATGTATGCGAGCAGCGCGATCGCATCGCCCAGATTCACGCGGCCGTCGCCGTTCACGTCGGCGCTGTCCAGACACGCCGGCTCCCCGCCCTGCGCGAAGAGGTAGATGAGGATATAGACCGCGTCGCCGAGCTGCAATTTCCCGTTCTGATCGACGTCCCCCCGCGAGAAGAACACGCCCCGGAACGTTCCCGGGGTGCCGCCGCGCGAGGCCGACCGCGCCCACAGCTCCGGGCGATCGTTGTCGACGAACTCCTCCCCCGGCGTCAAGAGCTCGATCGAGTGGCCGCGCCACTGCTCGGGCCAGGCGTCGGAAGCTCCGTAAGGCAGGAAGTCGACCACCGCGGGGTAGCTCGCCGCGCCGCCCGCGTCGTACACCCGCAGCGCCTCGCGGCGGTTGTCCAGCCGGCCCGGATACGGCCCGAAGGCCGACAGATCGTAGCGGGACCGGAACGCGTCCGGATCGCGGGCGACCACCACGATGCCGCGGCCCGGGATCACGGCTCCCCGGGGGAACACGTAGCCGATCGGCGTGATCGACCAGTCCGAGGCGTCGACCGCCGCGACGGAAGGGTTGTAAAGCTCGATGAATTCCAACCTCTCCTCGAGATCCGCGGGCATCGCCATGATCTCGGTGATCCGCAGGCGCGGGTGGGCGGCGATCTGGGACGGAATCTGAGACAGCAGGCGGTCGCGGTGGCAGCTTATCTGCTCCTTCATGATCGCGGCGTTGGGCAGCATTTCCGGCGGCGGAGGGTTCTCCTCCGCCGGGATATTGGAGGGATACCGCCCCCACTTGGCGCGGTCCTCCGCCTCTTCGACCCGCAGAAACTCGCACAGCGCATCGATGGCGGGATCGTAGCGCCCTCGCGTGAATTTCTCCTGCAGCAGGTCCCAGAGCCTGATGAAGTACGCGCGCCGGTAGTAGCCGTTCCCGGCGTTGAAGAAGTAGTAAAGGAGCCAGTTGGCGGGTTTCGCGCATGGCGCGAACCACTCCGCCGCGTAGAAGGGCGTCATGGCCAGGAGGGGGTCGGGGCAAGCCATGTAATCGTTGAGGGTGCCCGCCGGGCGGCCGGGGCCCACCGCCTCGGGCGAGAAGTACTTCCCGAAGGAAAGATCGAGATCCCAGGGCAGGAAATGCCAACGATCGTCGGCCGCGTCCTGGAGCAGGAAGTGGTTTTTCACGGCGCTGTCGAAATTCCCAAGGGCCACCTGCCCCACCTGGTAGAGGATCAGCGATTCGGGATCGACGCGCTCCTGGAAGAAGGCGAGCGAACCCTGCTCGCGGTGCAGCGAATCGATGAATTCGGCCAGCGGGGCGAAGTCGCCGTCCTGGTTGGTCTCCTTCTGCCACCAATCGCCGTAGGCCGACCACTCGTACGGGCTCACGCCGGGGGTGAAGCCGCATTCCCCGGGGGTGTACGGTCCCATCTCGGCCTTGAAGAGCTGTCCGTTGCCGTCGAATCCGTTGCGCCGCAGGAAACGGCTGTCGGGATGCTCCAGGTAGAGGTACAGGCCGTAGTAGCGCCCGTTGAGATGAAGCCGCACGTATTCGGTGGCGCACCAAGGCGCGCCAGTGTCCCGCACCAATTCCCAGGCCAGATGCTCGCGAACCTGCGCCTTGTCCGTCCACAGGCTGTTGAGATCGACCTTGCGCAGCCCTTTGAAGTAGCGGCCGTGGTTGAAGCGCAGCTTCAGATACGCCTTCGTGAGCGCGCAGGCCGTGTTGCCGCGCCGGCGCACCCCGATGTGCGGATACACTTCGCCCTCGAAGGCGAAATGCCCGGTCTTGTAGTCCCAGCACGACAGATACGCGTTGACGCTGTTGGGCCCGGTGTCGGACAGGCCGGGAAGCAGGAGATGATAGACCGGCAGGACGGAATCGACTCGGCCGCCGACGTAGTAGCCGAAACACGGGCTCAGTTCGTGCGGACGCGGAAACACCGCCTCGGCGCCGTCCGGCGCCCGGAGCGCGAGGGTGTAGAGAAACACGGTTCCGCGGGCGCGGGGCCCGAGCGTGACGCCCCACACGCCGTCGCCGGCGCGCCCATCCTCGTGGGCGCCGTCATCGGCGAGGGGATATTCGAACAGCACCGCGCCCGCCGGCGAAACGGCCCTCAGCACGACGGCGGCGGCCTCGCCGCGCACGCGGGCCGTGATCACGACGCTGTCGCCGCTGTCGGGCTCCCGCGGGAAGCGGCCGATGCCCTCCAGGAACGGAGGCACCTTCGCGCGCGCGGCGGCGTTGGGACGGCCCGCCGTATGCACGCCGGCGGCGTTGACGGCGGCCGTCACCTTGCCGTCGATGTCTGCCGCGACCCTGACCGCGCCGCGCAAGTGTTTGACCTTCATCCGCAGCACGTACACGGCGCCGCTGGCGAGCGGCGCGGTTTTCGCGTACACCGAGTTCGCGCGGCTGCACGCCGCGCCGCAATTCTCCAAGGCGACGAGAAGCAGGCCGCCGCCGCCGCCGACGCCGCCGTCGGGGGTCCAGGCCGACGTTCCGTGAAGGCCGGCGGGAATCGTCCAGCCCGCCGCGCTTCCGTCAAAGCCGCCGTTCTCAAGGAGGTTGACGCCGGGGGCGGCCTCGTCCTCCAGCACCACATCGTCCACGACGCAGGCCCCCTCGCCCTCCAGATACAGGGCGACATAACGACTGCCGGGAAAGAGGCGGGTGCCCCTGCCGGCACCCTCGACAAAGCCGTCCAGCTCGGCGGGCAGGCAGGTCGCCCAGTTGGCGGGATCCTCTCCCGGCGCCTGATACGACAGGCGCTCCAGGCTGAAGCCGTTGCCGTCCGGCGCGGCGGGCCAGTCCTTCTCGGTGTCGTAGAACACCGCATCGACGCAGGTTCCCGCCCCGTCGAAAAGAGCGATGCGCTCCCGCCGGTTGGAGAGCCTCCCGGCAAAGTCCCCCACCGCGTTCACGAGGCCGAAGCGCCGGCGCGCGACGGCGACGTTCCGGCAGGCGACGAGATACGCGCCGGGTTCGATCACGGTGCCCAGGGGGAAGGTGTACACCGCCCCGCGAAGCTCCCACCCCGACAGATCCACGGGCGCCTCGCCGGGATTGAAGAGCTCCACGAACTCCTCGCTTTCGTCCCGGTCTCCGAGGGGGTGGTAGTGAATCTCCGAGATGGCCACCGCGGGCGGCGTGAACGGAGGCGGACACGGGCGGCCGGGCGCTGTGGGGACGCCCGGCGTCGGCGCCTCTCCCACCCACGACGAGCTCAGAACGCCGGGCGCCTCCGGACAGATCCGCTGGAGCGACGCTCCCGCGCCAGCGGCGTTTTCGGGCCAGGGCGCCAAGCCGTGGTAGCGGACCACATCGATGACGCGGTCGGCGCCGTCGCGCAGCACCACGCGCTCGCCTTCATCGTCGAGCCTTCCCGCGAAATCGCCGACGACGCCATCCTCGCTCAAGCCGTAGCGCGCAAGGAAGCGCCCCCGGTTCCGGCTGACGACGAGGCAGCCTCCCGCCTCGAGCCGGACCCCAGGGGGAAACTCGTAGGCGATCCCCTCCGTGAACCGCCACCCCCCGAGATCGACGGCTTCGCCGCCCGCGTTGATCAGCTCCACGAACTCCAGGGTCGCATCTTCGCCGGGACCGGGGTTGTAGTAAATCTCGCTGATGGCGACGCCGCCGCGGAGGCCGGCGGAGACGCAGAGCGCCAGAACCGCGAGACGGAAGGGGCTCGCGGAAGGCATCGCCGTCTACCTGCCGCCGCACTGCGGCGTCGACGCGGCGCAGGGCACCTCGTCGGGCGTGGGATCGACGCCGCAAACCTCGAAGGGCGCGCTCGGCGCGGGACGCTCGGCGAAGAGATACCCCAGGAGCGCCACCGCATCGGCGACGTTGATCTTGCCATCGTCATTGACATCGGCCGCATCGAGGCACGCGGGCCCCGGGCGCGACGAGAAGAGGTAGCCGAGCAGCCCCACCGCATCGGCGATGTTGATGACGTCATCGCCGTTGATGTATCCGCGCTTGAAGCTCGCCCCGCAGGAAAGCTCCGCGCAGAGTTCGATCACCATCGGCGGGCAGTTCGCGCCGGAGACATCCCGGCTCACTAGAAACCAATAGTCGCCCGCCGCGAGATCGCCGGGACCGATGACGATAGTCTCGCCGCCGGGGCCGCTCTGCCCGTTCCGGTAGATGAGCTTCGGCGCGGCCTCGAAGTCGGGCAGCCCGTCGACGTCGCTCAACGGGACCGGCGCGCCCGGGTTGCAGTAAAGGATGAAATCCGCGGTTTCCGCGCCCGGCGCCGCATCGGCCTCGGCGACCGTCACCGCCAGCGCGGCGCCGCCGCAGGCCGCCAGCGTGTCGGGCGTCACGGTCACGCGGTACTGGACCGCCTCGGGCCACTCGTTCGCCGGGGCCGCGGGATCGTAGTAGATCCCCGGAATCGTCTTCACGACGCAATTCTCTTCGCCCACGAGCAGCTCCTGGCGGCAGCCGTTGAAGCGCACCGTGAGCATCGCCTCCTCGGCCAACGCCGTGAGCCCGAAGACCTCGATATACAGGGGGAAGCCGCCGCCGCCCACGGTGAAACAAGCCTCCTCACACCCGCCGAAGGTATTCAAAATGAAGACATCCTGAGGAAAGTCGCCCTGGCTGTCCACGCCGATGGGAAAGCCGGCGCGGAGAGCAACGAGCAACTCCGCGGCGAGCGCGGCGGGCTCCAGCGTGACAAGCAGATCGCCGACGCCGGCCGCGGGCACATCGATCACGCACTGCTCGCCGAAATCCGTGGAACCCGGGGCAATGTACGCCTCCACCGTCTTGACCCGGCTCTCGCCGTCCGCGAGGCGGTGGAAGACGCCGTCGACGCAGGCCTTCATGCCGACGGGGCCGCCCGGATGCCCCGGATGGCTTATGAGCGCGAAATAGTAGTCGCCCGCGGGGATGGGCGAATCGTCCATGTTGAAGATCGGGCATTCCTCGTAGGCGGCGCTGCTGAAGCTGGACCAGTCGTAGACCGGGCGGCCCGTGCCGCTGCCTGGCGGATCCTCGATGAAATCCACCTCCTCGCCGTATCTGACCACGACATCGAAGTTGTTGGCGTTGTAATCCTCCGGATCGTATACGTAGATCATGAGATCGTGGGCGCCCGGAGGCACGGCGACCCTGAACTGGATGTTCAGGAAGATGGCGGGAGAGGCGACCTCGGGCACCCGGACCGGCACGACACCCTGGCAGCCGACGTCTAAGATGTCGCGGGAAGGCTTGGGCTCCCGCACGAAGCGCGCCTTCTGGTAACGGCCAAGATCCTGGCCCGCGGCGGACACGCACATTATCCCGACCACCGCGAAACCCCACAACCCTTTAGTTACATTTGACACGGTCCGCTCGCTCCCGCGCGCGGCGGCGCCCGCGCCGCGCGCATCCCGCAAATCAGGCGCACCCCAGCCATTACCGGTACTGGAATCAAGTGTAAACCCGCCTGCATCCGAGAGCAAGGACCAAGCGCGGCGCTAAGGAACGGCGAACCGGCGCCGCCCGTGTAACTCAAGGGGGAGGAGCGCGTTGCGGCGCCCGAAACGGACCGCGGCCGGCGCCTCGCGACCGCGCGCCGGCCGGCGTGTCGCGTCCCGGGGAAGCGATGCTATTCTTCTTTAGGCGGCCGCCGGGAAAAGCCGCCGCATGCATGCACCTTGCAACGAAGGAGTACGTCCGTGAACACCCAGCCCGAACCCGAGATCTCGTTGCACGAGCTCGCGGGCGCCCACGAGACCCTCGCGACCCTTCCGCCGCCGGGCCTCGATCTCACCCAGGAGACCCGGGCGCTCGACAGCCTGCTTGACGCCGGCCGCGAGCTCAAGTCGGTGGAACCCGCGCTCATTCCCCTGGTATGCCAGATGGTGCTCAGGGAGCTGGGCCGCTTTCCCGAAGCCCAGCGCGAGAGGCTGATGTTCGAGACGCTCGCCCTGACGCCGCCCGAGGACGAGACGATCCTCCGGATACTGGTCGAGCGCATCCCCCCGATTCGGATCGTCCAATGGATGTTCGCCCATCCGGAGCCCAGCCAGGCGTACACGGTCAAACGCCTCGAGCGCCTCTTCCGGAGCGTGCCGCCCCACACTCTCGGCGGGCTTCTGGAAGATTGCGCCGGCCTGGAGAGCACCCAGCGCGCCGTGGTCAGCCAGGCCTTGAGCGTCGTGGGAACGCGCATCGTCCACCTCCTGCGGCCGCTCTGCGAGAATGCGTCGGAGGCCGAAGCCGCGCGCCTCCTGAACCAGCTCGTTTTCATCGGCGACAAGACCGTCGCGCCGCTCATGAGCCAGCTCCTGCGGCGCATCGACCAGGCCCAAGTCACGCTCGTCGAGGCCGCGCTCAAGGTGCTGGGCGCCACCGGCGACCGCGCCTTCGTCGCCTCCGTGGAGCCGTATCTGACCCACGCCAGCGCGCCGGTGCGCATGGCGGCGGCGAACGCGGTCGGCACCCTCGGAGGCACGCTCGCCTGCGAGCATCTGGACCGCGTCATCAAGCAGCGGAGCATCGGCGACGATGAGCGCAAGGCGGCCCTCACCGCCCTGGCCTCGATCAACTCCGAAGAGGCGCGCCGCCGCCTCCGGAAATTCGCGCGGGCCGGCATCTTCGGAGGCCTTCCCGAGCCGCTCCGCGTCCATGCCGCAGCCCTTCTGGAGACGCCCAATGCGTAGAACCGCCGCTTCCCAAACCTCTGAGGTCGCCCTTCTGAACGCTTTGAACGCGGCCATCGATGCCTTCGAGACCTTCGCGCCCGAGCACCTGCGCTGCGTGGACCGCGAACGACGGCTCCTCGAATCCCTCCAGGCCGCGCACGCAAAGCACCCGTCCGGCGTCGCCATCACCCGCATGGAGCGGAGCTTCGCCGTGGGCGAATCGTGCTTCGTGTCCCGCGACTGCGGCCTGGTGCAGCTCGAACAGCGCTTCCAGGCCATGGGCTTGAGCCTTCTCAACATAACGCCGGGCATCACGCGCGAAGAGCTGCGCTTGCTGCTCCAGATGCTCGTCCGGCGGCTGAAGGAGGGCGCGCTCGTCGATCTGGAGGCCGACATCGCCAAGGGCGGCCTCGCGCACGTCTCCGTGTGCACCGGAGCCGCCGGAGACGCGGGCGCATCGCCCGAGGCTCCGTCGCCCCTCAAGGTCGCCGTGCGCACCGCGTGGCCCTTGGCGAGGCGCAGCGAGTCGACGTTGTACTGGCGCGCGGTCGAACGAATGCGCTCCCTGTGCGCGATGATTCGACTCGGCCAGATGCCGAACGCCTACGGGATCAGGGATACGGTCGAGTCGTTTCTGCCGGTTCTGCGCGACGACCGCGATGCGCTGCTCCCGGCGGTGTTCATGCCTCAGGACGGGGATTGGGAGCTCTCGCACGCGGTGCGCAGCGCCATCCTCGTCCTGCGCCTCGGCTGCGAGCTCACCGACGACGAGACCACCCTGCGGCTCCTGGGGGAAAGCGCCTTTCTCTACGACATCGGGCTTTTCGTCGTCCCCGCGCGGATCATGCGCAAGGAAGGCCCGCTCACCGACGACGAGCGCGTCGTAATCGAACGCCACACTATCGCCGGAGCGCGGCTGCTCCTGGCGGGCGGCGACTTTCCTCCGGCGGCGGTGGAGGCGGCGCTGCTGCACCACTTCACGCAGACGCCCCGGAGCTATCCGCAGCTTTCGGAGACGGCCGCGCCCAGCACGGTCGCCAAGATCATCACGATTGCCGATGCCTACGAATCGATCATCGGCGCCCGGCCGTACCGCCGGTCGCGTTCGCCGCAGCAGGCCGCCGCGGAGCTTATCCGCAACGCGGGCGCGTCCTTCGACCGCGCCCTCGTGGGACAGTTCATCCGCACGATCGGGTTCTTCCCGGTGGGCAGCCTGGTCCGGCTCTCCGACGACTCCATCGCCCAGGTACGCGCCCACGACCCGTCCCGCATGTTGGCTCCGGCGGTCGCCGTGCTCGTGGACGGCGAGGGGCAACCTGTCGATCCTCCTCGCGACCTCGAGCCCGGCGCCGGCGAATCGGCGCCATCCATCTTGGAAGGGTTGGCGTACGAGCCCGAAACGGCGGAGCACGCCGTCCCGTAAGAGGGCGCCGGCCGCCGGCTCCTGGGATTTCCCCGGCGGTCTCCGGCGCGGGGCCTAGCCCCCCGCCATGATCTCCGCGATGAGATCGGCGATCTCGTGGGCGGCGATGCCGTCCCGCGCGGCTTCCCGCAGGGAACCGATGAGCACCGGCGCGTCGCCCCCCGCCGCGATGGGCGCGCCGTGGCTTCCGCGCACCACCGACGGATCCAGGCCGATGAGATCGAACACCGTCCTGAACCCGAGCGCCCGCCGCGCCAGCTTCAGGGCGGCCCGCAGGCGCACGCAGCGCTTCGCCGGATCGAAGAAAAGCTCGCAGGGGTCGTAGCCCGGCTTGCGGTGGATGTCCACCGTGCGGGCGAAATCGGGGGCGCGCGCGTCGTCCAGCCACCATCCGTACGCGAACCACCGGTCGGGCCGGCTCAGCGCCACCAACTCGCCGCTCCGCGGATGGTCCAGACCGTGGGCGCGCTTGCCTTCCTCATCCAGCACCGCGACAATGCCGGCCTCTCCCGCCAGAAGGTCCTTGACCGCCCCGAGGGCCGAGCGGTCGTTGACGTAGACATGGGCCGCCTGGTGGTCCGCGACGGCGAAGGCGCGCGAGGCGCCGCAATCGAGCAGTTCGCCCGCCAGGCTCTCGCGCACCGCCACGAAGCCGTGCTCCCGCAGGAGCCGGTTGATCGGCACGGCGCCGGACACGCCCGTGATGGCGTAGTCGGCCACGACGAGCACGGCATACTCCCGCGCGCGGGCGCCGTCGATGAGGCGCGCGGCCTCGGCATCCAGTTCCGCCACGGCGCGCAGCGCCTCCGTCGAATCCGGACCGAAGCGCTGCAGATCGTAGTCCAGGTGCGGCAGGTAGACGAAGGCCAGGTCGGGAGCGCGGCGCTCCAGGACGTGGAGCGCGGCGCCGGCGATCCACCGCGACGAGCGGATGTCCGCGGCGGGGCCCCAAAAATTGAAGAGCGGGAAGGGGCCGAGTGCGCTCTCAAGCTCCTTTTCAAGACCCGCCGGCCGCGTATAGATGCCCGGAAGCTTGCGGCCGTCGGCCAGGTAATGCGGCCGCGGCGTCGCCGAGATGTCCGCGGTCGAGTACATGTTGTACCACCAGAAGAGTTTCGCCACGGTCAATTCCGGCCGCCGGGCGCGCAACCGATCCCAGACCTTGGGCGCCGTGACGAGGTGGTTGGACTGGCGCCAGAGCCACACCTCCGCGAGGTCGCGGAAGTACCAGCCGTTCCCGACGATGCCGTGGGTCCGCGGGAGCGCGCCGGTCAGCATGCTCGCGTGGGCGGAGCAGGTCACGGCGGGCAGCGCCGGCGCGATCCGACCCGCGAAGCCTTCGCGCGCCAACGCCGCAAGGCGCGGCGCGTGCCGGAGGAGGCGGTCCGTCAGAGCCACGACGTCGAGAACCAACAGCTTCCTCATGGCGCCTCCGAGCGACGGGCGGCGCGCCGTTCGCCGGCGCCCGGCCGGCGTCCATCCTACCACGGGGCGCCGCGCGCGGTCTTGTACGCGGGGCGCGCTCCCGTTAAAGTCGATGGAGCGCGGCCGCTCCGCTCCGCGGCGCGCGGCGCGCGCGGAACGAGTACAGGCGCCGCCAAGGAGGTGAACCATGCCGTTGACGCGAAGAGCCTTCATGCAGACGAGCGCGGGCGCCGGCCTCGCGGCCGCGCTGAGCGGATCGGCGGCGGCGGCACCGCCGCGCAGACCCCGCGCGGGCGCCGCGCTGCGGGTGGGAATCATCGGCGCGGGCGGGCGCGGCATGCACCTGGTCGAGCAGGCGCTCGCCATCCCCAACGTCAACTTCACGGTGGTCTGCGATGTCCTGGAGGAGCGCGTCAAGGCCGCCCAGGCCTTTCTCAAGCAAGCGAATCGCCCCGAACCCGAGGGCCTGGCGGGCGGCCCCTACGCCTATCGCGAACTGCTTAAGGCCGACGACCTGGACTGCGTCATCGTGGCGTCGCCCGTCTACTGGCACGGCATTATGTACACCGACGCCCTCGAGGCGGGCATGCATTTCTACGGCGAGAAGCCCCTGGGCATCACCCCCGCCTGCATCCGCAACGTGACGGCCGCTTGGAAGAAAAACCCCGGCGTCGTGGCGCAGATGGGTTTTCAATGGGGCGCCCACCTCGGCCGCCGGAACATCATCAAGCGCGTCCGGGAGGAAGGGCTCATCGGCGAGCTCCTCGAGGGCAACGTCCAGCGCCTGAACGAATGGGACACCCACGGCGGCTGGTACACGGATCGGGCCAAGTCGGGGGACTGGATGCTCGAGCAGGCCGTCCACGAGTTCAACCTGATGTGGATGACCATCGGCGCGCACCCGACGGCGGCCACCACCATCGGCCGCACGGGCATCATCCCGGGCCGCAACACGACCAACTACTACACCACGATCCTGGAATACCCGGGCAACTTGATCGTGCGCTACTCGCACGGCTGGATTCAGGTTCCGGGCTTCCCGGGGGGCGGCATGCACCTCTACTTCACGGGCCGCAAGGGCGCCTTGAATGTCATGGATTGCTATGCGCAGCTCCGGGAGGCGCCGGCCGGCGCTGCCGGGCCGGGCGATCCGCGCCGCGTCCAGGGCCAGGGGGCCGGCGGCGACACGCGGGAGCACCTCGCGAACTTCTTCGATGCGGTGCGCGCCGGGGATCCCGCCAAGGCCTACTGCGGCATCGAGAACGGCATCGGCGCGTCCTACATCGGGCTCATGATCAGGACGAGCCTGGAGAAGGGCGCCAAGGCGACCTTCGAGGAGATGCTGGCGGACACGCGCACGCCGCCCATCGAGAGGGCCTGAGGCCGGACGGCCCCGGCGGCTCCGGGGCGCGGCCGCGCCCCGCGGGCTCCGCCCCTCGGTTCCGGTCTACGTCCCGCTCCGGGGAAGCGCTCGGGTCGCGCCCGTCGAAATCCCTCCGTCCACCAGCAGCGTCTGGCCCGTGACATAGGCGCTCGCATCCGAGGCCAGGAACACCACGGCGCCGTCGAGATCCTCGGGGCCGCCGGGGCGCTTGAGCGGAATCCGGTCGCAGAGGTACGCGACCCATTCCCGGTCCTCGTACATGACGGCGTTCTGCGCGGTCTTGAACCACCCCGGCGCCAGACAGTTCACGGTGATGCCGTGGCGGCCCCAGTCGTCGGCCAGGCTCATGGTGAGCTGCCGCGTGCCGCCGCGGCTGGCGCAGTACGGGGCGAGTCCGGCGTAGCCGAACACGCTGGTCACCGAGCCGATGTTGATAATGCGGCCGCGGCGCCGCGGAATCATCGCCCGCGCGGCGGCCTGGGCCGTGAAGAACGCACCGCGCAGATTGGTGTCCAAGACGAGGTTCCAGTCCTCCCAGGTGACCTCCACGGCGGGCTTTCTGACGTTGCAGCCGGCGTTGTTGACCAAGATGTCGATCTTGCCGTAGGCGTCCATGACCGCCGGAACGAGGCGCGCAATGCTGGCCTGGTCGCGGACGTCGAGCTCGACGGGCAGCGCCTTGCGTCCGAGCGCCTCGATTTCGGCCTTGGTCTCCGCCAGCGCCGGCAGGCCGCGGCTCGTGATGGCGAGATCCGCTCCGGCGCGCGCGAGCGCCCGGGCGAAAGACCGGCCCAGACCGCGGCTCGCGCCGGTGACGATGGCAACCTTGCCCGTGAGATCGAAAAGCGATGGTTCCATTGATGCTCCTTGGGGGCCCGCTCCGATTCCCCCCGCCGTTCCGGCCTTCACGGCACCAGGACGACCTTCATCAAGTCGCCGGCGCCCTCGCGCAGCCGCGCGAACCATGCCGCGCCCTCGGCCAGCGGGGCCACGGCGCTCAGCAGCGGATCGAGCCTCACCGCGCCGCGCGCGATCAGATCCAGGCACGCCGGGTATTCCCCGGCGGACGCGCACGACCCGGCCAGCGTCAACTCCCGCGTAACGGCGGTCTGGAGGGGCAGCGGCACCTCGGGCGCCACGTTGCCGATCAGCGCGACCGCGCCGCCCTTGCGCGCCAGCGCCGCGGCCAGCGCGACGGTGCCCGCGGCGCCCACGGCCTCGATGACGATATCGGCGCCGCGCCCGCCCGTGGCCCCGCGCACCTCCGCCTCCGCCTGCTCCGGCGCCACGGCGGCGGCGGCGCCCAGCGCCAGCGCGCGCCCGCGGCGCCGCGCGTCGATGTCCACCGCCGCCACGACGCGGCACCCCGCCTGCGCCAGCGCCTGCAACGCCAGCAGCCCGATCATGCCGGCCCCCACCACCACCGCCGCGGCATCGAAGGCGATCGGCAGGCGGCGCACGGCGTGGAAGGCCACCGCGAGGGGCTCCGTCATGGCCGCGTGCACGAAGGACACGCCGTCCGGCAGGCGGTGAAGGATGCGCTGGGGCACCGCCGCCAACTCGGCGAAGGCGCCGTCGCGGCGATACTCCCCGCACGACACGCCGAGCACGCGCCGGTCATCGCAGAGGTTGATGCGGCCCGCCCGGCAGAAGGGGCACTTGCCGCAGTACACGGTGGAATCGAACGTCACCCGGTCGCCGGGCCGCCACGCCCCCGCGCCGGCGCCCGCCTCCACGACCACGCCCGCCGCCTCGTGCCCCATGATGATCGGCGGGATTCTCCGCCCCGTGCTTCCGTCGAAGCCGTGCACGTCGCTCCCGCAGATGCCGCAGGCTTCCACGCGAACGAGGACATCCTCAGGCCCGGGCGTCGGCGCGGGGACGTCCAGGAACTCCAGCCGGAGATACTCCGTCAGAACCAACGCCTTCATGGCGCGCTCGCTCCTACCCCGGCGCGATCTCGATCCGGTTCTTTTCCTTGTCGATGCGCGCCACCGTGCCGCGCACGACGCTGCCCTGCCTGATCGAAGCGCCCAGGCCGCCCAGGTCGCACGAGGGAACGAACCCCTCCACGCCTTCGTCCAGCGCGATGTACGCCCCTTCGGCGCCGATGCTCCGCACCCAGCCCGCGACGGTCTCGCCCACCGCGTAGCCCTCCAGCGCGCGGCTGACCTGCGCCGCCTGGGCCCGGGGAAAATCCAAGCCGATGCGGCCTCGCCCGGCCTCGACGCGCACGACTTGGACGCGGAGGCGCTGCCCGGCCTTGAGCGGTTTTTCGCGGCCGTATTCCCGGTAGTAGGCCTCGATCTTGCTGCGGTGGAGCAACCCCTCGGCCCCGCCGATGTCGACGAAGGCCCCGAACTCGTTCAGGCGGACGATGGTGCCGTCGAACTGATCGCCCTCGTTCAGGCGGGCGAGCACCTTGCCGCGCTCCTCGCGGGCCTCGCGCTCCAACACGGCGCGCCGGCTCACGACGACGTTCCTGTCCGCCCGGTCGAAGGACGCGACCTCGCACGTCAAGGTCTTGCCCACGTACTGCGAGGCATCCTCGACGCGCTCGCGCTCGATCTGCGAAATCGGCATGAACGCGCGCACGCCCTTGATCGAGACCTCCAGGCCGCCCTTGTTGACCCCGGTGACCAGGCCCTTCAGAACCATGCCCGGCCTGAGCTCCTCCCAGAGCACCTCGGTGCGCGCCTGGGCGATGGAGAGGATCGCCATGTCGCGCGCGGCGTCGTAGCGCACGAAGTTGGCCTCGAGGCGCGCGCCCACCTTCGGCAGCGGCTCGTCCTCGAACTCGCCGTCCGGGATGAAGCCGTGCGCCTTGGGCGCGAGTTCCACCACGATCTCGCCGCCGCGGACGTTGACGACCGTGCCCCGCAGGCGTGTCCCGGGGGCGCAGCGGGGCAGATCGAGCTCCGGCTCGGGCCCGAACTTGTCCCCCTGCATGCCGCCGCGCGCCATGAGCGCCTCGAGCTGCTCGTCGCTGATGCCGCCGGCGTCAGGCCGCCGCTCATCGTCGTCGTGGAACTTGCGTCGCTTGTCGATCATGGGCACACCCGCCGGGAAACCGCCGCCGTCGCGCGCGCGTCAACGGGGCAACTATAGACGGGGGAAGGGCGCAGTTCAAGCCGGGATCGCGGCGTGCGCTCGCGCCGCCTCGGCGAGGCCCTGATGAGCGGGCGCCTCAAGGCGCGCGTCGGCCGCCAGAATTCGCTCCGCATCGCTCCGCGCCTCGGCCAGCAGCCGCGCGTCGCGCGCCGGATCGGCCACGCGCAGGTCGCACAGCCCGGCCTGGCGGCAGCCGCGGAACTGGCCCGGCCCGCGGAGCGCGAGGTCCTCCTCGGCGATCTTGAAGCCGTCCGTCGTGGCGCACAGGATTTCCAGGCGCCGCCGGCCCTCGGGCGTCTCCGCCTTGCCGAGGAGGAAGCACCAGGACTGCTCGCGCCCGCGCCCCACGCGGCCGCGAAGCTGGTGAAGCTGCGTCAGGCCGAAGCGGGCCGCGTCCTCGATCACCATCGTCGTCGCGCGCGGCGCATCGATGCCCACCTCCACCACGGTGGTGCCGAAGAGAATATCGAGGGCGCCCTCGGTGAAGCGCCGCATGACCGCGTCCTTCTCGGCCGCGTCCAGGCGGCCGTGGATGAGCGCCGCGCGCAGCCCGGCGAGAGGCCCCGCGCGCAGCTCCTCGAACCTCCGCGTCACGGCGGACAGGTCGATCTTCTCCGACTCCTCCACCAGCGGGCAGACGTAATAGGTCTGAAAACCCCGCGCGGCCTGCGTCCGGATATACGCGTGCAGCCCCGGCAGCTTCGCGGGCGGCACCCGCGCGGTCTTGACGGGCAGGCGCCCCGGGGGAAGCTCGTCGATGACCGAGATATCCATGGCGCCGCAGGCGGTCAGGGCCAGCGTGCGGGGGATCGGCGTCGCCGTCATGTGGAGGATGTCCGGGATCGCGCCCTTGGCGGCGAGCAGCCCCCGTTGGACCACGCCGAAGCGGTGCTGCTCGTCGATGATGGCGAGCCCCAGGCGCCGGAAGATCGTCCGTTCCTCAATGAGCGCGTGCGTCCCGGCGGCCACCAGGGCTTCGCCGCGGGCCAGGCGCGCCCTCGCGGCGGCCGCGCCCGGCGCTCCCGCCGTGAGCAACTCCACCGCGACGCCGAGGGGCGCGAGGCGGGCGCGCAGGGTGAGGGCATGCTGCTCCGCCAGAATCTCGGTGGGCGCCATGAAGGCGGTCTGAAAACCGCCGTCGCACGCGGCGGCGATGGCGTGGAGCGCGACGGCGGTCTTGCCGCAGCCCACATCGCCCTCGAGCAGCCGCACCATGGGGCGCGCCGAGGCCATGTCGGCCAGGACGGCGTCCACCGCGCGCCGCTGCGCCGCCGTGAGCGCGAAGGGCAGCGCGGCGCCCAGGGCGGCCAGAAGCGGCCCGCCGACGACGTGGGCGTAGCCCTTACGTTCCGCCTCCCGCCCCGCGCGCGCCCGCAGGACGCCGAGCTGCAGCCCGAGCAGCTCTTCGTAGGCGAAGCGGTCGCGGGCCCGTTCGCCCTCGGCGATTTCGCGGGGAAAGTGCGCCGCGCGCAGCGCCTCGGATAGCGCGGCGAAGCCCAGGCGCTCCCGGAGCGGCGCGGGCAGCGGGTCGCCGGGAAGATCCGCGCACGCATCGAGCGCGGCGTGGATCCAACGCCTGAGGGCGCGCTGCGTGAGCTTCCCGGCGAGCCGGTATATCGGCACGACGCGCCCCGTGTTGAGGCCGTCGCCGCTCCCGCCCGCCAGGATGTCGTACTCGGGGTTGCGGAGAGCGAGCCCGTTGTAGACGCCCACCGCGCCCGTGAGGACGACGCGCGTCCCGAGGGGAAACCGCGCCGCGAGCGCGCCGCGGCCGAACCACGTCGCCGCGACTTCGCCCGTGCCGTCGCGCACCGCGATCACGGCCATGGACCGGCCGCCCCGCAGCTCGACGCGGCGCCGCCTGACGATTTCTCCCTGGACGGTGCGGACGCCGCCGGGCGCCAGGGCGCCGATCGGAACGGGCGCGCGCCGGTCCTCGTACGCCCGCGGGAAATGGAAGAGCAGATCGCGCACCGTGCCGATGCCGAGCTGCGCCAGCAGCGCCGCCCGCGCCGGCCCGATGCCGGGCAGGGTTTCGACGGCGCGATTCCATGGGCTCGCGGAGATGGCATCCATATCGGGTAGGCTATAGGCTATAGGCTGCCGCCGACAGGCTCCAGGGTCCAACCGACATGAAACCGCCGCCCCGACCCGCCCCCGAAAACGCGCCGGGCCCGCCGCCCGGCCGCAACCGCCTGGCTCGCGCGCTAAGCCCGTACCTCCTTCAGCACGCGGACAACCCCGTCGAGTGGTACCCGTGGGGCGCGGAAGCCTTCGCCCGCGCCCGGGAGGAAGACAAACCGGTCTTCCTGTCGGCGGGCTATTCGACCTGCCACTGGTGCCACGTGATGGAGCGCGAGTGCTTTGCGCGCGAAGACGTGGCCGCGGTCCTCAACGCGCATTTCGTGTCCGTCAAGCTCGACCGCGAGGAGCGGCCCGACGTCGACGAGATCTACATGCACGCCACGCAGCTCATCACCGGTTCGGGCGGCTGGCCGAACTCCGTGTGGCTGACGCCCGACCGCAAGCCCTGGTACGCGGGCACGTATTTCCCGCGGGAGGACCATCCCCGCGGCCCGGGCTTCCTCACGGTGCTGCGCGCCCTCGCGGCCCTGTGGTCCGGCCGCCGGGCGAAGGTCGAGGAGTACGCCGCGCGCCTTTGGGAAGCCCTCCGGGACGCGCTGGCCGCCCCGACCGCCGGCGGCGGCGACCTCGGCGCGCTCCTGGCCGCGGCGCTCCGCGAGGGCGCGGCGGCTTTCGATGCCCTCAACGGCGGCTTCGGCGCCGCCCCGAAGTTCCCGCCCCACGCGACGCTGCGCTTGTTGGCCGAGGAGTGCCGCCGCCGCCGCGACCCCGGGCTGCTCGCAATGCTGACCAGCACCCTCGACGCCATGGCCGCCGGAGGCATCCGCGATCACGTGGGCGGAGGCTTCCACCGTTACGCCGTGGATGCCGCGTGGCGGCTTCCGCACTTCGAAAAGATGCTTTACGACAACGCGCAGCTCGCGCGGGCCTACACCGACGGCTGGCTGTTGACCGGCGACGCGCGCTACCGCCTGGTCGCGCTCGAGACCTGCGAATGGGCGCTCCGGGAGATGGCCGCGCCCGAGGGCGCGTTCCACTCGGCGCTGGACGCCGACAGCGAGGGCGAGGAAGGCCGGAGCTACCTGTGGCGCGCGGACCAGATCGACGCCCTTCTCGGCCCGGAGGACGGCGCGTTCTTCCGCGGCGTCTTTCCCCTGGCGGAGGAAGGCAATTTCGAGGAGCACGGGGCGCCTCCCGGCGGCGGCCTCAACGTCCTTTACCGCCGCGCCGCACGCCCCGGGCCCGAGGCCGACGAGGAGCGGGAGGCCGCCGAACGGCGCATCGCCGCCTGTCTCCTGCGGCTCCGGGCGGCGCGCGCCGAGCGCGTCGGACCCCGTCGCGACGACAAGATCATCGCGGCGTGGAACGGGCTCATGCTGGGAAGCCTGGCCCATGCCGGCAGGCACCTCGGCGCGCCCCATTTGATCGCCGCGGCGGAGCGCGCCGCCGCTTTCGTCCTGACGCGGATGCGCGCCGGAGGCCGGCTCCTCCATGTATTCATGGGGGGGTGCGCCCATATCGATGCTTTCCTCGACGACCATGCCTGCCTCGCCGGCGGCCTCCTCGATCTTTACGAGGCGACCGGACGGCGGGCGCGGCTCGACGAGGCCCGCGGGCTCGCAAGCGACCTGCCGGCGCGCTTCGCCGATGAGGCCGCCGGCGGATTCTTTCACGCCGCGCGGGACGCGCCCGACCGTCTGCTGCCGTCCAAGCCCTGGTTCGACGGCCCGACGCCGCCGGGAAACGCCGCGGCGGCCCGCCTCTTCGTCCGCCTCGGCGCCCTCGCGGGCGACACCCGGTTTCTGGAACTCGGCGCGCGCACCGTCGCGGCCTTCGCGGGCGGCATCGCGCGTCACCCCGCCGCCGCCGCGGACCTGCTGGCGGCCTTCGCGTTGCACGGGGAGGCCGCCGGCGGCGCGCCGGCCGCTCCGGCGTCGCCGCCCGGCGTCCGCGGGCCGCGCTGCACCATCGAGGCCCGAGCCCCCGCGCTCGCCCCCGGCGGCGCCGGCGAGATCACGATCCGCCTCACCGTGGACGCGGGCTGGCACATCGCCGCGCACGCGCCGGGAACGGGGCGCGCGGCTCCGACGACCGTCGCCCTCCGGGGCCCCTCGGAGCTTGCCATCG
This sequence comes from Planctomycetes bacterium ADurb.Bin069, assembly GCA_002070955.1. Taxonomy (GTDB): domain Bacteria; phylum Planctomycetota; class UBA8108; order UBA8890; family UBA8898; genus UBA8898. The sequence goes on from MWEK01000015.1 coordinate 52,885, forward strand.
GCGAACCCGTCTACCCCGCCGGCCGCTCCGCGCGGGTTCCGGGCGAGCCCGCGCCCCTCGCGATCTACGCGGACGCGGCGGAAATCCGCGTCCCCATCGCCGCGGCGGCGGAGGCGGCGGAGGGGATCTACACCGTGTCGGCGACGGTCGAATACCAAGCCTGCGGCGATCAGGCCTGCGATGCGCCGGCCGCGATCAACCTCACGATCCCCGTCACGGTGGCGCGGTCTTGAGGCTCACGCGTACTGCAGCATGCGCTCCAGCGAGGCGCGCGCCCGCTGCATGACGGCTTCGGGCAGATCGATGACGTAGCGGCGTTCCGCGAGGGCGAGATACACGTCCTGGAGCGTGGTGAGCTTCATCTGCGTGCAGACCCGCGGCGTTCCCGCGGCGTAGAACGTCTTGGCGGGGAACTCGCGCCGCAGGCGGGCGATCAGGCCTTCCTCGGTGGCGATGAGGAAACTCCGCCGGTCGGACGCCGCCGCGTACTTCACCATGCCCTCCGTGGAAAGAACCTCGTCGGCGCAATCGATGACCTCGGGCGGGCACTCGGGGTGGACCAGGAGAACCGCGTCGGGCACGGCCTGCCGGGCCTGCATGACGTCTTCGTAGGTGATGCGCGCATGCACGTAGCAGAACCCCGGCCACGGGATGATCTCCTTGTCGGTGAAGCGCTGGCAGTAGGCGGCGAGGTTGCGGTCCGGGACGAAGATGACGCGGCGCTGGGGCAGGCTCTGCACCACCTTGACGGCGTTCGCCGACGTGACGCACACGTCGGCCCGCGCCTTGACATCGGCGTAGGTGTTGACGTAGCACACGACGGCGGCATCGGGGTGCCGCGCCTTGAGCGCCTCGAGCTCGCGCAAGTCGACCATCTCCGCCATGGGGCAACGGGCTTCCTTCTGGGGGATGAGCACGGTCTTGGCGGGCGAGAGGATCTTCGCCGTCTCGGCCATGAAGGTGACGCCGCAGAACACGATCATCTTCGCGTCGGTTCCGGCGGCGGCGCGGGCCAAGGCCAGGGAGTCGCCCAGGTGGTCCGCCAGTTCCTGGATCTCGGGGCGCTGGTAGTTGTGGACGAGGAGCACGGCCCCGCGCTCCGCCTTCAGCCTGGCAATTTCGCGGCCAGAGTTCATACGCACCTCCTTGCGCCGCGCGCCGCGGCGCGGACCGGCCATTATAGGACAATCTCTATCGGAGTTGTAGAGTTGAATCGGCCCGGTTTTGTCGATAATATTGGTCGCGATCGTTTTTTGCCATCGCGCGTTGTGCGCCGGGCTCAGGAATCACGCTCGCATGGACCTTCACCCCGATCACCCGCGCCGCGCCGGCGCCCCGCCCGCGGAGCCGTTTTCCGCCGGGGATTCGCCGGGAGGCGCCGGCGTCGTCGAGACGCGCGTCGCCGCCATCGCGCTGCCGCCGGGCGGACTCCGCCTTGAGCGCGGCGGCGTGCTGCCCGAACTCCGCGTGGCGTACGAGACCTACGGGACCCTGGCGCCTGACCGCGGCAACGCCGTCTTCATCTGCCACGCCCTCACCGGCGACGCCCACGTCGCCGGCCGCCTGGGCGCGCCGGACGGCCCCCTCGGCTGGTGGGACGAGATGATCGGCCCCGGCAAGGGCATCGACACGGACCATTACTTCGTCGTCTGCGCCAACATCCTCGGCGGCTGCAAGGGCACGACCGGCCCCTCGTCGGTGAATCCGGCCTCCGGGAAACCCTACGGCGCGGGCTTTCCCCCCTTCACCGTCAACGACATGGTCACGGTGCACCGCCTGCTCCTGGACCACCTCGGCATCGCGCGCCTCGCCGCCGTCGTGGGCGGCTCCCTCGGCGGCATGCAGGTCCTCGCCTGGGCGATCCGCCACCCCGAATCCATCGACCGCGCCGTGTGCATCGCCTCCGCCGCGAGCCTGTCGGCCCAGGCCCTGGCCTTCGACGTCGTCGGGCGCGAAGCCATCACCGCCGACCCCGGCTGGCGCGGCGGGGATTACTACGCGACCGGGACCTCGCCGGCCCAGGGCCTGGCGCAGGCCCGCAAGATCGGACATATCACGTACCTTTCCCAGGACATGATGGCCCTGAAGTTCGGCCGCGGAAAGCACCCGCGCGGCGGCGCGGCGGCGCCCGACCCCGCCGCCGCCTTCAAAACCGACTTCGAGGTCGAGCGCTATCTGGCGCACCAGGGTCGCAAACTCGTCGAGCGCTTCGATGCGAACTCCTACCTGCATATCACCCGCGCCATGGATGAGTTCGATCTCGTGGAGGAATACGGCGCGCTGGCCGGCGCGCTCGCGCCCATCCAGGCCAAGCTTCTCGTCGTCGCCCTGAGCAAGGACTGGCTCTTCCCGCCGGAGCAATCGGCGGCGCTGGCCCACGCGCTCGTGCGGGCGGGAAAACGCACGGCGTACTGCCTGCTCCACGCGCCGCAGGGCCATGACGCCTTCCTCGTGGACATCGAGCGCCTGGCCGCAGTCATCCGCGCCTTCCTCCCCTGGGTGGGCGCGCGGCCGCCGCGGCGGACGGCGGCGGACCCCGCCTCCCCCGGGCGGGCGCGGGAGCACGCGATCATCGCCGACATGATCCGCCCCGGAGCGCGCGTCCTGGACCTAGGGTGCGGCGACGGCGCGCTGCTGAGCCTGCTGGCCCAGCGGCGCGGCACGGCGGGCATGGGCGTCGACATCGATATCGAACGAATCCTCGAGGTCATCGACAAGGGGCACGACGTCATCCAGGCGGACATCGACGCGGGCCTGGCGATGATCCCCGACAAGGCCTACGACTACGCCGTGCTCAGCGCGACGCTGCAGTCCGTCCGCAGGCCGCGCGCCGTTCTCCGGGAGCTCCTGCGCGTGGCGGACGAGGGCATCGTCAGCTTCCCCAACTTCGGCCGCCTTGGGCACCGCCTGCGTCTCGCGCTCAAGGGCCGCCTGCCGAAGGGCGGCGCCCTCCCTCACGAAGGGGACGACACGCCGCACCTCCACCGCTTCACCCTGGCCGACTTCCAGGCGTTGTGCCGCGAGGACGGCATTCAGATTCTCCAGACGGTTTGCATCCCCGAGGGCCTGGCGAACCGGCTGCTCACGGCCCTGGGACGCCGCAACTTGGGCGCCGACCGCGTGATCGCCCGCATCGCGCGCCGGGCGCCCGCGAAAGGAACGCAATGACGACGGACTGGAAGCCCGCGCTCTCCGATCTGGTGCCGCGCCTCGTCGAGGGATTGTCAAAGTGCGGCGATTGCCCCGCCGCCGAGGGGGGCGCGAAAGGGCTCTGCCTCTGGAGCCAGCAGGCGGTGCACAACGTCGTGCGCGCGCTCATGGCGGCGCTCTTTCCCGGATGCCACGAGACCCAGCCCGTCGCCCCCGGCGGGCTCGAGCACCGCATCCGGGAGCGCCTGGCTTCGGCCGCCGAGGAGCTGTCCCGCCAGATCGCCCGCGCCTTCGAGCACGAGGCGCGCCGCGGCGGCTCCGCCGATACGGAGGCCTGCGCGCGCAGGGCCGGCGCCGTGGTGGGCAGGCTGCTCGACGCGCTGCCGGAGATTCAACGCCTTCTGCACCTGGACATCGAGGCCGGGTACGAGGGCGATCCGGCGGCGCGCTCCACCATGGAAGTCGTGCTGAGCTACCCGGGCTTCTTCGCCATCGCCGTGCACCGCATCGCCCACATCCTGTACAACGAAGGGGTGCCGCTCATACCGCGGGTGATGGCGGAGTACGCCCACTCGCTCACCGGCATCGACATCCACCCGGGCGCCCGGATCGGGCCCGCCTTCTTCATCGACCACGGCACCGGCGTCGTCATCGGCGAGACCGCCGTCATCGGCGCCGGAGTCAAGCTCTACCAAGGCGTGACCCTCGGCGCCCTGAGCTTCCCCAAGGACGAACAAGGACGGCTGGTCAAGGGCATCAAACGCCACCCGAACGTGGACGACGGCGTCGTCATCTATGCCGGCGCCACGATTCTCGGCGGCGACACGACCATCGGCCGCGGCTCGGTGATCGGCGGCAACGTGTGGCTCACCCACTCCGTGCCGCCGTACTCGAAGGTCTACAATCGACAACCGCGGCATGTGATCAAGAACACCGCCGGGCCCGGAGCGAAGGCCGCGCCTTGCGCGGAACGCGCTCCCGGGGTACAAGACACGGCGCCGGCCGCCCCTCCCGGCGGCGGACAACCCGCGAGGAGACGATGATGGTGAGAATCCTGATCGTGTACTACGAAGCCTCCGGCGGCACCGAGGCCATGGCCCGCGCCATCGCCGCGGGCGTCAAGGAAGGCGGCGGCGAGGCGGTCATCAAGCGGGTGGAGGACACCGCGCCGGAGGATCTCAAGGCCGCGGACGGCGTCGTGTTCGGATCGCCCACCTACTACGGCCTCCCCGCGCCCCGGATGCTGGCCCTCTTCGAGGAGAGCGTCCGCTGCCACGGCGCGCTGGAGGGCAAGGCGGGGGGCGCCTTCGCCGTATCCGCCAATATCGGCGGCGGCAACGAGACCACGGTCATGGCGCTGATCCAAGCCATGCTGGTCCACGGCTTCGTCGTGCAAGGCTCTCCGGCCGGAGATCACTTCGGGCCGGTGAGCGTGGGCGCGCCCGACCGCCGCGTCAAGACCCAGTGCGGCGAGTACGGGCGGCGCATCTGCGCGCTGGCCGCGAAGCTGCGCGGGTAGGCGGGGCGGGCGGCCCCGCCGGAGGACGGCGCCCATGGAAGCCTTCGCGCAGCTCCACCCCGCCCTGCAGGCGCTCATCGCCACGTGCTTCACGTGGTTCCTGACGGCGGTCGGGGCCTCGAGCGTGTTCTTCACCGTGCGGGTCAACCGCAAGCTCCTCGACGTCATGCTGGGGTTCGCGGCCGGGGTCATGATCGCCGCCAGCTACTGGTCGCTGCTGGCGCCGGCCCTGGAGATGGCGGCCGAACACCCCATCGGCGCGTGGTTCCCGGCGGCGGTGGGATTCCTGCTGGGAGCCACGGCGCTCCGAATCGTCGATCGCCTGCTCCCGCACCTCCACTTGGATGCGCCGGCCGAGAGCGTCGAGGGCGTCAAGTCGAACTTCAGCCGGAGCATCCTCCTCGTCTTGGCCATCACGCTCCACAACATTCCCGAGGGCTTGGCCGTGGGCGTCGCCTTCGGCGCCGTGGCTTTCGGCCTGCCCTCGGCGACGCTCAGCGGCGCGATAACGCTCGCCCTGGGCATCGGGCTTCAGAACCTCCCGGAGGGCCTCGCCGTCTCCATGCCCCTCAGGCGCGAGGGCCTCTCGCGCCTGCGCTCCTTCTGGTACGGACAGCTCTCGGGCATCGTCGAGCCGGTGGCGGGCGTCATCGGCGCGGCGGCCGTGCTCGTGGCCCAGCCCGCCCTGCCCTACGCCCTCGCCTTCGCCGCGGGGGCCATGATCTTCGTGGTGGTGGAGGAACTCATCCCCGAGTCCCAAGCCGGCGGCAACGGCGACCTGGCGACGATGGGCGTCGTAATCGGCTTCACGGTGATGATGATCATGGACGTGGCGCTGGGATAGAACCGCGGACCGCGGCGCCCCCAGCGCACGGCGCGTCTTCACAATCCCGGCGTGTTTTCCGCCGCGTAGAACTGCGCCGCCAAGGCCGAGGACCAGCGGTCCTTCTCAGCCTCGCCGCACAGCAGGAAGAGGAGCTGCGGATCCTCGGGATCGAAGGCGAGGCAAAGCTCAGCACCTAGGCGCCGCGCGGTCCGCGCCTCGAAGCGGCCGGCCTTCAAGAGGCCTCCGATGAGGATCGGCGCACCCCGGGCGCCGCAGGCCCCCAGCGTCAGCCCCCGCGCCCGCCACGGTAGGATCGCCAGCGCGGCGCTCTCGCAGAGACCGCGGCCGTCGAGAGCCATGACTCCCGTGAAACCGTCGGCCCGGCAAAGGACGGCGCCGCGGCGCAGAAGCGCGCCGTCGCCGGCGAAAAGCGCCGCATCTGCGCCGCGCAGGTGGACGAAGACCGGCCATCCGGCCGCGACGGAGAGCTCGAATCCGCCGGGCAACTCGGCCTCGAAGGGCGCGTCCCGCCGGAAGGGACAGAAGACCGCGAGCTCGCCCGTGCGCGTCTTCAGGCTGAAGGCGTGGATTTCGGCGGGCAGACGGCCGTGGGGCAGACGGCAACCGCCGGCGCCCACGGCGTCCAGCGCCTCGGCGAGAGCGCGCTCGAAGGCCGGGCTCGGTTCGAGCGCAATCGGACCGGGCAGCGCCGCCGCGCGGTCCTTGAAGGCAAGCAACGCCGCGAGCCTGCCGGGCGCCGCCGGCCGCCGCAGCTCGTCGCGCGCGAAATCCCCCGAGAAGACGAGCCGGCCGCCCCCCGCCAAATAGGCCCGCAGCGCGGCGAATTCCCCTTCGCCCAGGGCCAGGGCGGCGGGATAGACGAGGACTTCGTAGGGAAGGGGCGCGCGCGCCAGCGCGAAGTCGTCAAGCACCGTGAACGGCGCCTTCAGGGCAAGCAGCGCCTCGACGGCGGCGTAGAGCGCCTCGAGGCTCTTGTGCGCCCCGTTGCCCAGTCGAAGCAGCGTGGGCGAGACGAGCCCCACGCGCGGCGCGCGGTCGACGGGCTCGATCGCGCGGGCAAGCAAGCTCAGGTTCCGGTGCAGGAGGGCCGCGTCGCGCGGAACCGGCCGGCCGGCGCGCACAAGCCCCCAGGGAAACACCCGGTCATCGGCGTCGCGCAGACACCAGGTCTGAACGCGCGACCCGCCCATGCCGAGGGTGTACGCCACCACCGCCGCGAACAGCCGCTCCTTCTCCGCGGCGGTGCGCGCGGTGTGATAACCCAGATCGCCCGCCTCGGGAACCCAGGCCGGATGAGTCTTGGCGCCGTACTCCCCGAGCCCGATCCCCTTGCCGGCGTACCTGAGATCGTTCGCGGCCAGGCAGCGCGGCAGGTTTTCGATATCCTTGCCGGGAAGATCGAAAAACCCGATGTTCGCGCACGTGTGCTCGGCGATGGTGAGGCGCGGGTCCAGCGGCCCGAGCGGAATCTGGTAATACTCCGACGTGACGGGGCGGTCCGTTTCGACGGCGCGCACCGCCCCGACGTGCCGGCGGCACCAAGCCTCGCAGATCGCGGCCTTGAACCGCGCCAGCGCCGCCGCCGTCTCGTCATCCCACGCGCCGCCGGCGGCCGGCGGGTACTCGGCGCCGGGATCCCCGCTGGCAACGCGCCAGCGCTCGCGCAGCCATTCCAGGTCATCCTCGCGCCACTGGAAATCCCCGTTCAGGTACCAAATCGCCCGCGGGAGATCGCGCAGGGCGGCGACACCCGCCTTGACGGCGGCCTCCTCGGCCCGCAGGCGGTCCTCGTTCCCGGCGGCGTTGTGCCCGATCAGAAAGCCCGGCATGTAGATGAGCCCCTTCCCGGCGAGAAGCTCGCCCTGCGCGCGCACCTGCGCCAGCAGACCGGGCGTCGTGTCGAAGCCGGGCGGGAGAAGGACCTCGTAGATCTGAAGCCCGAGGTCCCGGGAAGCGTCGCAGAGCCGATCCCACCCCGCGGGTCCCGCCGTGTAGGGGTCGAAGTCGTTGCCGTAGTTGTCGGCGCCGAAGAGGAACATCGCGCGGCCGCCCAAGGTGAAGTAGTTCCCTTCGAAACGCAGCGGCGTCGCCGCGGCGGCCCCCGCGCCGCCGGCGTACCAGGCGGTCTCGGCGCAATCGATCGCCTCGCCGTCGATGCGCAGTTCCACGCGAGCCCGGCCGAGCCCCGGCGCGACGGGACCGCATTCGATGTCGAAGGCCGCGGCGGCGCCGGGCCCGCAGACGCGTTCGAGGACCTGCTCGCCGCCGGCGGCGCGAACGAGCAGGGCGAACCGGGCCGGCGCGGAGCCGAACGCCGCGATGGTCACGCGCAGCCGCGCCGCGCCGCCCGCCGCGACGACCGGCTCCAGCGGGTAGCATTCGGCGATCCATACGTTCCGGCGCAACGCCCCCGCGAGACGCGCGAAATCCGCGCCGCTCTCGGGGAGGAGCGGCCCGAAGAGCGGTTCGTCCGCGGCTCCGAAAAAGGCCCACCGTGAACCCGCGTAAAGCCCCGCGTGGTTACCGACGAGCCCGCCGGCCGCGCCGCAGAGCTCTCCGTGCCGATCCAGGCAATCGAGCAGAGGAACCCAACGCGACTTCCCCGGCCTGACGACGGCCTGCGCCGACCACCCCGTGAGGCGCGCCGCGCGCTCGGGAGCGCGCAGCAGCCTCTGCTCGGCGCTCGGCCGCACCGCCGCCACGCGCGCCAAGGGAAAGTCGGCGTCGAAAACGCCGATCCGCCAGGGCGGGACCTCGAGGCCATCGCCCGGTTTGCCCCGCTCGGTGGTGATGCACGGAACCTCCAGGCCGGTTGCATCCTTGAGCTCGACCTCGTCGCAGAAGACCTCGCCGAAGCCGCGGTAGATGCCGAAGACGATGCGCACCCGATCGGCGCCGGGCTCCGCATCGAAGGCGGCGCGCACCTCCCGCCACGGCGTCGCTTCCCGCGGAGCCGCAAGGTCGCGAAAGGCGGCGACGCGATCGCCCGCGTATTGGTAGAAAGCGAAGAAACCGTAGCCGCCGCCGCGAATGGGGCCGGACTTGAAGCGGGCGCGCACCAGATACCTCCCGCCCGGGCGGCTGGGGAGATCGAGATACCACGCGCCGCCGTCCGGCCCCTCCTCATCGAGCACGGCGACGGCGGCGCAAGCCGCGCCGGCAAAAGGCTCGCGATCCGAGACGAACGCCGCGCGGGAGACGCGGCGCCAGCGGCCGTCGGCGGCGACGCCGCCGAGCGGCGCCTCGGCGCTGCGCTCGAAGCCGCCGTCAAAAACGAGATTCGGCCGCGTATCCGCGGAAAGGGGCTCCGCGGGAACCCAAGCCTCCCCCGCCTTGCGCACCGGCCTTCGAAAAGCGTAACCGCCTAGGCTCACGAAGGAACCGCCGCGGGCGCAGAAGCAAACCAGCGGCCACAGGAGATCCGCCGGGAAGCGCTCGCCGTAGGGGAGGATGACCAGGCCGGCGCCGCCGCCGCGGAGCACGGCCCCGAAGTCTTCGGCCGGGAACCGGGCCGCCGCGATTTCCGCGGCCCGCAGCGTGGATTCGGCCCAGGCGGCATCGATGCCGGGCGGCCCGAGACCGGGTTCGTCAAGGATCGCAGCATCGTACCGGATCGCAGCGCCCGCCGCCCCGGACCGCCGCAGTTGGAGTTCGCGGGCCAGGAGCGCCCCGCGCGCCGCGTGGAATCCGACGCGCACGCTCAGAAAGGCCGTCGCCTCCCCCGGCTCGATGGAACGCGTGATCGCCGCGACTCCGGGCTCGGTCCTCGACACCGCCCACGGCGGGCCGAGTTCGGCCAGATCGCGCGCATGCTCGCACAGCGCGACGAACGCTTCGCCGCGGCCCTCGACGGCGTCGACCTGGAGAACGCCGGAAAACTCCAGCGGCCCGTCCGCGCCCATGACCGGCACCCATTGCACGAGGACGCCGCTGCGCACCCGCACGCCTTCCGCCGCCGCCTCTCCGTCGCCGGCCTGCTCCCAACTCGCGGTCCTGAGAAGGCTCGCCGCGCAGAGGACGAGGTGCATGGGCGCTATCATGTTTTCCCCGAAGCGCTTACTCCGGACATGTTCACATCTTACCGCAAGCCCCGGAGGCCGGGCACTAGGCGCCGCGCGCCAAGCAAGCCCCGGAGGCCGCGCGCCAATGAAAGGCGCCACCGCCGCCCGCGCGGCCTTGATCCCTCGCAACGACCCGAGAGTTTTTTCGAGTTCCTCTTGATCTGGGGAGCCTGCGCGGCCATAATGGAGGAAGTGTGCGCAACATGGCGTTCACGGTTTGGATCGTGTTTGGGCGCGACATGAGCGATCTGGCGCCCAGGTTTATGGTTTTCGGTCTTGAGATATGCGCCGGTTTCAACCGGCGCGCAGCGACAAGGAGGGCTTTGGTATGTTTGTGTCTTGGCGAGGTCTCGGTTTTCAGAAGAGGCTCGTTGCCGCGATAGTCTGCGTCGCCGCCGCGTGTCTCACCGTCCAAGCGGGCATCGTCACCGACTCTTACGACGATTGGTCCAAGAGCGGCACGCAGGGCGAGAAGGGGTGGTGGTACGGGTACTACGATCAGACCGCCGACGCGACGTCCGGCTACGACCCGGCGGAGGACTTCACCATGTTCCCGCCGGACACGTGGAGAGGCTCGGGGTACGACCTCGCGATCGGTACTTCGCCCTGGACGGAGTTGGGACGGGAGAGCTTGCACCCGGCGGGGCCGACTCCGACCCACTGGCCGATCCGTCGCTGGGTCAGCGACCGCGATCTTCCCAACGCCGTGCTCGTCTGGCAGATGCGCAAGACGAACACCGGCGGCGGGAACGGCGTGACGGGCCTTCTGCTAGTGAACGGCGTCGCGGTCGACATGGCGCAGATCTCGGGCCGCAACGGAGGCGGAATCCTCCGCCACGCGTCCCAAGCCCTCGCGGCCGGCGACATCGTCGAGCTCGCGCTCGGTTCGCTGGGCGAAGATGGCGATTACAACGACGGGGCCGACGGTTCGGCCAACCGCTTGACGATCCACGATGCCATGCCCCCCAATTTGCCCATCGCCCACTCGATCTACGATTATCCCTTCAAGGATCTGCAGGGCGTCGCCGGCTGGTACTACGGGTACTACAACCTGACGGCGGACGGTGATGGAGTTTACCAGACGGACGACTTTATCCCCTTCGCCAGCGACGCCTGGACCGGCCAAGGCTGGAACCTCCCCGGGGACCCCCCGTGGACGCAGCTCATGCAGGAGGACGCGCACCCGAACAGCGAAAGCAACGGCGGCGAGCATTGGGTGATTCGCCGCTGGGTCAGCAGCGTGGAGGGCCGCGTCGCCATCTGGTGGAGCCTGCGCAAGGCGAACCTGGCCGGAAACGGGACGAGCTGCGTTCTCTTCGTCAATGGAGTCCGGAAAGACTACGGCGCGGTGGCGGGCAGCGACGGAGTGGGCATCAAGCGCGCCATCGTCGCGAACTTGGCGCTTGGCGATATCGTCGATCTCGCGCTCACGCCGGTGGGACCCACGGGCGCCCGCGATGACGGCGCCGACGGCTCCCGAACGCGCATGTGGGTGGTGTCCGATCTTTCCGACATTCCCGACAGCGATGGCGACGGCCTCTTCGACTACGAGGACAACTGCCCCTTCGTCCCCAATCCCGACCAAGCCGATTCTGATGGCGACGGCGTCGGCGACGCCTGCGACAACTGCCCCGATATCCCGAATCCGGACCAGGCCGACCGCGACCGCGACGGCAAGGGCGATGCTTGCGAGCCCGTCTGGATCGCGCACTCCTTCGACGACTGGACTCCCGCCGCCCAGGGCGCGAACAACTGGTACTACGGCTATTACAACCGCGCGGATGACATCGGGCTGGGCGACGGCGTGTACCAACCCGACGATTTCAAGGAGTTCGCGCCCGCGATGTGGATCGGCGAGGTATGGCGCATCGAACCCGATTGGGGCAGGAGCCCGTGGACGTTCGTGGGGCGCGGCGAGGCGCACCCCAACGGCGGGAACAGCGGCGGCGAGCATTGGGCGATCAGGCGGTGGGTCAGCACCTACGCCGGAGAGGTCGCCCTCGTATGGCACCTGCGGAAGATGAACCCGAACCAGGCGGGCGTCACCGGCATTCTCTACCAGAACGGCAGGGAGCTGGACCGCGCCATGGTCTCGGGCTTGGATACCACGGGAGTCTCGCGGTCGGTCTATACCATGCTCCACGTCGGGGACACCGTCGATCTCGCCCTCACGCCCGAGGGTTGGTGCAACGACCAGTACGATTACTCCGACGGATCCTTCAACATCCTGGCGGTGACTGAGGACGCGAATGTGCTCGCGGGGCTCAAGTCCAACCGCGCCATCGTGGCGGATTCCAGCAAGGAATTCGGCGGCGTTCAGGGCGCCCACAACTGGTATTACGGCTACTACGATGTGCGCGCCGACGTGACCACCGGCGATGGCATCTACGGGCCGGACGATTTCATCGAGTTCGCTCCCGAGCTGTGGAACGGCTCGAAGTGGGATCTTTTCGACAACAGCGCGACCGGCAACGGTCCGTGGACCGAAATCACCTGCAACGGCGGCCACCCCGCCGGCAACGGCCAAAACGACGACTCGGTCCACTGGGCCGTGCGCCGCTGGGTGAGCCCGGTGGCAGGCACCGTTCGGATCGACTGCCACCTCCACCAGACCAGCGCGTACGGCGACGGCGTCTACGGGCGCGTCTTCCGCAACGAGAATCCCATCGGCGCCAGGTTCTCCCACGCCGCCGGCGTGAGCTTCACCCTGGAGACCGACGTCGCCTTGGGCGACACGCTCGACTTCGCCATCGATCCCGACGGCGCGGGCAACCTGGAAGCGGCGGGCATCGACGCGGTCAACGACAGCTCCGATGGCACGCTTTTCCTTATCACTGTCACGAAGATCGAGCGCTCCCTTGCGTGCCCGGCCGATTTCGCCGCCTGCGCCTGCGGCGGCGCGGCGGCCTGCGCGTCCTGCCCGGAGGGCAGCGCGGCCAACGACATCAAGTTCACTTGGACGAACGCCGCCGCCTACGAGTACCTCGCAATCTACGAGCTTGACCTGACGGTGGACCCGCCCGCGCGGACGCTGATCGGCGAGCCGGCGAAGGACGCAACCGAATTTCTGCTGGCGGCCGCGGCGCCGGGCGCGCACACTTACGCTTTGAAGGCGATCTCCGGCTGGTTCGCCTGCGAGACGGCGGCCGTGACGGTGGTGGTGCCCGAGCCCGGCACGCCGGTCTTCACGGGCGATGCCAACAGCGACACGAAGATCGATATCGCCGATGCGGTCTGCATCCTCGGATATCTCTTCGGGTCCCCGTCCGACCCCTGCAAGAGTCCGAAGTGCATGGCTAACATGGATGTGAACAACGATGCGAAGGTCGATATCGCGGATGCGGTTTCCGTGCTGGGATATCTGTTCACCGGCGCGACCCTGAAGGCGCCGGACGGCACGGAGATCCGGGCGGGGGACGAGGGCTGCCGGCTGTATCCGACGGAGAAGGTCGCGCTGCCCTGCGAGTACCCGTGCGTGCCGAAGTAGGGCAACCGGAATTTGGCGTTCGGATTTGGCGTGGGCAGGGACCCGGGCCGCGGGCTCGGGTCCCTGCCCTTTTCGGCGCGCGGCGCGGCTTTTTTAGGTTTACCGGCCGCCTGCCGGACGCTATCATCGAGGAACGAGCTGCAGGAATCGGAAGGACTTGAGAATGAAAGGGGGCGCTTCCATGAGCAGTCGCGTGTATGCAGGGAAACACTGGGCGGCGTGGTGCGCCGCGGCCGCGGTCACCCTCGCCTTGAGCGCCGCGGGCGTCCGCGCGGCCGTCGTCGCGGACTCCTTCACGGACTGGTCCACGGCGGGAAACCAGGGCGTAAACAACTGGTACTACGGATACTACAACCGCACGGCCGACGGCGACGGCAAGTACGAGGCGGACGATTTCATCGAATTCGTCCGGTCCCAGTGGACTGGCGGCGGCTACGCCCTGGGCGGCAACCCGCCGTGGACCCAAATCGGCCAGGAGCATACCCATCCCAACGGCGACAACAACGGCGCGGAGCACTGGACGATCCGCCGCTGGGTGAGTCCGGAGGACTACACCCCCGGCGCCATCCAGTGGCACGTCCGCAAGTTGAACGCCACCTGCGGCGACGGGGTCAGCGCCATCCTGTTCATCGACGGGGTCGAGACGGACCGCGCGGACATTGCTTTCTACGACGCGACGGGCGTAACCAGGCTTTTGGTGCGCCCGATCGCCGCGGGCCAGGTCATCGATCTTGCGCTCACCCCGGGAATCGGCGTGCCGAGCGTCGACGGCTGCGACGGATCCGCCACCAGGTTGACGATCTTCGATGAGTCGCCCGACCTCGACGGCGACGGGATCCCCGATGACGCCGACAACTGCCCCGGGACGCCCAACGCGGACCAGAAAGACTCCGACGGCGACGGCGTGGGCGACGCCTGCGACAACTGCCCGGACGTGCCGAACCCTGACCAGCAGGACTCCGATGGGGACGGCCGGGGCGATGCCTGCGATCCGATCATCGCGCATTCGATCCGCGACTGGTCCACGAGCGGCAGGCAAGGCGAGAAAGGGTGGTACAACGGGTATTACAACTACACGGCCGACCCCGATCATGTCTATGCCGTCGGCGATTTCATCCCGTGGGAGTCCAGGTACTGGATAAACGGCGGCTATGATCTCGACCTGGGCATGGGCACCGCCCCCTGGACGCAGCTCGACCAGGAGTACTCGCACCCGGCCGGCACGAACAACGGCGAGGAGCACTGGACGATCCGCCGGTGGGTAAGCACCCACGCCGGCGAATGCGCGATCTGGTGGAAGCTGCGCAAGACCAACACCCAGGGCGCGCCTGATGGCGGAACGAGCTGCATCCTCTTTATCAACGGCGTCGCGGCGGACCGGGCCGCCGTGGCCGGGAACGACGGCGTCGGCGTCGTCCGGGCGGCGGTGGTCAAGTTGGCCGTCGGCGACTACGTCGATCTGGCGCTGACGCCGGTCGGCCCCACCGGCGACCGCTCGGACGGCTCGGACGGCTCGGCTTTCAGCTTTTATGTCAAGCCGGACATCAGCGGCATTCCCGACAAGGACGGCGACGGCATTCCCGACTATCTGGACAACTGCGAGAACGTGCCGAATCCCGGGCAGGAGGATGCCGACGGCGACGGCGTCGGCGATGTCTGCGACAACTGCCCGAATGCGCCGAACCCGTGGCAGGAAGACCTTGACGGGGACGGAAGAGGCGATGCCTGCGATCCGATCCTCGCCCATTCGATCCGCGACTGGTCCACGACGGGCACCCAGGGGCATCACGGCTGGTACTACGGGTACTACAACCACAGCGCCGATCCCGACCAGGTTTACGCCCCCGGCGACTTCATTCCGTGGACCTCCACGTACTGGAACGGCGGCGGCTGGGATCTCGACCGAGGGGCGGGGGGCGCCCCTTGGACGGAGCAGTTCCAAGAGAACGCGCACCCGAACGGCACCAACAACGGCGAGGAGCACTGGGTGATCCGCCGGTGGGTGAGCACCCACGCGGGGCAGTGCTCCATCTGGTGGGCGCTGCGCAAGACCAACACCCAGGGCGGAATGCCGGGAGGCGGCACGAGCTGCATCCTCTTCATCAACGGCGTCGAGACGGACCGGGGCGCCGTCGATGGAAACGACGGCGTCGGCTTCATCCGCGCGCTCCCGGTCACCCTAGCCGTCGGCGATCGGGTCGACCTCGCGCTGACGCCGGTGGGCCCCTCCGGCGACCCTTCCGACGGCGCGGACGGCTCGGCTTTTGGTTTTTACGTCAAGACCAGCATCAGCGGCCTTCCCGACACCGACGGCGACGGCATTCCCGACTACCGCGACAATTGCCCGCGCGTCCCCAATCCCGGGCAGGAGGATGCCGACGGCGATGGCGTCGGCGATGCCTGCGACAACTGCCTCGGCGTCCCCAATCCCGACCAGATCGACCGCGATTATGACGGTATCGGCGATGCCTGCGATCCGGTGTGGATCGCCGATTCGTACAACGACTGGTCGGTCGACGGCATTCAGGGCGAGAAGGGCTGGTACAACGGCTACTACAACCTCACGCAGGACTTGATGTTCGACAACGGCGTCTACGACGTCGAGGATTTCATCGAATTCGACTCCGATATGTGGCTCGGTACGCGCTGGCGGATCCAGCCCGACTGGAGCGTAGGCCCCTGGACGCTCATCGAGCGCGGCGTGGTCCACCCCAACGGCAGCAACTCCGCCGGCGAAGTGCATTGGGCGATCAGGCGGTGGATCAGCACCTACAACGGCCGGGCGGCCATTCGCTGGCACATGCGCAAGGAGAACCCGTCGGGCGAAGGCGTCACCGGAATTCTCTTCCTGAACGGCGTGGAGCTGGATCGCCAGGTCTTCGCCGCGCGCGATCAGGTGGGAATCCGACGTTCCATTGCGGTGACGCTCAAGGTCGGCGACATCATCGATCTGGCCATCACGCCCGACGGCATCTGCGGCAACACGTTCGACTACAGCGACGGCTCCTTCAGTATCCTCTCCGTGACGGCGGACACCTCCGGCGTCGGCGGCTCGGTGGAGCTCCTGGCCGATTCCTCCCTGGATTTTTCCGGCGTACAGGGCCATAACGGCTGGTACTACGGCTACTACGACCAGCGCGACGACGTGGAGAACGGCAACGCAGTCTACGACGCGGAGGACTTCATCCAGTTCGACGACAGTGTCTGGAACGGCCGGGCCTGGGACCTTGTGGATAACCCCGCGATCGGCAGGGGCCCGTGGGTCGAGCTCACGTGCCCCGGCGGGCACCCGTCCGGCAACGGACAAGGCGACGACTCGGTCCACTGGGCCGTGCGGCGCTGGGAAAGCATGATCGCGGGGGAAGTGGAGATCGATTGCTTCTTCTTCCGCCAGGACTCCGGGATAGGCGACGGCGCCGTCGGGCGCGTTTTCCTGAACGGCGTCCAGCTCGCCAGCCGATTCTCCCTGGGCACGGCCAACCACTTCACACTCAAGGCCAAGGTGGCGGTGGGCGACGTGCTCGACTTCGCCATCGATGCCGACGGCCCCGGCAACTTGGCCACGGGCGGGCTCGATGCGGTCAACGATAGCGCCGACGGCCTGACTTTCGTGATCACGATCCTGCGCCGCGGTTCCATCGCGACGGACGATATCAACGTTTGGATGGGCAACGTCAACGGCGACGCGGCCGTCAACATCGCCGATGCGGTCGCGCTCCTCCAGTACCTCTTCGCCGGCGGGAAGCCGCCCTTATGCGCGAAGGCCGCCGACACGAACGACGACGACGCTATCAACATCGCCGATGCGGTCAAGATCCTTGGCTTCCTTTTCAGCGGGCAGTCGATGACCGCGCCCGACGGCAGCGCGATCACGGCGACCAACAACACCTGCAAGGGCTTTGCGGCCGCCGGCGTCGATCCCAAAGGCAATCCGAACTTCCCGGCTCAGGTGAGCGGACTGCCTGCGTGCGCGACGCCGTGCGCGCCGAAGCCGTAGCCTCGGGGACGTCCCCAGCGTCGGCCGGGGGGGGCCGGGCCGCAAGGTCCGGCCCCCCGCCGTCTCCGGTACTCTTTGGGACAGTGCGGGATCACGGTACAATCGGGTTATATGGCCTCCACAACCTTGAAAACAACGCCTCTTCGGAACGGTTTTCCGCCCCGCGCGCCGCGCCGTCCTTGGTTTTCGCTCCTTAGCGCTTGCGCCGCGCTGCTTTGTGCGGCGCCGGCGGCGCACGCCGACATTGTCGCGGACTCATTTGCCGATTGGTCCATGACGGGCGCGCAGGGCGCCAAGGGCTGGTACAACGGCTACTACGACCGCACGGCCGACCCGGACAAGACTTACGCGCTCGCCGATTTCACGCCCTTCGCAAGCCGGTACTGGCGCAGCTCCTGCTCCTGCTACGACCTTGATCTCGGCGCCGGCGGCGCTCCCTGGACCGAACTCGGCCAGCTTGGCACGCACCCGAACGGCACGAACAACGGCCACGAGCACTGGACGATCCGCCGCTGGGTGTGCAACCTGGCCCTGGCGAACGCGGAAATCACCTGGCACATCCGCAAGATCAACACCGGCGGCGGCGATGGCGTCGCGGGATATCTCTTCATCGACGGGGCGCAGGTCGACACGGCGGCCATCGCGGGAACCGACGGCACGGGCGTGACGCGCACGGTGACGCGCGCCCTGTCCGCCGGCGCCGTCATCGATCTCGCCCTCACCCCGGGCGCCGCCGGGAGCGACGGCGCCGATGGATCGGCGAGCCGCCTGACCATCGATGACGGCTGGACCGACAGCGACAACGACGGCATCCCCGATGCGTTGGACAACTGTCCCTACGTCCCGAATCCCGACCAGGCCGATCAAGACGGCGACGGGGTGGGCGACGCCTGCGACAATTGCCCCACCGTGCCCAACGCCGATCAGCGCGACCGGGACCGCGACGGCATCGGCGATGCCTGCGATCCTTTCGTATTCTTCGAGCACCCCGCCGTCGTCATCAACGAGATTCACTACAATCCCCCCGGCAACGCGGAACTGGAGTTCATCGAGTTCCACAACCCCGCCGCGGCGGCCATCGACATCGGCGGGTGGAGCATCGTCAAGGGCGTTCACTACCAATTCCCGGCGGGCACGTCGATTCCCGCCGGCGGCTACTTGGTCGCCTGCCGGAATCCGAGCGTGCTCGCGGCGGCGCTCGGCCTCCAGGAGAGCCGGCTGCTTGCCTGGGGCGACTTCGCCTTGGACAACAACGGCGAGACCGTCGCCCTCGCCGCCGCCGACGGTTTCGTGGTGGACAAGGTCAAGTACGACAACCTGCCCCCGTGGCCCGCCGCGGCCGACGGGCTCGGGGCGTCGCTCCAACGGTTGTGCGCGTCGAGCGCCTCATCGGCGCCGAACAACTGGCGCGCCGAGCCCGGCGATGCGCCCACGCCGCTGGCCCCGAACGTCGCCGCGCAGTGCCCGCCGCCGCCGCTGCCGCCCCCGCGGGTCGCCATCAACGAGATTCACTACCACCCCTTCGGGGACCTCGACACGGAACTGGAATTCATCGAGCTGGTCAACACCACCGGCGCACCCATCGACATGAGCGGCTGGCGCTTCCAGAGCGGCATCGACTACACCTTCCCCGACGGCACGATCTGCGAGCCGGGCATGTTCCTGGTCGTGTGCCGGAACCAGACCGCCTTCCGCGCCGCGTACGGCAGCATGCTCACCTTCGGCGATTTCGGCGGGCGGCTTTCCAACGACGGGGAGCGCATCACCCTCGTCGATGCCGCGGGCGGCCTGGTGGATTCGGTCAAATACGAACAGTCCGGCGACTGGAATGCCGCCGCGGACGGCCTGGGCTACAGCCTCGAGAAGATCATGCCCGCGGCAACCTCCGACGACCCGGCCAGTTGGACCGACAGCGGCGCCTTCGATGCCGCGGGCCAGACGGGTTGGCAGACCGCGAGCGTCGAGGGCGTGGCGACCAGCAGCCTGCTCCACTTCTATCTGCAAGACGCCGGCCAGTTGCTGATCGACGAAGTCACGCTGGTCGACACGGCGAATCCGTCGGTGAACCTGGTACCGAACGGGAACTTCGATGGAACCATCGCGCCCTGGCAAGGATCGGGGAATCACTCCAAGAGCCGCTGGAGCCAGGATCCTTTCACCGGAGCGATCTTCGACACGCCGGCGCTGCACATCATCGGCGAGGGCGCGGGCACCGGATGGGCGAACGCGGTCTCCGTCGAGACCGTGACGCCGCTGGACACGACGGGGGCGACGCGCTACCGCTTGACGTTCTCCTACCTGCACGTGAGCGGATGCCAGGAATTCATCGCGCGCCTCTCCGTGTCGACGCCCAGCCGCGGGATCTACTTCACGCCCCGGCCGACAGCGGGTTCGGTGTCGCCGGGAAGGCGCAACTTCGCCGCGCGTTCCGGGATCCCGCCTTTTGTGTCGAATATCAACCGCATCCCGCGCGAACCGTACGCCAACGAACCCGTGGCGATCGTCGCCCGCGTCGACGGGGCGCCGACCAGGGTCGATTTGATCGTCTATCTGCCGCAAACCACCCTGACGCTTCCCATGCGGGACGACGGCCTGTCGGACGATGGCGCCGCCGGCGACGGAATCTACGGAGCCGTCATCCCGGGCCAGCCCCACGCCACGGCGGTAACCTACCAGATCGACGCCGCCAACGCCGCCGGCAGCCGGCTCTTCCCGGCGCGCACGGACCCCCAGGGCCGCTACGGCTACTTCGTGACCAATTATCAGGTCGATTCGCTTCTGCCGGTTTTCACCCTGGTCGTGCCGGGCGATCCGCGGACCTTCGCCGCCGGCTTGAGCTGCTCCACCTACTCGACCGCTTCGTTCGCCTTCCAGGGCGACCTCTACTACAACATCGGCATCCGCGCCCGGGGGCAGAGCGTCTGCGGATCCTACAAGCGCTTCCTCAAGCTGAAGTTCCACCGGGGACACTACTTCAGGAACTGCCGCAAGTTGAACCTGCAGAGCCTGTGGACGGACAAGGCGCTGATCCGCGAACGCATGGCGTGGGATCTGTTCGGCGAGATGGGCAACCCCCAGTGCTACCACTACTTCGTGCGGATGCACGGAAACGGCGGCTATTTCGGCCTGTACGCCGCCATGGAGCACCCCGACAAGCGCTTCCTGAAGCGCAACGGCTTGAACCCCGACGGCAACCTCTACAAAGCCTACTACTCCGTCGAGCAGCGCGACGGCGGCATCTACGAGAAGAAGACCAACGAGAACGGCGACTACAGCGACGTCGTCGCCTTTCTCCACGCCCTCCACGACACCAAGGCGGGCGATCTGGTCGCCTTCTTCCAGCAAAACGTCGACATGGACATGATGATCGACTACCAGGCGGCGCAGATTCTCGTCAACAACAGCGATTATCCCCACAAAAACCACTACTTGTACCACGACACCGCAACGGGCCGCTGGATGCCGACGCCCTGGGACCTCGACCTGGTCTACGGCAAGTTGTGGAATTCCCAGTACGGCGTCCTCAACGACTTGATGCACACTCCGGGCATCTCGCTCTGGTATACGACGAACGTGCGGGGCGGCGGCGTCGGGAACCATCTCCTGGACAAGTTTTTCTCCCAAGCCGGCGTGTATTTCCGCCGAGCTTATCTCATCCGGGTGTGGGACGCCCTCATGGAGCACCACACACCCGAGGCCTACGAGAAAAAAATCCTGCCCTTTCACGCGCTCCTCTACGACGAGCAGTTCGAGGACATCGCGGTGTGGGGCCGCTCGCCCGCCACGGGCAACGATCCCACGGCGCCGGCGGCTTTCGAACCCAACCTGGACCGCGTGCGCGCCCACATCGCGGCGCGGCGCACATGGCTCATGAACGACATCATCGACCGGGAGAGCGCCTACCTCGTGGGCCGCCGCGAATTAGTCGACAACGCCATGGTGTTCTCCACGATCCATCCCCGCCTCATGATCACCGAGATCATGTACAACCCGCCCGGCGGCGAGGAAGGCGAGTTCCTGGAGCTTTGGAACAACTCGGGCTTCACCGTCAATATCGGGGGCTGGACCATCGACGGCCTGGAGCAGAAGGAACCCGACGGTCAGGTCCGGCGCTTCGTTTTCCCCGCGGGCAGCACGATTGACGCCGGCGAAATCTTCATCGTCGCCAAGGACCCCGCGGCGTTTCATGCCCGCTACCGATTCTCCGGGAAAGTGTTCGGCCCCTATCCCGGCAACCTCGACAACGACGGCGAGGTTCTGCGCGTCAAGGACAACGGATCGGGGTATCCCGCCACGGTCGATTATGTGGCCTACAGCGATAAAGCGCCCTGGCCCCTCGCGGCCGACGGGGTCGGCCGCAGCCTCGAGCTCTTCGACGTCAGCGCGAACATGGACAACCAGGCGGTCGAGAACTGGCGCGCGTCGCTGGCCGTCGGCGGCTCGCCGGGTTTCGTCCATTTCGCGGGCGAAACAGGCATCCTCTTCACGCGGGGCAACTGCAACGGCGATCAGGCCGTCGACGTCTCCGATGTGGTGGCAATTCTGCGCTTTCTTTTCGCCGGCGCGGCCGCGCCGCCGTGCCTGGCCGGGTGCGACGTGAACGGCGACGGGACCGTGCAGATCTCCGACGCGGTCGGCCTGCTTGCCTACCTCTTCACCCCCGAGGGATTCGCCATCCCCTCGCCCGGGCCGGGCGAGTGCCTGCCGGCGCCGGAAGGACTCTGCGAGGTCTCGAACTGCGTGTTCGCCCGTTAGCGGCGGACCCGCGGCCCGAGCGCGCCCTTCCTCGACCCTCAGAAAGCGAGGGTATCGGGGTACGAGAAGGTTTTAGCGTGCGCGATTTTCTCGGCCGCATCGAAGAGGGCGGCGACGTTGGACGGCGCCGCCTCCTTGAGGATCCTGCCGTCCCCGGCGATCAAGAAGGCCTTGTCTTCCCGGCCCAGGCCGAAAGCCGCGCGCCCCCCGCCTTCCGGGTCCTCCAGCAGCGTGTAGAGGAGCGCGCCCTCGTGGAACGCGACCTTGAGGCCCGCCGCCCTGCAATCCCCCGTGGGATGCACCACCTCGACGATGGGGATGCCCGCGCCCTTGCGCGCCTTGGCGGCGGCCAGGATCGCCGGGCTGATGCGCGCGCAGTTCTCACCCTCGGCCGTCACGAAGGCGACAATGGCGACGTCGCCGTAAAGCTGCGACAACCGCCACTGCTTGTCGCCATCGCTTGTGAAGGCGATTTCGGGCGCCGCCGCCAGGGAGGGCTCCTTGACGACGCCGCAGGTCTGCGCCCGCGTTCCTCGGCAACCGAGCGCGACGACCAGCAGCCCCGCCGGCAGGATCAATGTGAACCGTCGCATCACGCCGCCTCCTCTCCGGGCGAGGGTCAACGCCGGCTCCGCGCCGCCGGAGCGCGCGCCCTTGCGCCTCCGTTAGACTACCGCGCCAGCTTCTCAAGTCAATCAACGCCCGCGGGTTGCGCCTGCCCGCGGCCGGGTCAGTGCTTGCCGTAGACCATGACGGTCCCGCTGCGCTGCGCAATAATGTAGGCTTCGAGCGCCCGCATCCTGGGGTCGTCGCCGGACAGATGCGCGCCGCGCACCGGGTTCTCGATGCACCACTCGATCATGTCACGCAGCAGCACGGCCCGTCCCAACTGGGTCTGATACTTGGGATACGTCTCGGGATGCGTGTTGGCCGCGTGGGGGTGGCACATGTCGCAGGACACGGCCACGGTGCTGCCGAGAAGTTCCGCGCTGTGGAAGATGCGCGAGCCCTCCACCACGAACTTCTCGGTCTCGCGGGCCCACAGGAGGAGCTCTTGTTTGGTCACCCGCCCATAGGGATGCTCAGGCCCCTGCCCCCCCTTGAGCAGCGCCGAATTGTCGGCCGGGGGCTTGAGTTCGTGCTGTTCCTTCTCGACTTCCACCCAATCGCGCTCCGGATGGGCGCGCTTCCATTGATCCATGAGGCTGTCGGCCAGGACCTGCCCCGTCGCGGCGGCCGCCACCGCCCCCGGCGTGCTGCCGTCGCACAAGATCACCTCGGTTTCGCCGCCGCCGCCCGCGCCATGCGCCGGCCTCTTCAGGGCGGATCGTTCCTCGCACCCGGCTCCCGCCAGGGCGAAGGCGGCCAGCACGGCCGCGACCGCGCCCTTGCCCGCTCCAGTCCGCACGAAATCGACGCACATGTTATTCTCCCTCCCGTTCCAACTCAGTAGCTGATCCGATTCGGCGCCGGCGGAACGGCTTCCTTGCCGTTGCTCACCAGGTAGCGCCGGCCCACGATGATCGGCGCGCGATTCCACAGGTTGTAAACCTTGTCGACGAGCCCGTCGGCGTGGACGTGCACTTCGCCGTTGCCGCAGCCGTCCATGGGGTTGAAAGGATCCGGACGGCTCATCTGGATGGTCAGCTCGGGAAGGCCTTCCGGGGCATAGGGCCACGGCCACGCCGTCGCGAGCACGCCGTGAAAGTGGATCGACCCGATGCGGTTGGTGAGGATCTGGTGGGTGTGGCCGTGAATGACCGTCACGTTGGCGAAGCGCGCCAGCAGCGCCTGCACATCCTCGGCATCGTCGGTCCAGAAGTTCCACTTCTTGTAGAGCTTGTAGAGCGGCGAATGGGAGAAGACCACCACCGGCGTCGTCGGCGCCACCCCCGCCAGATCGTTCCGCAGCCACTCCAACTGCTCCGCCCCCACCGAGAAGGGGCTCTGGACGCCGTTGTCCAGCCCCGCCACGGTCATCATCCGCTGCATGGGCGTCAAGCCCCGGGCCGTCCAGAAATCGCGCTCGACGACGCTGTTAAGCGTCACGAAGTGGACGCCCTTGTGGTCGAAGGAGTAGGTCGGCGCGCCGAACAGCTCGCGCCATTGCGCGCCCAGGTCAAGGTACCAGTCGTGCTCCCCCACCATCATGCGCAGGGGGGCCTTGACCCCCTTGAGGATCTCCGCGCCGAGCTTGAGCTCCTTGGGCCGGCCGAGCTGCGCCAGATCCCCGCCGTACAGCACGAAGTCCGGCTGCGGATCCAGCGCGTTCACATCCTCGACCGCCCGCAGGAGCGAGCGCACGAAGCGGTCGTTGATATGCTTCTCGTACAGATGCGAATCGGAGATGTAGGCGAACTTGAACGCCGGCTGCGCCTCGGCGGCGACGGCGACGGGTTGAAAGGAATGATACGGGATCAGGCCCGACGCGGCGGCCGCCCCGGCCGCCGCCGCCGAGATCTTCAGAAACGACCGGCGGTCGACCCGCGCCAGACCGTTGAAGAACTCCCGCCGCGCCTCCATGTACCTGGTTTCAACGCTTTTGTGTTTGATCTTCACGGCTTGCTCCTTTGCGAAAGCTGCCCGTGGGCTCGCGGGCCAGCCTACTTCTCCTGCCAGAGCTTCTTGCGAAACGCCGCGGCATTGTCCCTGAGGGGGCGCTCCGCTTCGGCCCGCGCCTTCTGGCGCGCGAATTCCCGGGCGTTGTCCTCCGCGAACCGCACGTCGGTCAGCGTGAAGAGGAACGCTACCAGCCGGTCGATTTCCGGTTCGGTCAAGGCGAGGGCCTCGATGCCGCCGTCGAGAAACAGATTCGGCTCGCCCCCCTTGTTGTAGTGGTCCAGCACGTCCCACAAGGTGGCGATGGAGCCATCGTGCATGTAGGGCGCCGTGATGCCCACATTGAGGAGCATCGATGTGCGGAAGGCGCCGATGTCGCCGCGCTGCTTGCTCACCATGAAGCGCCCGAGCTCGCTCATGTCGGTGGTGAGCGCCAGTTCGTCGAGCTTCTCCTCGGACGGGTCATCCCGGAGAGCTTTCAGCGCCTCGATGGCCAGCTTCTCGAAATCCTGGTGCCGCGCCGAGACGCCGATATTGTGGAAGCGGTTGTCGGTTCCCAGCGGATTGCCCTGGCTGATGGGGTGGCAGGCCACGCAGCGGGCCTTCTCGTTGAAGAGCTCCCAGCCCTCCTGCGCCTCGGGCGAGATCGCCTCGGTGTCGCCGGCGAGAAAACGCCGGAACGGCGAGTCGATGAAGACGAGCGTGCGCTCGAAGGCGGCGAGCGCGCGTCCGATGTCATCGTGGTTGACTTCCCTGCCGTAGGCCTTCTTGAAAGCCGCGCGGTATTCGGCATCGTCTTTGATGGCCTTCACCGCCGTTTCGCCATCCGGCATGCCCATCTCGATGGGGTTCACGATGGGGAGCTTCGCCTGGTGCTCCAGCGTGGGCGAACGGCCATCGAGAAACAGCGTCTGAAGAAGCGCCGTATTCACCACCGTGGGGGCATTGCGGCGTCCGAGCTGATTCTTGATGCCCACGGACACCGGCAACTGGTCCGTGAACCCGCGCGTGACATCGTGGCAGGTGGCGCAGGAAACCGTGTTGTCCAAGGAGAGGCGCGTGTCGAAGTAGAGCTTCCGCCCCAGTTCCACGCGCTCGGGCGTCTGGGCGTTGTCCTCGGGGATGAACGCCTCCCAGATCACCGGATCGAAGCCCGCCGGCGCCTTGGTCACATCCCCCGCCGGCAGGAGTTTGGCGAGTTCCGCCTCCTGAAACGCCGCGTGCGCCGCCCCGAACTGGTCGCGCGGGATTTCCCGGGGTTGCGCCCCGTCCGCCCCCGCCGCGCACGCCAGCATCACGGCGAGCGTCCCGATCATTGCCGCGGCGGTCCCCCGCCGCGGCGCTTTCGTGCATTCCATTGCCTGGCCCTCCTGTTGGCGGCGGAGGCGCCCTTACGCCTTCCGCCCGGTCCCTGCGGCTCGTTTCCGCCGATTGCCTCTCCGGCAGACCCCGCAGACGCCGCGAAACTCGATCGCGTAGTCCTCTATCACGAATCCTTGCACCGGCTTCGCGGGCAAGGCGGTCACCTGGATTCCCGGCGCCTCGACATCGATCATGGCGCCGCACAGCCGACACAGGAGGTGGTGATGGCGCTCAGGGCGCGGGTCGTACCGCACCACCGCGCCGGGGTGGCATACCTTGCGGATGATCCCGAGCGCCGCCAGCTTCTCGAGGGTCCGATACACCGTCGCGCGGCTCGTCCCCGGGTGGCGCGCACTCACCAGCGCAAAGATCCCGGCGGCCGTCGGATGATCGTCACGGTGCGCGATCGCCTCCAGGATGGCGCGCCGCTGTCTCGTAAGCACGAGCCCGCCCATACCCGCCCGGGTCGCGCGCCCGGCCCGCGCGCCGCGCGCCGGGGAGTTCCGCCTCCTGTTCATGGGTGCGATACTATCTCAACTCCGCCCGGCGCGCAAGTTCGCCCTCGGAACGCGCCATTGACGCGGGCCGCGTCGGGCCCGTATGCTTGCCCACGGCCCGGAGCGCGGGCTGCGGCCCCGAGGACGACCCGCCGGGCAGAAGCCCGGTCGCGCCGACCGCGCCCGGCACGCATAGGAGGAACCATGACGACCATTCTCAGCTCGTTGTCCGGCGGCCTCTCGCGCCGCAGTTTCGTCGCCGCGGCGGGCGGCGCATCCCTTGCGGCCTTCGCGGGCGTCGGGCGCGCCGCCGCCGCGGCGGCGCCCCATGTCCTGCCGCCGCTTCCTTACGCCGACGATGCCCTCGCCCCCATCATCTCCGCCCAGACGATCGGCTTCCACCACGGCAAGCATCACAAGGCCTACGTCGACAATCTCAACAAGCTCATCGCCGGGACGGATCTGGCCGCCACGCCGCTTGAGGGGATCATCGCGGCGACGGCGGGCAAGGCCGACCAGGCCGCGATCTTCAACAACGCCGCGCAGACCTGGAATCACACCTTCTACTGGCGTAGCATCCGCCCTCCGCGGGGCGAGGTGATCCCGGCGGCCCTCAAGGCCAAGCTCGAGACGTCCTTCGGGAGCGTCGAGGCCTGCAAGCAGGAGCTGGCCGCGGCGGCGGTCTCCCAATTCGGGAGCGGCTGGGCCTGGCTGGTCGCCGACGGCGGGAAGCTCCGGATCGTCAAGACCGGCAACGCGGACTGCCCGCTCACCCAGGGGCTGCGGCCGCTCCTAACCATCGACGTGTGGGAACACGCCTACTATCTGGACTACCAGAACCGCCGGGCCGACTACGTGAAGGTGGTTATCGACAAGCTGCTCGATTGGGAGTTCGCCGTCAAGAACCTGGCGTGACGCCCCGCCGCGCGGGCGGCGCGTGAAAAAAAAAACGGTGCTTGACTCCCGCGGCCGCCGGACATAAGCTTGACGAAGACGGGCCGCGCGGCGCGCGTGGTTGGAGCGCGCGCCGGCGCCGGCGGGAAGGAGCGGACTTGAGGACGAGCATGCACCGCGCCCTTTCGCGCGCATGGATCTGCGCGGCTATGGCCCTGCCCGCCTGGGCGTACATCGATGGCGTCACGGTGATTCCGCCGGACCCCGTGGCGGGGAGCGACATCTTCGTCCGCGTCGAGGGCGGGCTTCCCGATCCGTGCTGGACCTTGAAGTGCCACATGGTGGAGGTGGCGGACGCCTCCGTCGCCGTCACGGCGGAAGCCGAGTTCACCGGCGGCATGTGCCTGCCGGTGATCGTCCCCTACGCCTTCGTCGCCCACGTGGGCAGGCTGGAAGCCGGGGCCTACGTCCTGAAGGTCAGCGATCAGTGGGAGTCGAAGGCCTACAAGTTCAGAGTCGCCCGCCGGGCCTCCAACAAGCCCGGCGATGCCAACGGCGACGGCAAGCTCGACGTCGCCGACACGGTGCGCATCCTGGGCTACTTGTTCAGCCAAGGCGAACCGCCGGCGTGCCTCAACCTCGCTGACGTGAACGACGATGGAAAGCTGGACCTTTCCGACGCCATCGCCATTCTTTCCTATCTCTTCGCCCATGGGCGCCCGCCCGCGGCGCCGGTCCAGTGCGAGAGCGCCTACGACTGCCTCGGGCGGCCGTGGCCCATCTTCTGCATGGGCCGCTGGGACTGCGTCTGCGGCGAGTGCCGCATGCAGTGCGACATGGAGACCTGCGGCGACGGCTACTGCGACCCCGACAACGGCGAGACGGTGGCCAACTGCGCTGACTGCAAGACTCCGTCGTGCCGGCCGGTGTGTCTGTACGCCGGCACGTACAGCGAGGGGTGGTACGACGTGTGCGGCGACATCCGCGAAGTCCCCGCGCTCATCCGCTACGCGCTTTGCGCCGGCTGCGTGCCTGAATGCCGCGCCTGCGGATCGAAGAGCGAAGGGTGGTACGATCCCTGCTCCGGCGAAGTCATCAAGTGGACCGCCTGCGACTGCCGGTGCAAGTAGCGCGCCGGCCGGTTCCTACCCGTCGCCCCCGGCCGCCTGCTCCCGCGGCTCGGCCAGCTTGAAGGCCCGCGCAAGCTCCCGCACCTGCGCCTCCGTGATCGGCGCCAGATCCCCGAGCGCGCGCGCGGCGATCAGCGCCTTGGCGCTGAACTCCGCCACCTCGAGGCGGTCGTACGCCTCGAGCAGGCCGGCCCCCGTCGTGAGGATGCAGTCGTTCTCCACCAGCACCACCGGCGTGCGCGCCCCCAGCGCGGCGGCCATCTCCTCCACGCGGAGAAACGGCGACCCGTAGGGCAGCTCGGGGATGTCGCGCAGCACGATGTACGCCTCCGGGATCGTGCGGCTGTCGAACTCGGCATCGCTCACGGCGAAGGCCATGATGGCGGGCGGATGGGCGATCATGACGGCGCCGATGTCCGCGTGCAGCTCGTAGATGCGCTGGTGCAGCCTGACGGAACGGCTCGGCGTCTTGCCCCGTTCGGCCCGCCCGCCCGCGATCATGACCAGGTCCTCGGGCTGGACGTACTTGCGGTCGGCGCCGTAGGGCGTGATCAGGAAGTCGTTCCCCGCCGTGCGCGCCGAGAACGTCCCCTCGGTGCTGGTCACGAGACGCTGGCCGTAGGCGCGGTGGAGCATGCCGCAGATCGCCGCGCGCAGCTCCCGCTCGCGGCTTGAGTGCGTGACCGGAACGAACTCCGGCATGACGTTGTACTTGCGCCCGAACATGACGTAGTGCCGCTCCTGGAGGGTGCGCACCGTCCCGATCCGCCGCGCCTCGATGATGAGGCGCGCGCAGAAATCCAGCGTCTCGAAGCGCTGGAACGCCTGGAAGAGCGACTCCCCCGCGGCGACGACGCCGTGGTTCTCAAGAAGCACGATCGCGAAGCCCTCGGCGAACTTGGCGGCGATGCGCGCGCCCAGAAGGTCGCTGCCGGGCAGCGCATACTCGGCGTAGCCGATGGGCCCGCAGACGAATCGGGCGGAGGGGATGATGCGCGTGTCCGGGATCTGGCGGACGATGCTGAAGGTCACCAGGGCCGGCGGGTGCGCGTGGAGCACGCCGCGGACGTCGGCCCGGGCGGCATACACGGCCTTGTGGAAGGGCAGCTCGGACGACGGGCGATGGATCCCCTGAACCGAACCGTCGGCGCGGACGCAGACGATGTCTTCGGGCCGCAGCGTGCCCTTGTCCACGCCGGCGGGCGTGATCCAGATCGCGCCCTCGTCATCGAGCACCGAAAGGTTGCCGCCCGATGTCGTCGTCATGCCGTAGCCGTAGATCCGCTCCATGAGCATGACGATTTGGTCGCGCGGGTGCATCAGTTCGAGACTCATAACGCTCCCTTCCTATCGCGCGCGCCGGCGGCGAGGCGCCGCGCCCGCGCCTTTTGCGCGGGCGCGATGGTAGCCCTCCGGGGCGGCGGCTTCAATCGCGGGCGCTCGCCGCGCCTGGGCCGCCGCGCCTTTCGGCGCTACAATTGACCGGTGAGGGCGGCCGCGGCCTCCGGCGCGGCCGCGGAGACATCCGGAACGGACAACAAGGTATCGCGGAACGAGGCCGCGCCGCATGGCGCCCATGGTTCGACATTGCATCTTGTTCGCCATCCTGGCCGGCGCCGCGCCGGGGATCCGCGCGGAGCCTCCGGCCGCGCCGCGCCTGACCGCCGAGCCGAGCGGCCGCGCCGCCGCGACGGCGGACATCCCGGTGGAAGAGTTCGCTCGGGCGCTCGCGCAGTCCTCCCCGAACGTACGGCAGGCGCGCCTCGGCGTCACGGGCGAGGGCCGGGCGATCCCACTCATCCTTTTCGCCGATCCGCCCGTCGCGACGGCGGAGGAAGCGGCCCGAAGCGGCAAGCTCCTCGTCCTTCTACTCGGCGGCCTGCGCGGCGGCGACACCGGCGGGAAGGACGCCTTCCAGGCGCTCCTGAGCGACCTGGCGCGGGATTGCCCGGCGCAGATCAGGGAACGGCTCATCATCGCCGCGGCCCCGGTTCTCAACACCGACGAGGAGGTCGCGGCCGCCGGCCGACCCGGCCCCGAGGGCGGCGCCCACGCGAACGCACAGCCTCCGGACCGCGACTTCGTGCGGCTCGAGACTCCCGAGGCGCGGGCCCTGGCGCGGTTTCTGACGGCGTGGAACCCGGCGGTCGTCATCGAGGCGCGCGCGACGGACGGCGGGCGCCGGCGCCATCCGCTGGCCTACGCGGGCCTGGAACATCCCGCCGCTGATCCCTACCTGGCCGCTTTCGCGCGCGATTCGCTTCTGCCCGCCGTCGCGGCAGCGCTCCGGGCCGAGAAAGGCATCGAGGCGGTGCGGCGCGGCGGCGCCCCCCGGGAGGGCGCGGGCCGACGCGCCCTCCGGCCGCTTTCCAGCCGCGGGACGGCCTATGCGGGACTTCGCAACAGCCTCGCGATTCTCACCGAGGCGAGCACGCGCGCTCCCCGCGAGCTACGCGCGCGGGCCGTGCGCGAGTTCGTCCGCGCGACGCTCGCGCACGCCGCGGAACGCGCCGACGAAATTCGCCGGCTCATCGCCGCGGCCGACCGCGCCGTCATCGCCGCGGGCCGGGAGCCCGAATCGGGCAAGCGCCCCATCCCCCTGCGCGCGCGCCCAGCCGCGGCCCCCGCCGAGGGCGCCCGCGAGGACCGCCTCGAACCCGAGGTCGCGGTGGAGCGCGCCTACGCGTACCTCCTGCCCGCCGCCTATACGTCCGCGGCCGAAATCCTCATGCGCCACGGCATCGACGTCGAGGAGCTGCGGGAGGAGGAGGTCGAGCTCGATGTTCAGGCCTATACCGTGACTTCGGTGGCGCGCGAGGAACGGCGCGGTCCGGACCGCGCCGCGGCGCGGGTCGCGGCCGAGCGGCGCGCCGTCAGCCGCCGCGTCGATGCGGGAACGTTCTTGGTGCGCTCCGGCCAAAAACTCGGCACCCTGGCGGCGCTGCTGCTCGAGCCGGCGTCCGAAAACGGTCTGGCGGCGCGGGGCTGCTTCGATGCCGCCCTGGAACCCGGCGCCGAATTCCCTGTCGCGCGGCTCGCGGCGCCGGCGCCCCTCCTTCTTTGCGGGGCCCGGCCGCCTACCGACATGCAGGCGCCGCCCAAGCCCCTGACGTTCAAGGAACTCTATGAATCCGACCAGCCGCCCCGCCTGGGCGGCACGCACGCGAGCGGCATGCGCTGGCTGCGCGACGGCGAGCACTACCTCCACGCCCGCGAGGGGAATCTGTGGAAGATCCAGGCGGCCACGGGCCGCGCCGTCCCGTTCCCCGACCGGCGGGCCATGGCCGAAGCGCTCGCGCGCCTCCCGTGGATCGGGCGGCGGGACGCGGAGAACCTCGCCGGCCGGACGAATCTGAGCCTCGATCCGCCCGAGCGCGGGGCGCTCTTCGACTTCGGCGGCGATCTTTACTATTGCGATCTGGCGGGCGCGAAGGCGGTGCGCCTCACGAGTTTTCCCGGCGAGAAGGAATTCCCCGAGTTCAGCCCCGATGGAAGTTTCGTCGCCTTCGTCAGCGAGAACGATCTCTGGCTAGTGGATATCGCCACGCAGACCCCGCGGCGCCTGACGACCGGCGGCCATGCCAAGCTCCGGAACGGCAAGGCCGACTGGGTGTACTACGAAGAAGTCTTCCACCGCGTATGGAAGGCGTTCTGGTGGTCGCCCGATTCCCGGCGCCTGGCTTTCCTCCAGATCGACAGCTCGCCGGCGGCCGAATTCGTCATCGCCAACGACCTTGAATCCCGCCAAGCGGTGGAGTGCGAGGCCTTCCCCAAACCGGGCGAGCCCGCTCCCCGCGCGCGGGTCGGGATCGTGGATGTGGCGGGCAGCCCTCCGCGGTGGGCGGATCTCTCGGCCTACGATCCCGCCGACATCCTGGTGGCGGGCGCGGCATGGTCGCGCGGCGGCGATCGTCTCTATTTCTACGTCCAAAACCGCGTCCAGACGTGGCTCGACATCTGCGCCGCGCCCCCCGCGGGCGGCGCCACGGCGCGGGTCTTGCGCGATGCGACGGCGGCGTGGATCGAACCGCCCCGGGCCCTGCGCTTCCTGGCGGACGGATCGTTCCTCCTGACGAGCGAGCGCTCGGGCTGGCAGCACATCTACCACCACGGCCCCGACGGCGCTCTGCGCAAGGCCGTCACGGCGGGCCCGTGGGAAGTGCGGGACGTACTCCACGTCGACGAGACCGGCGGGTGGGTTTACTTCACCGGCACGCGCGACAGCCACATCGCCCACAATCTCTATCGCGCCGCGCTGGACGGGAGCGCGATCGAACGGCTCACGCCGGCTCCGGGCCACCATACAATCGGCATGAGCCCCACCGGCGGCTGCTTCCTCGACACCTGGTCGACCCACGCCCGGCCGGAGCAGGTGGTCCTGCGCCGCTCGAACGGGGCGCGAGTGCGGACGATCGACGCCAATCCCCTCCACGAGGCCGCGCGCTACCGGCTCGGCGCCGTCGCGCTCCACACCATCGAGGCCCCCGGCGGATTCCAACTGGAGGCCATGCTCGTCACCCCGCACGATTTCGACCCCGAGCGGAAGTATCCGGTGTGGTTCTCCACCTACGCCGGTCCCCACTCGCAGACCGTGTGGGACTCCTGGGGCGGCGGCCGCGCCTGGGAGCGCATGCTCGCCGAGGCGGGCATCATCTCGTTCCTGTGCGACCCGCGCAGCGCCAGCGGCAAGGGCGCGGTGTCGGCGTGGATCGCCTACCGCCGGCTCGGCCAAGAAGAGCTCAAGGACATCGAGTCCGCCCTCGATTGGTTGAGCGCCCGCCCCTTCGTCGACAGCGCGCGCATCGGCATCAGCGGCTTCAGCTACGGCGGCTTCATGGCGGCTTACGCCCTGACGCACAGCAAGCGCTTCGCCGCGGGGATCGCCGGCGCCGCCGTCACCGACTGGCGCGACTACGACAGCATCTACACCGAGCGGTACATGGGGACGCCCCAGGACAACCCCGACGGTTACGCGGCCGCTTCGGTGGTCGCCGCCGCCGCGAACCTCCACGGGCGGCTCCTCATCATGCACGGCGGCCTGGACGACAAC
Organism: Planctomycetes bacterium ADurb.Bin069; assembly: GCA_002070955.1. GTDB lineage: Bacteria > Planctomycetota > UBA8108 > UBA8890 > UBA8898 > UBA8898. The sequence continues at coordinate 86,193 of MWEK01000015.1, forward strand.
GTGCACGCGCAGCACGCGACGCGCCTCGTCCACGCCCTCCAGCAAGCGGGCAAGCGCTTCGACCTCATGCTCTATCCCGAGGCGCGCCACGGGATCTGGGGCCTGCACTACCGCCGCGTGCTCTACGAGTTCATCCGGAGCGCGGCGCGCGGCGCCGACGCGCGGGACGGCGCCCAGTGGCGGCTCGAGTGACGGCGGGCGGCGCGCGTCACCGGCCTCGATACCGCACGAGAAGGCTCGCGCCGCGCGCCGGGATGCGCAGCTCCAGGTTCGACATGAGCTCCCGCCCGGTGAGCGTCTGCCGCTCCGTCCGGCGCTCCTCGTCGATCCGCTCCACGGTGTAGCTCCCGCCCGGCGCGAGGCCGCGCAGCCGCGCCTCGAGCACCGGATAGGGGCATTCGCGCCGCCGGAAGGCAAGCACAAGGCCGGCGTCCAGGTCGGCGCGATGGAGCTGCCACGCGGCAAACACTTCCGGTCCCACCGCCGCCCGCGTCAAGGGGTAGAAGTCGCCGTACCAGTACTTCCGGTTCTCCTTCGCCTCCGCTATCGCGGCGCGGGCCGCGTCCGTGTCGAAGGCGTCGTTCAGGTAATCGAACTGCGTGATCACCCCCCCCGTCGCCGCGCTCCGCAACACGTACGCCTTGGGCTCCCAGGCGCAGGACGTGAAGAGCGGCACGTAGAGGCTCAGGCCCAGCGCCTGCGTCTGGTCCCATTCCTCGTGGCCGGGGCCGCAGCCCGTGTCGCTGCGCCAGAGCGGCGCCGAGCGCATGAGCGTTTCCAGATCGATGCGGCGGCCCCCGCTGGCGCAGTTGTCGATCCAAAGTCCGGGGTGGCGCGCCCGCAGCGCGTCCCACAGGGCGTAATGCCCCTCGACGTAACGGATCTCCGCCATGCCCTGCCGATCGGGCGCATCGGCGCCGCGCCAAAACGGGAGGGGGTCGAGGTTGAAGTCGTTCCGGTAGACATCGATGCCGAACTCGCTGATGCGGGCGGACAGAAGATCCGTCATCCATGCCCGCGCCGCGGCATCGCCCAGGTTGAAAAGCCCGCCCCCCGCGCCGCCGAGGACGAACTCGGGGCGCTCGCGCGCGATCAGGGTGCCCGGCGCCACGCGCTCGGGCTCGAACCACACCAGGAACTTCAGGCCCGCGGCGTGACACGCATCGGCCACCGGCTTGAGGCCCCGCGGGAAGGCGCGCGGCTTGCAGAACCAGTTCCCCACCCCGTTGGGGAACCCGCCCTCGAACCACGCCGCGTCGAACCAGTGCGTGTCGCAGCCCAAGGCCTGCGCCGCCCGCACCGCGCGCAACTGGCCTTCCTCGGTGCTCCACTCGGGCCGCTTCCAACTGTATCGGTCGAAGCACTGCGATGCCGCCGGCAGGCGCAGCGGACGGCCGTCGAGCCGCGGCGCATACTCGAAAAGGATCAGCCGGCGCAGCCGATTGTGGGCCGTCACGCGGTCGCCCTTCCACGGCATGACCAGGATGCGCGGCCCGCGGATGCGCTCGCCGGGACGCAGGCGCAGGTGGGTCTTCTCCATGCCGGCGGCGATCCGCGTCGGCCCGGCCGGCGTGCGCTCCAGGCGCGCGGCCCACTGACCCGACCAGCCGATGGCGACGAGGAGCCCCTCGCCGCCGTACTGGACGTTGAAGAAGGGGAACACGTGGTTTGAAGACCGCCCCCCCGCCGGCGCGAAGGCGATCGGTTTTCCCACGGCGACCACGGTCTCGCTGGGCAGAAACGACTGCTCGCCGCACACATCGCCCGTGATCTGGTGGAGGACCACGGGCGTGCGGTGGTAGCCGGTGCGAAGCACCGCGTCCAGGGCTTGGATTTCCGAGAGGATCGCCGTGTCCGCGGCGCCCGCGTTCTCGAATTCGAGGAGCCATTCCACGGCGGGATAGCGCTTGAAGGCCGCGGCCGTCACTTCCACCCGCAGGCCGCCGGCCGGATCGGACCAGACCGCCCTGTGAACCACGCGCGCGGGTTCGTCGCGCGTCTCCGCCGTCCGCTTCCAGTCCGCGAGAAGCCGCGCGGAAGCGACGCCGTCGTAGAGGAACGAAAAGGGCGGCGCGCCCGCCACGATCGGAATCCGGTCGGCGTCGGCCGGCAGTTCCCTGCCGTCCTCCATGAGGATCCGCGCGTCGGCCCAATCGGCCTGGTCGTGTCCGACCCCGTCGGCGGTCATGTCGACCTTGAGCGTGATCGACCGCGTTCCGGCGGGCAGGTCCACGGCCACCGGCACGGGCTCCTGCCCCCCCTTGAGCGTGGGGGTGCGGAACACTTCCCGGCCGCCGATCTCCACGCTGAACTGCACGCTGCCGCGCCGGCCGCCCGTGTCGGCGTTATTGTCGATGCCCACCTGCGCCAGAAAGGTCTTCGCGCCGGCGGGCAGCGCGAGCACGATCTCGCTGTCGGCATGCGTGCCCAGGCCGCGGGCGAAATCCCGCGAGCCGATCCTAAGGGGCGTGTCGATGCAGGACCGCCCGAAGCGCAGGACGCTGTGGTCCTGCCGGCGCACCTCGACGCCCACGCCTGCCGCCCGCGCCGGCGCGCGGCGCCCCGTGAAGGCCGCGAAGGCCCAGGCGGCCGTCTCCTCCACATCCGCCGGACTCGCCATGATCTCGTCGTCGGGAGCCGCGCTCGGAATGTCGGCGTCCTCGGCGCCGCGCGCCCCCGCCAGGAGCGCGAGGACACAGAGACAACCCAGTCCATGACGCGCCGTCGCGCGTCTCCGGATGCCATCGGTTTTTGCGCGCATCGTTCTTCTCCCGGCCTTGCCCGCCGGTTAACGCCGGCTCGGCGTGCCGGAAGTCGATCCTATTCCGGCGCCAAGCCGCGGTCAACCCGTCGGCGCCCCGGCGCGCGGCCGCATCCCGGAACAAGAAAAAACGCGCCGCGAGCGGCCGCCTGCCGGCCGCCCGCGGCGCGCGAGGCGCTCCCGTGGGCAGGTTACTGCTGCTCCGGAATGCGCATGCCGTAGAACGAACGGTAGATGAAGACCAGGGCGACGGCGGCCAGCGCGATGCCGACCCCCAATTTGAGCGCCACATCCATCTCCACGGCGATTTCCACGGCGAGGAGTCCGAACAGCGTCGTGAACTTGATCACCGGGTTCATGGCCACCGAGGATGTGTCCTTGAAAGGATCGCCCACCGTGTCCCCGACAACGCTCGCCTCATGGAGCGGCGTGTTCTTGGCCCGCAGGTCGACCTCGACGATCTTCTTGGCGTTGTCCCAGGCGCCGCCGGCGTTGGCCATGAAGATGGCCTGGAAAAGCCCGAAGAGCGCGATGCCGATGAGGTAGCCTATGAAGAGGAACGGATTGAGCATCGGAAGGGCGAGGGCGAGGCAGAAGATGGCGATGAAGATGTTCCACATGCCCTTCTGGGCGTAGAGCGTGCAGATCCTGACGACTTCCTTGCTGTCCTTGAGCGAGGCCGTCTCCGCGTCCAGCTTGATGTGCTCCTTGATGTAGACCACCGCGCGGTACGCCCCCGTGACGACGGCCTGCGTCGACGCCCCCGTGAACCAGTAGATCACCGCGCCGCCGATGAGGAGCCCCATGAGGGAGAACGGCTCGACCATGCTCAGCTTCTTGATGATGCTGAAGCCGGCATCGTGGGCCTTGTACGTGCGCTCCAGGAACAGAATGATGCCGAAGATCATCGTCGTGGCGCCGACCACAGCCGTGCCGATGAGGACGGGTTTCGCCGTGGCCTTGAAGGTGTTGCCGGCGCCGTCGTTTTTCTCCAGCGTGTCCTTGGCGTTCTCGAAGTCCGGGGTGAAGCCGAAATTCTTCTCGATGTCTTCCTTGATGTTCGGGACGCTCTCAATTCGGCTCAGTTCGTAAACCGACTGGGCGTTGTCCGACACCGGGCCGAAACTGTCCACCGCGATGGTCACGGGCCCCATGCTGAGGAAGCCGAAGGCCACCAGGCCGAAGGCGAAGATCGGCGTCGCGAAGGCGAGCTCTTGGGGAAGCACGGCAAGCAAGTCGGGCTGCTGCGACATGTAGTAGCTGATCCCCATGAGCGCCATGATGAGGAGGCCTTCCCAGAAAGCCGAGAAGTTGCCGGCGACGAAGCCCGACAGGATGTTGAGCGACGCGCCGCCTTGCTTGGCCGAAGTAACGACCTCCTTGACGTGGCGGGACTTCGTGCTGGTGAAGATCTTGGTGAACTCGGGGATGAGCGCGCCGGCCATGGTGCCGCAGCTTATGATCACCGACAGGATCCACCACAGGTTCTTGTGCTCCGACGGCGGCAGCAGGACGAAACTGGCGCAGAAGGTGACGGCCACGGAGATGAGCGACGTAATCCACACCAGGTGCGTCAAGGGCTTCTCCGGGTCGAAGTCCTTGGTGTCCTTGTACAGCGCGGCGCTGATCCTGGCGTTGAGGAAGTAGGCGCCGAGCGACGTCAGGATCATCAGGATGCGCATGACGAAGATCCAGGTGATCAGCTTGCCGCACATGAGCTCGCCGGCGGCGCCCGCCCCCATCAGAGCCAGGGCGAGGAAGGCAATCAGCGCGACGCCGGTGACGCCGTAGGTCTCGAAGCCGTCCGCCGTGGGGCCGACGCTGTCGCCCGCGTTGTCGCCGGTGCAGTCCGCGATGACGCCCGGGTTCTTGGGATCATCCTCGGGCAGGTGGAAAACGATCTTCATGAGATCGGAGCCGATGTCGGCGATCTTCGTGAAGATGCCTCCGCAAATGCGCAGCGCGCTGGCGCCGAGGGACTCGCCGATGGCGAATCCTATGAAACACGGACCCGCGAGCTCGGTGGGCACCCAGGTCAGGATCAGGATCATGAAGAAGAGCTCGACGCTCACCAGGAGCAGGCCGACGCTCATGCCGGAGCGCATCGGAATCGCCAGCGGCAGCCACGGCTGGCCTCTGAGCGCCGAAAACGCCGAGCGCGAATTGGCCTGGGTGTTGATCCGGATGCCGAACCACGCGACGCCGTAGGAGCCCAGGATGCCGACGATGGACGAGAGCAGGATCACGCCGATGGGAAAGGCGCTCTTGCCCTGCAGGTTCCCGAAGTAATACACCATGCAGAGGCCGATGAGGACCCAGAGGATCACCAGGAACTTGCCCTGCTGGATGAGATAGGTCTTGCAGGTCTCCCAGATCGTCTGCGAGACCGCGCTCATGGACTCGTGGACCGGGAAGGCCTTGGTCTGGCGGTACTGAATCAAGCCGAAGACCAGGCCGATCACGCAGACGACCAGGCCGGCGACCATGAGGTGCACGGCCGTGACCGGCCCGAAATGCACATCGCTCAGCTTGGGCAGAATGATGTCCGCCTCGCCGGCATACAGCGGCGCGGCCCCCAATAGGGCGCCGAGCACGACAAGGCCTCGCCACAGCAAGGCGTTCGCGGATGAGGGCTTCATGACGCTCCTTTCTCAAAGCGGATTCGAGGAAAAACAGCCCACCAGGATAGCCCGTGGCTTGAAGCGTTGTCAAGGTGAACCGACCCCGGCGCTGCTGCGCGCGCGCCGCGCCGCCGCCTGTCGCTCGGCTCGCTCCCGAAACGCCGCGGCCGGCGCGATTCCGATTCCAGGCGGCGGCTTCGCACTCGCCGCCTCGGGCGGCCGGCCCGGCAGCCTTCCTGGCGCCCGCCGCGGGCCTTAAGATGGGTGTTGTTCGAGGATCGACGATGCTCCCGTTCCCCGTGAGGCTGAAATGACGCGGGCCTTCGCGCTCGGGCCGTTCCCCTGCGCGCGGCGCGCCTTCCGGTTGGCGGCGGTGCTGGCCCTCGGCGCGGCGGCGGCCGGCGCCGCGGAGCGCGCGCTCGACGTGATCGTCCCCGATTCCTGGATTCCCGGCGTTCCCGTGCTCGTGCGCGTCGAGGTGCGCGGCGCGGACGGCGCCGTCGACCGCACCCTGTGGGATGTCGAGGCGGTTCTCTCGGCCGCGCCGGCGGGCACGACGCTCGCGCCCGACCGCGTCACGCTCCGGAACGGCCTCGGCAGCGCGCTCGTGCGGATCGAGACGCCGCCCGACACGGCGGAGATCGTCCTTGACACGGCGATCGGCGCCCTGGAGGCGGCACGCACCCTCCAAAACCTCGCCGGCCGTCCCCGCATCGAGACGCAGGGCGTCCTGCCCGCCGCCCTGGTGGAGTGGAGCGGCATCGTGCGCGTGACGGGCGCCCTGACGGTGCCCGCGGGCGGCACGCTGCGCGTCCTGCCCGGCACGCTCGTGCTCATCGATGGCGCGAGCGCCGACGGGGCGGGACACTCGATCTCCGTCGCCGGCGCGATCGAGTGCCTCGGCACCCCCGCGCAACCGGTGACCTTCACCGCCCGCGATCCCGCCCTGCCGTGGGGCGAGGTGCGCCACGACGGCGCGCGGCCTTCGCTCTATCGCTGCACGATCATGACCCGCGGCGGCAACTCGCCGCGGGGCGGCCATACCAATACGGGCCCGATCCTGAGGGCGACGAACTCCCGGGTGCGCTGCGAGCGCTGCGCCTTCACCGACGCCAAGGGCAAGTCCATGCAGGCCAGCGGCGCCGACCTGGAGTTTTACGACTGTCTCTTCTCCCGCGCCGCGATGGGGCCGGAGATCGACGGCACGGCGCTCCTTTGGGAGCGCTGCTGGGCCCTGGATTTCCACGGGAAGGACGACAACGACGGCATCTACCTCCACCGGCAGCGCGCCGGCCAGACCATTGCGCTGCGGGGCTGCGTCGTGGCGTCGGGCGACGACGATGCCGTGGACACCCTCGGCGCGGAGGTCCTGATCGAGGACTGCATCCTCAGGGACTTCGCCAACCCCGCCGAGGACAGCAAGGGCCTCAGCGTGCTGGAGGGCGCCGTCGATGTGCGGCGGACGCTCATCGTCAACTGCAAGGTCGGGGTGTCCGCCAAGATCAGGCGCGCCGGCAACCAGGCCATCGTCCGCATCGATCGCTCGACGATCCTGGGCAACGAGGTCGCCGTGCAAGCCTACGACAAGTACGGCGTCGCCGAGGCGGACATTTTTTATTATGCGTCCAACTCGATCCTCAGGGCCGCCGATGCGATCTACACCGACTACCGGCCCGAGGACCTGCGGGTCTCGTACTGCGACGTGTCGGAGGAGTGGCCCGGCGCCGGCAACATCGCCGCGGACCCGCTCTTCGTCGATCCGGCGGCGGGGGATTTCACGCTGCGGGCGGACTCTCCGTGCATCGACGCCGGCGATCCCGCCGCGCCGCCGGACCCGGACGGTTCGCGCGCCGACATGGGCTGCTTCCCCTTCACCCGCGCCGACCCGCCTCCGCCCCGATTCATCCGCGGCGCCGTGAAGGGCCGCGCGGCCGTCGATCTCTCCGACGCGGTCGCGCTTCTTCTCCACCTCTTCGCGGGACGCCCGATCCCCTGCGCCAAGGCCGCGGACGCCAACGACAGCGGCACGCTGGACATCGCCGATGCGGCGCGGCTCCTGGACTACCTCTTCGCGGGCGGCCCGGCGCTGCCCGCCCCCGCGGGGGCCTGCGGAACGGACCCCACCGAGGACCCGCTGGACTGCCGCGTGTCTCCCTGCCCGTGACGCCGGCGAATTGTGCCGCCCGGGCGCTTCACTCGTTCCGGAGCTTCACGTTGTCGAGATAGAACACGGTCTCGGCGTCCGCCATGCTCGACCAGCCGACCCAAGTGAGGTTGGCGAAAGCGGGGCTGCCGTTGGGAAGCGCTTCGAAGCGCCGCGGCGCCGCGCCCGGCACCGTGACCGCCAGCTCCCAGACACCGTCGGCGTCCTGCCCCACCTTGGCAACGATCTCCACGCGGAACCACCGCCCGACGGGCAGCCGCATGGCTTCCTTCCCGCCGAGAAAGAGCTTCCCCTCCCGGATGCCGAAGGTCGGCCCCACGCGGTAGGGCTGCGCCTCCCAACTGCGCCACTCGTGAAACATGTCGACGCCCGCTTCGAGGCGCAGGTCGAAGCTCATGCGCGCGACGCCGCGCGTGTAGGTGGGAAGGTACACCAGGTGGGGGTTGAAGATGTGCCGCAGGCCGGCCGCGTCCCGGATCTTCAAGCTGCGCGCGCCGCCGGCGGCGGTTTCCTCGGTCACCGCGATGGCGTCGCCCCGGTTCTCGACGTTGCTCTGGGCGCCGGGCGGCGGCGCGCCGGGCTCCGCCGCCTCGAAATCCTCGTCGATCTCAAGGGGCGGCGGCGGCGGCGCGAACCGCACCTCGCGGAACACGAAGCTCCTCGGGATGTCCCTCCAGGCCGCCTCGCCGTAGAGTCCCGCCCGCGTGTAATCGAAGGGCTTGAATCCGATCTTCTCGGCCGGGGACCCGGGCCGCAGGCGGAAGTCGCCCCGCTTCGGATCGACGAAGAGCGGATCCGCGACGAGGGAGCCCTTGTCCCACCCCTTGGCCTGCCGCGCCTCCAGCGCGAGGCCCTGGAAATCGACGGGCGTTCCCGAGGCGTTGAAGTACAGGTTGCGCTCGAGCTTGACGTTGTCGTCGTTGAGCGTCCCCGCCGCGACGAGCGGCCCCTCGTCCCAGTAAATGATGTTGTTCGCCAGGGTGAAGGACAGGTGCGGCTCCACCCGCGAGCGCTGAATCTGCCCGTTCAGGCTGAAGGCGAGAATATTGTTGCGAATCAGGTTTTCCTTGCCGTAATGCTGGTGGTACGTGCCGGTCTTGACGCGGTAAACGAGGTTGTTCTCCATGGTGATGCGCGTCGTGCCCTCGTCGTTGTAAAGACCCCAGCCGCCGCGGCCGTACCGGTCGTAGGACCAGACGTCGTGGATGACGTTGTTGCTCACCGTCGTCCCCTCGGCGAAGCCCAGCGTGTAGACTCCGCCCATGTCGCTCAGGACGCCCCACCCGAGGTGGTGAATCCGGTTGAACTCGATCCGGTTGTGGTGCGAGTTCGCGGGGGCGTAGCCCCACGTCCACCCCACCGAGACGCCCGTATAGAACAAGTCGCTGATGTCGTTGTGCGTCACCTGGTTGTAGCCGCTGTGGCCGATCCACACTCCGATGGCGCCGTGGTGAATGCGCGCGCCGGCGTGCACGATGTTGTTGTCGCAGAGGATGCCGCGCGTCTCCGCCGCCGGCTTGCTCGGGTCGGCCCCCCGCCCCTCGCCGATCTTGACGCCGCCCGCGCCCAGATCCTCGAAGCGCGTGCGCGTCACGCGGCAGTCCCGGCACCCGCGGCGGAACCAGAGCCCGCAGGTGCCGGCGTGGAGGACGGCGCAGTCCTCGATGGCGACGTGGCGCGCGCCATCGACCATGATCGCCGCGGGGATCGTCACCTCCGCCTGGCCGTCGGCATGGCCCTCGGGGGGCAGGAGGTATTGGCCGTGTTCGAAGCGCAAGCCCCGGAAGGCGACGTGCTCGACGAACCGGCCCGCCTCCGGTTCGCCCCGAATCTGCAGGAAATCGGGACAAACCGGCGCCACGACCTCGGCCGCGGCCATGTCCTCGCCGGGAAGGGGCAGATACGCCAGAGTTCCGTCGCGGTCCAGAAACCATTCGCCCGGCGCGTCCAACGCCGCGCGGAAGTTCTCCAGGTGGTAGCGGCAGTTCGGGCCCCAGTAGGCGAAGCCCCACGGAATGGGCGCAGTCACCACCACCGCGTGCGCCGCCGCGTCGATGCCCGCGACGCGGGACCGCGAGGTCTCCCAGGCATGGTAGGCCACGACCACCGCATCGTTGAGGCTCTCGCGGGGCAGGGCGCCCAGGGGCGCGATATCCGCGGCGCGGGCCTTGAAGGCCCGAGCTTTCAAATCGGCTTCCTTCCCCGTGGCGGGATCGATGCCGCGAAGGATTTCGCCCTGGACGTAGAAGTAAAACTCGTTCGGCGTCCGCGCGCGCGTCGCCCGCCTGCCGTTCACCCAGAGCTGCTCGAAGTACCACGCTCCCGCCGCGACCTCGGGGACGTGCGCCGTCCACACACCGCCCGAGCCCCGCGCGAATCCCGCGATTCTGCGGCCGCCCGTAAACACCGGCGCGGCGCCCGGCGCGGCCTCGTACAGGATCGGCGCCTTCTCGGTGCCGCCGTCGGCGGGCGTCAGAACGAGCGGCGCGCGCATCTCGTACCTGCCGTCCGCGATCACCACGCGCACGGGTCCTGACGGCGGCTCCTGTTCCTTGAGCCGGCGCACGGCGTCCCGCGCCTCCGCAAGGGATCGGATGGGCCCCTGCGGCGCCACCTCGATCACGGCCGCGAGCGCCGCCGGCGCCAGGACCAGAACCGCGAAACACCCCGCGCGCCGAGATTGAATCCGCCAAGCCATGGGTTGCTCCTCCGCATGCCGCCGATTGCGCCCCCATCGTAGTCTTCGCCGCCCGGCGCGGACAAGAGCCGGGCCGCTCGCCCGCGCGGCTTGACCGGGCGATGCGCGGCTGAACATAATGAGAATGCCGCGCCGGCCGGGGCGCGGCTTCGCGGAAAGGAGGCGCCATGCGGCGGCACGCAATCTCACGGCGCGGTTTCCTGGCGGGCGCGGGGCTCGGCGCGCTTGCCTGCGGGCGTTTCGCCCGCGGCGCGGCGGCGCCGCCGCCCAACGTCATCATCATGCTCACCGACGATCTCGGATACGGCGACCTGGGCGCCTACGGCGCGCCCGGCAACGACACGCCCAACCTCGACCGCATGAGCGCCGAGGGCGTGCGCTTCACCGACTTCTACGTCCCGCAGCCCGTCTGCAGCGCGTCGCGCGCCGGGCTTCTCACCGGCTGCTGCCCCAACCGCATCGGCATTCTCGGCGCCCTCGGCCCGAAGTCCGTCCACGGTCTGCACGAACGCGAGGTCACCATCGCCGAGGCCGTGAAGCAGCGCGGCTACGCCACCGCGATCTTCGGCAAGTGGCACCTCGGCCACCATCCTCGGTTCCTGCCCACGCGCCACGGCTTCGACACTTACTTCGGGCTGCCCTATTCCAACGACATGTGGCCGCACCACCCTGAGGATCCGAATTACCCGCCGCTGCCCTTGATCGAGGGCGAGCGCGTCATCGCCGAGAATCCCGACCAGACCCGCCTCACCACATGGTACACCGAGCGCGCCGCGGCCTTCATCCGGGCGAACCGCGACCGGCCCTTCTTCCTCTACCTCGCTCACAGCATGCCGCACGTGCCCCTCTACGTATCCGAGAAGTTCAAGGGGAAATCGCCGCGCGGGCTTTACGGCGATGTCATCAGGGAGCTTGACTGGTCGGCCGGCGAGGTTTTGGCGGAGGTCGCGCGCTGCGGGCTCGACAGCCGCACCCTCGTCATCTTCTGCTCCGACAACGGACCGTGGCTCAGCTACGGCGACCACGGCGGCTCGGCCGGGCCCCTCAGGGAAGGCAAGGGCACGGCCTGGGAAGGGGGAATCCGCGTGCCCGCGATCATGCGCTGGCCGGGGACGATCCCCGAAAAATCGGTCTGCCGCGAGCCCGCCGGCACCCTCGACCTCCTGCCGACGATCGCGGGCCTAGCCGGCGCCGCGCTGCCGGAACACCCCATCGACGGCAAGAACATCCTGCCGCTCATGAAGGCGGAGCCGGAAGCACGCTCGCCCCACGAGGCGTTGTGTTTCTTCTGGAACAACGAACTCCACGCGGTGCGAAGCGGCCGCTTCAAGCTCCACCTGCCCCACTCCTACCGCACCATGGAGGGCCAGGCGCAAGGCTCCGGCGGGAAGCCCGGCAAGTACGCCTCGGCCCGCACGGAACTGGCGCTCTACGATCTTGGCGCCGACATCGGGGAGCGGAACGACCTGGCGGCGCAGCGCCCCGACCTGGTCGCGGAGATCACCGAGCGCGGCCGGGCGTTCGAGGCGGCCCTCGCCAAGACCCGCCGCGCGGCGGGAAGGATCGAAAAGGAGATCTGAGCGCCTCTTGAGCTCGCGCGCGGGGCTCCGAAAAGCCGGAGTTCTTACGGGCCTCCAGGCCGTTCCGGCCGAAGGCGCCGGAACGCGTCGCCGCAGGCCCGGTAGTTCTCGGGCGACATGCCCATCACGCCGTATTCCTCGACATAGCCGATGAAGCCGCCCTCGGGGGCGCCGAGCAGCTCATAGAGCCGCCGCGCCTCGGCGTAAATCTCCTCCGGCGTCCCCGAAATGGACACCGTCTGGTAGCTGATCGGCAGCATGAAGCACTGCCGGCCGCGAAGCCGGCGCCCCACCGCCGCGCAGTCGACGACGTTCGGCTGCGAGATGTTGATGACGTCCGCGCCGATCTCGTGGAAATCGTCGACGATCGCGGCGAAATTACCGCAGCAGTGAAACCACGTGTGCAGGCCGAGGGCGCGGGCCTGCGCAAACTGCCGAGCATAGCGGGGCTTGAAGAGCCGCCGCCACATCTCCGGCGCGATCATCAAGCCGGTCTGCGTGCCCCAGTCATCCGCGAAATGGATGCCGTGGAATCCGTGCCGCGCGGCCAGGCGCATGAGATCGCACTCGAAGGCCATGATGGCGTCCATCAGGGCGGCGAAACCGTCCGGATCCAAGACGAGATCGCGCATGGAGTTCGCGAAGCCGCGCAGCAGGGTGTAGACGGTGAACCCGCTCAAGTCGAGGCTGGCCAGGCGGTAGCGGTCGCCGCAACGCGCCAGGAAAGACGGCAGCGCCGAGAAACGCTCCTCCTCGCGGAGCGCGGGCACGCGGATGGCGCCCGGCGCGGGCATCTCCGGATAATAGGCTTCCGTGGGATGCCCCATCGTGCCGTCGCCGAGGGACTGCAGCCGGTACCCCCACTCGTTCTCGGACCAGTCCCACGCATTCGGGGATCCGTGCCCGGGCACGCCCAGCGACAAGTGGTAGAGCAACACATCGCCCTCGGTTTGATCGCGGTTCCAGAACACGATGGGAATCCGCTCGGGCGAGCGCAAGCGGATCGCGCGGTCAACGAGGTCTTTGCGGGAGTTTTTCATAAGGCGCTGACGATCGGCGCGCCGCGGAGGAGCCGCGCGGCCCCTCCGCGGCGCGGTTCGGCGCCGGGCGCCGAAGTCACTCGAGGCCGTACGCAGCCTTGACGGCGTCGTATTCCTCCGGCGACACGTATGTGAATTCGGCGACCTGGCCGTCACTATCCAACGTGCAGACGATATGTCCGCCTGGCAACGACGCGTTCGCCAGCGCCGGATCGATGATCGGCGTGCCTTCAATGATGTACCCATTCTGACCGTAGAGGAACCACCAGCCGTAATGGCTGAGCACGCCGTCGACGAGCGCGATGCCTCCGGGAACCTTCTCGATGGCCCGGTCCACGGCTTCCTTCATGCTGGGGATGTTCGTGGGGATGCAGATGATAATGTGGGCGATATCCTCGCCGTTGATGCGCGTCTTGGCCCGCTCGAACGCGGCCGCCCTGGAGAGGTCGACGTTCTTGGTGGAGATGAAAGTGAAGTCGATCAAGCGCTGCGTGCAGCCCGTGAGGGCGAACAACGCGAAACCGCCGGCCAACGACAGAAGCAACCCTTTCATGGAGACCTCCGTTGTGAAATGAACGCACAAAGCCGCAAACCAACTTCACACAACCTGTGCGGCTCTCGCAGGCACAGGAGATTACACGCGCTCCGGATCGAGGCGTCAAGACCCGCGCGCGGCGCGCCTTCCGATCTTTCCAGAAGGGTAGGGTTTTGGTATCGTACAAGGGCGCACCGATCCGCACGCGCAGCGAGCGCGGTCCGTCCGGAGCCGTCGCTCCGGCTCGACGGCGCGATTCCCGGGCTTGCGCCCTCGCCGCGCGGCGCCGAAGCGCACCGGGGCTGAGACACGTATGCGCATCATCAACATCGTGGGCGCGCGGCCGAATTTCATGAAGGTCGCGCCCCTTCACCGGGCCATGGCCGCCGATCCCGGCTTCGAACCGGTGCTCGTCCACACGGGACAGCATTACGACGAGATGCTCTCGGCGGTGTTCTTCAAGGAGCTGGAACTTCCTCCCCCCGACATCTTCCTGGGCGTGGGTTCCGACACCCACGCCCGCCAGACCGCGGCGGTCATGCAGGCCGTCGAACCCGTCTTTCTCGCCCGGCGGCCGGACCTCGTGCTCGTCGTCGGCGATGTCAACTCGACGCTCGCCTGCGCCCTCGTGGCAAGCAAGCTGCATATCCCCGTCGCCCATGTCGAGGCCGGCTTGCGCAGCTTCGACCGGCGCATGCCCGAAGAGATCAACCGCATCGTCACCGATGCGGTGTCGGATCTCTTGTTCGTGTCCGAGGAAAGCGGCGTCGCCAACCTCCAGCGCGAAGGGATCCCCCCTGAAAAGATCCACCTGGTGGGGAACCTCATGATCGACTCGCTGGAAGCCCATCGCGCCAAAGCCGCGCGGTCGCCCATCCTCGACACCGTCGGGGTGCAGCCTAAAGGCTACGGCGTCGTCACGCTCCACCGGCCTAGCAACGTCGACGGACGCGACGCCCTGCAGCGCACGCTCCAGGCCCTGGCCGCCATCCAAGCGGAGCTTCCCATCGTCTTCCCGATCCACCCGCGCACGCGCGGCGCTCTGGCGCAGTTCGGCCTCGAGGACACCCTCGCGCGCATGCCGAATCTCCGCGGGATCGAGCCGCTCGGCTACCTGGATTTCCTGCAGCTCGTCCAGCACGCCGCGGCCGTCCTGACCGATTCGGGCGGCATCCAGGAGGAGACCACCTACCTGGGCGTGCCGTGCATCACCCTCCGCGACACCACGGAACGGCCGGCGACCGTCACCCTGGGCACGAACGTGTTGGCGCCCCTCGATCCCGCGGTGCTCGCCGGGCACCTGCGCCGCATCCTGCGCGGGCAGTGGAAGCAGGGACGAATTCCCCCGCTCTGGGACGGCAAGGCCGCGGCGCGCATCACGGCGGTGCTGCGTTCGCACGCGATTCCCCCGCGGGCGTGAGTCCGCCGGGGCGGCCGGAAAGGAGACCGCCATGGGCATGATCGCCGTCGCCTTCGCGGCGTGGATCTACGCCGGGTCGCCCGCGCCCGGTGCCGAGGCTGCCGCGGCCCGCGCGGAGCCGCCCCTCGTCGCAACAACGTTTTTCTACTGGTACCGGCACGACACGAAGGAGCACTTCGTGAACGCCGACGGGAGCGATGCCCTCACCGACCACCCGCCGATTCCCGAGAAAGTCTCCTACGCGAGCGCCGACTGGTGGTACGCTCAGCTTCTCCTCGTCAAGAAGGCGGGGATCGATGCCATTCTGCCCGTCTACTGGGGTTTTCCCGGCGATGGCGGCGGTTGGTCGAAAACCGGACTCGCCGCGCTCGCCCGGGCCGAGGAACGCCTGGCAAGGGAAGGGAAAGGGCCGGTGCCCGCCGGCATGTTCTACGACACGTCGACGCTGGCTTGGAACACGGGCAACAGGCGCATCGACATCGCGGCGCCCGAAGGCGAGCGGTTCTTCATCCGCACGATCCTGGAGTTCTTCGCCCTCGTGCCGCGGGAATTCAGGCTGCTCCGCGACGGCCGTCCCGTCGTCTTCCTCTACAGCGCCGGGTTTCACAAGGGCGACAATCCGAACCTCTTCGCCCGGACGCGCGCGGCCTTCCGAGAGGAATTCGGAAGCGACATCTACCTCGTCAAGGAGGTGTCCTGGCCCTACCCCGCCGATGCCTGTTACGCCTGGGGCGGAGCCCTCGGGCTCAAACTCCACCAGGTCGCCAGCCTCGGTCCCGGCTATGACCACTCCGCGGTCCCCGGCCGCGAGCCCCTGGTCGTGCCCCGGGAGAACGGCGAGTTCTATCGCCGGCAGTGGGAGCGCCTCCTGGCGCTCGCGCCCGCCCGGCGGCCCGCCATCGTCCATGTCGAGACCTGGAACGAGTACCACGAGGGCACCGACGTCGGCCCCTCCACCGAGTACGGAGCGACGTACATGGAGCTCACGGCCAAGTACGCCGATCTCTTCCGGCGCGGGGAACGCATCGCCGTCCGCGGCCGGTGGCGGGAGGCGGCGAAAGTCTCCTGGAAAAGCGGCGCCGCCGGGGGCATTCGCATCCCCTCCCTCGGCGACGGCATCGTCGACAAGGCCGTGATCGACGGCGTCGCGTGCCTCAAGACGGCGCCAAATCGGCACGGCCCGGCGCGCTACTTTTACTGCGACCTGGACGACAGCTTCGTTTACGACGCAGGGGAGGAGCGCTTCGCCGTCACGATGACGCTCCGCGTCGGCCGCGCGGCGCCCGTCCAGGTGGAGTACGACAGCGCCGATCCCAAGGGCTCGGTCTTCGAGGGGGCCTTCAAACCCGGCCCCGCGCTGGGCCCCCTGGCCGCGGAGGCATGGCATACGGTGCGCTTCGAGCTTTCGGATGCGCGCTTCGCGAACCGCGCCAACGGCGCCGATTTCCGCCTCTCGGCGGGCGGAGCCGACCTTGCCGTTGCGGAAATCACCGTCGAAAAACGGTAGAATCGCGGCCTCAACCGCGGACCTCGGGCGACGACGATGGAACACGACCTCACCCATGCCGGCGGCGGCGGCGGGCGTTTCAACCTCGCCTATGTCGGCCTTATCAGCCTCGTGGCCGCCATGGGAGGCTTGCTATTCGGCTACGACTGGGTCGTGATCGGCGGCGCCAAGCCGTTCTTTCAGCCGTTCTTCGGACTGGAGCACGACAAGGCGCTCCAGGGTTGGGCCAACAGTTGCGCCCTCGTCGGCTGTCTCTTCGGATCGATCGCCTCGGGCATCCTGAGCGACCGGTTCGGCCGAAAGCGCCTGCTGCTCGCCGCCGCGTGCATCTTCGCCGCCTCCTCGGTGCTGACCGGCTGGGCGTCCGTTTTCGAATGGTTCGTCCTTTGGCGGATTTTCGGCGGCGTCGCCATCGGCATGGCCTCGAACCTCTCGCCCATGTATATCGCCGAGGTCGCCCCCGCCTCCATGCGCGGGCGTCTCGTGGCGCTCAACCAGTTCACGATCGTCATCGGCATCGTCGCCGCGCAGACGGTCAACTGGCTCATCGCGCAGCCGGTTCCCGGAGACATCGCCGCGGAGGCGCTCCCGGACTTCATCCGCGCCTCGTGGAACGGGCGGTACGGCTGGCGTTGGATGTTCACCGCGGTGACGGCGCCGTCCCTCGTCTTTCTAGCGGGATCGCTGTGGATTCCCGAAAGCCCGCGCTGGCTGGTCAAGAAAGGCATGGCCGCCGGGGCGCGGGCCGTCCTCGCGCGCATCGGCGGCGCCGCCTACGCGGACGCTCAGGTCGCGGAGGTCGCCGCGACGCTCGCGGCCGAGGAAGTCCGGCGCGTCCGCCGCGCCGACCTGCTCCAGCCCCGCGTGACGCGCCTCCTCATGATCGGGGTGATCCTCGCGGTGCTGCAGCAGTGGAGCGGCATCAACGTCATCTTCAACTACGCCGAGGAGATCTTCCGGGCGGCCGGCTACGGCATCAGCGATGTCATGTTCAACATCGTGATCACGGGGATCGTCAACGTCGCCTTCACGGTTTTCGCGATCCTGACCGTCGACCGCTTCGGCCGCCGCGCCCTCATGTTGGCCGGCTGCGCCGGCATCGGCCTTTTCCACGCCCTGATCGGCGCCAGTTACTTCCTGGGGATGCGGGGCCTCGTCGTCGTCATCCCCGTGATGGCGACGCTCGCCTGCTACGCTTTCTCCCTGGCGCCGGTGACGTGGGTGCTGATCGCGGAGATCTACCCCAACCGCATCCGCGGCGCGGCGGTCTCGGTGGCCGTCTCGGCCCTCTGGATCGCCTGCTTCATCCTGACCTACACCTTCCCAATTCTGAACGAACGCCTAGGCCCGGCGGGCACTTTCTGGCTCTACGCCGGCATCTGCGCCGCGGGCTTCGTCTTCATCCTGCTGCGGGTCCCCGAAACCAAGGGCAAATCGCTCGAGCAGATCGAGCGCGAACTCGCCCGCTGAGGCGCGGGCCGCGGCGGGACGCCGGGGGCCGCCGCATTGACGCCGGCTCCGTCCATAGTATTTTAGACGCAGGCGCACCGCTGCCACGGAGGTTTCCCGCACGCATGGCGCGCATAAACAACGTCATCGCCAAAATCGGCGCCGCGGCCGAGCACCGGCGCAACGAGGCCTATATCGAGGCGCTCGTCGGCCTGCACGCCCGCGCACCGGCGCCGATTCGCGGACGCGCGGAATGGGAGCGGGACCTCCCGCGCAGCCGCCTGCCACGGCCCGCCGACCCCGCCGAGTATCTGGCCCGAGCCGAGGAGTTGGGACGGGAGGCCGCCGAAAACATGCGCACGCCTCTGTCCTGCTACCTGCTGCCCTTTTTCGGCCCCCGCCGCCTGCGGCGCCTGCGGGAGCGGGAGGCGGCGCGCGTGAGCGGCCTGGCGCGGCTTCTCGGCGGCGATCCCGCCGCCGTCGCCGCGGCCGTGCAAGCCGCTTTCGCGCGCCTCGCGCTTCCCTTCGGAAGCGGCGCGCGGGCGGCGTTCATCGCCGGAGACGTCTTCGCGGTGGAGATCGACCTGCCCGGCAAGGGCATGATCCCCAAGGAACGCAGCTCGCTCACCAAGACCGGACGCATCTCGTACCGCAACTGGCCTGAGCGCGACCGCAACGAAACCTACGCCCGCGTCGTCGCGGCCCTCGTCCTGCTTTTCGGCGCGGCGGCCCTCGACGCGGCGCCATCCCTCGACGCGGTCATCGTCTCGGGCGTCGTCCCCGCCGTCGATCCTCGAACCGGGAGGGACGCCACCGAGTGTCTGATCAGCGCCCGCCTGCTGCGCCGCGCGCTCGCCGACCTCAGGCTCGACCGCACCGACCCCCTGGCGGCGCTTGAGAACTTCGAGCACCGCCTCGATCCGGGCAGAGGCGCGGTTCTCCGGCCGGTGACGCCGCTCGGGCAGGAGCCCGCGGAAGCCCCCGAGGTTTCCTCCGCCGGACGCGGAAACCGCCGGCGCGCGGCGGCCGCGGCGCGGGGCTCCCGCGCGCCGGCTCCGCCGGAAGCCGCCTTCGAGCGCGAATTGGCCGCGGATGCCCTCCGCCTGGCCGTCGCCTGCGCCCGTTCGGACGGCCGCTTCGACGCCGCCGAGATCGCCGCGATCGGACGCATGCTCGAGGACCGCTTCGCGCCCGCGCCCCTGGAACGCGCACGGCTCGACCTCTTGCGGGAGGAGCTGGCCGGCGCACCGATCGACGTGGGCCGATCGGCGCAGCGCCTCAGGGAACGCCTCGCGCCCCTCGAGCGGCAGTTGCTCGTCGAGGGGATCCTGACGGCGCTGCAGGCGAAAGGCGCCCCGGCCGACGCGGAACTGCGGCTCTTGGAGGACATCGCGGCCAGGCTAGACGTGCCCTCGGTCGCCGTGAAGGACATGCAGCGCCGCGCCGCGCCCTCCGCGCCGGCCCCTGATGAGAACCGGGCGCGGTGGCTCGCCGCGCTGGAGCTGCCCTCCGACGTGAAACTCGCGCGCGCCCTCATCGAACGGGCGTCGGCGCGCATTCTCGACACCTACGCGGAAGAACGTTTCGCGGCGCTGGGAAGCGAGTTCCAGGCGATGGCGCGGCAGCGCCGCGACGGCGCCGTCGAGGCGCAGCGCGGCCTTCTCGGGCTCCTGCCGCCGGAGGAGCGCGGCGGGGAGCCGACGCCTCCCCCGGAGGATTCGACCGGACCGCGGCGCGACAATCCCGACTTGGATGCGATTTTCGGCCCCTGACAAGGACCCGACGGCATGACCCCGGAAGAAATCCAGGCCTTCGAAAGCAAGCTCGCGGCGCTCTTCGGCGACCGCGTGGTGGAGAAAGACCTCGCGCGCGAGGAGGCGTTCTTCCGCCTGCCGCGCTACGTGACCGAGTACCTCATCGCCAAGTACGTCAAGCCCGCCACGGCGGCCCAGGACATCGAGCGGCTCAAGACCCAAATCCGCGACCGCCTGCCCGACCTGGACCGCCGCGAGCTCATCAAGGACCGCCTCATGCGCGATGGGCATTACACGCTCATCGACGCCGTCGAGGCGCGCGTCGATCTGCGGGCCGAATCGCGCTGGGCCACGGTGCCGTGCCTGGAGGACCGCGGGGTCAGAATCAACGCGGCGCTCCTCGGGGCCAACCCCGGCCTTCTGGCCGGCGGCATGTGGGGCACCCTGAAACTCTGGTACCGGCCGGAGGTGGACGCCGCCCACCCCGTCGAGATCTCCGCCTTCACGCCCTTCCAGGTCGACGTCACCACGGTGGCCGATGTCATCGCGGCGCGCAAGGAGTTCACCACCGAGGAGTGGGTGCGCCTCCTTTTGGCCAGCGCCGGCTACGATGCGGAAAGCTTCGCCAGCGACCGCCAGCGCCTCGTCATCCTGGCGCGGCTTCTGCCGCTGGTGGAGCGCAGCCTCAACCTGATCGAGCTCGGGCCGCGGCAGACCGGCAAGACCTTCCTGCTCAGGAACACCTCGCCCCACGTGTTCGTGGTGAGCGGCGGCAAGGCGACGCCCGCCAATCTCTTCGTCAACCTGTCCACGCGCTCGGTGGGCATCATCGGCATCCGCAAGGTCGTCGTCTTCGACGAGATCTCCTCGACCTCCTTCGCCGACGCCTCCGCCACGGTCTCCATCCTCAAGGACTACATGGAGAGCGGGCAGTTCGCCCGCGGCGCGCAGACCTACGCCTCCGAGGCGAGCCTCTTTCTAGCCGGCAACATCGATGTGGATGAAGACCGCCCCCACCCGCGCTACCGGCATCTCTTCGCGGTCCTCCCCAGCGAGCTCATCGACTCGGCCTTCCTGGACCGCATTCACGGCTATCTGCCCGGCTGGGAGATCCCCAAGATCACGCGGGCGACACTGAGCCGCGGCCCCGGCCTCGTCACCGACTACTTCGGGGAGTATCTCCTCAAGCTGCGCGATCTCGAGTTCCGCGGCGAGGCCCACCGCCTGCGTTTCAACCAACACCTGACCCAGCGCGACCTCGTGGCGATCGAGCGCATCACCTCGGGCTTCTTGAAACTGCTCTACCCCGACGGCAGCTTCACCGAGAGCGAGCTCGCGCAGGTCGCGTCCCTGGCGGTCGAGTTCCGCCAGCGGGTCCACGACCAGTTGGTCGTCATCGCGCCGGGGGAGTTCAAGGAGAAGCGCATCGCCTTCGAAGGCATGCTCCCCTCCGCCGCGCCCGACATGCGCGGCGAGCCGGAGGAAATCCAGCGCTACGACCGCTTGAACCACGAGGCCGTGGTGGGCGAGGTCACCGGGCTTTCGGCGCTGCTGGCGGGCCAGAACGTCGTCGGCGCCGACATTATCATCATGGAGGCCGCCCTCGCGCCGGGAACGGGCGTCGAGATCGTGGGCGGCCGCGGCAAGGTGCTGCGCGAGTCCGTGCGGGCCGCCTATCAGCTGCTCGTTTCGCGCGGAAGCGATCTGGGCATCCATCCCGAAACGCTGCGGAAGAACCGCGTCGTCGTCCACCTCCTCCACATCGCCGAGGAACGCGAGGGACCGTCGGCGGGCGCGGCCTTCGTCGTGGCCATGGCGTCAGCCGCCACGGGCAGGCCCGTCAAGCCCGGCATCGCCGTCACCGGCGAGGTGAGCCTCCACGGCAAGGTCACGGGGGTCGGCGCCGCCGGCCAGAAAGCCCTCGCCGCCCTGAAGGCCGGGCGCACCACTTTGATCTTTCCCAAGGAGAACGCCGCGGAACTCGCCGCCTTGCCCGACTCGGCGCTGGCGCGGTTGACGCTCGTTCCGGTGGACCGCATCGAGGCGGTCCTCGCCGCGGCGCTGGCCGACGGGGACGACGCGCGGGAAACCGAGGACGACGCGTTGGAGGACCGGACACCCGCGGAGTGACCGTTCCGGCGGAGCGGACTCCCGCCGCGCTCCGGCCCGCCGCCCCGCCAGGCGCACCCGTTGCCCTAAGGCGGCGCAGCGCGGGAGCCCTGGGGCGGTATTGCGACCCGCGCCGGACCGCCGCGGCGCCGCGCGGACCCCCGGCCAGGAGGCGCGAGCCGCGGCGCCGTCACCGGGCCGCCGGCAGCGCGACGAGCACGTTGCCCTCGGCATCGATCCATTCGGTCTTCTTCGCCCCGCCCTCCGCCTCCACGACCCGCGTCGCCGCCAGGCGCTTCAGATAGAAGAGCGTCGGCTCGGCGATGTGTTGGTTGTTGAGAAAGGGCTCCGTGTACTTGATGTCGCCGTAGAAGGCGCCGTCGATGTGGTGCTTCTCCGAGACGTGATTGGACCAGTCCACGCCCTCGGTGAGGAAGCCGTGCGGCCCGTGATGGTGCTTGGCGGCGGCGCGCAGAATCGTCAGACCGTCGCGGACCAAGGCGGCGCTCTTCGCCGCGTCGGCGGCGCGCAGGTCATGGGCGCACTCGAAAAAGGCGAGGGCCGCCTCGGCGTTCTCCCACAGGTACGACGTGGGCCACGACTTCTCCATGTACAGCAGCCCCTTGGTGGCGACGCCGTTGCGGTCCTCGCGCATCTTGAACTGCTCCAGGCCAGCCAGGCACCGCGCCCGGGCGAACTGGACGATGTCGGGCCGCGCGAGCACGCGGCCCACCTCCCTGAGGACGCGAAACGCGACGGCGTAGGCCACGTTCTCGTGGGCGTCGTAGGTGTCGTGGTTGATGCTGCCGAAGATCCCCCCCGCCCCCATGAAGGCTTCCGTCTTGGCCGTGATGCGCTCCCGGTGATCCGCCGCGCCGCGCGCCGTCAACCCGGTCCAGAGCTGCAGGATGAAGAGACCGTCGGCCGAAGTCTGCCAGAAGGGGTCGTTGCCGCCGTCGGGCGACTTCCGATAGAGCTCGCCTTGGCGCGTGATGCGCCGCGGGAACCAGCCGTTTTCCACGGCCGGCAGGTTGGCGCACAGCCACTCGGCGCAGCGCGCCGCGGCGGCGCGCATGCGCGGGGCGCGGCGCCCGTCGTCGAGCTCGTCGGCGAAGATCAGGAGTTGATACGCGACCTTCGCCATCGATCCCGGACACAGCCAGTCGTTGTTGTGCTTGTAGTTCAGGCAGAAGGGATTCGCGGGCTTCTTCGCGGCGATGCCTTCGGGCGTCAAGCGGTACGGCGTGACGAATCCCGTCGTCTCGTCGATGAACCCGCAGTCAAGGACGTGGTCGAGGATCAAGAGCGCCTTGTCCTGCCATTCTTTGCGGCCGAGGAACCGCCCGAAGGTGTAGATCTCGTAGGCGCCGCCGGCGGCGTTCGCCGCCCACCCGGGCCCCTCCAAATACCCGAAGTCGTGCCACCCCATGATGGCCGCCTCCGGATCGACGAAGCTCGATATCGACGCCAGGTGCCCCTTCTCGCAGGGCCTGAGAGTCTTGTCCACCGTGAACCTGAGCGAGTCCACCACCGAGGCGACGATGGTGTAGCGCGGGTTCTCAGGCACGTAGAATTCGCCGTCGGCGGCCGCCGTTCCTATTGCCGCCCAGACGACCGCCACCAGCAAACCGCCCGCCCCCTTGCGCATTGCCTGCCTCCTTGCCATTGACGCCGCCTTCAGTTTAGCCCGCGCGCACCAAACCCGCCAAGAGGGGGCTCGCGCCATGTCGCTAGCCGGCGTGCTCGCCGCCGTCGGGCGCGTGCCGCGTTCCCTTGCCCAGGTAGCGCTGCGCGGGCTCGAGCACGAGCCGGACGTACTGATCCATGAGCGCCTCGGCCAGCGCGGGGTCTTCGCCGAGCTCCCGCAGCGTCAGAGCGATCGCCTCGATGGTCGAAAGCCCCGCCGCGCGCGCCTGCGGTCGGAGGGAGGGGGCCCGCGGGTTGAGCGTCAGGCGCCTGAGCTTGAGGAGCCATGGATTGCGCCACCACAGCGTCTTGGCCTGTTTCCACGTGCCGTCCAGGACGACGAAACCCGTAAGCGGCGGCAGGTCGCCTTGCCGCTCGCCCCGGCGGCTATAGGCATCGATCGCCCTGCCGGAAGGCCGCGGGTCGGGTTTCAGAAACAGGGCGCCCCATTCCGCGGGCTTCGCGGGCTCTCCCAGCGCCGCGGAGAGATTCGGCCACGAGAGGCCCGCCCGCACCCGGCTCCGCGCAAGGGCGCACTGAGCCAGAGATGCCGAGCCGATCAGTTTGCGCTGCTCCCGCGGGTGCTGGAGCACCAGGACGAAGATCCGGTTTTCGAGGCGCACCGCGCGGGTGCACAAGCAGTCCTCCGCCGGGCGGAAGCAGCGCGCGCACGCCTCCTCGCGCGGAACCGTGACGCGGGTCAGCGCAAGCGCGATACCCCTCCTCCGGCCTCCCGGCGGACGGAATCCTGATCGGCGCGGCGGCATGTCGATCCTTCCCGGCTCCCGAGGACGGCGGCGGCGCAACCCGCGTCCCGGGCGCCATCCGAACACGCCGGGCCATGATAGCCGCCGGCGGCTGGTTTCGCAAACCGGGGAACCCGCAGCGGAACCGCGGGGGAGGTCTTGACTTTTCAGGCCCCTCGGTCTTAACATTGACATCGGCGTTGAGGATTCGGTCGGCGGGCCCGTGAGCGCGTTGCGCATCGACAGCGGCGAGCCGCGGTCAGCCGAAGGAGACGGAGCGGCGTTCCGGCTGTCTGTGGTAACACGAATACGGACGGGACATTCCATTGTTGACGCCGGCGTGTGCGCTGATGGCACCCGGGGAGTTAGGGTCGGTCCCCCTGCGCCGGCGGCTTCGACGAGTTTTCTTGGCGGCCGAGACGGTTGGTCCCGTGCTCGAGCAAGGCATAGCGAGGAAGGAAGAGCACCTTTTGACAAAGGAGAACGCATGAAACGAAAAAGTTTGTGGCTGTGCATCGGCGTCGCGGCGCTGCTCCTGGCGGGAGGGGCGCACGCGCAGGGAAAGAGCCTTGCGATCGGCTCGGTGGAGGGATCGGCGGTGACCGTGCCGGTCACGATGACCTCCGACGAGCCCATCGAGGGCTTTGTGCTGTCGGTGGCTTTCGAC
>MWEK01000016.1 GCA_002070955.1 Planctomycetes bacterium ADurb.Bin069
GGAAATCTGCCACGGCGTCAGCTTGGCGTAGACATCCTTGGTCAGTTGCGCGCTCTTCTTTTCCAGTCGGCCGATTTCTTCGGCGATATCGACGGCGGAATCATCCTGGACAAAGCGCAACTCTTCGATCTTGGATTCGAGGTCGGCGATCGACTGCTCGAAATCTAGGAAAGTTGTTTTCATGGACAGCCCGTTTTCTTGGTTGGCGCGTATTTTACCCCAAAGGCCGAAACGGCTATCTCAATACTCGACCGGCAGCGGGTCGAGGCTGCGCCACAGATACCAGGTGGCGACGGTGCGATACGGCTGCCAGGGGGCGCTGATGTCGAGATAACGCGCGAGCGGCAGACGCATACCGCCCGTATAATGCAGGTCGATGGCCTTCAGCCCCGTCTCAAAAACCTCGGCCTTGGTCGATTGGTCCTCGAACGGCGGCGCCGCCGGCCCCCGACTGGATCCGCGCCCTCGTCCACGCCGATGCCGCCGCACGCTTCGTCCGCCTGCAGGGCGGCAGCGCGTATCTGCCGCTCGTGTGCGACGGCGCGCCGTCAGACATCGAGGCGCTCGCGCGCATGTTCGGCATCGCCCCCGATGGACGCGCGCCCGCGCCCTGCGGCGAACCGCGTCTGGTCGCGGCCCACCAGCATCTTTTCCTCGATCTCTGGCGCGAGAAGCTCGTCTACCGGCGCCTGCATTTGTCCGCGCAGGTCTGCGACGGCTGCGATCGCCCGCTCACGCTCTTGACGCCGGCTGAAAACCGTTGCGTGCATTGCGGCCGGGATATCAAGTGGTCGCCCACGGGACCTTGGCTTTTCCGTATCGCGCGGCTCGCCGACGACGCCCTCAAGGCGGTCAGGACCGCCCGCTGGCCCGCCGCCGTGCGCCGCGGGCAGCAGAAGCTCGTCGGGCGCACGCCGGGCATCGAGCTCACGTGCAAGCTCGGCAACCGCTTCCAGGGCGAGTTCGATGACATCGCCGTCTTCGTCGAACGGCCCGAGTACATCCTCGCCATGGAATTCCTCAGCGTGCGCACCGACCACCCCATCCTCGACGCCATGGCCGACGGATTCTTCCGCGCCGAGCTCCGCGACTACTGCGCGAAGATCGCGGAGCTGCCTCCGCGCCTGCGCAACGATCCGCGCCTGGGCGCCGTCGTCACCGGCATTCACGCCATCAATCCGATCACGCTGGAGCGCCTGCCGGTGCTCGCGGCCGCGCATGTCCCTCCCGGCCAGGACGCGCTGCTGGGAGTTCCGGCCTACGCCGCCTTCGACCGCCTGATCGCGCGGGCGCATCGCCTGCGCGTTCGGGCGCCGTTCGGTGCGGCGACCGCCGAGGGGCCGAAGCTCGATGCGCAGTGCCTGACGCCCGGCCCTTACCAGGGGCAGGCCGTCCGCGCCATCCGCGAGAAAATCACCGAGCAGCTCGTCGAACGCTCCTTCGCCCGCCGCATGGTCAGGCACCGTGTGCGCAGCGCCGTCTGCACCATCGCGGCGCCGGGCGGCGCGCCCGTGCCCATCGCGAACTGCTCGTCGTGCGGCGAGCAGATCCCGGCCGAGGTCCCGCCGGCCCCAGCGACGCCGGGCGGGGCCGCCGCGCCCGCGCCGGTCGCAGCGGCCCCGCCGAAACAGGCGTGTCCGGCATGCGGCGGCGCGCTTGACACGCGCGCTTACCGCATCGACTGGCGCACCGACCTGGTGGACGGAGTTCTGCTGACCCTCGCGCGCCCGGCGCGCGGAGAGGGACAACTCGCGTTGCACGCTTTTCTGCCGCCGCGCGAGCAGACCTACCGCTTTCTCACGGCCAGGGTCATGGCGCACTTCATGGGGCGCAGCCGCCCTTGCCTGGAGGAGAACCCTTTCTTCGCGGCGGATTGCATCGGCCCCACGACGACGGCGGGCAATCTGGAGGCGCTCGCCGCGCAATGGGGAACCGATGCCGCCCGCGTCGCGCTGCTCGCGGCCGGCGCGCCGGAAAAGCCGCTCGCCCTGGATGCGGCGACGCTCGCGGGCGCGCGGCGCTCGCTCGCCCGGGTTCTCCGCGCCTTCGAGCGCGCGTACGCGCCGGACGCGGCGCCTTCCGGCGCCCTTCGCAACGCGTGCGCCGCAATGGCGCAACAGGTGGCGCGCGGGTTCGCGCAAGGGCGGCGCCACACCGCCTGGGCCGCGTTCATGCGCTTCATACGCGCTCTCTCGCGCTCCGGCGAGAAAACCGACGGCGGCATGTGGCTCTCCATCGCCCGCTGTCTCTATCCTTTCGCTCCTTGCCACGGAGCGGAACTCTACCGGCGCGCCGGGGGCGCCGGTCTGCCTTCCGGCTGGCCTGAGATGCCCGAACATCTTCCGCCGCCGGCCCAGGTCGACGTGGCGGTTTTCATCGACGGAAGATTCTGCGACCGTTTCGCCTGCCCCCCCGGGACGTCCAAGACCGACCTAGGACGCCTCGCGCTCGGAACCGGGAAGGTCAAGGAGCGCCTCGGCCGGCGCCGCATGAAACTGCTCTTCGCGGTGGAGGACCACCTGGTGAACATCGTGCCCTGCGCGGAGGAGCCCCCGCGGGAAGGCGCCGACGACCATATCTCCCGCGCGCCGGCGCCTTCCCCCGCGCCCGAGGCCGCGCCGTCCGACGGCGCGGGGGGCTGAGCCGCGTCCCCTCCGCGCCCCGCAACGGCGCGCTTCCGGTTTTGCTCCATCCCCGCGCCCATCGTATACTTCCCCGGAATACGAGGGAAAAGGCGCCGCCGGCCGGCGCGCGAAAGGGGACAGCGAGCGCGCCGCGCACCGCGCGGCCGCTGCTGCCTGCTTCGAGATACGAATGGCCAGAGTGCGTTTCCTTGCCTACGCGTTCTTCGTGCTCTTCGGGCTCTACGTGCTGATCGAGGTCAACCACCTGCGCTCGGAGTCGCGCGTTCACCGCTGCCAAGTCAGCGCGTTCGCCGACTCCCAGAGGAGCATGCTCCGGGAGATCTCGTCGGGCCAGGAGCGTCTCGCGCAGACTCTGCGCGCCGGCGCGCACGACTGGCGCGCGGCGGCGGCTTGCGTGCGCCTGGAAGCGGAAAGCGCGCTGGCCCGCGCCGGTGATCTGAAGGGCGATCTCCAGACGCTGGTGCGCGACACGGTCACCGAAATCGTGCACCGCGAACTCGCCCCGCGCACGAAGGCCATGGCGGAGGCGATCGACCGCTCCTCGTCCTACACCGAACGCCTGGCCAAGCTCGAACCGCAGATTCTCGCCTCCTGCCGGCCGGAAGCCGACCGCGCGCGCCTGCGGGAAGCGATGCTCTACCCGACCGTGCAGCTTCGCGGCAAGGGCACCGTCGGGAGCGGCGTCATCGTCTGGAGCGGCATCATCGGGCGCCATGACGACCGCCCCGTCTACGGAACCTACGCGCTGACCGCGCACCACGTCGTCACCGAGGTCGCCGCCCCGGATCGGCGCGATGTGATCGAGGATGTCCGCCTCATGGGAGCGGACGACCGCCTCACGGAGGCCAGGCGCGAAGCCTACGTCGTGGCCTTCGATCGGCGGCGGGACCTCGCGCTGCTGGCCCTCGCCATCGACGAGCCGGCGCGGTACGTCGCGGCTTTCGCCGCGCCCGCCGAAGTGGCGCGCATCCAGATCTTCGATCCGGCCTACGCCGTGGGCTGTCCTCTGGGCAACCTGCCCCTTCCCACGGCCGGCGAGATCAGCACCAAGCACAAGGTGGTGGACGACCAGGTGCTCTGGATGCTCAACGCGCCCACTTTCTTCGGCAATTCCGGCGGCGGCATCTTCCGCGCCGGGGACGGCAAGCTCATCGGCATAGCGAGCATGGTATACACCTATGGGCGCGCCAACCCCGTCGTGGTGCCGCACCTCGGGTTGTTCGTCCCGCTGACGACGGTCTGCGAATGGTTGAACGAGGAGGGTTACGCGTTCCTGTACGACGCCCGCAAGCAGCCCCCCGCGGAGCTGCTCGCGCGCGCGCGCACGGCAAGGCGCGCCGCGCCTCGGGAAGGCGATGCGGCCCTCACCGAAGCGCGCCCCCGCGCAACGTCCGGCGGGCGGAAGGAATGAGTTTATCGCCAGTGACAATCCCTTTTTCTATCCTTTCTTGTCTGGAGGCCGTCGCGCTTGGCGACGGCCTCTCTTTTTTCGGCCCATGAGCGTCTGTCGCAAGCCCCCTTCCCGCTCCAACCGGCGGTACTGCCCCGCGCGGAAGACTCTTTCGGCGGGAGCGGACGCGATGCCTTGCCCGATCGTGCGGGCGGCGCTATGCTGGGGTAGAATTCTGTAGCTGCGGCAGCGCGCTCGCCGCTCGCAACAAGATCAGGAATGTGAGGTTACGCCATGCACGCACTAAGGTTGTTCGTTCTGCCGGCGGCTCTCTACGCGCTGACCCTCTCGGGAGCGGACGCGGTGCCCGCGGCGCCGGGCGCCGATGCCCAGGCTCCCGCCCAGCCGGCGACAAACGTAAGGGCCGTGCCGGCCGAGACCAAGGAGCAGCTCGCCCCGCTCGCGCCGTTCAGGCAGCGCCCCGCCCCTCGGACGGCCGATGCGAAAGCGCTCGCGGCGGTCGAGGCGTACCTCCAGGCCGCGGGCGGCCTGGAGAGCTTCGCGGCGATCCAGGACCGCTACGACCGGTTCAAAGTCATCCGCCACAGCCCGACCGGCGAGACCAGGGCCGTGTTCGAGCGCTACCAGAAGCGCGGCAACATGGTCAGGGAGGATTGGCACATGGATGTCCCCGTCGGCGACCAGCCGACGCTCGAGGTGCTCCAGACCTACAACGGGAAGAAAAACGAGGGCTGGACCAAGATGATGGGCTATGTGTCGCCGTTGGACGCGAAGATGATCTACATGCTCGTGTGGGACAAGTACATCGACGATTTCTTCGTCGTGTGGCGCGAGGACGGCTACGCCCTCAAGTACCGCGAGGAAGGCGAGGTCCAGAAGCGCGCGTGCCACGTCGTCGATGTCTACCCGCCCTCCGGCGAAATCGAGGCCCGCTATTTCTTCGACAAGGAAACCGGGCTCCTCTTGAAAAAGCAGTGGCGCACCGACGGCCAGCAAGGCCCCGTGCGCAACGAGCTTTTCTACGGCGAGTACCACAAGGTCAGGATCCCGGGCGATTCGGAGCGCTTCATCCAGTATCCTTTCCGGCAGGATCAGCACGAGGACGGCGATCTCATCATGAGCCGCGAATATGTCGAGCTCAAGATCAACAGCGGCATCAGCGATGAGATCTTCGATCGACCCGAGGGTCCGGTCTTCGAAGGCCCCGTCGGGCGCGACCCCGACAAGGACAAGGGCGAGGCGAAGAAAGCCGCCGAAGCCAAGCCGCCGTGGAAGAAGGACGCCAAGCGCATCGTCCCGAAGGGCGCGGGCGACGAGGGCGCCGCCAAGGAGCCCGGCGCCGCGCCGTCCGCGGCGCCCGAGAAGGAGTAGCCGCCGCCCGGCCGGCCGTTCGGCGCGCCGCGGCT
This sequence comes from Planctomycetes bacterium ADurb.Bin069, assembly GCA_002070955.1. Lineage (GTDB taxonomy): Bacteria > Planctomycetota > UBA8108 > UBA8890 > UBA8898 > UBA8898. The sequence goes on from MWEK01000016.1 coordinate 5,463, forward strand.
AGACGCCCCCCCGCCGGCGGGCGCCGCGGCTGCGCGCCGGTTCCGACCCAAGTTGCCCGCAGGCCGCGTTCGCCGCGCCGCCGAGGCTGCGCCGCAGCGTCACCGCCCCCGTGAAACGGGCGCGCAGCGCCGCGGCGAAGGCCGCGACCGCGGCTTCCGCGGGCCGCGCGAAGGCCGCGCCCGCCACCGGATTGTACGGGATCAGATTGACCGCCGCGGGCAGTCCCTTCAGCAGCGCCGCGAGCGCCGCGGCGGCCCGCGGCCCGTCGTTCACGCCGGCGAGCAGCACGTATTCGAAGGTGATCCTCCGCCCGTGCGTGAGCTCCGCGTACGCGCGGCACGCCGCCATGAGGGCGGCGATCGGCATGCGGGCCGCCGCGGGGATCAGCGCCGCCCGCACGCTGTCCTCGGCCGCGTGGAGCGAGACCGCCAGCTTGACCTGGGGAAACTCGCGGCCGAGGGCCTCGAGGCGGCCGGGAACCCCCACGGTGGACACCGTGATGCGGCGCGCGCCCACGGCGCAGTCTGCGCCGATGGCGGCGAGAAACCCCCGTGTCCCGCGCCAATTCAAGAGCGGCTCGCCCATGCCCATCAGCACGATGCCGCTCGGGGCCGGCGTGCGTCCGCCCGCGGCCTTCATGAGCAGGTACTGGTCAAGGATCTCCCCGGGCGCCAGGAAGCGATGGAAGAAGGCCCCCGAGGCGCAGAATCCGCACCCGACGGGACAGCCGCTGGCAACCGACAGGCAGTAAGTGGCGCCGCCGGGCACGGGAATGCCCACGCTCTCCACCGGGTATCCCTCCCGCGTCAGGAAGAGGTGCTTGCAGGCTTCGTCCCCCGCCGGCGTCTCGCGCTCCCGGCGCAGCGAGTGCACTGCGAAGCGCTCGGCCAGCGCCGCCCGGAGCTCGCGGGGAAGATCGCGCATCTCCTCGAACGAGCGCGCGCCGCGGTCGTACACCCACGCGAGGATCTGCCGCGCCCGGTAGGCCGGCGCGCCCATCTCGGCCAGGAAGGCTTCCAGCCGCCGGCGCGTCTCCTCGGCCCGCAGCGCCGTCAGCGGAAATCGGCCCGCGCTCATCGGTCCGCCGCCCTGTCCCCGCGCGGCATGCGCACGCCGCGCGCCCGCGCCTCGGCCGGCAGCTCGCCGCCGTCCTTGGCGAGGAAACGCGTTCCGTCGAAGACAAGCACGCTCTCGCCGTGGGAGAGTTCCTCGCAGTCGCCGTCCTTCCACAGAGCCAGAACGAAACGGCGCTCGGGCCGATCCACCACGGTCACGGGAAGCCCGTGGAACTTAAGCGCCAGGGTTCCGCCGGGCGCCGGCGCAAAGATGAAAACCTCCGTGCCCTTCCTGAAGAAGTACGAGCGCCCGTCGATCTCGAAGCGGAAGTGGCGCTCGGGCTCCTTGCGCACCAGGACGGTATCCCGGAGGGCGATAATCCCGGGAGGCTCGATGCGGATGCACTCCTTGAGATCGTCCCGGCCGATCTCGACGGTGAACCGCACGTTGTGAAAGAGCACCGGTTCGAGCACGACCCGGCCCGTCGGATCCGCGAATTCCACCGGCATGCGGCGGACGCTCACCGTGATCTGCTCGGCGGCGCAGCCCACGCAGCATACAAGCACCCACGCGTGCGGTTTCATGCCAGTCGTTTCCGCCGCCTCGTTCCGGGGCCTCGGCGGCCGTCACCGCGGCGCCGGGCCGAGCTTCTTGACCAGGTACTTGATCTGGTGCACCGTGAGGCTCAGGCGCCGCGCCGCCTCCTCGCGGTTGCCCTTGACTTCGCTGAGCACGCTGAAGAGCAACCGGCGCTGGAAGCGCTCGGTCGATCCGGCGAAGGAGCCCTCCTCGCGGGCATCGGCCAGGGCTTCCCGCAGGCGCGTGCCCGCCGCAATGCACGGCGGCAGATCGTCGCGATCGATCCACGTGCCGCGGCACAGGAGAACTCCGCGCTCGACGGCGTTTCTAAGCTCCCGCACGTTGCCGGGCCAGCGCCACGCCGCGAGCGCCGCCGCAGCCTGCGGGGTGAAGCCGACGACGGTCTTTCCGTGCGCAACGGCGAAGCGGGTGCGGAAATGCTCCGCGCACGCCATCACGTCGTCCGGCCGCTCCCTGAGGGGCCGGACGTGCAGGTTGACCACGTTCAGCCGGTAGAAGAGATCCTCGCGGAACCCGCCCTTGCGGCTCAGATCCTCCAGGTCGCGGTTCGTCGCCGCGATGACCCGCACATCGAGGCGGCGCGGGCTGACCGCGCCCACGGGGACGACGGTATGGTCCTCCAGAAAGCGCAGAAGCCGCGTCTGGGCGCGTAGATCGAGCTCCCCCACCTCATCCAGGAACAGCGTACCTCCCTGCGAGGACGCGAAGTACCCGGGCGAGTCCCGCACGGCGCCCGTGAAGGCGCCGCGGCGGAAGCCGAAGAGCTCGCTCTCGATGAGCGCGGGCGAGAGCGCCGCACAGTCGCACGTGACGTACGGCTCGCCGGCGCGCCGCGACCGGGCATGGATGTAGCGCGCCAACATCTCCTTCCCCGTTCCGCTCTCGCCGGTGAGCAGCACCGTGGCATCCCGCGGCGCGATCGCGTCCGCATCCTCGAGAAGCCTTCGCAGCGCGCCGCTCGCCCCCACCAACCCCTCGTTCGTCGCATGCATCCGATCTGCCTCCCGCGGCCCTCGCGTCGGACCGCGATCTTCCCCCCGCACGGCGGGCGTCTCATTGTTGCGGCGCAGGCGCTATTAGACCCCACCCGCCGCGCCGCGTCAAGAAACGATCGCCGCCGGTCCTTCCCTCCGCCGGATCCGCCCCCTACAATCGTCCTGCCTTTCCCGAACGTCGTCCGGCTCCTTCTCCGGGGAAGCCATGGACCGGATCGACGCCCTGCTCCGCCTCGTCATGTGCCGCGGGATCGGCCCCCTGCGCGGCAAGGAGATTCTCGAGCGCTGCGGCGACCCCGCGGCCCTCTTCGCCTTGGAGGCCCGCGCCCTCGAGGCGCGCACCGGCCTTCCGCCGCCCCTCGCGGCGCGCCTCCGCGACCCCGCGCTCCAACGCGCGGCGCAGCGGGAGCGCGCCGAGGCGTCCCGCCGCGGCGTGGCGCTCGTGCCCGTCGGCGACCCCCGGTATCCGCCGCTCCTCGCCCACGCGCCGGCGCATCCCCTCATCCTATGGGTCTGGGGCGAACCACCGCCCCACGACGCCCCCCCGGTCGCCGTTATCGGAACACGCCGGGCGAGCGCCTACGGCCGGCGCCAAGCCGTGCGCCTCGTGCGAGAGCTGGCCGCGTACGATCTGCCCATCGTGAGCGGGCTCGCCCGGGGCATCGACCGGATCGCCCACGAGGAAGCGCTGCGGGCCGGAACGTTCACCATCGCGGTCCTGGGAAGCGGCATCGGACGCCTTTATCCCCCAGAGCACGCCGCGCTCGCCGGACGCATCGCCCGCGCGGGCGCCGTGCTCTCGGAACTGCCGCTCTTCACCGCGCCGCGCGCCTATCACTTCCCGCGGCGCAACCGCATTATCGCGGGGCTGTCCATCGGAGTCCTCGTGGTCGAAGGCGGCACGCGCAGCGGCACAATGATCACGGCGCGCCACGCCGCCGAGCAAGGGCGCCTGGTCTTCGCGGTCCCGGGCCCGATCGACTCCTCCGGATCTTCCGGCGTCAACGCGCTGCTCCGCGACGGCGCGGTGCTCACGACCTCGGCCGAGGACGTTCTGGCGGAGTTCGGCGAACTGTACCGGTTGCTCAAGTCCAGACGCCGGGTTTGCGCGCTCCCGCCCCTCACGCCGCTGGAGAGCGCCGTGCTCGACGCGCTTCCGTCCGGCCCGGTCGCGCCCGATGCCGCCGCAGCGGCCCTCGGCCGCCCCATCGGGGACGTGTTGGGCGCGATCACGGCCCTCGAGATCAAGGGGCGCCTGCACCGGTCCGGTAACACGCTCGAGCGGCTCGAGTGATCCGGCCGCCGCGGCGGCGACGGACGGCGGATGGCCCCGGCGGCGAGGCCATCCTATCCTTCTTTGACGGCGGGCCTTTGCTTCCCGCGCGCGGTGCGCGGAGCGTCGCCGTGCCCGGCCGCCGGCGGGAAACGAGAACCGCGCATGAGTTCAGCCGCCAGCAACGAATCCGCGCAAGACGCCGCGCGCGCGCAGCAGTCCGCGCGCCACAAGGCCGCCGATGCCGCGCCCGCCGCCGATACGATCATCAACGAGCGTTACCGGATCGTCGATCGGCTCGGCCAGGGCGGCATGGGCCAGGTCCTCCTGGCCGAGGACCTGTGGATGCGCCGCAACGTCGCGCTCAAGAAGCTGCGCAAGGACGTCATGGACCGCAATCAGGTCGCCAACCTCAGGTCCGAGTTCCTCACGGTCGCGCACCTGGCTCACCCCCACCTGGTGCCGCCCTACGACTTCGGCCGCGACTGGAACGACGGCGAGTTCTTCTTCACCTCGGAGTTCGTGGACGGGCGGCACATCAACGTCTCCCTGGGCGCCTACGACACCGGCTCTTTCTGCGAGGCGCTCGCGCAATCCTGCCGCGCCCTGGACTTCCTCCACAACCATGGCCTTGTCCACGGCGACATCAAGCCCGAGAACATGCTGCTCCAGATGCGGCCCGGGGACGCCGGCGCGCTCAAGGCCGGCCGCTTCCGGGTCAGGCTCATCGATTTCGGCCTCACGGTGACCGAGCGCGGCTTCATCGGCAAGAAGATCGTCGGCACCGCCTACTACATCGCGCCGGAGGCCATCCTCGGCTCCATGCTCGACCGCCGCACGGATCTGTACTCCCTCGGCGTCGTCTTTTACCGTCTCGCCACGGGGCAACTGCCCTTTCAGGGCAAGTCGAACATCGAGATCCTCAAAGGCCACATCGAACACACGCCGCCCATGCCCCATGAGCTGAACCCGCAAGTCCCGCTGCCGGTCAGCAAACTTATCATGCGGCTCATGGCCAAGAAGCCGGCCGCCCGGTTTTCCACCGCCGCCGAAGTCCTCGCCGCGCTGCCCGAGGCCGCCGGCCGGCCGATTCCCATCGAGACGCCCGCGACAGCCGAGGCCTACCTCCGGAGCAATCCTCTCGTGGGGCGCGCGCACGAGATGCACATCCTCCAGACGCTGCTCATGCGCGGCCTGGACTTGGCGGGCGATCGCATCGGCACGGCAGGCGCCGCCGCGCCGATCCAAGCCGTGAAGCTGCCCGTCGGGAGATTCGCCATCGTGCTGCTGGAGGGCGCCGAGGGGCTAGGCAAGGCCCGTCTCTTCCGCGAGCTGCGGCTCTTCGCCCAGATCGGCGGCGCGCAGGTCTTCACGCTCGGGCCGGAGAACGCCGTCTCCAATCTCGCCGCGCAACTCCGCACGGACAATCAGGACGCCGCCGTGATCGAACGGCTCGTGGAGCTCAGCAGGAAGCAGCCCGTGCTCCTCTTGTACCACGATTTCGAGGCGGCGCATGAGAGCTGCGCGGCGTTCGTCCGGGCGGTGACCGCGAAGACGGCGGCGGCGCCGTACCACTCTCGGATTCTGACCTGCTTGAGCGCATCGCTGGACCATCGCTCGCAGGCCCTTTCACAGCTCTTGATGCTCCAGGACGTCAAGCGGCAGCTCGCCGCGGTCCGCCTGGAACCCCTGAGCCACAACGAGATGCGCGAGCTCATCGACCTGACCTTCCCCGAGCATCGCTTCCCGGCTTCCTTTTGCGATCAGGTCGTGCGGGAAAGCGAGGGCAGCCCGGGAGCCGCCTTGGCGATCCTCAACGCGCTGGTCACCGAGGAAAAGCTGCTTCACGGTCCGGAGGGTTGGGCGCCGACCTTTGCGTCGCTGGGCGATGTCGTGCTGCCATCCACGGGCAGGCGGCACATCGAGGAGAAAATTCATGCCCTGGAGCCCGTTGCCCGCCGCCTCGCCGAGGATCTGTCGATTCTGACGGGGCCGTTCACCGTCGAGGCGGTGCGAACCATCGCCACGACGCCGCCCGCGCGGATTCTGGGCGCCCTGACCGAGCTCAAGCGGCGCGGGATCCTCATCGCCGACAACGAGCGCTTTCGGTTCGCGACGCGGAGCACGCGAGAGATCCTGTACGGCGCCCTGCCCGAAGCGCCGCGCCGGACCCTCCACAACAAGGCGGCCGTGTTCCTGGCCGCCGCCAAGGCGCCCGCCACGGAGCTCTTTCCCCACATCCTCTTCACCGACCGAAACGACGAGGCGCTGCGCTGCGGCCTGCAAGCCGCGGCCGCGCTGCACGCCGCCAGCCAGGAAGAACAGGCGCTCGACGTGCTGGCGCGCATCAAACAGATCCCGGAGTGGGCGGCGCAAGGACCCGAGGCCGAGTTCCTCCTAGCCGAGGTGCTCGCGGCGCTGGGCCGCAACCGCGAGGCGGAGGAAAGCCTCAACACCCTCGCCGCCCGTCCCGACGCGGGCGGCCCGCTGCGCCGCGACACGCTGGCGATGCTCGCCATGGTCAGACTCAAGCTCGGGCGCCCGGTCGAGGCGGGCAAAGCCGCGGACGAGGCGCTGCGCGCCGCCAAGGAGGCGGGGCGGTCCGCCGTCATGACGCAGTTGACGCACACCGTCGCGCAGCTTCTGTACGCCCGCGGCGATTACCGCCAGAGCGCCGCCGCGACGGCCCGCACGCTTGCCGCCGCTCGGGACACGCAAGACGATCCGCACGTGTGGCGCCTGATGCTTCTGCACGCGGAGAGCCTCATGCGCCTCGGCAAGCCGCAAGAGGCGATCGTTGCGGTCTCCCGCGCGCTGGAGCGCATCGGCAACAGCCAGAGCCCCGGGCAAATGACGGCGAGCCTGCGCTGTCTGGCCGCCTTCTGGCGCTACCGCAACCACGCCTCGAAAAGCATCTCCCAGCTTCAGATCTGCCGCGCGGCCTGCCAGCGCCTCCAGCTCAAGGACGATGAAATCGAATGTCTCGTCGAGCTGGCGGCCATGCACGCGGCCTGCGGCGATGCGACCGTCGCCCGCCGCTACGCCCTCCAAGCCCAGAAGGAGATCGAGAGCACGGGCAACCGAGTCTTCCTGTTGGACGCGCAACTCATCCTGGCGGAGAGCGCCTGGGCCCTCGGCTACCACGAGGAGGCCAGAACCAACGGCGGCGCCGCCCTCGCCCTCAGCAAGGAATTCGAGAATCCGGTGGCCCACCTCCGGGCGCGCACGATCCTCGCGCGCGTCGTCTCCGACCAAGGCGCCATTCCCGCCGCCGAGAAACTGCTCGCCGATGCCGCCGGCCAGAGCCAGTACGAGGAGACGACCCGTTCCCTGCGCCTGGCGCAGGCGCACGTGGCCTGCCTTTTGGGCCAATGGCACAAAGTGTGGGAGCTGCTGGAGACCCCCTACGCCAAGGGCGACGTCTTTCACCCGGAAGCCACGCTGTTTCTGGCGCTGGCGGCCGTGGCGCGGGGCAAGACGGAGGCGCTCGCCATGCTCCGAACGGGGCTGGCCTCCACCGCGAAGCGCGAGGATTTCGCTCTCGTCGACGCGATGCTGGCGCTCCTGGACGGGCTGATGGCTTTGGCCGCCGGGCGCGACAATCATGGTTTCGCGCGCTTCAACGATGCCTTGCGGCTGAGCCGCTCGGCCCGTTCCGACCGCCTGGTCACGTGGATATCGCTTTTCGCCGGCCGGGCGCTCGCGCGCGAACAACAGTACGAGCAGGCCTACTTGACCTTCAAGGAAGGCCTGTTCATGGCGAAGCGCCTCAATCTCGTCCTGCTGAAGGGCTACTTCTGGTACGAGATGGGGCTCCTGGAACTCGCCATCAGCGCGGGCGACCTGGACCGGGCGGCGCAGCACCTGGCGGCCGCCGAGGCCACGGCCAGGAAACACGGCCTTAAGGAGATCCTCGCCCTCGTATCCACGGCGCTGGCCCGCACCGAGACCAAGCTGGGGCTCTTCGCGGATGCGCAGGCCCATCTCAAGGCCGGCATCGAGATGCTCACCAGCGCGCTGACCGCCGTCAACGGAACCCCGGACGACGGCACGCTGCTCGCCATCGAGCTCAAGGCCGCGCGGGAGGCGCAGCACCGGCTCGAGAGCATCCTCTCGCAGGCGCACACCGCCGTGCCGCAGGGGTTCTTCGGACTGCTGGGCCGAAGCGCGACGATTCAGGAAGTCTTCCACGCCATAACCGCGCTGACGCCCAAGGAGCGCTGGATCTGCATCGAGGGGCCCCAGGGCAGCGGCAAGACGGCGACGGCGCGGGCGATGCACCGGCACTTCCGCGCTCCCGAAGAGCGCCTGCGCTGGGCGCAATGCCTCGATCTGAACTCCTCCGCTGGGGCGGAGCTGCTGGCTGCGCTCGCCGGCGACGTTGCGGACACGCTGGTTCTGGAGGAGATCTCGAATCTGTCTCTCGAGGCGCAGCAAACGCTGTGTCGCGCCCTTCCCGCCGCGGTCGGGCGGATCATCATAACGACCTGCTACGCCATGGAGGAGCTGTTCGATACGGGAGTGCTCGACCGCGGCCTTTTCCCCGAGAAGATGCCGGTCCTGCGCATTCCGCCGCTCTCGGCTCGGACCGAGGACATCGACTTGCTCGCCACCCATTTCCTGCGCGCCCGGAAACCCGACAACTTCGCCGGGACGATCCGGCTCTCGGGCGAGGCGCGAACCGTGCTCCAGGAGTACGTCTGGCCGCGCAACGTTCAGGAGCTGTGCGAATTCTGCACGGCGGCTTACACCCATATTCGCGCCGGCATGGAGATTCCCGCCCAACTGGCGCGCCTGTTGCTGGCACCCACCAAGTCCGTGCCCGCCAACTGACGGCGCGCAGGCACCTTGCGGCCTCTTCGGCCGAAATGGTACATTAGCGGACCGCGCATTGGCGCTCCGCCATTCCGGGCGGTTCGCCGGAAAGGATCGCATGGGCCCCGACGGCAAACGAACGCACCACTGCGGGCTTCTGCGCGCCGAGCACGCCGGCGCCAAGGTCACGCTGAACGGCTGGCTGGAGACCATCCGCGATCACGGCGGCGTCGTGTTCGGCAGTCTCCGCGACCGGAGCGGCATCGTCCAGATCGTGTTCAAGGAGCCGCCGCGGGAGCCTCTGCGGCCCGAGTATGTCATCGCCGTCGCCGGCGAGGTCAGGCTCCGTCCCGAGGGCATGCGCAATCCGGACCTCCCGACCGGGGCCGTCGAGGTCGCGGTCCGCGAGCTGGCAGTCCTCAACCCCTCGCGCCCCCCGCCCTTCGAGGTCGCATCCTTCGCCCAGGAGGAGCCCAACGAGGAGGTGCGCCTCAGGCACCGCTTCCTCGACCTGCGCCGGCCGCGCATGCAGCGCAACATCGCGGTGCGCCACCGCATCTCCCAGCTCGTGCGCCGCTACCTGGACGAGCAGGGATTCCTCGAGATCGAAACGCCGTTTCTCACCCGGAGCACGCCGGAGGGCGCCCGCGACTTCCTCGTCCCCTGCCGGCTCAACCCCGGCACGTTCTACGCCCTGCCCCAGTCCCCCCAGCTCTTCAAGCAGCTTCTCATGGTCGCGGGCTTCGAGAAGTACTTCCAGATCGTACGCTGCTTCCGGGACGAGGACCTGCGCGCCGACCGGCAGCCCGATTTCACCCAGATCGACATCGAGATGTCCTTCATCGACGAGACCGACGTCAGGCGGCTCATCGACGGCATGTTGCACCTCCTCTTCAAGTCGATTCTCGCCATCGAGCTCCCGCTCCCGATCCCGGCCATCACCTATGACGAAGCCATGGCGCGCTACGGCTGCGACCGCCCCGACCTGCGCTTCGGAGCGCCGCTCACGGACCTGTGCGCGCTCCTGGCCGACAGCGAGGTGCCCTTCCTGCGGGAAGGAGCGGCGCGCGGCGCCGCCATCGGACTGGCCGTGCCTGAAAAGGGCGCTTTCACGCGGGCGCGGATCGAGGAGCTGGCAACGGCGGCCGCGACGGACGGCGGCGCGGGGTTCGTGTGGCTCCGGCGGGCGGCGGGCGCGCTCTCGGGGCCGGGCGCCAAAGCCTTCAAGGGCGCCCGGGAAGGCGCCCTGGTCGAGGCGCTCGGCCTGGCGGACGGAGACCTGGCTTTCATCCTCGCCGGCGGGAACTCGCCCGCTCTCAGGGCCGCCTGCGGCGCCCTCCGAACCCGCCTCGGCCGCGAACTCGGCCTGGCGCCCGCCGGGAAGTTCGCGCCGACCTGGGTCGTCGACTTCCCCCTCTTCCAGCGCGACGAGGAACGCGGGGGCTTCACCGCGGTCCATCACCCCTTCACGGCGCCGCGCGAGGAGGATCTCGAGCTTCTGGAACGCGACCCGGCCCGCGTCAAGGCCAGGGCCTACGATATCGTCGTCAACGGCGTGGAAATCGGCGGCGGCAGCATCCGTATGCACCGGCGCGAGGTACAGGAGGCGGCGTTCAAGGCCATCGATATCGGGCCGGAAGAGGCCCGCGCGCGTTTCGGGTTCCTGCTCGAAGGCCTCAGCTACGGCGCGCCGCCTCACGGCGGCATCGCCCTGGGCTTGGACCGCCTCGCCGCCCTTCTCACCGGCGAGACCTCGATCAGGGAGGTGATCGCGTTTCCGAAGACCCAGCGGGGAAGCTGTCTCCTGACCGAGGCGCCGGCCCCGGTCAGCGACGCGCAGCTCATGGAGCTCGGCATCGCGCTCAAGCCGCCGCCCGGACCCGCAGCGCCGGTTTCGGGCTCTTGACATTGGCCGCTTCCGTGCCTACCATGGTGATCTTCGAGCTTGTGTGGAATTCGCCGATACACGTCGGAGAGCGCGCTCGGCTTGCCCGGCGGAGCCGGAGCGGGGAGGCGCCGTCGCCGCGAAACCGGGACCGCGCGCGCCGGCGCGCGCGGTTATGACCGGGAGGTGTGAGCACTGAATGGCGTTCAGCAGACATGACGGTCCGCCCCAGTCGGATGACCGCAAGCGGGTCATCGACCGGCCTTCCGATCGGCCGATCCGGCTGATCGGCGACGACGGCACCCAGGTGGGTATCGTCTCGGTGCGCGAGGCGTTGGCCCTCGCGGTGGAGAAGGGTCTAGATCTGGTCGAGATCGCCCCGCACCTGGATCCGCCGACGTGCAAGCTGTTGGACTGGGGGCGCCACCAGTACCAAGCCACCAAGAAACGGCACAAGCTTCAGAAGGGTTCCGGATCGAAGCGGCGCAAGGAGATCCAGATCCGACCCAAAACCGATACGCACGACCTCGAGACCAAGCTCAGGCACGCGCAACGCTTCCTCGAGGGCGGTCACAAGGTCATGGTGAGCCTCATTTTCAGGGGGCGGGAACTCAACTACATCGAACAGGAGAGCGCAAGGCTGAGCGAGTTCGCCAAGAAGCTCGAGACCCTTGCGAAGATCGAGCAACCGGTGAAGCGCGAGGGGCGCAACCGCGTCACCGTGATCCTGGCGCCCAAGTGAGCGGACGCGCGTCCGCGCGGGGCGGGACGCGCGCCGCCGGGAGCATCCCATGCCGAAGATGAAGACGAACAAGTCGGTCAAGAAGCGCATCAAGGTCACCGGAACCGGGAAGCTCGTTCGGCGCAGATCCAGGCTCAGACATCTTCTTTCGGGCCGGACCGCCAAGCAGAAGCGCCGTCTCCGCAGGCCCGCCAGTCTGAAGACCGGCGACAAGAAGCGCATGCGAGCGTTGCTCGGCATCTAGCGGCCGCGCGCGCAAGACGAAAGGAACACCGCCATGCCGAGAGCAAAATACGGGGTTGCGCGCCATCGCCGGCGCAAGCGGGTGCTGAAACGCGCCAAAGGGTTCTGGGGGTCCCGCGCGGTCCTGTACCGCACGGCCATGGAGACCGCCGCGCGGGGCGACAAGTTCGCGACGATCCACCGCCGCATGAAGAAGCGCGACTTCCGGCGCCTGTGGGTGACGCGCATCAACGCGGCCTGCCGCGCCATGGGCATGACTTACTCGCAGTTCATCGCCGGCCTCAAGAAGGCCGAAGTCGCCCTCAACCGTAAGGCGCTCGCCGACGTGGCGGTGCGCGACGGCGGCGCGTTCGCCAAGCTCGTCCAGCAGGCGAAGACCGCGCTGGCCGGCTAGCTCCGCGGCCATCCGCGCGGGCGCCGCTCCGCCGCGGCGGACGTTTCTTGGCGTCGCTTCCCAGGTGGCCTATAATGCCGCACGGACACGGCGCGCGGAGAATCGCATGAGACGTCTGCTCTTCCTTCTGCTTGTCGTCGCGGTCGGCGTCGGGGCGTACGGCTGGTACCGCGGCGAACTGCCGCACTGGGGCAAGACGGCGAGGAGCCTCTTCGATCGGATCTGGTCCGGCGTTCCGATCGCGCGGGAGCCCGCGGAGTCCGGCGCGCCGCCTCCCGCGGGAGCCGCGGCGCGGATTCCCGACGATGCCCTCGCGGCTCTACGGAGCGAAGACGCCGCCCGCCGAAACGCCGCCTGGGAGCAGCTTTCCCGGCTGTACATGAAAGACCCCGCCGTCCGTGACGCCCTGGCCCCCCACCTCGAGCGCTTCACCTCGACTTACGTGCTCTCCGACTGGCGCGACGACTCGGTGGCCGAACTGGTCAACGTGCGTCCGGGCAACAACCTGGCGCGCCTGGCGGGCCGGCGCGGAACCACCGTCGAAGCCATCAAGCGCATCAACAACCTAAACCGCGACACGATCCACCCGGGCGAGACGCTGAAGGTCCTCAACCGGCCCATTGAGGTCTTCGTCTCCAAGCGCGAGTTCCGCCTCTGGGTGACCTACGGCGGGAGGTTCCTGAAAGAGATGCGCTGCGGCATCGGCAAGGGCAACCGCACCCCTGCGGGCTCCTTCGTCATCGCGGAGAAGCAGCGCAACCCCGACTGGTTCCGCCCGGGCCGGCCCGTGATTCCGGCCGGCGACCCCGCCAACGAACTGGGGTGCTGCTGGCTGGGTTTCGACGACACTCAGAACAAGGGGCTTGGCATTCACGAGGCGCGCGAGGGCCGGGGAATCGGCCAGGAGGCTTCCCAGGGCTGCATCCGAGTCGCAAAAGCCGATGCCGACTTCCTCTACGACTTCCTACCGTTACGGACGGTGGTCACCATCATGGAATGAAGCGCCGCCCCGCCCCGGCCGATACCACAGATGCCTGCGATCGGCCTGGAGGGTCTTGCAACCCGCGCGGCGCCCTGTACAATTGGCCGATCTCCGGGGTGTAGCTCAGCTTGGTTTAGAGCGCAGCGTTCGGGACGCTGAGGTCGGTGGTTCGAATCCACTCACCCCGACCATTTTTCGACGACTTCTGCTGCGGAAAGAACATCGACCATGGCGAACACTAAAAAGCTCGACCGCAAGGAGCGCCGCCTCGCGAAGCGGCAGGCGCGCCGCACGCTCAAGGCCAAGCTGGGCAGCCTCTCGCACGCCGACCGCAAAGCGCTGAGGAAGTTCGAGGGCACGAAGACCGCGTTCTTCCGCCAGAAGGAAGCCGCCGCGAAGGCCGCCGCCGAGCAGGCCGCGGCGCCCCCCGCGAGCGAGTAGCCCGACCCGCGCCGCCGCGGCATTCACCGCGCCGTCGGTCCCGCCGCCGGCCGTCGACCCTCGAGCAGCTCTTCCGCGCGCCCGCCGCGGGCCAGAACGGCCTTCAGCTCCTTCAGGAACTCCGCCTTGCACTTCGGACTGCAGAAGTAGTGCCGCCGCCCCTTGTAATCCCAACGCTCGCCGGGGTTCGCGGTCTCCACGGTCTTATCGCACAGGCGCCAGCGGCACGGCTCCCTCAGGGCCTTCTCCTCCTTGGTCCAGCCTTCGGGAAGCTCGAAGAACGAGGGCGCGACATCCGCTTCCGCCAGATCCGTCACCTCGATCTTGAGCGTATGGTAGGTCGTGAGCCGCTGGGTCACCACCGCGATCGTCGCCGCGAGCGGGAAGCCCTTGATCTCGCCGGCCTTCGCCAGGACCTCGTCGGAGAACGCGCCAAGCTGGCGGTACAGCCGGCAGTAGTCGAGCCCGCGGCCGATCTGGTCGGTGACCTGGGCGTCGAGGACCGTGAGGCCGTTCTCGATGATGCGCACGCGCCGGCACTCGAACGGCCGGCCGCCCACCGTGCGCTGCGCGGCAGGCTCGCTCACGACCTCGACGACGCGGGTGAGATCCTCGCGCAGGTACTGCGCCGCAAGGGCCTTGGCGCGTTCCGCCGCGGGCAGTTTCATGATCCCATCGAGGATCTGGCATTCGTTGACCGCCCGGTCGCGCTGGAGGTTTTCCAGCTCCTCCCACTGCCGGTAGGTCTTCGTCGCCGGCATGAGTTCGTAGATGGCCGCGGGATCGCGGTCGGTCCTGAGCAGATACCGCGGCGCCCAGGCGTCCGGTCCGCCGGCCGCCTCGTCGACCCGCGCCTTGTCCTCCGCGATCCAGAGGCGCTGGATCACCGCCCGGTCGGGCTCCATCCCCGGCACGCCCCGCACGCTTTGGTCGACGCGCAGGCAGGACTCGGCCCCGAGCCCGGCTCCGAAAAAACAGGCCAGCAAAGTCAGGCGTGTGCGCATGGTCGCTCCTTCGGCCCGGCGCGCCGGGACCTCCGATCGCGGTATTGTAACGGGCATTCCCGCGGGATGCAAAATGCGCCGCGGCAACGGCTCGCGCGGCGTCCGGCCGGCGGACCGGGGCCGCGCGGGCGGACGCGAGCTTGCCTCGCGGCCCCGGCGGATTCATAATCATCTAGGTGAGGCGGAACCAACTGCCCGGAGGTATGGCATGAGAACTCTCGTTCCCGCGTTTTTCGCGGCCTGCGTCGCCGCGCTTCTGCTCCCGGCCGGGGCGGCCCGCGCCGCCGCCGAAAACCTCGACCGCGTCTACAGCGCCCTGGAAAAGGCGGTCAAGGGGGAGGACCTCGACAAGGTCAAGGATCTCGGCATGCAGCTCGCGGCGACGGACGATGTCAAGTACGCCCGGAAGATCTTCGCCCTGGCCGCCATGAAGACCGACATGTCCTCCGATTGCTTCGACCACCTGGTCGCCGCCCTCGCCGCCTTCGGCGGCGACGAGTGCCTCAAGTACTTCCTGGACGAGGCCCACGGCAAGACCGTCAACGCCCGGGTGCTGGCCGTCGATGTCGCCGCCGAGATGAAGGGCGACAAGGGCGTCGCGATCATCCTGGCCGGCCTCAAGGACGACACGGTGAGCGTGATCGAGTCGGCGCTCAACGCGACCCTCAAGCGCAAGCCCAAGGACGCGGTGCCGGTGCTCATCGATCTGGTCGACGCCTGGAGCAAGAAGAAGACCAAGGACGCGGTGTTCTACAACATCCGCCAGACGCTCATCGATCTGACCGGCGAGACCATGGAACAGATCGAGGACTGGCGCAAGTGGTGGGAAGCCTCCAAGGAAAGGTTCGACCCCGCCAAGGTCAGACAGGAAGGGAAGCGCTCCGTGCGGCGCCTGGGCGGAGACGACGACCCGCAGTTCTTCGGCGTCCCGGTCTCCAGCAAGAACGCCGTGTTCGTGCTGGACATCTCCCGTTCGATGGGACTCGTCCAGAAGGATGACATCCCGGGGCTCACCAGCGTCAGCGGCGCCGATGCGACCAAGGTGGTCGAGCAGCCCAAGGAGAAGCTCACCCCGGAGAACGAGCGCCTGGCTCGGTACTGGTCGCGCATCGAGATGGCCAAGCGCCACCTCGTCAAGGCCCTCCAGGGCCTGAAGCCCCCCACCCGGGTCAACGTGATCGCCTTCCACGACAAGGTGCTCAAGTTCAACAAGACGAGCCTGGGCGTGTCGCCGGCCACACAGAAAAAGTGCGGCGACTGGGTGCGCAACCTCAGGATCGACGGCAACACGGCGACGCTCCTGGCGCTGAAGGACGCCTTCGCCAGCGACGCGGGCGTCAACACGATCTACTTCCTCTCGGACGGCCTCCCGAGCAAGGACGGCGACAAAATCGACGACCTCGATGTACTGCTCAACGAGATCCGGAAACTCAACCGCTTCCGGAAGATCAAGATCCACACCTTCGGGTTCTACCACGTGAACATGGCGGGAGTCTCCCACCCGGACCTGAAACGCGCCAACGAGTTCCTGGCCAAGCTCGCCCAGGAGACGGGCGGCACCTTCACGGCCATGAAGGTCGATCCCAAGGAAACGCCGCCCAAGGAATTCAAGTAGCCGCGTCGCCGGGCGCCGCCGCGGCGCGGTTACGGTTTGCACACCTCGCCCAGGTGCTTGCCCAAAGCCAGGAGCGGCGCCGGGTCGAGGATGATCACCCGGTCGTCCTTGTCCAGCTTGGCGTAGCTCAGTTCCCGCGGGGGATCCACCCGGGCGCCCACGAGCAGCTCGTAGTAGGGAAACTCGCCGAGCTGCTGGGAGATGCCCACCCGGGCGCGGGCGAGGCCTCGCGTGAGCTTCATCTCCTCCAAAGGCCTCGGAGACGGTTCGAAGTACACCGCCGTCGGGGCGCAGATGAGCTTCACCGCCTCCTCGACGAGGCCCTGATCGATGGCCGTCCCAGGGAACCCGTCGGCGCTCCAGGCGACCGTCCGCAACAGCAGCCAGCTCCCCTCCGACGTCCTGAGCGTGAACGCCAGCAGCGCGGCCTCGGAAATCTCGGCCCGCACGAGGGGCTGCCACCAGATGTCATCGGGCAGCCTCCCGGCAAGGGAGCTGCTGATCTCGATGGTCTCGTCCGGTTCGCCCTCGACGCCCTTGCGGCGGGCGAGGCACCGCCCCTCGCCGGACTCGTCGCCGAAAATAAGTTCCATGGGGTCCGGCAGACCATCCACGGTGACGCTGACGCGCAGGCGCTCCGCCCCCATCGGCCGCTCCGGCAGGAACTGTCCCACTCTGAGCTGCCCGATGGAATCGACGAGCTCCTCGCCGCGCTGCCGGGGCGTCTTCCACTGCCGCCCCGACCGGCTGTTGACCAGCAGCCAATCGCCCTCGGGGCCGGAGCGCGTCAGCGAATACTCCGTCGCGGGGCCGCGCACGGCGACGCTCCGCACCCACCCGCCGGCCCCCGCGAAAGGCAGAACCCGCTGTTCGCGCAGATCATCGCTATCGATGGCGAGCATGCCCGAGATTCCGTCCTCAACCCGGAAGATCTGCGGCTTGTCCTCGCGTTTGACGTACACCTCCGCCGGAACGGCGCCCTCCCGCGCCTTGCCCACGGCGAGCACAATCCGCTCCGCGCCCGCCAGCGGCGTCAGCGCGACTTCCCATCGGGGCGCATCCAGCCCGTAGTCCGCCGGCGACGCCTTGCCGTCATCCCCCAGGAACTGGAGGGCGGACAAGCAGTTCAGGCTGTCCAGCAGCCGCTGGATGAACGCGCCGTCGGCGCGCGCCGAGAGCGGCGACCGCATGAGCCAAAAGCCCTGCGGCGCCCGCTCCAGGACCACGTTCCGCCCCCCGCCGCGGATCGCCACGCCCCCCACCTCATCGGGCCGCAGCGGCACGACCGTCCGGTCGCGCCAATCGTCGAAGGGCCGCTCGCACTGCACCTTGAGCACCTCCTCGGCGAGGAACACGCGCCCGGCGCAGCGGTAGTAGGCCAGATTCTTCGACATGTGCCGGTTGCCGATCTCGATGACGTGCTCCTCGCCCCTGGCGCGGAAGCGCAGGGTCACGGCGGGCCCCGCCGCGGGGAAGGCGCCCTCGGCACCCTCGTCCACGTCGAGCTTGGATTCGAGAAACACGACGGCGCCCACGAGCACGTCGACGGGGCCCACGGCGGCGTCGTAGGACAGCGGCGCCTCGATGCGCCACTGGCCCGGCAGGCCCCGCGCGATGACGATCCGTGCGCCGGGCCGAAGGATCTCGAAACGCTCGATGTCCTCGCGCATCAAGCTGAAGAAAATGCGTCCCGGGAAGAGCTCCGCCCCCATGCGCGGGCGTTCGACCAACACCCACCACGCCGTCAACGCGCCGGCGGCCAGGGCCAGCGCCAGCGTCGTACTCCACCTCGTCACGTCACTTCCTCCTCGCGAACAGGATGATCACGCCGGCGAGCGCCGCGCAGCCCGGCACGATCGCGAGCAGCGCCCAAGCCAGCGTGCCGCGGACCTTGCCCTCGGGATCGAAGCCGATGTTGCGGATCACGACCTCGGGATCCCTAACGCCCGCCTGCTCCTCGCGGCCGATCAGCCACCAGAGGGTGTTGTGCAGCACCGAGGCGTGGTCGAACTCGTACAGCCGCTCGTTGCCGAGAAACGTCCAGGTGCCGAAGACGGCGATGCGCGTGACCGCGCCCCGCTCGGTGCGGCATTCCAGCGCGCGGCCCACGCTCAAGCCGTCGGGCGCCGACGGAAAGTCGCCGGCCTCGCACACCCACGGCCGGTCGGCGGTGCCCGCCTTGCGCTCGCCCCAGATGTTCGCGGCGTTGACGCCGACGATCGGCACGCTCTCCCCGTGCAGACCCCTGGCCCCGCCCAGCGGCCGCGCGTAGGTCATCTGCATGCGGAAGCGGCCTTTCTCGAATCTCCGCATGATGGGGTGCAGCTCGTCGAACTCGGTGACAAGCACATGCTCGGTTTGGATCTTCGTGCCCGCGATCTGGTGCTCCATGACCACCCAGGCCGGCAGGACCGCGACGCCCCAGTCCTCCAGGAACGCGAGCCCGTGGTACGAGTACTGCCAGTTGAGGGCCAGGAAGAACTTGCCGCCGCCCTCCAGATAGGCTTCCACCGCCCGCAACTCCGACGGCAGCGGCCCCAACAGGCCCACCGCCAGGAGCACCTCGCAATCCGCCGGCACCTTGCCTTCCCGGGCCAGATCCAGGAGGCGCACATCGTAGTTGTTGGCCTTGAGCTCCGCCACGAAGGCGCTCAAGCCCCCCGGGCCGGGATTGCCCGGATCGGGCCCTCTCTGCCCGCGGATGCCCTCGTTCACCAGCAGGTAGGCCTTGCACGGCTCGCCCTGCAGGCGCCTGAGCGCCGCCGTGAAGGCACGCTCGATATGCATCGATTCCAGCATGGGCGGAGAGCCCGGCCGGCCGTACTTGACGGAGGCCATGTCCTCCAGGCGCACGTCCAGCTGCCGCGCCCCCGCCATGAAGGTCACGCGGTTGGCATCGGTGAGCTTGAAGCGCTCCCGCGCCTGCTGCCACGCCTCCTGGCGTTGGTAGACGTTGATCACGTCGATGACCTGAATTTTGGCGCTGGCGAGGGTGTACTCCCTCAGGCAATCCTGGGCCTCCTGGAAGACGCGTCCCGCGACCATGCGTTTGACCGGATCCGCCTCCCCGAAGGCGACGATCACCCGCACGGGTTCCTTGAGGCTCCTAAGGCAATTCCTCGTATCGTCCGAGAGGGTTCGCACGGCCTTGGCCGTGAGGTCGAATCTCACCGGGTGGTGGTACAAGACGGCCCCCGCCACCAGCACGATGTAAGCGATCAAGAGCGCGTTCAGAACGCCGCAGCACCACCTTGCAATCCGCGTCACCGTCATTTCCGCGCCTCGAAGCGTCATCGCCATTTCCGCGCCTCGAAAGTCCAGATGGCCGCCCCCAGCGCGACCGCGGCGCCCAGCGCGTAGAGGGCCAGATACCGCAGGTCCACGACCCCCACCGCGAAATCCCGCACGAAGTGGCTGATCACGCTGACGAAGCTGTAGAGAAGCTGCTCGTACGGCTCGTCGGAGAAAAGCTGGTGGTAGGTTCCCACCAGAAAGATCACCATGTTGGCCGTCAGGGCCATCACGGCCGCGACGACCTGGTTGCGGCTGAAGGCCGAGGCCCACAGCCCCACCGCCGTGAAGAAGGCCTCCAGGCCCAGGATCCCCGCATAGATCGCGGCCACCTTGCCCCAATCCATCTCCGAGCCCGCGGGCAGGCGCGCCGCCAGGAACGCCAGGTCCACCAGGAGCAGACTCCACACCAGGGCCGTGAAGAGGAAGCCCGCGGCGTACTTCCCGAGCACCACCGCGCTGGTCCGCACGGGCGCCGTCATGAGCAGGTCCGCCGTGCCGCTCCGCCGCTCCTCGGCGAGGAGCCGCATGGTGACCAGCGGCGGCACGGCCAGAACCAGGATCCAGAAGAAGAAGTTCCCGAAAAGGAGCCGCAGGGCGATGTCCACGTCGCCCCCCGCGCGCCCCGGCCCGATTTCGAAGTTGAGCACCAGGCCGTTCAGGAACAGGAAGCCCGCCATGGTGACGTAGGCCGCCGGGCTGTAGAAATAGGCCACGAAATCGCGCCTGAAAACCCAGTAGGTGCTACGCCACATCGCGCGCCTCCGCGTCGCGAACCAAGGCGACGAAGGCTTCCTCCAAGGTGGCCGGCCGCGAGGTGCCCGCGGCGGCCCGCGCGATGAGGTCGGGAATCCTCCCGCGGGCGATGATCCTCCCGCGGTGGATCACGATGACCGTATCGCACACGACCTCGACCTCCGCCAGGATATGCGTGCTGAAGATGATCGTCCGCGAGGCTCCGATGGTCTTGAGCAGATCCCTGAGCCTCCGCACCTGGAGCGGATCGAGCCCCACGGTGGGCTCGTCCAGCACCAGATACGGAGGATCCACGAGCAAGGCGTCGGCGATGCCCACGCGCTGGCGGTAGCCCTTGGAGAGCTGTCCGACGATGCGGCGCGAGACATCGGCGATGTCGCAGCTCGCCAGCACGCGCGCCACCGCGCCGCGGGCCCGGGCGCCGCCGAGCCCCTTGAGCCCCGCCCGGTAGCGCAGGAACTCCTCGACGCGCATCTCGGGATACAACGGCACGCCCTCGGGAAGATACCCGAGCAGCCGCCGCGCCCCCAGCGAGTCCTTTCCCACATCGATGCCGCCCACCGTGACGGCGCCCGCATCGCGCGGCATGAAGCCGCAGAGGATGCGCATCGCCGTCGTCTTGCCGGCGCCGTTCAGGCCGACGAACCCGGCGACCTCGCCCGCGTTCACCCGGAACGAGATCCCGTCGAGCGCCACCGCCCGGCCGTAGCGTTTCCGCAACCCTTCGACTTCGATCATGCCTCTCTTCCGCTTCTCCCTCCGGGACCGCGCGGCCCGCCCCCGCCGCCTCTCCGCCCTCAGTACACCTTTCGCTCCCGCGACGCCGCGATGCCCTCGGCCTCGCGGTACTTCGTCACCGTCCGCCGCGAGATCGCGATTCCTTGCTTCTTGAGCTCCACGGCGAGATCCTCGTCGCTGAGGGGCCGGCTGCGATCCTCCTTCGCGATCAAATCCTTGAGCCGCGCCATCACGCTGTTGCGCGACTCGCTGGTCCCGTCCTGGCGGCTGGCGCCGCCGGGGAAGAAAAACTTCATCTCGAACACGCCCCGGGGACACTGCAGGTACTTGCCCGAAATCGCGCGGCTCACGGTGGACAGGTGGATCCCGAGGCGCTCGGCCACGTCCTGAAGCCTGAGTGGGCGCAGGTGCTCCACGCCCTTCTCGAAAAAACCCTCCTGGAGGGCCGCAATCTCCCCGGCGATGCGCTGCAGCGTGTGGTCGCGCATGCTCAGGGCCTTGAGCAGGAACTCGGCGTCCTGGAACTTGCGCCGCAGGAATTTGCGCGTCTCGGAATCGCTCCTCCCGCCGGTCATCAGGGCGCGATACTCGTTCTTCAGGGTCAGCCGGGGGAAGTAGCCGTTCTCCAGGCGCACCTCGTACCGGCCGTCGATCTTCTCGATGATGACGTCGGGGCGGATGTACTTGGGGCGCGTCCCGCCGAAGGTCCGACCCGGCTTGGGGTCCAGGGAAGCGATGATCCTGTGGGCGTTCTTGACGTCATCGACATCGATCGCGCCGAGTTCGGGCGCCGTGCGGCGCACTTCCTTGACGATCTGCGGCAAGCTGTTCCGGCCCAGTTCGTCCAGGTAGCGCATGATGATCTCGCGCGCCAGGCGCAGTTCGGGCGTCGGCGCGGGCCGCTCCCGCGCCAGTTGGAGGAGCAGACACTCGCGCAGATCGCGCGCGCCCACGCCGGGGGGATCGAGGGACTGGACCAGGCTCAAGGCCGCCTCCAGTTCCTCGGCCGACGGCGGCGGGGTCCAGGCCTCGAGACTGCCCGCGATCTCCGCCAGCGAGCCCATCAGGTAGCCGTTGTCGTCGAGATTGCCGATAACCTCCCTGGCGAGCGCCACGGCGCGGGCGTCGTCGGACACGAAGGCGAGCTGGCCCTCGAGGTGCTCCCCCAGGGTCATCGGGCGGCTCTCGACGTTCTGCATGGCCCCCAGCTTGGGATCGTCCTCGCCCGCCCGCGCGCCCGCGCGGCGTCCGACGTACTCATCGTCATCCCACTCAGGCAGCGTCGAGGCGCTCAGGTCCTCGATCTTGGAGAACTCGCCCTCGCCGGCGGCTTCCGGCCGCTCCGGCGCCGCGGCGTCCGGCGCCCCTCCTTCCCCCGGCCCGGCCTCGCCCTCGACGGACGCGGCAGACTCCGGTTCGGCGACCTCCAAGACGGGATTCTCCTCCAGTTCGGCCTCGATTCTCTCCTGCAGGTCCAGGGACGGAAGCTGCAGAATCTCCATGGACTGGATCATGGCGGGCGACAGGCGCAACTCGAGCCGCTGCACCGCGCCGAGCTCGGGTCTAAGGCTGTAGTCCACGAAGGAGTCCGCTCCGCAACTCTTTCCGGGAAAAAATGTTAGAGCCGAACGCTTTCAGCCGCCGAGCACGGCGGCCGGCTCACGCCCTTACTATACTTCGGCCGCCTCGGGCCGGTCAAGCAATACTTGCAGCAAGATGCATGCCGAAACAACGGCCGTCAGTCGCGGCGGGGGCGCAGGCGCCACAGCGCCAGGGCGGCCGCCGCGGCCACAAACGCGCCGCGCTGCCAGGCGTGCCAGCGCGTGAAGGGCGTCAAGTCCGAACGCAGTTCCACGCTCCCGCGCACGATGCCCGGCCGCGCCGGGTCCGCATCGACCGCGGTCAAACGCCCCCACGGGTCGACGATGGCCGTCACCCCGTTGTTGACGCAGCGCAGGAGCGTTCGGCGGTTCTCGATGGCGCGGCTGCGCGCCAGCAGGAGGTGCTGGTAGGGTTCGCCCGTCCACCCGTACCAGCCGTCCTCGGTGATGTTGACGAGAATTTCCGCGCCCTGCTTCACGAACTCCGCGACATACTCCGGCACGGTGGCCTCGTAGCAGATCAGCGGGGCGAGCCTGTGTCCGTCCAGCGTCATGACGCGCGCGCCATCGCCGGCATCCAACATGCCGATGCCGGCGGCGCGCCCGAGCCGCGCGATGGCTGGAACCCAACGGCCGAAGGGCACTTCCTCGCCGAAAGGCATCAGCCGATGTTTGAAATAGAACTGCCGCCCGCTCCCTGTCTCCAGGACCGCGCCGTTGTAAATCCGCGGCCGCGGATCCCCCGGAACGAGTTCCGACACATCGCACCCCACGAGCACCGCCGCGCCGATCTCGGGCGCCAGACGGGAGGATTGCTCGCCGCGGTCCAGCCACAGCACCGCCTCGGGGAAGACCACCAGGTCGGCGGCGGCGCCCTTGCCGCGCCCGATCAGCTCGCGCTCCAGCGCGCGATACCGCGGACCGCGCCAGACCTTCACGCCGGCGCCGTCCCGCACGTAGGAGGCATCGGCCAGAGCCGCGTGCTTGTCCTCCAACGCGATGGCGGCATGGACGAGGGCGACATCGAGCCGCGGAGCGAGCGCCGCGGGAAGCGTGAAACAATAGGCGCCGTAGGCCGCCGTCGCCGCCAGGAACGCCAGCGCCGTTGCCGCCGCGGCGCGCGGGAACGGGATCCTGCGCCGGCACCACAGGGTCACGCGCCACAAGGCGTAATTCACGGTGAGAACCAGCAGGCTCCGCCCCGACATGCCGGCGAGGTCGGAAATCTGGGCCAGCACCGGAATCTCGGCGAGCGGATCGCCGAAATGCCACCTGAAGACGCGCGGCCACACGCACTCCAGCGCCACCGGCATAAACACGACAAGGAGCGGTCCGGCGCGCCGCGAGCCCCACAGGGCGCCCAACAACGCCCAGAACACCGCCCCCCAGGCCGCCGCGGCCGCAAAGCCCAGGAACGCGATCGGCAGCGGCAGCCCGCTGAAACGCGCGATCAAGGGCAGCAGCCAGTGGAACGCGCCGGCCACGGCCGTCAGCCCCATCACCGCCCCGTACCAGGCTCCGCGGCGCCAGCCCGCGCCGCGCGCGGCCTCCAGCAGAGGGACCAGGGCTCCCAGCATCAGCACGGCGCCGAGCCCCCACGGCAAGGGGAAAAAGCTCGCCGCGGCAAACACGCCCGAAGCGGCCGCGAGGCGCAGGCCTCTGTCTCCAGCCAGATTCCGCAGCGCGGCGCGGATCGAAAACGGGCGTGTCATGACGGCCATCGACCTTCCCGATCCCGCGATCCCGGCGTATAATACGAGCTTTGTACCTGAAGCCACGGCCGCGTGTACGTTCGCGAGCATGACGCCTGAAGGACCCAGTGCATTCCAGTCTCCCGAGGAAGTTCCGGAACCGCCGGCGCTTCTCCAGCGCGAGAGGATAATCAACCTCGCGGCGGAGGACAAGAGCAAGGCGATCAAGGAACTGGTCGACCTTCTCGCGCGGCACCCCGCCGTCACGGATAGCGACGAGCTTTTCCGCGCCGTCCAGCAGCGCGAGCGCGACATGAGCACGGCCATGGGATGCGGCTGCGCAATGCCCCACGCCAAGGTCGCGTCCGTGCGCGATTTCATCATGGCCGTCGGACTCTCGCGCAAGGGAATCCCCTTCGAGGCCGATGATGGCACCCCCGCGCACATCGTGGTCCTCATCGCCGGCCCGCTCTCCGGGCCCTTCGAGGGTCAGCGCCGTTACCTGAAGATCCTGGGCCAAGTGAGCGCCGTTCTGGCGGACGACGCCCGCAGGGAGGGCATCCTGACGGCCATGACGGCCGACGCGGTTTACGAGGCGTTCAAGGACGTCCGCTGACCGCCGGCCGCCGTGAAGGCGCTTGCGGGGCCGTCCGATGATGCGTATAGTTAGGTCTTGAGCTTCAAACTGTGGTTTGCACCGCAAAGGAGGTTGCCGAGTGTCCGTTCGCGTCGCCGCCCGTCCGGGAGAGAATCCCGACCGCCTGATTCAGCGCTTCAAGCGCATCTGTTCCAAGGAGGGCATCCTCAAGGAAGTCAAAAAACGCCGGTTCTACGAGAAGCCCTCCGAAAGGCGCCGGCGCGAGGACAAGGAGCGGGTCAAGTCGATCCGCAAGCGTCTTTCCCGGAGCGGCGTACCCAGGACTTCCGGCCGCGGCTAGCCGGCACGCCTCACATCCCCGCCGCCGCCTCGAAAAGCCGCGCGAGGAGCGCGGGATCCTTCCTTCCGGGCCGCAGCTCGACGCCGCTCCCCACATCGAGGGCATAGGGCCGCACCCGCCGGATCGCCTCCCGGATGTTGCCGGGGTTCAGGCCGCCGGCCAAAATCACGCGGCCGAGCTTCTTCGCCTCCGTCGCGAGATCCCAGGGAAAAGTAGTGCCGGTGCCGCCGGCCATGCCCTTGACCAACGCGTCCAGAAGCAGCGTGCAGCCTTGAAACGGCGCGATCTCCTCCGCGGGCAGCGCCGCGCCCACCCGAAACGCCTTCCAGGCCTCCAGCCCGCCGCGCCGCAGCTCATCGAGCATGGCGCGCGATTCGCGCCCGTGGAGCTGGACCGCCGTCAACCCGGCCGCGGCCGCCGTCGCCCGGATCGCCGCCGGCTCCGCGTCGACGAAGACGCCGACCTTCTCGACGCCCCCGCCCACCGCCGCCGCGATCCGGCCCGCTTCCTCGGGACGGATGCAGCGCGGGGATTCGGCATGAAAGACGAATCCGAGGGCCCACGCGCCGAGCTCGACGGCGCGCTCGGCGTCCTCGCGGCAGGTGATGCCGCAGATCTTGATGCGCGGCGCTTCGCTATCCACCGCGCAGCTCCCTGATGGCCGCGGCCGGATCGGCGGCGCGCGAGAGATACTCGCCGATGAGAAACGCCCGGGCGCCGGCGCGCCGCAGTCGGGCCGCATCGGCCGGTCCGGCGACGCCGCTTTCCACCACCGCCGTGCACCCCGCGGGCACCAGGGGCAGGAGCCGTTCGCTGACCGCCAAATCGACCCGGAGCGTCCGGAGGTCGCGGTTGTTGATGCCGATTAGCTCGCCGCCGGCGCCGACCGCGCGGGCAAGCTCTTCCTCGTCGTGCACCTCCACCAGGGCCTCGAGCCCCACCGCGCGCGCGGCCGCCAGCAGCTTCGCGAGGCGCTCGGGCCCCGCGAACCCGACGATCAGGAGGGCCGCGTCGGCGCCGTTGGCGCGCGCCGCGAGCAACTGGCGCCGATGGAGGATGAAGTCCTTCCGGAGAAGGGGCACTTCAACCGCCGCCCTCGCCGCGGCCAGGTCCGCCAGCGAGCCGCGGAAGTACGTCTCCTCGGTCAGGACGGACACGGCGGCCGCCCCGCCCGCGGCGTATTTCCGCGCCTGCGCCGCCGCGTCCAGGTCCGCGCGGATCACCCCCTTGGACGGCGAGGCCCGCTTGACTTCCGCGATGATGGCGGGCGGATCGGCGTTCAGCGCCGCGCGCAGCGAACGCGCGGGCGCGGCGGCGGCGGCCCGCGCCTCCAGGCCGCGCTCGGCGCCTCGGAGCGCCGCGATCTCGCGCTCCTTGATCGCCCTGACCTCGTCGTAAAAACTCATCGTCACTCCGCCATGTACTCGATGAGCCGCGCGAGCTTGGCCGCGGCCGCGCCGCTGGCCACCGCCTCGCGGGCGCGGGCGACGCCGTCCTTGAGGTCGGCGGCGCGGTCCGCGATGAAAAGGGCGGCGGCGGCGTTCATGAGCACGGCTTCCTGGGCCGGGCTCTCCTCGCCCCGCAGGACGGCGCGCATCACCTCGGCGTTGCGGGCGGCATCCCCGCCGCGGATCAGATCGAGCGCTCGCACCGGCAGGCCGAAATCGGCCGGAGCGACGACGCGCTCCCGCACGCGGCCGCCCTCCACCTCCCAGACGCGCGTCGGGCCCGCCGGGCTCACCTCGTCGACGCCGCCCGCGCCGTGGACCAGCCACGCCCGCGCGACGCCCACGCGGCAGAGCGCCGCCGCCATGAGCCGCGCGGCCTCGGGCGAGAAGACGCCGAGAAGCTGCCGGCGCGGCGCCGCGGGATTCGTGAGGGGCCCCAGCAGGTTGAAGATCGTGCGCGTGCCCAGGTCGATCCGCGCCTGGGCCACGAAACGCATCGCCGGGTGGAAGACGCGCGCGAAGAGAAAGCAGATCCCGACATCCTCGAGGGCCCGGGCGAGCTTCTCCGGCGGCGCCTCGAGTTTCAGGCCGAGCCGCTCGAGCACATCCGCTCCGCCGCTCCGGCTCGTCGCCGCGCGGTTGCCGTGCTTGGCCACCGTGACGCCGCAGGCCGCGACGACGAAGCTGGCGGCGGTGGAGATGTTGATCGTGCCCTTGCCGTCGCCGCCCGTGCCGCACAGATCCATGCTTTCGCCCGCGAAGGGGACGGCCAGCGCCTTGGCGCGCATCGCCTTGGCGAAGCCCGCGATCTCCTCGGGTGTCTCGCCGTTGCGCCTGAGGAGCGCCAGCACGGCGCCGATCTGGGCTTCCGTGCACTTGCCCTCCATGATGTAGGCCAGCAGCGCCTCGCTCTCGTCCTCGGAAAGGCCGGCGCCCGCCACGAGCCGCTTGATCGCGTCGGTGATCATGCGCGCACCTCAGGCGCCGCAGCGCCGCACGAAATTCGCGATGATCCGCTTGCCGTGCTCGGTGAGGATCGACTCGGGGTGGAACTGGAGCCCCCAGACTTCCCGGCCCTTGAGTTTCAGGCCCATGATGAGGCCGTCGCCGGTCCGGGCGATGATCTCCAACTCGGCGGGCAGCCCCTCGCGCGCCACGACGAGCGAGTGGTACCTGCCCGCCATGAACGGGCTGGGCACTCCTTCCAGGATGCCGCCGCCCCCGTGCGCCACCGGCGAGGCCTTCCCGTGAACGATCACGGGCGCGCTCGCAATGGCGGCGCCGTAGGCGCGGGCCAGCGCCTGGTGCCCCAGGCCCACGCCGAGCACCGGACAAACGTCCTGCGCGGCGCGGACGAGCGCCACCGAGATGCCCGCATCCTCGGGCCGTCCCGGCCCCGGCGATATGATGATGCCCGCGGGCCCGCGCGCAAGGGCCTCGGCGGGCGTCAAGGCGTCGTTCCGCGCAACCTGGACCTCGCGGCCCGTCTCCCCGACGGACTGAACCAGGTTGAAGCTGAAGGAGTCGTAGTTGTCGATGAGCAGGATCATGCCAGCCCCTCCTCGGCGTGGGCGATGGCGCCGAAGAGCGCGCGGGCCTTGTGCACCGTCTCCTGGTACTCGCGCTCGGGCACGGAATCGGCCACGATTCCCGCCCCGGCCTGCACCCAGGCTTGGCCGGAGCGAATGACGAGGGTGCGAATCGCGATGGCCGTGTCGAGGTTGCCGTGGAAGTCGAGGTAGCCCACGGCGCCCGCGTAGGGGCCGCGCCGCTCGGGTTCCAGCGCGTCGATCAGTTCCATGGCCCTGATCTTGGGGGCGCCCGTGACGGTGCCGGCCGGGAAGCCCGCCGCGAGGGCGTCGAGCGCATCGCAGTCGTCGCGAAGGTCGCCCGTCACCTGGCTCACGATGTGCATGACGTGGCTGTAGCGCTCGACCACCATGAACTCGGGGCAGCGGACCGTGCCGTACTTGGCGACGCGGCCCACGTCGTGGCGCCCGAGGTCGACCAGCATGCGATGCTCGGCAAGCTCCTTCTCGTCGGCGAGAAGCTCGGCCTCGAGGCGTCGATCTTCCTCCTCGGAGGCGCCCCGGGGCCGCGTGCCCGCGATGGGCCGCACGTGGACGCGGCGCTGCGCCACCTTGACGAGGGTCTCGGGCGACGATCCGAGGATGGCCAGGTCGCCGTCCTCGTCGCAGGTCTCGAAGAAGAAGAGGTACGGCGAGGGGTTCCTGGCCCTGAGGGCGCGATACACCGTGAAGGGATCGGCGGTGACGGGCAGGCGAAAGCGCTGCGAGAGGACGATCTGGAGGATGTCGCCCCCGCGGATATACTCCTTGCCCTTGGCGACGGCTTCGCAGAAGCCCTCGGGCGTGAAGTTGGCCGCCGGCTCGATAGCACCGCCGCTCCTCCTGAGGGGCGGAAACGCCGTCGTTTCCCGCGTGAGCAGTTCCTGCGCTTCATCGAGCCGGCGCTGGGCGTCGCGGTAGGCGCGCTCCGGCGTGCCGGTCTCGCCGTCGACGAAGACGTTCGTGATCACGTGGATGCGGTGCCGGACGTGATCGAACGCGAGCACCGTGCCGAAGAAGTGAAACTCCCCGAGGGAATCGTCCCCCCCGCCGTGCCGGTCGGGGATCTTCTCGAGGAGCCTGACCGCATCGTAGGCCAGGAACCCCACGCCGCCCCCCGAAAACGGCGGCAGCCCCCCCGTGGCGACCGGCGTCACGCGCCGGGTCTCCTCCCTGAGCGCCGCGAAAAAATCCTTCCGGACCAACTCGGTTCCCCCGGAGGACACGCGCTCGACGGCGCGTCCGCGCCCGCGCAGGACAAGATAAGGATCCCGGCCCAGGAACGACCAGCGCGCGACGCGCTCGCCGCCCTCGACGCTCTCCAGCAGAAAAGCCGAGCGCGCGCCCCCGCGAATCCGCAAGTACGCGGACACGGGGGTCAGCGTGTCGGCGAGCAGCTCGCGCGAGACCGGGATCATCCGGCCCGGAGCCCATGCCGATCGGAACGCAGTCCAGTCCAGAAAAGCCTCCCCGAGGCGCGCGGCGGCGGCCGCGCGCGCTCTTTGCACTCGAGGATCCACCCGCGTGAAAAACCCATTATATACATCGGAGAAGGGCTTCCCCAGACTGAATCGTCTTGTCAACGCCCGCGGCGCGGGCTTCAATTGCGGCCAGGAGAAACACTCATGGCGGACACAACCCTCCGGGCGGCGATCGTCGGCGGCGGCGTGACCGGTCTGACGGCCGGTTACCGGCTGAGCCGCGGCCGCGGGTGGGAAGCCATCGCCGTTCTGGAGGCCGCGCCGCGCCCCGGCGGCAACGTCGCCACCACCCGGGCGGACGGCTTCATCGTCGAGCACGGCCCCGCGGGCTTCCTCGACAACGTGCCCGAGACACTGGCGCTGGCGCGCGACCTCGGACTCACGCCGGTCCCGAGCAACGCCGGGGCGCGCAAGCGCTTTCTCGTTCATGACGGCGCGTTGGCCCGGGTTCCCGAGAACCCCATCGCGTTCCTCCGCAGCCCCCTCCTCTCCCCGGCGGGACGCCTGCGGGTCCTGGCCGAGCCCTTCGCCCGCCGCCGTCCGCCCGGCGACGAGACCGTGTTCCACTTCGCCGCCCGCAGAATCGGGACGGAGGCCGCCGCGGTGCTCATCGATGCCATGGTGACGGGCGTCTTCGCCGGGGACTCCGCCGCGCTGAGCCTCAGGAGCGCGTTTCCGAAGATGCACGCCATGGAGTCCGCCCACGGCGGGCTCGTGCGGGCGATGCTCGCCAAGAAGTGGGCGCGCCTGCGGGGCCGCGGCGACGCCGCGGCGGGCGGTCCCTCGGGACCGGGCGGCGTCCTTTCCTCCTTCGAGGGCGGTTTCGCCACCCTCGTGGAAAGGCTCGCGGCCGCCCTCGGCGACAAGGTCCGGACCTCGACGCCGGTTCTCGGCCTCGCGCGGCGCGGCGGCCTCTTCGAACTCGCGACGCCGGCGGGCGCGATCAAGGCCGAGCGCGTCCTCCTGGCCGTGCCCGCGGCGCAGTGCGCGGCGATTCTCCACGACGCTCTGCCCGCGGCGGCGGGCATCCTGCGCGGCATTCCGGCGGCCCCCATCGCCGTGGCGGCGCTCGCCTTTCCGGCGCGCGGATTCCCTCACTCCCTCGGCGGCTTCGGCTTCCTCGTCCCGCGCAGGGAGCGCTTGCGCATCCTCGGCGCCCTATGGTCAAGCAGCATCTTCCCGGCGCGCGCGCCGGAGGATTCCGTGCTTCTGACGTGCATGGCCGGCGGCGCGCGGGACACGCGGGCGGTGACGCTGCCGGACGCCGCCCTCGTGGCGCTGGTCATGGAGGATCTCGCCGCGGTCTTCGGCCCCCTGCCGGCGCCGACGCGGAAGTTCATCTTCCGCTACGAGGAGGGCATCGCCCAGTATCCCCCCGGCCACGAGGACCGCCTCGCGGCCCTGGCGCGCGTCTGCGGGACCATGCCGGGGCTCCACCTCGCGGGAAGTTCGTTCCGCGGAATCTCGGTCAACCTCTGCGTGGTCCAGGCCGAACGGGCGGCGGAGGCCATGGCCGCGGGGCCGTGAAAACGCCACGCGCGAGGCGGGCTGACGGCGCGGCGGATCGCGGCGCAGACCTGGCCGGGAAATCCCGTCGCGGCCGCCGGTCCGGTCGGCGGAGCAGGGGGCGCGCGAGGTCCGGCGGGCGGCAGCGCCCCGTCGACCCCGAACCGGCCCCGCGTTCCCCGGAGCCCCTTGGCGCGCGGCCGCTTCACGCCGGCCCGCGAAAGGACGAGTTCGAAGAGGGAGGCGGCCGCCTTGCCGATCGAGCTCTCTGCCCCCCGGAAGAGACCGCTCCGCTCCCTCGGCATGCGCCCGCCGGCTTACGCCGGAAGGGCGGCGCCGCGGGCTACCGGTCCTCGGGCCGCCCGCCCAGGACCTCGATGTTCGTGGCAAGGGTGTAGGGCTCGCCCAGGACGCTCCTGTACTCCAGGCGCACGAACATCGCCGCGTACCCCGCCTCGGGCACGGGCAGCGCCGCCTCGAACTTCTCCGCGCCCGCGCCGGCGATTTGCGTCCCGCTCCACTTCGAATCGCGGAAGTCCCGCGTCGCCGCCCGCGCCGTCCAGAGCTCGGCCTTCTCCGGCCGATCCTGGCACGACACCGTGAACCGCCCCGCGCCGCCGTCCGCGGCGAAGCTCCAGGTGAAGCGCGGGCGCTTCGTTCCGGCCGCCACCGACGTGTAAAAGGCCGTGACAGCCTCGACGGCCCCGGGGCCCAAGCTATGCCCGGCGTTAGGGACGTAATGGATGAGCTTCTCGCCGGGCAAAGCTCCGAAGTACAGCTTCACCGCGTCGACCGGCCAAAAACGGTCGTTCGTGCCGAGGACGACAAGCTTGGGCATCCTCAGGGCGGCGCGGTGGACGTAGGGATCGACCAGCGCCAGCAGCGCCTGCGCCGCCGGTTCCCTCAGGCGGTCGGGCAGCCCCTTGTCCGAGTAGTTCGCGATCTGCTCGGAATACCCCCCGAAGGACCGCACCTGAAGCTCCATCTGCGCGGGGAAGTTCAGGACATCGATCACCATGGGCGCAATGGCCGCGACGCGGGGATCGACGACGGCCGCCAGCCAGGTCGTCCAGCCGCGCTTGGAAGCGCCCGTGACGACGAAGCGCGCGATCTCTTGGGAGTGCCGCTCCTTGACGACGGCCTGAACGGCATCCATGGCCCGCACCGCGCTCTTCACCATGGGGAGGAGACAGGGCCAGGTGGGATCCCGAGTCTCGAGATACTTTTGGAACGTGAACGAAATCAGGGCGTCCTCGCGAAGGTCGCCGAAAAGGGGCTGATTCGGCACCTGGCCCAGCACCGCCACGACCGAGCCCGTCTTCGCGGCAATGGCGCCCAGCATGAGCGCCTCGCCCTCCAGCTTCGGCGGATCCTTGCGCACGCGGCCTCCCGAGACGACCAGGAGGGCCGTCTCGGGGCGCGTCACCCGCTCGGGCCTGATCACGCGCAGCCAGTGCTCCCAGGCGATGCCCCGCCAGGTCTGCGACGTAAGCCGGATCGTCGCCACCGATCCCACCCCCGGCAAGCTGACGGTATCGGTCACCGCGAAGGCGAAGCTCGCATCGGGCGCCTTGACGTAGGACGTCAGATCGGCCGCCGCCAGGCCGGCGGCACAGACCGCGCCGATCGCCGTAGAAAACCAAAGGCAGCGGAGCATAGGGCACACCTCGGGCTCCATGGTATCGGGCGCGCCGGAGCCGGTCAACCGCCCGATTGACTTCCCCTTCCCTTCGTATAGTATAGGCCTTTCCGCGACGCTCCCGCGCCGCGCCGAGGAGAGCTGCATGGAAGACATTGCGGTACTCAAGCAATCGCTCCCGTATCTGCGCGCGTATCGCGGCAAGACCTTCGTCGTCAAGTTCGGCGGGGAGGTTGTCGGCGAGCGCGGCAACTTCGACAACCTGGCCGCGGATCTGAGCCTGCTCCACGAGTTCGGCATCCGCCTGGTCATCATTCACGGCGGCGGCCCGCAGCTTTCCGACATGGCCACCAGGCTCGGCGTCGCGCCCGTCAAGGTCGCCGGGCGGCGCATCACCGACGACGAGACCCTCAAAATAGCCAAGATGGTCTTCTCCTCCATCTCCATCGACATCATGAGCCTGCTCAGGATGAACAAGACCCCCGCCGTGGGCCTCTCGGGCATCGACGGCGACCTGATCCTCGCCCGCAAACGCCCCGTCCGGCGCGTCAAGGACCCCGAGACCGGCGCGGAGCAGGACATCGACTTCCAGAACGTGGGCGATGTCATCGACGTCGACGCGCGGCTCCTCCAGGTGCTGCTTGAGAACCGCTTCGTCCCCGTGGTCGCCTGCCTGGCCGCCGATGAGAACGGCCACGTCCTCAACGTCAACGCCGACACCATCGCCAGCGAAATCGCCCTGAAGCTCCGGGCCGAGAAGCTCTTCAACCTCTCCGACGTCAACGGCGTCCTCAAGGACCGGCGCGATCCCGACAGCCGCATCTCCTACCTCACCGTCAGCGCCGCGCTCGCGCTTATCGAGAAGGGCGCCGTTCAGGGCGGGATGATCCCCAAGCTGGAGACCGCGATGAAGGCCGTCCAGGGCGGCGTCGGCCGCGCGCATATCCTCAACGGCTTCGCCAAGAACGCCCTCCTGCGCGAGGTCTTCACCCGCAGCGGCTTCGGGACCATGATCATTCGCGATGAGGAAGAGCGCACCTACCTCGGAGAAGGCTAAATGAGCGCAACGCCCCTCTGGAAGGGACGCCTCTCGGGCGCCCTGGACGCCGACTTCGCCGCCATCAACGCCTCGATCGACGTCGACCGGCGCCTCTGGCCCCAGGACGTGCGGACCAACCGCGCCTACCTGAAGGCGCTCATGCGGGCCGGCCTGGTGACGGCCGCGGAGGGCGCCGCCATCGAGCGCGCGCTGGATGCGGTCGCGCGCGACCTGGCGGCCGGGGCGGTCGCCTTCAAGGGCGAGCTCGAGGACATTCACATGCAGATCGAGTCCGAGCTCGCGGCGCGCGCCGGGGAATGCGCCGGCAAGATTCACACCGGCCGCAGCCGCAACGACCAGGTCGCCACCGACCTGAGGCTCTTCGCCAAGGAGCAGGCCGGGCGGGTCATCGCGGAGCTCATCGCCCTCGCCCGCGCCCTCGTCGCGCGGGCCGCGGAGACGCGCGACGTCATCATGCCCGCCTACACGCATCTCCAGCGGGCGCAGCCCGTCCTGCTCGCCCACTGGTTCCTCGCGTACGCCGAGATGTGCCTGCGCGACATCGCCAGATTCGCCTTCGCGCGGCAACAGGCCGACGCCCTGCCGCTGGGGCTGGGCGCCTGCACGGGCGCGCCCTTCGCCATCGACCGCGAGTTCCTGGCCCGCGAACTCGGCTTCGCCCGCCTGTGCCGGAACTCGCTGGACGGCGTCTCCGATCGGGATTTCATCGTCGACTACCTCGCGGCGGCCGCCGGCCTCTTCACCCATCTTTCGCGCCTGGCCGAGGACCTGATCCTCTGGTCCAGCGCCGAGTTCGCCTTCGTCGAACTGGCCGAGCCGCTTTCGACGGGCAGCTCCATGATGCCGCAGAAGCGCAACCCCGACAGCCTGGAACTGGCCCGGGGCAAGGCGGGGCGCGTCTTCGGCAACCTCATGGCGATGCTCACGGTGCTCAAGGGCCTGCCGCTCGCCTACAACCGGGATCTCCAGGAGGACAAGGCGCCGCTCTTCGACTCGACCGACGCGGCGCTCGGCGTCCTGCCCGTGGTGCGCAAGGTCGTCGCCACCCTCGCCGTCCGCAAGGAGCGCTGCGCCGCGGCGCTGGACGGGGGCTGGATCGAGGCCACGGCCGTCGCCGACTACCTGACGCGCAAGGGCGTCCCCTTCCGGGACGCCCACAAGACCGTCGGAGCCATCGTGCGCGACCTGGCGGCCGCGGGCCGGACCTTCGCGGATCTGGCGCCGGAGGAGTGGCGCGCGTACGCGCCGCAGTTGGACGCCGGCGTCGCCCGCGCCATCGCCATGGAAGCCATCATCGCCGCCCGCGACGGCATCGGCGGCACCGCGCCTTCCGCCGTCGCCCGCGAGATCGAGCGCCTCGGCGCGGAGCTTGCCGCGCTCGAGGCCCAGGAGGACAAGTGATGCCCAGCCGAAAGAAGATCGTGGTCGCCTACTCGGGCGGTCTGGATACATCCTATTGCCTGGCGTATCTCCGCAAGGAGCGCGGCTTCGACGTGATCAGCGTCACCGTGGACACGGGCGGATTCGCGCCCGCGGAACTTGCCGCGATCGAGGCGCGCGCCCGCGCCCTCCGGGTGGTGGAGCACGTCACCGTGCCCGCGCGGGACAAGGTCTACGCCAAGTACGTCGCGCCCATCATCCGCGGCAACGTGCTCCGCGGCGCGGTCTATCCCCTCTGCGTGGCCGCCGAGCGCGTGACGCAGGCCGAGGAGGTCGCCGCCGTCGCCGCCGCGCGCAAGGCCGACGCGGTGGCGCACGGCTCGACCGGCGCCGGAAACGACCAGATCCGTTTCGACACCGCCTTCAGGGTGCTCCTTCCCGGCATTCCGATTCTGGCGCCCATCCGCGAGCTGGGCTTGAGCCGCGCGCAGGAGTACGAGTACCTCAAGCAGGAGGGCGTCGAGATCGACCCGACGGTGGAAGCCTACTCCGTCAACGCCGGCCTGTGGGGGGCCACGATCGGCGGCAAGGAAACCCACGATCCCTGGCGCGAGATTCCCGAGCACGTCTGGCCGTCGAAGGCGGCGCCGGACACGCCGCCGCGCGCCATCGCGATCGCCTTCGAGCGGGGGCTGCCGACGGCCTTGGACGGCGCGCGCCTGTCCGGCACGGACATCGTGACCGCGCTGGGACGGCTCGAGGCCGAGTACGGCTTCGGCCGGGGCATTCACCTCGGCGACACCGTGATCGGCATCAAGGGGCGCATCGCCTTCCAGGCGGGCGCGGCGCTGCTCCTCATCGCCGCCCACCGGGAGCTGGAGAAGCTCGTTCTCACCGCCTGGCAGCGCTTCTGGAAGGACCACCTGTCCGACTTCTGGGGCAAGCTCCTCCACGAGGCCCAGGCCTTCGACCCGGTGATGCGGGACATCGAGGCCCTCATCGAGAGCTCGCAGGCGCGCGTGACCGGCGACGCGCGGGTGACGCTGGCGCCGGGACGCTTCCAGGTGACCGGCGTGCGGAGCCCCCACAGCCTGATGCGCAAGGAGGCCGGCCTGTACGGCGAGCAGGCGCGGCTCTGGGACGGCCGCGACGCCGAGGGTTTCGGCCGCATCCTCGGCATTCCGGGGCTGCTCGCCCACCGCGCGGGTGCCCCGTGAAAATTCAGGTCCACAAGATCGCCTCGGTCGTCCACCGCCTCGGACTCGGCCGCGAGGTCGAGCTCATCACCGGGGCGCGCCGGACCAGCCCCGGCGATGTGGTCGCCGTCGTCGCCAAGGCCGAGAAGCGGACCTACGGCGAGCTGGAGCTCGCCGAGGGGCGCATGGCCAAGGTCTTCCGGGGCGATGTGATCGTCGGAGCCCTCGGCGCGCGGCGCGCCATCAAGGGCTTCGTGGGCGCCTGTCCCGCGCGAGTCCGGCCCGGCTCGGAGCTCGCGCTCCTCAACCTCGGCGGCGTGATCGGGGTGCCGCGCGGCGCGGGGCACCACGACCTCGGCGCGCCGTGCCCGGTGGAACTGCTCGGGTTCGTCGCCATCGACGGGCGCCCGGCCCGAGTGCCTTCGGTGGCGGCGCCGCGGGTCGCCCGCGGGGCGCTCCCGCCCCTCGTTGTCATCTCCGGAACGTGCATGGCGTCGGGCAAGACGCGCGCCGCGGGCGAGATCATCCACGAACTCGCGGGCCGGGGGATCGCCGTTCACGGCGCGAAGCTCACCGGCGTCGCCTGCCGCCGCGATCTGCTCGTCATGGAAGACCACGGCGCGCGGCGCACGGCTTCGTTCTTGGACTTCGGCCTCGTGTCGACGGTGCGGGCCCGCGCCCTCGCGCGCGTCGGGCGCGACGTGCTCGCCTTCCTTACCGCCGGCGCGCCGGATATGATCGTCGTGGAGCTGGGCGACGGCGTCATGGGCGACTACGGCGTCATGGAGATTCTGCGCGATCTGCGCGATGGGATCGGCGCGCACGTCTTCTGCGCGGCGGACCCCGTCGGCGCCTGGGGCGGCAGGGAGTTTCTCGCGCGCGAGGGCGTGCCCCCCGATGTCATCTCCGGACCGTGCACCGACACGATCGCCGGCGTGGACTTCGTGCGCAAGAACCTCGGACTGCCCGCCGTGAACGCGTGCACGCACGCGCGCGAGCTCGGGCGTCTGGTGTTGAAACTGATGGAGCGGCAACGGTGATTCGGGTCGGCGTTTTCGGCGGTTCAGGCTACGCCGGAGGCGAACTCCTCCGGTATCTGCTCGGGCATCCCGAGGTGGATCTCAGGTTCGTCACCTCGCGCAGCAGCGCGGGCCAACCCATCGCGGAGCGCCTGCCCAACCTGGCGGGCTGGACGCCGCTCCCCTTCATCGATCCCCGCGAGGCGGACGTCCGATCGGTGGAGGCGGTGTTCATGGCGCTGGAGCACAACGCCTCCCAGGATGTCGTCCCGGCCCTGCTGGAGGCCAACCCCGCCCTCAAGATCGTCGATCTGGCGGGCGACTTCAGGACGCCCGACCCGGCGGGCTATCAACGCTTCTACGGCCGGACCCACGGGGCGGTCGAGCTCCTGCCGCGCTTCGTGTACGGCTTCACCGAGGCGGCGCGCGATCGCATCCGGGGGGCGCAGCTCGTGGCGAACCCCGGCTGTTTCGCCACCTCGCTCCTCCTCGGACTCTGGCCGCTGAAGGCGGCCGGCCTCCTCAAGGGGCCGATCACGGCCGTGGGCATCACCGGGTCGACGGGCGCGGGCGCCAAGCCGGCCGAGACGACGCACCACCCCCACCGCGCGACCAACGTGCGCGCCTACAAGGCGCTGGCGCACCAACACATGCTCGAGGTCCGCCATTTTCTCGGCGCGCGGGACTCCGACCTTCTCTTCGTGCCGGTTTCGGGGCCCTTCGCCCGGGGGATCTTCACGACCTTCGTCTTCCCGGGGATCGAGGCGGCCGCGCTGGGCCGCGCCTACGCGGAAGCCTACCGCGACGCGCCCCTGGTCACGGTGGCCAAGGGCTCGCCCGAGCTCAGACTCGTCCAGGACACGCCGCTCAGCCGCGTGGGCTGGGAGGGCCGGGACGACGCGGCCTGCGGCTTCGCCGCCATCGACAATCTCGCCAAGGGGGCGGCCACCCAGGCGATTCAGAACTTCAACCTGATGTGCGGACTCGCCGAGCAGGCCGGCCTCCGGCATGCCGGCGGCTTCGTCTGAGGGAACGTTATGAGCGACAACTTCACCCGCTGGCGCGAGGCGGAGGAAAAGCGCCTCGCCGCCACCTACGCCAAGTTCCCCGTGGCGCTGGCGCGCGGCGAGGGAATGCGTGTCTTCGACGTGGACGGCAAGGCCTACCTGGATTTCTACGGCGGCCACGCCGTGGCGATCATCGGCCACTGCCACCCCCACCTGGTCGCGAGCCTCGGGCGGCAGATCGGCGAGTTGATTTTCTACTCCAACCTCTGTTACCTGCCGGTTCGGGCCGAGGCCGCGGAGAAGCTCCTCGGGCTCCTCTATCCCGAGATGACCCGCCTCTTCTTCGTCAACTCCGGCGCCGAGGCCAACGAGACGGCGCTCAAAATCGCGCGGCGCCGCTCCGGCCGGGAGCGCGTCGTCGCCATGCAGGGCTCCTTCCACGGCCGAACGATCGCGACCCTCAGCGTGACCGGCACCGCGAAGTACCGCGACGCCTTTTCGCCCACCATCGCGAGCGCCACCGACTTCGTGCCCTTCGGCGACATGGCCGCCGTCGAGGCCCTGGATCCCGCGCGCGCCGCCGCGGTCATCCTGGAGCCCGTCCAGAGCATGGCCGGCGCCGTCACGGCGGACGGGGAGTACTTCCGCGCCCTGAGGGCCTACACGCGCCGCCACGGCATCGCCCTCATCTTCGACGAGATCCAGACGGGGCTCGGCCGGACAGGCCTGCCTTTCGCCGGCATGCACTGGGGCGTCGCTCCGGATATCGTGACCATGGCCAAGGGCGTCGGCGGCGGCATTCCCGTCGCGGCCTGCGCTCTGACCGAGGAGTTCGCGGCGGGGATCAAGGTCGGCGACCACGGGACGACCTTCGGCGGAGGGCCCGTGGCCTGCGCGGCGGTCAAAGCGACGGTCGAGGTCATCGAGCGGGAGGGCCTGGTCGAACGCGCCCGCGCCATGGGCGCGCGCCTCGGCGCGCGCCTCCGGGAGGTCCCGGGGCTCGCGGACCTCCGCGGCATGGGGCTGCTCCTCGGCTTCGCGATGCCGCGCCCGGCGCGGGACATCCAGCAGGCCATGCTCGCGAAGGGCGTCCTGGTGGGCGTCTCGGTGGATCCGCGCATCGTGCGCCTGCTTCCGCCCCTCACGGTCGGCGAGGACGACATCGAGGTTCTCGTCCGCGCCCTGAAGGAGATCGCTCAGTGAGGCACTACTACCGGCTCACCGACCTGGCGATGGAGCAGATCATCGATCTCCTGGATCGCGCCGAGCACCACCGCTACAACCCGCGTTCTGAAATCCTCGCCCGCAAGGAATTCGTCCTGATCTTCCTCAACCCGTCGCTGCGCACCCGCGCCAGCTTCGAGGTGGCGATCAGGCACATGGGCGGCGGCGTGACGACGCTGGGCTCCGACGCGATCTGGCCCCTGGAGGCCCAGCCCGGCAAAGTCATGGACCAGCAGCGGACCGAGCACGTGTTCGAGGCGACGCTGGTTCTGTCGCGCTACTACGACGGCATCGGCGTGCGCAGCCTCGCGCGCGGGCAGAACCGGGAGGAGGATCTCCAGGACCAGGTGCTCGCGTCATTCATGGAGCGCGCGCAGGTGCCGGTCTTCAACATGGAGTCGGCCATGTACCACCCGTGCCAGGCGCTCGGCGACCTGCTCACCGTGCGCGACCTCCTGGGCGGGTTCGAAGGGCGCCGGATCGCGATCACCTGGGCCTACCACCCCAAGGCCCTGCCCATGTCGGTGCCGAACTCGATCCTGCTGGCCGCCTGCAGGGCGGGCATGGATGTGACCTTGGCGCACCCGCCCGAATTCGCCTTGACCGACGGAATCATGGAGCTGGCCCAGGCCGATGTCGAACGGTCAGGCGGCGCGCTGCGCCTGTGCCACGACCGCTTCGAGGCGCTCAAGGATGCGGAGATCGTCTACGCCAAGGCTTGGGGCGGCCTGAACCGGTACGCCGACCCCGCCCGGGAGGCCGAGGAGCGCGAGCGGCACCGCGCCTGGATCGTGGACAAGGAGGCCATGAGCCGCACCCGCCGCGCGTTCTTCATGCACTGCCTGCCCGTGCGGCGCAACGTCGTCGTCAGCGACGAGGTGTTGGAGTCGGCCGCCTCCAAGGTCATTCACCAGGCCGAGAACCGCCTGCACGTTCAGAAGGCGATCCTGGAATGGCTCTATGCGTGGAACGAGTCCTGAGAAGGCGCGGCCGGCCCGCCCGATGCGTCCGGCCTTGAAACTTTGCGTCCACGGTCCGATATACATATAATGCTTTCAAGAGCAAGTCGAAACCCCTTACCAAAGGAGACGTTTATGCGGAATCTGCTCGCTGCGATGCTCGCCTTGGCTCTCTACGCCCAGGCGCAGACCCCGTCCGGAGGCGGCCAGCCGGGCTGGGACAAGCTCAAGGGCCCGCAGGACGCGTGGGTGTACGTCGTCGTCGGCGCTTACGACGCGATCGGCCCGCGCCTGGAGAAGGCGGCGGTCAAGCTCGGCCCCGAGGCGGTGGCGGACATCAAGGAAATCCCGACGCAAATCCGCGAGGGCATCGGCGACAGCCACGGCATCGCCCGGGACGCCATCGATCTGAGCCGCCCCTTCGCCTTCGCGGTCTACAATCCCCTTGCCGGCCAGCCGCCCGCGGCCATCCTGCCCGTCAAGGGCGAGCTGGCCAACGACGCAAAGGCGAGCAACGGCTACATTGTCGCCTGCGACAATGAAATCCTCGCCGAGCGCCTGTCGTCCGCGCTCAAGGCGGCCGGCGCGGGCGCCATCGCCGCTCCGGCCGGAGCGGTCAGCGTGTACATCGACGTGGGCACGATCTTTCAGCTCTTCGGGCCTTTCGTGCAGATGCAGCTCGCCTCAGGGATGGGCGGCTTTGGCGACTCCGCGGGAGTGGACCGCCAGGCGGCGATGGCCGGCATGGATCTCCTCTTTAATCTGCTTGGACAGATCAAGCACGTGCTGCTCGACCTTGACGTGAACGACCAGGGCCTGCTCGTGGCCCAGGACACCGTCGTGAAGGAAGGCACGGAACTCGCTCAGCTCTTCGGCGGCCAGGGCGGCGGCACGACGATCGGCGGCATTCTGCCGGCCCGGGCCATTGTCTTGAACGGCAAGCTCAAGGGCCTTGTGCCTTTCGTGCTCAAGCTGGCCGATCGGTACCTCGCCAAGGCGTGCGCGAGCCCGGCGGATGCGAAGACTCTCCGTGACGCTTTCGCCAAGTACGCCGGCGGCGCCGGCGAGGACTTTGCCATGAGCATGGACTTTTCCCCCGAAGGCCTCGTCACGGACCAAATCAACGCCTTCACGGGAACCTTTGACGATCTGCGCGCGTCCTACCAGGCCTTCGCCTCCGAGAAAGCGTCGGCGCTCACGAGCGGAGCCAAGTTTGCGTTGCAAGAGAACGTCAGGCAATCGGGCGGCGTAGCGGTGCACAAGTTCACCAGCACGATCGACGCTTCCGCGCTCGACTCGCAGGCCGGCGCCCAAGTGAAGAAGCTTCTCGGCGGCGGCCTGCAAGGCGAGGTGGCCCTGGCCAACGGAAAGCTCATCACCTGTAGCGGCGGGAAAGACTACTCCCAAAGGCTTGACGCCCTCATTGCCGCAAGCAAGAATGCGGGGGGGGCGCCCGGCACCCACCCGGTCGCCTTCCGTTGCGATCTCGTCAGGCTCCTCTCCAACCTCGCCGCCGCCGCCGGCGCCGGCGCCGAGACGCCGGCCTCTGCCCCTCCGATCTCGGGGACGGTGGCCTTTGCGGGACCCTCGGCCAAGAGCAACGTCGTGATTCCCATAGAAGCCATCGCCAAGGTGAAGGAATTCGTCGAACAGGCCTTCGGCGTCGGGGGGATGGGCGGCGCCTTTGCGCCGACCAGTGACGACGAGGACAACGAAGACACCGAGGACGACGAAGACGACGGGCAGTAGGCCCTCTCTTCGGGCGCTGACGAAAGCCGGCCGGAGATCCTGTCGAGACGGGGTCTCCGGCCGGTTCGTTCACCCGCCTCTCCCGCCCAACGAAGCGGTAGCCAAGGGCGCAACGCCGGTGTACAATGCCGGCGAAAGCGGGTACATGCGCGCGGGCCAGCGCCCGGGGAGGTCGCCGTGAAGTGCGGTCGCTGCCAGAAAGATGTGCCGGTCTTGACGCCGTCGCCCGAAGGGGACATGGACCTCTGCGGCGATTGCTACGCGGCGGTCTACCGGCAGCTTCACGCCGCGCGCGGCTTCCCGAAAAAGCCGATTATCGCCGCCGTCGTCGCGGCGGTCGCCGCCGTGGCGGCAGTCTGCTTGTTCGTGGCGCCAGGGGCGCCCGGCGACTCCAAAGACGCGCCGGCTCCGAAGACGGAAACCTCCGCTCTCGTGGGTCCGAACAAACCCGACCCGCGCAAGACGCCCAAGAGGACGCCGGCCGCCCCCGTGAAGCCCGCCAAGACCGCCCCGGCGGCAAAACCGGCGGCGCCCGCCCAGACGCCGCCTCCTGACGAGGACGCGGGCGAGCCGGACGAGAGGGCGGACCAGGCCGCGGCCAAACCCGATGAGAGCGGTGAGGCCGCCGAGCCCGCGGCCGAGGAAACGCAGCCGAAGGCGGCGACGCCCCCGCCCGCCGCCGCCCGTCTGGAGACCGCGGCCTTCGTGCTCACGGCAAGCGGGGCGCACCGCACGGCGCAGGCCAGCGTCAGCGTCCACAAGGCCGACGGCCAAACCGGAACGCAGACGATCCACGTCCCGGAGACGGAGATTCTCTACGAGGTGTCCCTCGCCCTCGCGCCCACCGCTGAAGACGATATCGTCGTCACCGGACTCGCGCTGCGGGTCGGCGGCACACCGTTCATCCCGATCCAGGCGCGGCTCTTCGGCGGGCCGTACCTGGGACCTTCGGAGGCCGCGCCTCTGCTCTCCGAGAGCGCGGCGATCGTCGTGAGCTTCGGCGCCGAGGAAGATTCGATCGCGGTCTCGGACCACGGCGAGGAGTTGGTGGCCCTGCGCAGAACCAGGCCGGCCTCGATTCCGCTCACCGTGCTGTTCGCGCTGCCGAGGGACATGCAGCCGGGAGAATCCGCGGCCATCGTCCTGCCCGAGGGGGAGATCCCGGTCGCGCTCAGGTAACGCGCGGCCGGCGCCTCACTTCGCTTTCCGCACCACCGATCCGCCGGGCGTGTCCTTGATCGCGTAGCCCAGCGCCGCGATCTCGGCGCGCAGCCGGTCGGAGGCCGCCCAGTCCTTGCGCGCCCGCGCCGCGTCGCGCTCCTTGGCCTTGGCGAGCACGCCGGGCGGGAGCGGCTCGGCCGAGGCGCTCGGATCCGCCGCGAGCGCCCGGCGCGGGACGCCGAGAATGCGCCCGAAAAGCGCGTAGTGCGCGAGGATCGCGTCCTTGACGCCGCCCCCGACGG
This sequence comes from Planctomycetes bacterium ADurb.Bin069, assembly GCA_002070955.1. Taxonomy (GTDB): domain Bacteria; phylum Planctomycetota; class UBA8108; order UBA8890; family UBA8898; genus UBA8898. The sequence goes on from MWEK01000016.1 coordinate 49,223, forward strand.
CGGCGCCGCCGGCAAGCAGCGTGTTGACCTCGCGGGTGAAGGCGAGCAACTCGGCCAGGGCCTTGGCCGTGTTGAAATCCTCGCACATCGCGGCCTCGAGCCGGGCGCGCGACGACTCGATCGCGGCGAGCATCGCCTCGCCGCCCGCCGGCGCGGCCGCCAAGGCGCGCACCTGGAAAACCGCCGCCGTGATCCGCTCCAGGTGCCCCGTCGCGGCGGCCAACGCATCCTCGGTGAAATCGATGGGGCTCCGGTACGCCGTGCCCAGGCAGAAGAGCCTGAAGGCCTCGGGGTCCCACCTGGCGAGCAGATCGCGCAGGGTGATGAAATTGCCCAGGCTCTTGGCCATCTTCTGGCCGTCGATCTGGACCAGGCCGCTGTGCACCCAGTACTTGACGAAGGGCTTTCCCGTGGCGCCCTCGCTCTGGGCGATCTCGTTCTCGTGGTGCGGGAAGCTCAGCTCGATCGCGCCGCCGTGGATGTCGATCGTCTCGCCCAGGTACTGCATGGCCATGGCCGAGCACTCGATGTGCCAGCCGGGGTAGCCGAAACCCCACGGGGATTCCCACTTGAGGATGTGCTCGGGCGGCGAGCGGAACCACAGGGCGAAGTCGGCCGGGTCGCGCTTGGCCTGGTCGACCTCGACGCGCGCGCCCGCCACCAGCTCGGAGAGCAGCTTGCGCGAGAGCCGGCCGTAGTTCGGAAACTTCCGGACCTCGAAGTAAACCGTCCCGTCGACCTCGTAGGCGATGCCGCGTTCGAGCAGCTCCGCGACGAGCCGGAGCATCTGCGGGATGTGCTCGGTCGCGCGCGGCGCGACATCAGGCCGCGCCACGCCCAGCGCGGCCATGTCCTCGAAGTACTCCAGCATGTAGCGCGTGGCCAAGGCGAGGGGGTCGACCTTGCGTTTTCTGGCCTCCTTCTGGACCTTGTCCTCGCCGCTGTCGGCATCGTCGGTCAGATGTCCGACATCGGTGATGTTGCTCACATACGTCACCCGGTAGCCGGCGTACCGAAGAAAGTTGACGATCACGTCGTACGCCATGGCCGTGCGCGCGTGGCCGAGGTGAGCCGGTCCGTACACCGTCGGGCCGCAGACGTAGATGCCCACCCGGCCCGGAACGACGGGCTCGAAGGCTTCCAGACGGCGGCTCAACGTGTTGGTGACGGTGATCGGCAGCACGGCGCACCTCCAGGGCGGGTCGAATCGTTTCCCGATAATTACGCACCGCCCGCGGCAGCGCAAGGGCCGCGGGCGGCGGACCGCCTCTGAAATCCGCCCGCATTCCTGAAATTCCGCGTCTCGGCGCCGACTTCCCTGTCGGCCGTCGCGCGCGGTGCGCGGCGGCCCTGTAAGCGGACGCATCCCATTGGCCTGCGGAAGCGAAGGAGGCGCTCATGTTCAAGTTGATCAAGTGGACGGCGGTCGGCGTCGGCGGCGCGCTCATTCTGGGCGGCCTTTTGTTCGGAACGGACATGTTCGGCTACGCGTCGAGCTCCTACAAGCAGTTCAGGAGCAAGGTGAAAAGCGCCGTGCCGGTGGAGCTGGAGATCCAGCGCGCGCGCGACCTGCTCGCCGACCTCGTGCCCGAGCTCAAGGCGAACATTGTCTTGGTGGCCCAGGAAGAGGTGGCCGTGGACGAGCTGGAGAAGGACATCGCCCGGGAACGCCTGCAGGTGGCCGCGGCGCGCGACCGGATGCGCGGCATGAAGGACACGCTGGCGGTCCGCCCGGTGGCGTACGCCGCGGATCAAGGCCGCTCCCGGCAGGTCGAGGCGCTCGCGATGCAGTTGGAGCGCGTCAGGCTGGCCGAGAAGCTCCTCGAAGGCAAGGACCGGGTCCTGGCCGCTCGCAAGCAATCCCTGGACACCGCGATCCAGACCCTCAAGAGCGCGCAGGTGCGAAAAATCGAGCTGGAAGGCGAGATCGAACGGCTCGAGCACGATGTCCGCCTCATGAAGCTGGAGAATCAAGGCCCGCGGGTCTGCGTGGAGCAGAGCAGCCTCGCCAAGGCCGAAAGACTCGTCACCGAGCTGAGGAAGCGCCTCGAGGTGGCCCAAAAGGTGCTCGCCTCGGGCGCGGTGATCGACGAAAACCCTCCCGCCCCGCCGGTGTCCGAGGAGGAGATTATCTGCAAGGTCACCGCCTATCTGGACGAAACCGCGCCGCCGGCCCCCGCGGTGACCCTCGCCCGGTAACCGGCCGGCGGATACAATTCCCGGCGGGTCGGGCGCGCGCCGGCGCGCTTGCGAAAGCCGCGCCGTTCCCCGCGGCGCGCGCCCCTTCGCCGGAGCCGGATCCGCGCCCCGCAGTCGAGGTCGAGCCATGTTCAGCCTACAGTGCAAGATCGCACTCAAGCGGGCCCGGGTCGCCCTGCGCGCGGGCAACTTGGAGGAAGCGTGGCGCATCCTTGACTCCCCCGACCTCCGGGAACTGCGCGAAGGCCAGGAGCTGGGCCGAGACCTCGCCGACACGCTGATCGCCCGCGCCCGCGCCCACGCCGCCCGCGCCAACCATCCCGAGGCGCTGCTCGACCTCAAGCGCGCGATCGATCTGGGCGGCGCGCGGCCCGATGCCGTCCAGCTTCGCAACGAGATCGCCGCGAAGCTCGCGCCGGCGCGGCCCGAGGTCGCCGCGGGTCGGCGCGACGCGCCGCCGGCCTGCTCGGCGGCGGCGCCGTCGCCCGCGCCCTCCGCCGCGCCGCGCCCGCCATCTTCACGCCTGTGCCTGTGGGTCGACGGCGTCGGAACCTATCTGATCGCGTCCTCGCCGCGCGTCGTGGTCGGGCGCCACGACTCGTCGGCCGCGCCGGACATCCCCCTCCCCGGCCGCATCCCCGGCCTGGCCGCCGAGATCCTCAGGACGGGCGAGCAGTACCTGCTCTGCCCGCATTGCGACGCCACGGTCAACGACAAGCCCGTGCGCGAGAAGGTCCTCGCGCCCGGCGACCGCGTCCGGCTCGGCGCGAGCCCCGCCTTCACCTTCTACCTGCCTTGTCCCCTGAGCACGACGGCGCTCCTGCGCCTGGAGCCGCCGACGCTCCTCCAGGGCAAGGCCTCGGAGGTGCTGCTCTTGGATCAATTCGTGATCATCGGGCGCAAGGGCCTCGCGCATATCAAGACGCCGTTGGGGCCCATGGAGCTCGTCCTCGTCCTCGCGGGCGGACGCCTGACGGCCAAGTGCAAGGAGATGATCTCCGTGGATGGCGCGCCGGAACCGGCGCGCGAGTGCGCCATCGAGCTCGGACGCCGGGTCTGCGTGGCAGGTCTGAGCTTCACCGTCACGGAAGGATAGCCATGGAGTACAAATACCACCACGGCGACCGGCCGCTGCCGGGCTACACGATCAAGCGCGCCGTCGGGCGCGGCGCTTTCGGCGAGGTCTACTTCGCCGTCAGCGACGGAGGACGCGAGGTGGCGCTCAAACGCCTGGGCGATAACGCCGAGATCGAGCTCCGCGGCGTCAAGCAGTGCATCAACGTCAAGAGCCCCCACCTGATCTCGGTCTTCGACATCGCCGCCGGCACCGACGAACGCCCCTACATCATCATGGAATACGTGGCGGGGTCGTCGCCCTCCCTCAGGCATGTCTTGGCGGAGCATCCCCAGGGCATCGGCCGGGAGCGCGCGCGGTTCTTCTTCCACGGGATCGCTTCGGCCCTGGAGTGCTTGCACGCCCAGAACATCGTCCACCGCGACCTGAAACCGGAGAACATCTTCCTGGACGGCAACTGCGTCAAGGTCGGCGACTACGGCTTGGCCAAGCACATCAGCATGAGCGATGCGGGCAAGCAGACGATGAACCTCGGCACCGTGCACTACATGGCGCCCGAGATCGCGACCGGCGTCTACGACCATCGCGTCGACATCTACGCCCTGGGCGTCATCCTCTACGAGATGCTCACCGGCCGGGCGCCCTTCGTGGGCAAGGACATCTACGAGATCGCGCTGAAGCACGTCGCGTCAAAGCCTGAAACGGGCGATCTTCCCGCGCCGTACGACCGCGTCGTCGCCGTGGCCATGGCCAAGAACCCGAACGAGCGTTACGGCAGCGTGCAGGCCATGGCCGCGGATCTCGGCATCGCGCTGGGGGACGGCGGCGCGGCGGCGGCGCCGTCCCACGCCCAGGCGGGCTCGTCCGCGGAGGCGTCCCGGGCCCCAGCGCCCGGCGCCGCGCGCCGCCGCCTCTCCTTCCGCTCCGGCGACGGCCTGGCGGGGAGGCTCGCCATGACCGCCGCCGCCGCCATGGCCATAGCGCTTGCGGTCGCGCTGGCCCCCGAATGGATGGGGCGGCAGCGCTTCGACTTCGCGCGCGCCGGCGCACCCGCGCTCCCGCCCGACCAAACGGCCATCCGCGTCGGACCCATCGGGCCGGAGTTCCTGCCGCTCTTTTTCATCCTCACGCTGGGAAGCGCGTTCACGAGCTCGGTCGGTCTCTGGTTCTACAACCGCATGCGCTACCAACAGGCGGCCGCGCTGTCCTGCCGCCTGTTGGTCGCGGGCACGCTGTCCGTCCTGTGCTACCTGAGCTTCTGGCTCGGGCCGTACCTGCTGCTGGACGACCGCCTGGTCTGGCACGCGGGGTTCGGCGTCATCCACGGCTGGAACATCAGCACCGGCGAGTTGCTTCTCTTCGTCTTCTTCGTGAGCCTGTTCCTCGTCAACTGGCTGGCGGCGGCGTCTCCCGAGCGGCCGGAGCGCATCAACCTGCGACAGGCCTGTCTAGCCGCTTGCTTGGCCTGGGGCGTGTGCATCGTGACCGATTTCGGCGGCTTCATGGCCGTGAGCGGCACACTGGGGGGACTGACGCTCTGCGTCAATTTCCTGTCGCCCATGAGGGCCGACCTCGGCCTCGCCCCCGCAGCCCCGCGGCAGCGTGAGGAAGCGGCGCGCCCCGGCGCAAGCCCCGGCCCGGCGCCGGGCGCCGCGGCGCCGGCTCCGGTCCGGCGCCGCGGCGCTTGGTTCATTGCCCGGCTGCTCTTCTGGGCGGCGCTGGTCTTCGTGCTCTTCGTGCTTCTGATGGCCGGGTGCGCCCTCGGCACCCGGTAAAGGAGACGAGATGGAAATGCAATTGGAGATGCCTCTCAGGCTGATCGCCGCCCTCGCCGTCACGATCGCGGCGGTGCCGGCCTTCTTCATCGTGCGCCGGCTGCTCCGGCGGCGGCAAGCCGTCGCCGCCGGCGCGCTCAAGACGGCTTGCCTCCTTGGCGCGGGACTTCTCGTGGGACTTCTCGCGCTCGGCGTTTATAGGCTGCACCTCTTGAGCGGGCATTCCTCCGAGCCCGTCAAACAAGCTCGTCTGGTCGACACCGCCGAGAGCGAGCATTCCTCCGAGCTTCTCAAACAAGCTCGGAGGGAGCCCGTCAAACAAGCTCGTCTAATCGACGCCGCCGAGAGCGAGCATTCCTCCGAGCTTCTCAAACAAGCTCGGAGGGTCGCCCCCGCCAAGGTCCGCGCCCTCCTGCCCGACTTCAACTTCCAACAGGCCTGGACCGACAAGTACCCGCCCAAGGAAGGGACGAGCTTTCCTGAGTGGGTTGCGAGCGAGGAGCTCAGAGACCCGCCGCGGAGGTCCATCGTCGTCAACGGCGTGAATTTCTCCTTCATCGCCTTCGGGGGCGGCGACGGGGTGGCGGGCTTCAGCGGTTTCCAGGCGACCGGCGAGGAGGCCGCCGCCGAGGCCTGGGAATGCCTGCGGGCGCGCATCGAAGAGGCCGTGCTGGCTCGCTGCGCGCTGCGGGCGCCGCGCGAGTTTACGCCCGTGCCCACGGCGCTCGGCGCCGCGACCGCCGGGCGAATCGGCCTGGAGATCGAGGCCCGCCGGGCGCTTCTGGCCATCGAGACGTTCGTCGATGAAATCGATGTCGCGGGCCTCGGCTCGACCTACCGCGCCGCGCACCGCGCCGCATGCGGCGGCGACTTCATCGACGCCATCGCCGCGGCCGCCGGCGCGAACGCCGCGGCCGAGCTGCAGGCCGCCGACGAGCGGCGCCTCACGAACACCAAGACCTGGGCCTCCCTCCTGGGCGGAGCGCTGTTTCTGCTCCTCATCATCACCTCGATCTACCTCTTCCTGAACGCGCAGACCAAGGGTTACTACGCCTGGCCCCTCAGAATCGCGGCAGGCGGCATCTACCTGGCGGCCGTCGCCGCCTGCCTGCTCTGCTTCCGCCGCTTCACCGGCCTGTGATTTTCCCTCGCGCGCGCCCCGCGCGCGAGGTACCATGTTCGGTATGCACGATGCCGCCGACCGCATGCTTCTCAACGCCGTGGCGCAGGGCGATGAGGACGCTTGGTCGCAGATCGTCACCTGCTACAGCGGCCGCCTGCATGCCTTCGCCTCCGGGCAGCTCGGCCGGCGCGGCGCCGAGGCGGAGGATCTCGTCCAGGAGACTTTCCTGGCTCTGCTCCAGACCGCGGGCGGCGCCGAGGGGATCCACTCCATCGAGGCCTTCTTGTTCGTGGTTCTGCGCCGCAAGATCATCGACCTGCGCCGCCGCTGCAAGGCCGAAAACCTCACCGACTCGCAGTGGCGGCACCGGACGCTCTCGCCCATCGACACTCCGAGCCGCTCCGCCGCCGAGGCCGAGGAGGCTTTGCGCAGCGAGCGCGGCCTCACGAAGGCCATGGCGGAGTATCTGGACAACCTCAAGGCCGCGGGTTCCTACCGCGAGATTGTCGCCCTGGAGCTGCTCTTCATGAGCGATCGCCCCAACAAGGCCATCGGCAACGCCCTCGGTCTCTCCCCCGTGCAGGTGACACGAGTCAAGCAGGCGGCGCTCGAGTTTCTGCGCGCGAAGGTGCTCGACTTGGCGCCTTTGGCGGATTGCTCGCTGCGCGCCCTTTGGGAGCGCCGGCTCTTCGGGTGCCTGAAGCGCTCCGTGCTGGGCCAATACGAGCTGGATCTCCTACCTGGGGCCCTCAAGGACTACGTCCAACTCCACCTGACGCTGGTCGAGTGCCCCTACTGCCTGGCCAACCTCCAAGATCTGCGCGAGGAAAGCGCCAAGCTGCCCGCGCTCAACGCCCGTATCCTGGCCACCAGCACGCCCTTTCTGCGCCGGCCGGGGCAAACTTCCGGCGGCGCCTGAGCGCCCTGCCGGCGCGCGCGGAACCCCGGCGCGTCAAGCAGATGGATGGGCGTTTGGCTTTGCTTCTTCACTCGCCGCGGATCCCGAAGTAAGATAGCCGCGCCGGACGACCGGCCGGAGAAAAGGAACGGGCCTGTTGCGTCAGGCTCGCCGTCAGAGGAGCTTCCCGCCCATGGGATCGAGAGCCCGCGCCGCCGCGATCGCCGCGCTCGTTGCGCTCGGCGCCGTTGCCGGCTGCCGGAGCCTAGGGCGTGTGCCCGAACATGAGGACGCCGTCGCCCGCGGCGAACGCTGCCTGGAAGTCCGCGATTTCCAGGGCGCCGAACTGTACTACGAGCGCGCGCTCCAGGCAAGCCCGCGCAACGCCAAAGCCCGCATCGGCCTGGCGCGCGTTGCCCTCGAACGCGACGACCCGCGGGCCGCCCTCGCCCAAGCCGACCGAGCCGAGCGCGAGTGCGTTCTCGCCGAGCAGGACAAGGTCGCGCTCTTGATCGTCCGCGGCCGCGCCTGCCAGAGGCTCGGCCGGCCGGTCGGGTTGGTCTGGGCCTATCTTCACCGCGCCTACGAGGCGGGCGGCCCCGAGACCAGACAGCGCCTGCACAAGGATCTCCTCCGCCTGGCCGGGCAGTTGCCCTCCGACACCCCCGGCGTCAAGGAGTTTTTGGCCGCCGTTCCCGCCGGCGGCGCCGCGGCGCGGTCGCGCATCCGCCCGCGCCGCGACTGGGATCCCGGCGGCGCGCCTCAGGCCGACATTCCCATGGGGAAGCCTTTCCGCATCACGGTCCACCACTCGGCGCACGATGCCTTCATCGCGGGTTCCGCGGCCCGCTCGGCCGCCGCCTCGGCGGAGGTCATCCGCAGGATGCGCGCCTATCACGTCCAGAACCGGCACTGGCAGGACATCGGCTACCACTTCGTAATCGATCCCCGCGGCGGCATCTGGGAAGGCCGCCCGCTGCGGTTTCAGGGCGCGCATGCCGGCGCCGCGCACAACAAGGGCAATATCGGCATCTGCGTCATCGGCAACTACGATGCCCAAGGGCCCAGCGCGGCGCAGGTGGACAGCCTGACGTGGCTCATCCGCCGCCTCTGCGCCCAATACGACATCCCCAAGCGCCAGATCTTCTCCCATTGCGATCTCAAGGCGACGACCTGCCCGGGTCGTTTCCTGAAGCGCATCGTCGCCGAGCTGCGGGCGTGAGCCGCTTTCCGCCCCTATGCGCGTACTTCTTGAAGAAGCGGCGATCTAGGCGGCGCCTCCGCCGGCCCCGGTCCTTCAGAGCAAATCCTTGTAGAACGACAGCGTTTCGGCCGCGGTCTTTTCCCAGGTGAACGCGCGGGCGCGGGCGCGGCCCCGCTCCCTGAGGTCGCGCGCAAGAGCCTCATCCGCCAGGATCGCGTCGATGGCCTCCGCGATGGCGTCCTCGCTTTCGGGATTCACCTGCAGCGCCGCTCCGCCCGTCACCTCGGGAAGAGCGCCGCGATCCGAAGCGATGACCGGCACGCTGCTTGCCATGGACTCGAGGGCGGGCAGGCCGAATCCCTCGTAGAGGCTCGGGTAGAGCGAGATGGCGGCGCGGGAGAGCAGCGCCGGCAAATGCTCTTTCGGCACGTTTCCAAGGAGCTTCGCGCCCTCGGAACCGCCCTCCAAGAACCGCGCGATGCGGCCGCGCTCGCCGAGGATCACGAGGTCGCGGCCGCGCGCGGCCCGCCGCGCCGCGCGCGCGGTCCGCGCGATGTTCTTGCGCGGCTCGGGAGATCCGACGAGAAAAATCAGATACGGCCGGACGATGCCGTACCGGGCCAGCACCGCCTCCGCGTCGGCTTCGCTCGGCGCCTCGAAGAAAAACGGCTCGACGCCTAAATGGACGACCTTGATTCCCTCCGCGGGAAAGCCCAACAGCTCGATCACGTCTTCCCGCGTCCTCGCGGAGCTGGCGATCACGCCCGCGGCGCGCGCCAAGGATCGCGGAAGCTCGCCCTTGTAGCCCTTGTCGTTGAGCGCGCGGTCGGAGTAGTACTCAGGGTGCTTGAGATAGGCGAGGTCGTGGACCGTGAGCACGAGCCGCGCGCGCCGGGCGGGCGGCAGAACGAAGTGAAGGCCGTGGAAGATGTCGACCGGACCGCACAAAGCCTCGACGGGCGGCCAGTTCAAGCGGCCCCACAACGCGTCGACCAGCGTCCGCGGGCAATGGAACTGCCGCAGCGTGAAGCGCGCATCGTCCGGCTTCCACGCGGCGCCCCGCTCCCGGAAGCGGTTGTAGAAGAGCACAAAACGCTCTTCGCCGCCGGCGCGGGCGAAGGCGCCAATGAGCTCGCGGGCATAACGCGCCACGCCCCCGAAATGGAAAAGCGCGTGATAGGCATCTATGGCGACTCGCATGGCCTGCTCCGACACCACGGCGCCGCCGCCCATCGCGCCGCGTGCGCCCGGCGGGAAAACGGCGCGTTTCCGCCGGCCTAGGGTTGACTGCCTCGAGCCGGCAAGCAACGGCGGCGAGAAGAGCCGCGCTCGGTGTGCGCGCTGCCCCGCATGCTTCCGGGGCGCCAGGTTACTCCGCGCGGGGCGAAGGGTCAAGCGTGTTCCGCGCTGCCCGCGGCATTCCGCGCCGGCCCGGGGCGGTCAACGCGGCCGCGGCGTGCAAGCCCAAGAAATGGCAGCCCAGGGTCGATCTCACGCCCCCTCCGATGCCGCCGCTTCAGTGGAACCGGGCCGGCGCCGCCGGTACAATGGGCCGCGGCGCGGAGACAAGCGCGGAGGCTCCAATGTCGAACTTACGGTTACTGGCGGCGGCGGCGCTCGCGGCGGCGGCGAACGGGGCGGAGCCGCCGCTCACCCACGTCAACGTTTTCGTCTCGGGCCAGGGCGGCTATCACGCGTACCGAATCCCCGTCATCGAGACGGCGCCGGACGGCACGCTGATCGCCTTCGCCGAGGCGCGCAAACACAGTTTGTCCGACCCGGGCGGCCGCGGGCAGGACATCGATCTTGTGTATAAGCGCAGCAGCGACGGCGGGGCCACGTGGTCCGCCATGACGGTGCTGGAGGACCCCGGAGAGCTGTGGTCCGCCGCCAACCCCGCCACGCTCGTCGATCGCGACACAAGACGCGTGTGGGTTTTTTACTGGCGCTCGAAGCCCGGCCGCGGCACCAAGAGCGCCCGCCCCGGCACCGACGACGTCCAGACCCTGGCGCGCTGGAGCGCCGACGCCGGGCGCGCCTGGTCCGACCCGATCGACTTGACGGCCATCGCCCGCGACCTGACGGAGAAAACGGCGTGGGGAGCCAGCGTCGCGGGACCGGGCGGCGCGCTGCAGACCCGCGGCGGCCGTCTGGTGGTCCCCTTCTGGAAATACGCCCCCTTCGGCGTCTTCACCCTGTTTTCCGACGATCACGGCGCGACTTGGCGCCGCGGCAATCTCGTGCCCGGCCGCCAGGGCGGCGACGAAAGCCAGCTCGTCGAGCTGGCCGACGGCCGCCTGCTTATCGACATGCGGCAGGAAACCGGCCCGCATCGGTGGCTGGCCGAAAGCACCGACGGCGGCGCCACCTGGTCGCCGCCGCGGCCGGGCGTCGCCGTCGCGCCGGTCGCCTGCTCGATCGAACGTTTTACTCTCAAGGCGCGCGGCGACGATCGCGACCGCATCATCTGGACCGCTCCCAAGGGCCCCGATCGACGGCGCCTCGTCGTCTTGACGAGCTACGACGAGGGCGCAACCTTCACCAACGAGCGCCTGATCGCCGACGATTTCGCGGCCTATTCCGATCTCACGATCCTCAAGGACGGAACCGCGGGCGTTCTCTGGGAGCGGGGCCTTGAGCGCGGCTACCAGTTCATCGTCTTCACGCGCTTGGGCCGGGAGTTCCTGGAACCCGGCGCGAAGTAGGCGCCCGCCGCGCGAACGCCCCGTCACCGCGCCAGACGAAATCCGACATCGGCCGCGCCTTTCGTGGGATAGTCCCAGTTGCGGGCCGCCGACCGGCAGGATTCGGCGTCCGCGTACCACGCTCCTCCGCGCAGAATGCGCCGCGTGCCAGACACGGGTCCCGTCGGATCGACGACGGGGGCGGCGGTGTAGCTCCCGTACCAATCGCGGCACCATTCGTACACGTTGCCCGACATGTCGTACAGGCCCCAGGCGTTCGGCGCCAGGAGTCCGACCGGGTGCGCATACAGCCGTCCTCTGAGCGCCGTGTTGCCGTAGTACCAGGCGCAGGCGCCGATACGCGCGCCGGAAGAATCGTCGCCCCAATAGTACCGCGCCGTCGTTTTTGCACGGCAGGCGTACTCCCACTGGGCCTCCGTGGGGAGGCTGAAATTTTTCCCGCTGGAGGCGTTGAGCTTGAAGACGAAGTTCTGAGCATCGTGCCAACTCACGTAAACGGCGGGCGTGTCGGGATCGTTGACCACGTTGGGCTGTTTCGACCAAGGCATCGTCTTCATGACGGCGTACCACTGCAGCTTCGTCACCACGGTCTTCCCGAGCCAAAAGCCGGTCAAAGTGACCTGGTGCTGCGGGGACTCCTCGGCCCGCCCGCCCTTTTCGCCCGGAGCGCATCCCATCGAGAACGTCCCCGCCGGGCAGTAGACCATCTGGAGCGGCACGTTGCCCGGCAGCAAAAACGTCTCCGTCGGGGGGCGACAGCAGCCTATCGAAACAGTCGTCGTCAACGGATCGCTCCCGATGAACGCGTCCCCGGCGCAGGCGATCGGGTGGGCATCCCGCTCCGCTTCCGAGATGATCAGATCCGACCGCGACGCGACGCCGCAGCACTCGTAACCGACGAAGCAGGCATCGGTCATCACCTCGAAGTAGGAGACGAGCCGATTGCCCGCCGGCGTCCTGACCCAAACGAGAATGCTAAGCTCTGAATCCGCCGCGAAGGGTTTCCCGAGGATCTGACCCCGCGCGACCTTGACTCCCGCCGCCGGGGAGAAGGCCGGGGCGATGCCCTGGATCACGAAGCGGATCGCCGGATACTGCGTCGAACGAAGGCAGAGCGCCGTTCCGCGCGCACCGAGCGTGCTTCCCACGACGACGCCGTCCACGGGCGAAACGACCCACTCGCCTCGAGGATCCACGCCGCTGCAGAAATAGTAGTAATGTCCCATGTGCCGGCACGAGGGCCGGCCCGACTCGAAATCGTCGGACACGTTCCGTCCGACCCCCGATCTGAAGCGCGAGATGCGGGCGATGGCGTCGCGCGGCGCGAAATCCGCCGCGACGAACTTCGGCGGCGCCGCGACCGGGTCGAGATCGAGCGTCGCGGGCGCGGCCTTGGACCCCGAAAGGAAGCCGCTGATGGCCCCGGACCCCGGGGTGACCCGGAAGGAGCCCGTGAAGCTCGCCCATTTCGAGGCGAACGTCAGGGTCATCGTGCCCGGCGGGTCGGCCAGCGTGATCGTCATCTTCATGCCGCTCAGGCTGCCGACCCCCGCGACGGCTTCGCCCCGGGGCGGCGTGAGCAGCGCGTCCCACCCGCCGCTCGCCTCGGACAAGGCCAGAGTCCAGAAGGGTTCGGCGCCGAACATCATGTGATAGATCCCCTTGGGGGAGGGCGGCGGCGGCAAGACGCGCACCGTGCCCGGGGCCACCCTTTGGTTGTTATCCTCGTCGGCCTCCACCACGCCGGGAAGGAAATCCGGCGGCTGTCCCGGTTTCGCATCGACCACGACGATGAGGCGGTAATCGCCGTCAGGGATATCGTCGCCGATGAGCGCGGCACCGTTGGTTCGCTGCCGCAACCCGCGGTCGAGGTGGCGGTTCCACAGGCGATACCCATCGGTAAGCTCGAAGTCGGAATCATCCACGATTTCGTCGCGGGACAGATAGACGGCCGTATCGAACCGCGAATCCCCCGCGGGCCCCTCCGCCCCGATGTTCGCCACGACGTAGGTGAACGTCAATTCCTCCCCGCGCCTGACCGCGGAGGCGCCGGCCGCGGCCGACGCCACGGTGAGGTCCGGCAGGGCGACCTCGCCGTCGACCCGCACCTTCGTGTCCGAGGCGCGCCAGTTGTTGTCCTCGTCGGACTCCAGGACGCCCGGCGGGAAGCCCGGCGCGCGTCCGGGGCCGTCGTCCACACGGACGATCAGGTGGTATTCTCCGTCCGGGACGCTCCAGGCTATCGGCGCCTTCCCGGTCACCGCCGCCATCCAACCGGCGCCGATACGGTCCTGTCGGAGGGCGTACCCGCCGTCCAGCGGCAGATCCGCCGGATCCAGGATCGCATCCGCCGACAGGTAGAGGGCGACATCGAAGGTCGCCGACTTGGGGCGGGAGGCCGCGCCCCGGTTCCCCAGGACGTAGGAGAATTCCAGTTCCTGCCCGTGCTTGATCTCGGCCGCGGCAGGCACCACCGACCACACGACGAGGTCGGGAAGAGCCGATGGCGGCGGGAACCGCAGCGTGGCCGAGGCCTTCCTGCCGAGCCGATTCGCGACCTTGAAGCTCAGGGTGCCGCGCGGCGGATCGCCGCGCACGGTCTGCACCCAGCTCGCGAAGACGGCGCCGGGGCCGGCGCTGCAGTCCGTGAAATCGCGCCGCGCGCAGAAATCCGCATCAATGGCCAGGTCGTCCACGCCCTCGGGGCCCTTGACGGTCAGGCTGCCTCCGTACAACGCGCGGTTGTCATCGCGGATCGCCGCGAACAGGGGGATTCCGTACTCTCCGCCGCCCCTGTCGACCATCGGCCCCGTCTGCTGCACCGCGATCGAGAGGCCGCCCCGCGGCGATGCGAAGTCGGGGTTGTCGACGAGCAGCCGCACCGCGGCGCTGAATCCGGAGGTGTCGGCCGCGGTATATTCCACCTCCCAGGCCGAATCCGATCCTTCCAGAAGCTGCTCGCACTCCAGTCGGAGAGCGCCCGCTTCCAAGCTGCACGACCGCCATTCCCAGTCATCGCAGAAGCCGCCGTCGAGCGCCAGTTCCGTCGCGCCCTGAGGCGCGGCCACCGTCAAGCTGCCGCCCGCCAGGGTCCCGGCCGGGCTGTCGACGGCAAGCACGCAGGGGATTCCGTAAAGGACCGCATCGCCGCAGTCCGCGCCGCCGTCGCACAACCGCACCGCCTCGCCGCGCAGCGTCGCCGCGATCCCGATGCGCGGCGGGAGGCCCGCGACCGCGATCGTCTGGCCCAACAGCTTGCCCTTGAGCGCCAGCAGCCCCCCGGCGGTGCTTCCCGTCAGAGTGATTCCCCGCGCGGCTCCCGCGCCTTTCAAGGTCAAGGACGTGCGGCCCGTGCTCGCCGCGTGCTTTCCCGAGGCAACGCACGCAAGCTCGCGCCCCGAAGCGAACGTGAGGACCGCGTCACCGGCGCGCTTAGTCCCCGCGTGAACTAGCTTGAGGTCCAGCCGCCACGCATCCGTCGCCGGCGGAGCCGCGTCCGGGACAAGCGCAAGTTCGGAGCGCGCGATCTTCAGGGCGAGCTTCCCTCTCGCCGCATCCGTCGTCGTCACCGTTCCCTTGATCGTGCCGTGCATCTCCGCGCCCGCGCTGGATACGTTCAAGGTCGCCGACAGCGAACCCGAGATTCGCGTGTAAGGCGCGGCGACGGTGAACTTCTTCATGGCCAGGACGACCCGCGCGGTTCCAGGGGCGCCGCGCACGGACGAGACCGCGCCGCTCACCGTGAACATCACCGCCGCGGGGTCGCCGTCCGGGAATTCGATCAACGCCGAGCCCGACCCCGAGATCTTGCCCGTCGCCCCGTGAACGAGGACAAGGGCAAGTTCGTCGAGGACGGCCCCGTTTGCACCTTCGATCTCTCCGCCGGAGTGCCCGCCCGTGATGTCGACGACGGGGCGCCCGGAGACCAGCCACGCGGCGCCCGACCCCTCGGCGGCGCGCGCCGGCGGAGCCGCGGCCGCGTACAACGCCAAGACCGCCGCGGCCGGCCAGGCCGGCAGGCGGCAAAGGAAACAGCGGATACCTTCGCGATAAGGTGCATGCAAGCGCATAAGTGTCATCCTCGGTGTACGGAGATTCCTTTGTAGCAGCCGAATCAATCCGGGTCAACGAACACCCGCCTCGGTTCATCCGCAACCGAAGGTCGGGCACGGCGCCGCGAGGGCCGGCGCCCCTCCCTCGCCAACCCGCGCGCGCATCGTCTATATCGGTCGGCGCCCCCCCAGCGGCGCGGACGCCGTTCTCCGGCGCAGGGCGGCAACGGCCGGCAGCGGCGCTTCTTCCGCGGTCCGCTGCGCGACCGGCTTCCCCGCGGGCGTGGCGTCCCGCCGGCGCCGGCACGCGGCTCGCCGGGCTTGCGATATAATCCATCGGGCGCCTGCGCGAAGCGCCGCCGCCGCCTCTCCGGAGAGACTCATGCGCGCGATTGCCTTCATGCTGGCGGCCGCCGCGGCGTCGACCGCGGCGTGCCGAGAGCCCGAAACCGGCGGCAACCTGCTGCCCGACCCCTCCTTCGAAGCAGCGACGGCGGCGGGGGCGTCCGGGTGGAAGCCGCGGGCCTGGAGCGGCGGCGCGGCGTGTCGCTGGAGCGTCGAGACACCCGGAAGAACCGGAGCGCGTTGCGTGTCCATCGCCTCGGAGCGCGGCGCGGACGCCGCCTGGACGGCGACGGCCTCAGTGGCGCCGCGGGCCTTCTACCGTCTTTCCGGCTGGATCAAGACCGAGGGCCTCCGCGGCGCGGCGGGGGCGCTTCTCAATATCCAGAATCTGCAGACGGTGAGGACGCGCGCGATCGCCGGCACGAGGGACTGGACGCGCGTCGAGACGTTCTTCCGGGCGGGCGAGGCGACCGAGTTGGAGATCAACTGTCTCTTCGGCGGATGGGGCGAAGCGACCGGCCGGGCGTGGTACGACGATGCGGCCTTGGAACGGGTGTCCGACCCGGCGGAGGACGAACCCCGCGCCGTCGTGACGGTGAGAGCCGAGGCCCCGGACACAGCCTGGAGCCCGCTGCTCTTCGGCGGCTTCCTCGAGCATTTCGACGACCAAATCTACGGCGGGATCTTCGAGCCCGGTTCGCCGCTGGCCGACGCGCGCGGCTTCCGCACCGATGTCATCGCGGCCCTCAAGGAGCTCAGACTCTCCATCGTCAGGTGGCCGGGCGGGTGCTTCGCCAGCGGCTACCACTGGAAAGACGGCGCCGGCAAGGACCGCAAACCGGTTTTCGACGTCGTGTGGGGCGTCGCGGATCCGAACACCTTCGGCACGGACGAGTTCGTCGCGTGGTGCCGCCTCGTGGGGTGCGAGCCCTACATCTGCACCAACGCCGGAAACGGCACGCCGGAGGAGATGGGCGCCTGGGTCGCCTACTGCAATCGGCCGGCCGGCGGCGCGCCGGCGCGGCACGGCGTACGCTTTTGGAGCGTCGGCAACGAAAACTGGGGCGGCCACGAAATCGGAGCCAAGACTCCCGAGGCCTGGGGGCCCTTCGTGCGCCAGTCGGCCGAGAAGATGCGGGCCGCCGACCCCGGGATCGCGCTGCTGGCCGCCGCGACCCCCGACCGGGGCTGGACCTTGCCGCTGCTCCGGACCGCCGGCGCGCTGCTGGACTATGTGGCCATTCACGAGTACTGGCTGCCGTGCTGGGGGCGGAACCTGACGCCCGATTACCTGACCTGCATCATGCACTCGGAGGGGCCGGAGACGACGATTGCGCGCGTCGTCGCCCTCCTCGATGAGGCCGGCGTCAGGGGGCGGGTCAAAATCGCCATCGACGAGTGGAATCTGCGCGGCTGGCATCACCCGGGCTTCCCGCGCACCGGCGCGCCCGCCGTCCCCGACCCGGCGGCGGCCGAGCTGATCCGGCAGCGGGAGAAGAACGCCATCGCGTCGCAATACACCATGGCCGACGCTCTCTTCTCGGCATCGTTCCTCAACGCCTGCCTGCGCCATGCCGAGGACGTCGGCATGGCGACCATCGCCCCCATCGTGAACACTCGCGGACCGCTCCGCGTTCACCGCGGCGGGATCGTCAAGCGCACGACGTTCCACGTCCTGGCGATGTACGCCAACGAGCTCGAGCCCCGTTCCGTCCCGTGCGACGTCGAATCGGGACCGCTCGCCCACGAAGGACGGACGATCGCCGCGATCGACGCGGCCGCGACGGCGAACGCTGCCCGCACGGCCTGGTCCTTCGCCCTCGTCAACCGCCATCCGACGAAGTCCGCGACCTGCGTCTTGGCGCCCGAGGGCGCGCCCCCCGCAGGAACCTGCGAGGCCGTGGTGCTCGCGGGCGACGCCCCTGAGGCGTACAACGACGCCGACCGCCCCCACCGGGTCGAGCCGCTGAGGACGCGTCTGGCGCTGGCGCGGGGCGCGGTGACGCTGCCGCCGCACTCCCTGACGATCGTCAAACTGAAGACCCGATGACGGCGCGACGCTCGCCCGCGGCTTCCTGGAGCCACCGCCGAAAAATGGTACGATAGAAAAAGGGCGCGGGACAACGGGGCGCCCGGAGTTCGCGTGATGAGGAATCGTTTCCACGCCGCCATGGACACGGGCGGCTCTGGGCGGCTTCGTCCGCCCCGCCTTCGGCGCGGGGCGGCGGGCCTGCTCGTGGCGGGTGGATCGCCGCCACCGCGGCGGGGTGGCGCGTCGGTTTCAACCAAGTCAACGGCTCCTTTGCCTGCGGCCCCGCCGGAGACGCTTTGCCCGGCGTCCTCCGAGACGGGACGGACGGGCTCTGGCGCGCCGCGTTCCTGGACGGCGGCGTGCGTCGCGCCTCGGAGTTCGGCGCCGCGGGCGCGCGCAGGTTCGCCTGGACGCTGGAACCTAATCGCACGACCCTGCTGCTCGCGTACAGCAGCGCCGAACTGAACGTCACCGTGGAGGTCCGGGCCCGAGACGACGGCGTCGACCTCCAGGCGACCGTCGAGCCCGCCGCGGGCACCGTGGTCGAGCTCGGGCTGCCCGCGCAGGTGCGCTTCGATCCGGAGACCCTCCGGCGCCTGGTGATGCCCACGAACTCCAACGAATCCGTGGGCATCGCCTTCTCCAAGGCCTTCTTCCAAGCGCAGCCGGTCGACCCGCCGGCCGGCTGGGAGACCCGAGCGGTGGGCGGCGCGGCGTACGCGAGCCTCTACGGCGGCGCGCTGACGTTCCGGCCCGATGCGGACCCCAAGGTGGCCCTGACCGTCACGGAGGCCGGCGCCGCCTGGTTCGGGCCCGAGCTCTCCGGCGTCATCGCCGCGTCTCAAGGCCGGGTCAACCGTCCGCCCGCCGCCGGCCAGGAAGGCATCGCCCTGGTGGCTTCCGTGAACGGCGCTTACTTCTCCGCCAATCATCTGGGCGGAGCCGGCCGGCTGTTCAGGATCGGCGGCGCGGTGGACGAGATTGACGCGCCGCTTGCGGCGCGGATGGTGGAGGCGGCGCTGGAACACCTCGCGGCGACGGCTCCCGCCGGACGCGCCACCGTGGCGTTGATCGATTTGGCGCGCGGACAGGAGCGCGGATCGTGGGCGGCGGTGCCCGTCGGCGTTTGGCGCGAGCGCCTCGCGAGCAACGCGGTCCTTCGGAACGCCGGCCTGAGCTTCGTCTCGCTGGAGAGCGTCGCTCAGTTGCAGGCGGCGCTGGGGAGTTCGGACTGTCTCGCCATCGTGAATCCCTACGGCGAGGCCTTGCCCGTGCCGGCGCCCGGAGGCATGCCGGCCATGGCCGCCGCCCTGCGCAACTACGTGCGCGCCGGCGGCGCCTGGTTCGAAACCGGCGGGCACCCTTTCTATTACGAGTTGACGCCGCAGCGGTACCTGGAATACGCAACCGGTTACCCGCCGGGCTTCAGCGACTTCCTGCACTGCGAGTTCGCCGCGGGCAACGTGGCGCTTTACGGCGTTCAACCGCGTCCGTTCCCGCCTTGGGCCGCGGCGGCAAACCCATCCTTGAAGTTCGTCCCCGGTCGCTTGCACTGCGGAGGCGATGCCGCGGGCGGCCGCGCGGGACGGGCCTTCGCCGCCTACGTGCCGGCCGGGGCGCGTTGGACGAGCCCGACGGTGCGGCTGCGCCTCGGCGCGGACGCGTGGCAGGCGCTCCGGAGCTACGGGGCCGACAACGGCTTCGAACGGCCCCTCGCGGAGAAGCTCGACGCGCCGATCCTCGCCAAGCTCAAGGCCGCCGTCATGCTCTACTACGGCGGCAGCGCCCGGGAAAAACGCGCGCACCTCAGCCGGCTTCCCTCGCCGACGCTGATCCACTTCGCCGATTACCTTCGCGGCGGCTTCGACAAGCAATACCCCGACCACCTCCCTCCGAACGCGGGTTTCGGAACCGCCGCGGAGCTGCGGGCGTTCTTTGACGAGGCTCGGGCCGCGGGGCACCTCGTCATGCCGTACACCAACCCCACGTGGTGGTGCGATCACCCGCGGGGACCGACGTTTCTGCGGGAAGGCGAGGCGCCGCTGCTGCGCCGGTTGGACGGTTCGCTGTCGCACGAGACCTACGGCGACAACGACGGCTATACCATCTGTCATTGGCACCCCGCCGTACGCGCCGCCAACAAGGCGACGCTCGACGAGTTCACCTCGGACTACCCCGTCGATGTGCTGTTTCAGGATCAATGCGGCGCACGCGCGTGGGTCTACGATCTGAACCCCGCTTCTCCCGATCCCCTGGCCTACTCCGAGGGGGTAATCTCGATGGTCGCCGCCGATTCGGCCTCCAAACCGCTGGCGACCGAGAGCGGCTGGGACGCCATCGTCAACTACGAGGCCATGTTCTGCGGCATGACCTGGGCTGTGGTGCCGACGCGCGATCCGCCCGCCTGGCGCCGGCTGTTCAGGGACCGTTTCCCGCCCGCCGCGTGGGCGATTTTCCCCGTCGCTCAAATCCTCGCCCACGACAAGGCCGTCTTGATCCACCACGATCTCGGACAGTTCGTCACCGACGACGAGGTGCTCGCGTGGACCCTGAGCCTGGGCTACGGCATGAGCGCGCGGATGCGGGCCTCGGACCTTGCCGACCGCCCCGCCCGCGAGTGGCTGTGCTGGCTCGATCGGATTCAGAAAACGGTCTGCGCCCGTTACGTGGGCGAGCCGATCACGGAGTTCGAGCACGACCGCGCCGCGGCCCAGGCCGCGACGGACGACGGCGTCATCCGCGCGCGCTACGGTTCGGTTCGAATCACGGCGAACCTCAATGCCGCGGCGCTGCCGTTTGACGACGCGACGCTGGCGCCGCACGGATTCCTGGCCGAGGCGCCCGGGATGCGCGCCGGACTGGTCGCCTTCGATGCGCCCGCCGGAGAGCCTCCCCAGAGCGCCGCCTTTGCAGGCGAGTTCGCCGGCGAAGCGGCGGACCTTTGGATTTACTCCACCTCCGACCGCGAGGTGATCCTGCCCTGGCCCGCGTTCCTCACGGCGCCGGTCACGGCGGAACTGGAGGACGGAACGGGGCTCCCGGCGAGCCTTCACCGCGGCCGGCTGAGCCTGACCCTGGGCGCCCCGCCGGGGGTCCTGCGAGTCGCGCCTCCGGCCGAACTGGACGGCCGAGCCCCCGCCGAATGGCCCGGGGGGCCGCCCAGGATCGGGGTGCTCGATCTGCCGGGCCATCCCAGGTCGTGGACCAAGGTTTCGCCGGCGGAATGGACGAGCGCCCTGGCGGCTTCGCGCCTCGCGGCCCTCTGGCGCGTGCCGATTCGGCGCATCACGACCATGAACGGTTTTCTGGCGGCGCTCGCCGACGGGCCGCCGCTCTGGCTGGCGATCATCAATCCAAGCGGCGAGAACTTCCCGGAAGGCGGCCCCGGCCAATGGCAGGCGACGCTGGACGCCGTCCGCGACTTCGTCCGCCGCGGCGGCCACTGGTTCGAAACGGGAGGATACAGCTTCTACGCGCCGGCCTGGCACGATGGCTCCGCCTGGCACACGGAGACGATCGGTCCCAGCGGGGCGCAGCGGCTCGGCCTACCGGTCGTGTCCGGCGCGGTGAATCAACCGCCCGAGAGCGTGACGCCCACCGCCGCGGGGGCCGACCTGCTCGGGGCGGAATGGGTCGCGCGCGTGCAAGGCCGAACCACCGCCGTCAACCGGAGCCTCGGGACGGGCGCCTCGGACCCCGGGCACCTGACGTTCCTCGCCGGCCCGAGCGGCGATTTCTTCGGAGGCTATCGCCTCGACGGGTGGGGCGTTCTGTGGCGCTTGGGCGGCATGAACCCCAACCCGGAGATCGCCGTCCCCTCGGTGGTGGCCGCGCTCGAATACGCCGCCACTCACCCGCCCTTGCCCCCCACGGCGAGCCCGACGCGATACGTGTGGCGCGCCGCCGTACGGATCGATGCCGCCGCCGCGCGCTTTATCCGCGGCGATGCCAACGCAAGCGGCATTGTCGATATCGCCGACGCCGTCACGATCCTCGGCTACCTGTTCGGCGCGGCGCAGGATCCTTCGAAGACCAAGGTGGAACAATGCCTCGATGCGGCGGATGCGAACGATGATGGGACGATCGACATTGCCGACGCGATCGCGCTTCTGGGCAGCCTCTTCGCCCACGCCGGACCGCTGCCCGAGCCGTCCGGCGCCTGCGGCGTCGACCCGACGACCGACGACGCGTTGAACTGCGGCAGTTTCCCTCCCTGCGCCCTAAGGCCGTGAAGAGCCTGACACCGCTTTCTTCCCGCGAGCGCGTCAGCCGCGCCTTGCGGTTCGAGCGGCCGGATCGAACGCCGCGCGACTTCGCCGCCGTTCCGGCGGTTTGGCAACGGTTGGAGGAGCACTTCCGGACCACCGACCGCGAGGCCGTCCTGCGGCGCCTGAAGGCGGACTGCCGCGTGGTTTCCTACGACCGCTTCTGCCGGCACCCGGACGACCCGGCCGCCGACATGCCGGCGGCACCCGGGAGTGCACCCGCCGGCGGCCTGTGGCAGCGCACGGAGCCGGACGGCGCCAGCCGCGACATCTGGGGCGTCCGCCGGCGCCGCGTCAAGGCCGCTTGCGCCGAGTATGAGCACTTCGCCTCGCATCCCCTGGCGGACGCCGAAAGCCTCGACGATCTCAAGGCTTATCGCTGGCCTTCCCCGGACTGGTGGAATTTCGATGGGCTGGCGCGGTGCATCGGGACGCTGAACGAACACGGCCCCTTCCACATCCGCTACCGCGTCGGTTCGGTTTTCGAGACGGCCTGGTCCCTGGCGGGCTTCGAGAAGTTCCTCGTCGACCTTCTCTCCCGGCCCGCACTGCCCGTTTACATCATGGAGCGGATCACCGAGGTTCACGTCGAGAACCTGCGGCGCGCCCTTGCCCTCGCGGGCGACGGCATCGACCTGGTCTACTTCTACGATGACCTGGGCGCGGCCACCGGCCCCCTGATCGGCCCGGAGCTTTACCGGCGCCGGATTCAGCCCTTTCACCAGCGGATCATCGATGTGGCCGCCGCGCACGGCAAGCCGGTCATGCTGCATTCGTGCGGGTCCGTTCACGGGCTGATCCCGCGCTGGATCGACATGGGCGTGCGCGTGCTGAACCCGATCCAGCCCCTGGCGCGCAACATGGAGCCGGAAAGGCTGGCGGCGGATTTCGGCGGTCGCATCGCCTTCCACGGAGGCATCGACATTCAGCGCCTGTTGCCCGGGGCCGGCGCCGCTGAAGTGCGCGAGCGGGTGGCCCGGGTGTCCGAGATCCTTGGCGCCGAGGGCGGCTACATCATGGCCGGCTCGCACCACCTCCAGGCGGACACGCCGCTTGCCAACGTCCTGGCCATGTACGATGCGGGTTGACCGCCGCGGACGCTTGGGCGGAGCCGCCGTCGGCGATAGTCGGATCGCGGTCCTCGTGAGGGAGGGGGACCCTATTCCGCCGGCAGGCGCGACGGGCGCGCGGCTTTCGCCGTCCGAGCGTGCCCAGGTTTCGCTCCTGCCGACCCCTGCGTTATACTAGCCGCGGCGGCGGCGAGAGGCCGCGGCAGGAAGCGGTGTTCACGGAAGATTGGCTGCCACGTGGAGGTGCGCGCATGACGCTTCAGACTAGGCGCGGTTTTCTCGGACGCGGGGTTGCCGCCGGCGCGGCCTTCGGCCTGGGCGCGAGGGCGCTGCGCGCCCGCGCGGCGGGCGAGACGGCCGCCGGCGACAGGATCGCCGTGGGCGTGATCGGCACGGGCGGGCGCGGCAGGGCGCTGCTTGCCGAGGCTCGCGCGAATCCCGGGGCCGTCGTCAAGGCCGTGTGCGACGTCGATGCGGGCCACCTCGAGGCCGCGGGCAAGACCGCGGGGCCCGACGCGGCCAAGTACGCCGACTACCGCGCGCTGCTCCAACGCGACGACATCGACGCGGTGATCGTGGCGACGCCGGACCACTGGCATGCCTTGATCACGATCGAGGCTTGCGCCGCGAAGAAAGACGTCTACGTCGAGAAGCCGCTCTCGACCTACATCCCCGAAGGGCGCGCCATGGTGACGGCCGCCCGCAAACACGCGCGCATCGTGCAGGTCGGCATCCACCACCGCTCGGCGCCGTACACCCGCGAAATCGCCCAAATCGTGCGCTCCGGGCGCATCGGCCCGGTCCGCCGGGTGAAGACATGGCTGTGGTCCAATCCGGTGAAGGAACCGACTCCGCCGACGGCGCCCCCGGCTCACCTGGATTTCAACCGCTGGCTCGGGCCCGCGCCGCTCGTTCCTTACCATCCCGACCGCGTGCACTTCAACTTCAGGTGGTGCCGCGACTACGCGGGCGGCGGCCTGACCGATTGGGGCGTCCACATGTTCAACGTGATCACGTACGCCATGCAGATCGATGACCGCGGGCCGCGGACGATCACCGCGCGCGGCACGTACGCCGAGAAGAACCTCTACGATTTTCCCGTCGCGATGCACGCGGAGTGGGAATACGCCGATCCCGCCTTCACGCTCACGTGGACGCAGCCCGAAGAGGGCGCCGACGCCGTCCCCGGGCAGAATTACGCCATGACGTTTTACGGCGAGGCCGGCGAGCTGCGCACCTTCTTCGGCGGCTGGAAGTTCTTCAGGGACGGCAAGGAGGCCGAGCTCCCGCCGGCCGCGGACCCCGTCACGCTGTTCGCGAGCCCGGGGCATTTCCAGAACTGGCTGGACTCGGTGCGCAGCCGCAAGACGCCCCTTGCCGATGTCGAGGTCGGCCACCGCACCACCAGCGCCTGCATCCTCGGGAACGTGGCCCTCTGGACCGGAAGGAAGCTTACGTGGGACTGGCAGGCGGAGAAATTCGTCGACGACCCCGCGGCGGACGCCCTGCTTTTCAAAGGCTATCGGGCACCCTACGCGCTGGCGGTATAGAGCGGCACGCCGGCGGCTCGATCGAGATCGCGACCTCGTTGAGGTCGTCGCCTCCGCGCCGTCGCGCGGAACGGGTCACATCGCCACGGGGCGACCCGCAGAGAGCGAGCGGCCCGCCGCCAAACGCGGCGCGGCGGCCGGCGTTCACGGGACGATCGCCAGTCGCGCCAGGTAAATCGCCGTGATCGTCTTCCCCGACGCGTCTCGTTCGTGACTGGAGTAGTAGGAGACCAGCGCCTGGCCGGGGGCCAGTTCCACAAAGCCGGGGTAGGAAGTATCGCCGCCGCTGGGAAGCTCCGCGAATTCCCGCAACCGGTCGCCCGCCAGCCACCAGAGGGCGGTCTTCGGGCCGCCCGGCGTGATCTTGCGGCCGCCGACGAGGCAGCGCCCGCCCCACCTGGCCAGCAGCGGGCCGCCGATGAAACAATCGAGGTCTTTGCGCTCCCAATCCCTGTACGGCGGCTCCGAGCGCAGCAGTTGCGCGTTCCCGCGCCGCCGGCCCACGCCCAGCACGGCGCCGTCCGGCTCGAAGAGAAAGGCCGTTTCGTCGCCGGAGATTCCTTGAAACACGGCCCGCTTGCGCCAAACAAGGCCGTCGTCGCTTTCGAGCATGAGCGACTCGACGCGGTCGCCTTCGCCGCGCCCCGTGATCTCGAAGCCGATTTTCCGCCGGGCGCATAGGTACGCTTTCCCGCCGTGCGCGGCGGCCCGCCAGACGTAATGGCCGAAGGTGCCCTCGAGCATCACCGGGCCGTGCCACCGCTCGCCGTCCTCGGACCACGCCGCGTAGCCCAGGTGCCGGTTGAGATCATAGTCCTCCCGCGCCGGCGTGGACGCGCCGCAGTACCAGGCGCCGGTATAGAGGAACAGCTTGTCTTGGAAGACGAGGAAATGCGGATCGCGCGGGTCGCGCAAGGCGACGCTGAAGCGATGAACCGGCGCCCACTCCGTAGCGTCGTCGCTGGCGAGGATGATGATCGCCGCCGTCGGGTGAACCATGTGGCCGTCGGGACAGCTCCGGAAGGCGAGGTAGAACCGGTCCTTGAACCGGACAAGATCCGTGAAGGCGTTATGCTCGCCGTTGTGGAAGACGCGCCGCACCGACACCACTTCCACCGCGGGAAGCTCGGCGTCCTTCGCCGCGCCCGACAGCCCCGCCGCCAGAAGAAACCCCAAAACATGGGACTTCCTGAAGAACCTCCGGCCGTCGCTCAAGAGTAGAGTCCTCCTAAACCCGACGGGACTTCCCGTCGAGGATCCACGCCCGCCGCCCGGTCGAGGAGCCTGACGGCCTGTTCGAGGCGGCGCGCGTCCATCCGCGCCTCTAGGATCAACCTGAGTCCCACCGTCACCAAGCCGGCGAAGAGATCCTCCCTCTCCGAGCCGAGCCGCGCCGCGAGACCTCCGAAACCGTCGGCGGCGGCGCGCGCCGCCGCGACGAACCTGCCGGCCGACCCGGACCGACCGCGCCACACGGCGAAGGTGAAGAGATCCTCCCACGGCGATCCGCGATGCGCGAATTCCCAGTCGACGACGGCGAAGCCGTCCTCCGCCGGCACGAAGTTTCCGGCGTGAAGGTCGCCATGGACGATCCTCAAGCGTCCCGCCTTGTCACACCCTTCGACCCACGCGAGATACCTGGCCGCCCACTCCGGTCCCCGGCCCTTCAACCCGCCGAGCTTCTCCGCCACGGTTCGATCACGGACATCGGTGTCGAGAAACGGCGGGAGCTCCACGGCGGCCAGCGCCTCGAGGAAAGCGGTGGCATCAGCGGTCGAGGGCTTCCTACCCCGCCCTTGCTGCCAGCGATAGTAGAGCGCCTCGCCCGCGGGCGAAGCGGTCCGCGCATAGGGTTGCAGCACCCAGCGGTCGATCGCCTGCCCCGGGCGGCGGGCGAAATACGTGAGCAAGGCCGCTTCCGTGGCGGCGAAATTGTTCCCGTCCGTGAAGTTCACGACGGCGCGAGGCTGCCGCGCGCCGCGCTTGAAAAGGAGCGCGGAGATTCTTCCATGGCGGCTCTTGACGTAGAGTTCGGCGGGCGGTTCCTTCCCGTCGAGCCAGCGCGGACGGGCGCCGTTCTCGGCCGGCGCCCGAGTGGACACACAGGCGAAGCTCGGCACGAGTGTTCTCCACGCCGGCAACCGCGCGATTCCGGTCCACACCGCCGCCCGCGCGGCAGCCACTCCGATTCGGCGCCTCAGGGATCCCGCGCCGGGAATCAAACCCCATGCAAAAAACGCAAGCGGAGCAGGATCGGTAAGGCTGACCAAGCACACCGGAAAACGGTAGTTCGGAAACGCGGCGTACACCTGCACATGGTCATAGCCTGTTTCCGCGAACAACCGCCGCAGCGCGCGGTGCGAGTGCGTCCAGGTCAGATACGGGCGCGCGCGGGCCAGGCGGCTGTACAGGTGCGCGAGCGGCCGCGGCAGAACCGTGGCGAAGCGCAGCCCGCTGTGCTCGTCCTTTGCGCCGAGCAGATAGTTGCAGCCGAACCGGTTCTCGATGGCCAGGTAGAGCTGGCCGCCGGGTTTCAGGACCCGCGTCAGCGCCGCGATGCAGGCGCGCACCGTCTCCATCGGCGGGCGATCGGGACGCTGGCACGGAATATACTCCAAGACGCCGTTCACGATGACAAGATCGAAGGTTCCATCGAAGAACGGAAGATGCCGGTAATCGGATCGCAGGGGGAACAGGTTGGAAATGCCGGCCTCCCTCGCCCGGATCATCGTGCCTCGTATGAAGGGTTCGGCCGCATCCAGCGCCACGACTTCCTTGGCCATCGCGGCCGCCGCCATGGAGAGGCTGCCGAAACCGCAGCCGTAATCGAGAACGGCTGATTCCCGGCCGATCCTGGTGAGATACAAGCCGGCGGCACGCTCCGGCGCAAGCGTCCAATCGGCGAGGTCCGGGCGCGCGCGGACCGCCGTCTCCCAGCCCTCACGCTCGGCTTGATCGAGCATGGCTTCGAATGCGGTCCCCGGGTCAAAGCCCCCCGGTCCGCTGACGGCGGTAGCCGCATAGCCGCCCGGCACGAACAGATTCAGGCCGCAGGAGGCGCACCCCTGCCGTCCATCGGCCGCCGCCTCGTATGCACCATAACACCGCGGACAGCGTAATCGCACCACTCTTCCTTTCAGCGGTAGGCATGCTACCTGGGCTCAAAACACCCGTCAAGGCGCGCGAAAGGGAGTTGGAAGCCTCGCAGCGGGGAACGCGTCTTGAGCGCCGCGATCCGGATGCGGCGCCGGCCGGCGCCCCGTTTCACAACCGGTGGCGCCACAGGGTGAGCACCTGCTGAAAAGGCGCCGTTTGCAGCGGATCCGCGGCGAAGCGGAAGAGGTGGCCGGGGCAACGACAGTCGGAGGCGCCGAAACGCGGCACGGAGTCGTCGCAGATCGCGCGCACGGCGGCGGCCAGCTCGCACTCTCCGCGGCGGGTGCCGCGGATCGGCAGGGCCTTGACGCCGTCGGCGGCGGCGCGCAACGCGTCAATCTGCCAGTGGTGCCGCTTGCCCCGCCGCAGGTGCCGTTCGATGCGTTTGCCGAGCCCCCGGCGCGCCGAGCCGACGTAGGCGTACCAACCGCCGGGAAAGTCGCGCGGGCCCGACGCGCCCGCCTCAAGACGCCGCGCTCGCGCCAGGCGCAGGAGCAGAAGGTAGAGCCCGCCGTCGGCGACGCCGGCCTCGAAGGTGTCCCACGGGATCGCGAGGGGCCTCGGCCGCCCCTCAAAACGCAGGCGGCGGTCCGCGCCGAAGGTCGGCTCCAGAGCCAAGGGGAAGTAGTCGATGGCCGCGCGCGCCGCGCCGAAAGCCCGGGCAAACTCCAGATCGTTGTGGAAGTCCGGCAGAAAGCGATCGGCGCGCCCTTGCACGACAAAGAGCACCCCCGCGCCGCCTGCGCCCGCCGCGGCCAGCGTCTCCACGTGGCGCCGCGCCCGCGCGCTCCGCGCATCGGGAAAGAGCGCAAGCCCATGCTCGACCAGCGTGCAGGACTTGACCTCGAGGAGATAAGGCGCGCCTCCGCGCGACAGCAAGAGGTCGATGCGCGACTCCCCCGCCCGCACCTCCCGCCCGACGACCGTCGCATCGGCCAGAGGCGGGATCAGGCGCTCCTCGAGGAGCCGTTCGGCCACGCGCGCGGTTCGAGCGGCGTTCAGGAAGACGACCCGCGGCGAGTCGCCGGGCCAACGCCGCCTCCAGCGCAGCCCGACGGCCTCCCACGCCAACCGGCCGCGACGCCGCGGCGCCAGCAGAAGCTCGACGCCGGGAAGCAGCATCTCCCCCATGCGGCCCGGGTTGGCCATGTAGGCGGTCGCCGCGCGCGCGCGGTTCCGCCCCTCCCGGAGCACGCACGCCACCGCGAAGCGGTTGAGGCGCCCGCGGAAAACGGCGGGCCGCAACGGCTCGGTTTCCAGGAGCGGCGCCGGAGCCTTCCGCATATTTGCCCGCATCTACCGGGCCGCCGGAAGCGGCGGCGCGGGGCGCGCCCCGCAGGAACGCGCTTCCCGCCGCCGCGGCGCGCCTTCAGCGCGGCCACACCTTGATGGCGCGGTAGGCGACCGGCCCGTGGTTCCCCTGGAACATCAGCGGACCCACCGGCGCCTCCTTTCCGGAGATTCCGCCCGGCGTCGCCCCCGGCATCGAAAGGTGGCGGTGCAAGGTGTGCCCGTTGAGCTCCACGAGGACGAACTCCGCGTTCCGCACTTTCTTGCCCGCGGCGTCGAAAATCGGCGCCCGGAACTCGACGACGAAACGCTGCCATTCGCCCGGCGGCCGCGACGCGTTGATCGGCGGCGGCGCCGCGCCGTAGATCGCGCCGATGTCGGCCGGCGACATCTTCTCCCGGCCGAAACTGTCGAGCACCTGAATTTCGTACTCGCCCATGACGTAGATCCCCGAGTTCGAGCCCCGCGGCACCATCAGCTCGAGCTCCAGCCGCATGTCGCCGTACTTCTCCGCGCTGTAAAGATCGAGGCCCGCGCCGAACGCCGGCGGCGCGTTCACCAGTTCGCCCTCCCCGGGAGCGGCGACGAGGAGCGCGGGGTTCGCGCCGGAGACCCGCGCCACGCCCACCGACCACGCGCTCTGCTTGCCGCCTTCCGGGCGCGCGGTCCAAGCGGCGATGTCCTTCCCATTGAAGGGCGACACGGCCTCGGCGTCCTTCTCAGGGACGAGCAACTCCAGGTCCTTGAAGGCGACTTCCATGTCCATGCCGCCGTGAAGCTGGAGCGCGAGGTGCCCCTCGAGCCTCCCCGGGTCGTCGACAAGCTCCGCCGACTTCAGGCCGTTCACGTGAACGACGATCCGCCGGCCGTGGGCCGAGACCGTCATTCGGTTCCACTCCCGGGGCTTGAACCACTGCTTGACCTGGTCGGCCGCGGGCTGGGACACCCACTCCCGGCCGCCGGTCTCGTACAGGCCGCCCACATCGTTGGCGACATCGATCTCGGCCTGAAATCCGTAGACGCCGACGGCATCCTTGACCTCGTCGGCTCGGAAGTAGAAACCGCTGTTGCCCTTGGCGCACTTGAAGGCGAGCCGCGCCGTGAAATCCCCGAAGCGCCGGTCGCTGGCGAGCAGCCCGTGCCGCGGCTCGCTCGCCGGGCTCGTTCCGAGAATCGCGGCGTCCTTGACCTCCCACGCGCCGCCCGGCAGAGTGT
Source organism: Planctomycetes bacterium ADurb.Bin069 (assembly GCA_002070955.1). Classification (GTDB taxonomy): domain Bacteria; phylum Planctomycetota; class UBA8108; order UBA8890; family UBA8898; genus UBA8898. Next base: position 79,177 of record MWEK01000016.1, read on the forward strand.
GCCAGCCGGCCAGCGACACGCCGTCGAAAAGCCGCTGCCAGCGGTGGCGCCCGAGATCCTGAAGGCGGAGGTTGCGCCACATCACCTTGGTCCCCGGCTTGTCCGTCGCGTGCACCTGGAGCGCGATGAATCCCACCAGGGTCTCCGAGTCGACGAGATCCGCCGCCGGGACGCCGTTCACCCAGGTCTTGATGGAGTCGCCGACGGCGACGACGCGGTACGCGTTCCAGCCCTCGGGCTTGAAGGCTTTCCGCGCCGCCTCGTTTCGCGACAGGTCGGCGAGCCAGCCGCGGCCGGCCTCATCGTAGATGCCGCCGCTCCAGGCGCGCGCCGACCCGTCGATCTCCACCTGGTAGCCGTGAACGCGCCAGTTTTGATAGTCCCCGGAGCTCTCGCTCCTGATCTGGATTCCGGAGTTCAGGCTCGGATCGACCTTCACTTCCAGTTCCAGGATGAAGTCGCCGTAGCTGCGCTCGGTGCAGAGGAAGCTGTTCGACGTGCCGGCGACCGACGTCCCCACGATGACGCCGTCCTCGACGGTGTACAGGGCCTTGCCACCCCGCTGGATCCAGCCGTTCAGGGTCTTGCCGTCGCAGAGCGCGCGCCAGGCGGCTTCGTCGCCGGCCGCGGCCGGCGCGGCCCCGCCGGCCGCCACGAAGAGGGCGATTCCCGCCGAGGAGATCAACAACTTCGGCACTGCATGCATGGGGCCTCCTTTCGCCGGTTGTACAGGTTCCGCACCGTTTCATTGTCACCGGCGCGGAGCTCGGGCGCAAGCGCCGGACCGCGCGGGCGGCGGGCGCCCCCGCGCGGCGCCTCACAGGTCCCAGGTCTGCCCCGCGTGGGGAATGATCACGTTCTTGACGCCGCGCGCCGTGAGCTCGTTCAAGAACGCGACCGACTGCGTCTCCTCGCCGTGGACGAGAAAAACCAGGCCGAGGCGGCCCAAAGCGCCCGCCATCCAGTCCAGGAGCTCCTGGCGGTCGGCGTGGGCCGAAAACGCGTTGATCGTCTCGACCTCGGCCCGGACCGTGTACCGCTCGCCGAAGATCTTGACCTCGGGGCGCTTCTCGACGAGCTGGCGGCCGAGGGTATTCTCGGCCTGGTAGCCGATGATCAGGACCGTGTTGCGCGCATCACCCACCGTGTGCGCCAGGTGATGGAGCACGCGGCCGCCTTCGCACATTCCCGAGGCCGAGATGATGACCATCGGCCCCGGCCGATCGTTGAGCGCCTTGGACTCCTGGACGTCGCGTACGTAAACCAGGCGCGCGAACCCAAAGGGATCTTCCCGGCGCGCCAGAAGAGCCAGCGTTTCCTCATCGTAGCATTCCGGGTGGCGCCTGAAGACCTCGGTGGCGTTGACCGAGAGGGGCGAATCGACGTAGATCGGCATGGGCGGCAGGTCGCCGTTCTTCCAAAACTTGTGGAGGATGTGGACCAGATGCTGCGTCCGGCCGACGCTGAAGGAGGGGATCACGATCTTGCCGCGCTGCGGCACGGCCTTCCTGAGGATCGGCAGGAGTTTTTCCTCGATGCGCTGCGCGCCCTCGTGGCGGCGGCCGCCGTAGGTCGTCTCCATGATGAGGACGTCGTTCGGCTCGAGCGGCCACGGATCCCGCAGAATCGGCTGCGAGGGCCGCCCCAGGTCGCCCGAGTAGATGATCCGGCGTGCGCCGCCGCCGCCGCCGGCCCTGATCTCGGTTATGGCGGCGCCGAGAATGTGGCCCGCGCCGTGGTAGATGACTTCGGTCTGCCCGTCGATCCTGAAGGGTTCCTCGAAGGACACGGCCTGGAAGTAAGGCATCACGGCCTCCGCTTCCTCGACGGTGTAGAGGGGCTCGAAGGGGTTCTTGCCGAGCCGCGCGCGCTTCTTGTTGACGAACTGGACATCCTGCTCCTGCAAGTGGCCCGAATCGGGCAGCATGATGGAGCACAGATCGCAGGTGGCGCTGGTCGCGTAGATCGTGCCGCGGAAGCCGCGTTTGACGAGGGTGGGCAGGTTGCCGCTGTGATCGATGTGGGCGTGGGAGAGAAGCACCGCGTCGAGGGTGTCGGCCGGCATCAGGAGGTTGCGGTTGCGTTCGAAGGCCTCCTTGCGCTTGCCTTGATGCAGACCGCAGTCCAAGAGGAGGCGGCGGCCGTTCACCTCGAGGAGGTGCGCCGACCCCGTCACCGCGCGTGTCGCGCCGTAGAAGGTCAGTTTCATGGCTCTGTTCGGCGGTTCAACCTGCTCCCATCGTGATATCGGCCGTTTGCCCGCGGCGCTCGAGCGCCCTCGCGCGGTTTCCGGCGCCTCACCGCGGTTCGATGCGCGCCGCGATGTCGAGGCGGAAAGGCGGCGGGGCCAGCGCCAGGCGCCCGCCCGCGACCCGCGCCTCTTCCGTCAAGACCGGTTTGCCCGCGGCCGTGTCCCACCACTCTACGCGGTACGCGCCGTCGGCCAGGCCCGTGAAGACCGCCGCGGCGCCCGTGCACGGCGCGGGATCCTCATCCATGGCGCCGTTCGGCCAATCGTACGCCGAATCGAGGAGCCACACCAGCGCGCGGCGCGGCGCGGCGACGCCGAAGGCCCGCGCCTTCGCGCTCTCCTGGAAGACGATGGGCTTCATGGCCGCATCGCCGATGGCCGTGCCCTCCAGGAAGGCCGCCAGGGCCGACCAGTGGCGATACAGGTTCTGGGAGTGAATGCTCTCCCACCACCAGGTCATGCCCGTGCCCGCGGCCCCCGTGAACGCTCCGCTCCAGACCGCTTGGTGCAGCGCCCGCAGATACGGGTCTTGATCAGGCTTCCACCCGCGCCAGTCCGTGCCGTACTCGCTCACGAAAAACGGCTTGCCGTCGCGGGCGAAGAACTCGGCCGTCCTCCGCGCCGTCATGACGGCCGGATGCTTCTCGTTGTAGGAGTGGTACTGCGAGAAGTCCATCTCCGGGAGCTCGAACAGTCCGCCGCGGTCGCTGCAGCCCGTGAAGCTGGACGTAATGAGGTGCCGGTAGGGATCCAGCGCCCGCAGCCGCCGCGCCATGTCGCGGTGCCAGGCAACCACGTCGTCGTGCTTCAGGTACTTGTAGACGTTGTCGATCTCGTTGAAGAACTCCCACGCGAGGATGTTCGTGAAGGCCGTCCAGCGCCCCACGATGTACCGCAGGCGCTTCGCGTAGAGCTCCCGCGCCTCCGGACGCGTCATGAACTCGTTCTGGTCGGCGCACGGCCCCCCGTTGGCGGCGTTGTACGGGTGCCTCGGCCAGCGGTTGTTGCCGCCCCAGTAGTCGGGCTTCTCCTCGAACATGCCGTGGTAGTCGAAGCACAGCATCACGTAGACGCCCCGCGCGCGCGCCTCGGCAAGCACACGGTCGAGCACCCACGCCCGATCGAGGCGATAGCGGAGGCGGTCGCCGCGGTCCCACTCGATGCCGAAGGCCTCCGGCCACATCCACAACCGGATGTAATTGATGCCGTTTTCGCGGTAGGCCGCCAGCCAGTCGTCGTAGTCGTAGGACCCTCGGCTCCCGTGCCAGCAGGCGCACAAGCCCTTCAGGAAAAGCGGCGTGCCGTCGTCGAGCCTGAAATAGCGCTTGCCCCGCTCCTCGACGCGCGCGAAGCCGGGGCGCGCGGCCGGCGCCGCGTCGATGGTCGACTCGCCGCGCCCGGCCGGTTGCCCCGCCACCGCAACGGACACGGTGAGCGCGTGCCGCCCGGGCACCAGCGGCACGTATCGGGCGCGCCAGCCGGCTTCGCCGCGGGGCGCCAGCTTCTCGCGGTTGCCTGCCAGCGAACGCTCGAAATCCTGGAACCAGAACGCCGGCAAGCGGATCGGCGCGCCGGCCGGCGGCACGGCCTCCAGGTCCACGGCGATCGCGTCCGGATCGAAGGGATTGGCCCCGGCGGGCACGCCTTCGATAGCGAGTTCCACGGCTTTCAAAACCTCGCACGGCCCGTCGAGGACCGTGATGCTGAGAACGGGCGGTGTCGCGCCGCCCGCTTCAAGACCCACCGCCGCAAGGAGCGCCGGCCCCAGGACCCGAAATCTCCGCGTCGCCGTCGCGGGTTTCCGCATGGCTTCCTCCCCTGAATTCCCCCTCACCGCATTCCCGCCAACGCGCCCGCCGCCTCGGCGACGGATTCCACCGCCGCCTCGGCGGGCAGCAACGCGACGGGGACGCCCGCCAGGGCGCGCAACGTGGAAATATCCGCGGCTTCCAAGAGGCGCCACACGGCGGAACACGGCGCGAAACCGCCCTCGAAGGCCGCGCACAGGCTGTCCGGCAGCCCCCGGCAAAGAAGGCCGGCGAAGGGGCGCTCGCAGGCCTGGGCCAACAGAACGACGAGCCCGGCATCGGCCCCCTGCGCGCAGGCGACCACGGGCACGCGCCCGCCGCGCGCGGCGCCCAGCGCGCGCGCCGCCGCAACGAGCGCCTCCGCCCGCCGCACGGCGAGCGACCGGCCGCCCAGAAGCGCATCGGTGATGACCTTGTGAGCCGCGCGCGGCGCTACCGTCAGATCCAGAAACACCGTCTCGATGCCTCGCTCCGCCAGCCGCCCGGCGAGAGCCGCTTGTCCGGAGTCCGGCGCGCCGCCCCGTTCAAGGAGGGGCACCACCGCGATCGCGCGGGCCTCCGCGACGGCTTTCCGCAGGCAGCCGAAACTTCCCAGCGGGTCGGCCCGCATCCGCAAGGGCTCCAAATCGATCTCGCCGCACACCGCTCGGCACAAGCGCAGGAGCGCCGAGTCGAGGGGTTCCAGCGCCGCGGCGCCCGCCGTCCGCCACCCGAGCACTCGCAGAAGCGGCGCCGGAACGGCCTGCTCCGGCTCGGGCAAAAGCGCGATCAGGCGCTCCGCTTCGCCGCGGGAGAGCGACCGCACCGTCGCGCTCCCCGCGGGCGTTTTGCCCTCGGGGAAGCAGCGCAGCGCCGGGGAATCCACCGGTTCGATCGTCATGGGCGGCTCCGGGAACGGGGCGCCATCGCCCTTGCCCTGCAAGTGCCGCCGCGCCCAACCGTAGAGCGCTTCGCGCATGGGCCGCGAGTAGTCGTGCCCGCCGGGGAATTCCAGGACCGCGATCCGGTCGCCGGCTCCGCGCGCGCGGTACGCGGGCAAGGCCTGCGCGAGAGCCTCACGCGCCCCCTTGGGAGTGAACATGGGATCCGCCGAGGCGGCGATCATGAGCACCGGCCGCGGCGCCATCAGCGCCAGCACGGTGCCCTCGTCCGCGAAGGCGGCCAGCCCGTTGACGTGGCTGCAGGGGCAATGATCGATCCCCGTCTCGAGAAACTCCCGCAGCCGGCTCACGTACACGACCGGGCAGGCGGCTGCGATGCGCTCGTCAATCGCCGCGGCGTAGAACGTGTTGAGGCCGCCGCCCGAGGCCCCCGTGCACCCGATCCGCCCCGGATCGACATCGTCGCGCTCCAAGAGGCAATCGAGCGCCCGCACCGTGTCCCACACCATGTACGACATGTTGTTGCGGCCGGCGAGGACGGTGGCGAAATACTCTCGGTGGCCGTTGCCCGCCACGTTGCGCTCGCCCTGGCCGAAGGGATCGTAAGTCAGAACGACGAAGCCCAGCTTCGCCAGGCCGATGCAGCGGGCCTGCACCTGCGGCTGCGCCTTGGCGTGGGCCCAATGTCCCACGGGACAGAGCATGGCGGGGAACCGCTCGGCCGCCCCGCCGGCGCCGGCCGGAACGTAAACGTTGGCCGTGACGATGAAACCCGCCCGGCTCTCGAAAGTCAGCCGCTCGACGGCGTACCCGTCGCGCTCGACGCGGCCCAGAACGACGGTGTTGAGGGGCGTGCGCGGCGGCGGCGGTTCGAGTCCCAGCGCGCTCCGGAGCCGCGCGCGCAATTCCTCCGCCGCGCGGTCGCGCCCCTCCGGATCGACTAGAAGCCGCATGGCGGCGCGATCGGCGGCCTCGGCCGCCTCCGAAATCTCGGCGGCGAAACGCGCGCGCGGATCCTCGTCGGACCCGATGGAGAAGATCCGGGCCTTGAGCCGGTCCGCCAGGTCGGGATCGAAGGCGCTGTCGTCGGTCACCAACAGCGCATCGACCGCCTCGAAGCCCGTCCCGGCGTCGCGGACGACGAGGGCGTGCGCCCCGGCGCCGAGGGCGGCAACCCCCGCGCGGCGCCACACAAACCTGCCGGCGGTGCGGCCGCGGTGCGTGGGCGCGAAGGACGTTCCGCCCAGCTCGACGGCGAAGCTCCGGTCGGCGCCGTCGCCCTCGTACCCTCGCGCCCAGACGGCGTAGCGCCCCGCGCGCGGCAGAGCGACGACGCCCCCGAGCGTCGTCGCGGCGATGCCGGCCGCGTTCGAGACCCGGAACCCGCGGCCGCGGTAGCCGTCGATGTTGGTTTGCGCCGCCCAGGGGCCCTCGAGATCTTCGGCCTGCACCTCGACGGCCACGGCGCCGGGCGCCGGGTCCGCGCGCGCCTCCAGGCGCGCCGCCCGCACGGCCGACACGAAAGGCGCGGGGCTCCCGCCGCCCTCCAGGCGCTCGATGCGCACCAGGGTCCGCGCGCCGCGCAACCATTCGCCGGGGACATCGACGGCGACCTCATCGAACCCATCGTATCCGCCGTGCCGGACCACGGCGGCATGGCCGTCCACACGCACCAGGCCCGCGCGCACATCACCCTTCGCGCCCCAGCGTAAGTAGAGGGTGTGCGGAACGTCCGGCGCGAGGGCGAGCTCGACCTCGATGGGCGCGCCGCCCGCCCAGCGGTAGCTTTCGCCGGCGTAGGACTCGGGGCCCTCCAGGAGCGCGGCTTCCTCGCCGCCACCCGGCGCCGGCGCCGCGAGCGCGGCGAGCGCCGCGCTTACGACGGCAAGCAAGCGGGCAACGGACACGGCGGCGGATTGGAGCCTCATGCGCGCGCTTCTCCCTCAAGCTTCCTAAGGGCAGTGTAGCAACCGGGCTCCCGCGGCGCAACGCGCCCGGCCGCTCCGGCTTCAACGCCTTCCCGCCCTATGGTAGAATCCCCGCATGGATAACACCTACAAAATCGCGCTGGTCCAGATGGCCTGCGCGCCGGAGCCCCGCAAGAACCTCGAGCACGCCGCCGCGCGCGTGCGCGAGGCGGCCCGCGGCGGCGCCCGCGTGGTCTGCCTGCCGGAGCTTTTCCTCTCGCCGTACTTCTGCCAACACGAGGACCCGCGCTGCTTCGACCTCGCTGAGCCGATTCCGGGGCCGACGACCGACGCCATGGCGGCGCTCGGCCGCGAGGTCGGCGCGGTCATCATCGCGCCGCTCTTCGAGAAGCGCGCACCCGGCCTCTACCACAACAGCCTCGTCGTCATCGATGCCGACGGATCCATCGCCGGCCGTTACCGCAAGATGCACATCCCCGACGATCCCGGCTATTACGAGAAGTATTACTTCGCCCCGGGCGACCTGGGCTTCCAGGCTTTCAAGACGCGCCACGGCTGCATCGGCGCGCTCATCTGCTGGGACCAGTGGTATCCCGAGGCGGCGCGCCTGGCGGCGCTCGCCGGCGCCGAGGTCATCTTCTATCCCACCGCCATCGGCTGGCATCCCGCCGAGAAAGAGCGCGAGGGGGCGCGGCAGCTCGACGCGTGGCGCACGGTCCAGCGCGGCCACGCCGTCGCCAACGCCGTCTACATCGCCGCGGTCAACCGCGTGGGCCTGGAGCGCGCGCGGCCCGGCGACGCGGGGTTGGAGTTCTGGGGCGGCTCGTTCGTCTGCGATCCGCAGGGCCGGCCGCTGGCCGAAGCCGCGCCCGACAAGGAAGAGATCGTCTATGCCGAGGTCGACCGGCGCCGCATCGAGGACGTCCGCCGCAACTGGCCGTTCCTGCGCGACCGCAGAATCGATGCCTACGGCGACATTCTGAAGCGCTACCGCGATGGCTAGGGGCGCGGACGCAGGCGTCGCGCCGCGGCCCGACACCCCCGGCGCCCGAGGGTTCGTGCACCCCGCGGAATGGGAGCCCCACGCGGCGACGTGGCTTGCGTGGCCGCACAAGCGCAGCGACTGGCCGGGGAAGTTCGCTCCGATTCCCTGGGTCTTCGCGGAGATCGTCCGGGCCTTGGCGCCCGGCGAGAAGGTGCGGCTCATCGTCGCCTCGCCCCGCGCCCGCGCCGAGGCGCTCCGCGTCCTGCGCGCGGCGCACGCCGATTGCGCCCGCGTCGAGTTCTTTCCGTGCCCCACCGACCGCGGCTGGTGCCGCGACACGGGCCCTATCTTCCTGGTCCGCCGCGGGCCGCGTCCCGCGCGCTTGATCGTGCGCTTCGGCTTCAACGGCTGGGCCAAATACCGCGATTTCAAGAAGGACGCCGCAATTCCCGCCGTCGTCGCCGCGCGGCGGGGCTGGCCCATGGTCGATGCCATCCGCGGCGGCCGGAGGGTGGTTCTGGAGGGCGGCGCCATCGACGTCAACGGTCGCGGCTCGGTGCTGGCCACCGAGGAATGCCTGCTCCACCGCACGGTTCAGACGCGCAACCCCGGATACGGGCGCCGCGACATGGAGGAAGTCTTCGCCGACTGGCTCGGCGCGCGCAACACGATCTGGCTCGGCCGCGGCATCGCGGGCGACGACACTCACGGCCATGTGGACGACTTCTGCCGCTTCGTCGACCCGCGCACCGTCGTCCTCGCCGAGGAGAAGAACCCGCGCGACGGCAATCACCGCGTCTTGGAGCGCAATCGCGAGCGGCTGGAAAGCGCGCGGCTGGAAAACGGGGCGCGCCTCAGGATCGTCAGAATTCCCATGCCCGCGCCGCTGCGCTTCGATGGACAGCGCCTCCCCGCCAGCTACGCCAACTTCTACATAGCCGACGCGGCGGTGCTCGTCCCGACGTTCAACGATCCGCGCGACCGGACGGCGCTCGGCATCCTGGGGGAACTCTTCGCCGGCCGGCGGGTCGTGGGCATTCACGCCGTCGATCTAGTGCTCGGCCTCGGGACGCTCCACTGCCTGACCCACGAGGAGCCGGCGCCGCCCCCGGCCCGGCGGCGACCCCGATGACGGCGCACGAACGCCTGACGTCCGACGCCATCGAGGCCGGCCTCGCCGGCCTGAAGCTCTGGCACCCGGCGCGGACGGTCGCCGCCGCGGCGCTGCCGATCCTCGCCCTTCACCGCGAGATCGCGCCGCTCGGCGAGCGGCTCATCGCCCTGCCGCCGCAGTTCACGCCCGCGCACGCCGAGGTGCTGCTGCTCCTGCGCCACCTCGCGGAAAGCCTGGGCGGCTTGAGGCCGCAGGCGCGGCTCATCATGGAAGCTTTCGCCGCCGAGCCCGCCGCCGCTGAGGAACCTGAATTCGCGTGCCACGATTTCCTCGCCCACATGATCGTGCGGCTCGACGTCCTGGCGCCCGTCGCGGCGCTCCCCGCCAACGCGCGGGCCCTCTTCCCGCTGCATCTAGCCGAGATCGCCGGCGCGGCGCGGAATTTCGCGGCGCACGAAAGGTGGCTCGCCGGCGCGCAGCGGGGCGCGGACCAATTGGCCCCCTTCCTGTGGAAGGTCGCCGCCTCGCTGGAGCACGACCTGGCGCGCGCGCACATCTTCGACCGCTGCGCGGGCGAACCGGGAGTCCTGACCATCATCGACGCGGTTCTGGCCGCGGAGGGATAACCGCCGATCAACGGGCGGCTTGAGCGGCGCCCAGCTCTCGGCACCGCGCCAGCGCCTCGGCGCGATAACGGTTCAACGCCGCGGCGACGGCCGCGGCTTGCTCGTGGCTGAAACCGGCGGCGATGGCCAGTTCTTCCCTCGCCAGGGTGGCATCGACCGTCTCCGCCGCGATGACCTTGCCGTCCAGAACGACCGCGAAGCGCCTCCCCGCGCAGCCGAGGGCGACATTCGCGAGAATCGCCCGACCCCGCGCGCTCATCGTGATATCCACGGCGCGCTCGCCCGCTTCCGCGCCCGCACCGACCCGGGCGCGCAGCACATCCTCGTCGGTCAGGAAGGGCAGGCGTTCGGCTTCGAATCCGCCCTCCTTCCCGGCATAAGGAAGGCGCCACCGGCGCGTCTCCTCCCGCGCCTCCAGATAAAGACCGAACCGGAAGTCGCCCAGCGCCGGCAGCCGCTCCTCCCCCGCCGCGGCGATCAGCTTCTTTTCGATGGCGTCCCACCGGCAGCCGGCGAAAGCCGGCAGCAGCCGCGCCAGCTTCCGCGCGCCCTCGATGGCATCGGGCTCCACCGGGACTCCCCAGCGCGGCTCGGCGAGAGCCGTTAACGCGTCGGCGGCCGCGTCCAAGGCGGCGATGTGCTGGCTCAGCGTCAGGTTGTCGAAACGCAGGTCCGCCACCCGGCGCGCGAAGGCGCGCCGCCGCTCCGCCGCCGCGCTCGCATCCCTCGCCGCCAGTGCCTTGATCTGCGGGAGAAGACTCGTCGCCCACCGATCACCGTGCTTCCGGAACTCGAGCAGGAAGGGCCCGAGGTTCTCGCCGGCGCCGGGGCTGCCCGCGCAATAGCACGCGAAGATCCTCTCGGGCGCGATGCGGGCGAAGCTCACCAGGCGGAACCCGCCGCCCGAGGAGCAAAGGCGCCGCACGGCCGCGACGAAGGCGCCGAGGAGTTCCTCATCCTCCGCCTCCCAGGGCGCCATGAAGTTGCCGAGCCCGCGCGCCTCGCCCACCATGACGGCGGCGGCGAACCGCGCGAGCATCGCCTCGTCCGTTTCCGCGGGCGCAACAGGCGCGGCGGGGGCCGGCGCCCGCGGGAGGCGGCGCGGGGGCGGCCCCGCCCCGATCAGGAGCAACGCCAGGCCGGCGGCCGCGACCGCCCGCCGGCGCTTCCCGATGCCGCGTGTCGATTCCCTCGGGCGCATGCCTTTTCTCCCTCGGACCGGAGCCTGTCCGCACCCGCGCACTATACCCACCCCCCCGCGCCTTGACAACAACACCGCCGGCCTCGAAATCCGCCCGCCGAAATTCCGCGCCGCCCGGCCGACTCTCCCTTTGGACCGCCCGCGGGGCGCCCGTGTCCGCAAGGCGCAAAGCGCCGGAGGTCGAGCATGCGAAAACTTGCCGTGTGCATCGGCGTCAACGACTACCCCGGAACCGACCGCGACTTGGCCGGCTGTGTCAACGACGTCAAGGACTGGCAGGCGGCGCTCTCGGCGCGCGGCTTCGAGACCGAAACGCTGCTGGACCGCCGCGCCAAGAAAGCGGCGATCTGCGCCGCGATAGCGCGCCTGCTGGCGGCGGCGGCGGCGGGCGACCTGGTGGTCGTTCAGTACTCCGGACACGGTTCGTACATTCCGGACGAGGACGGCGATGAGGACGACGGCTTCGATGAGGTCCTCTGCCCCTGGGATATCGAGCAGGGCAACCCGCTCTCAGACGATGAGCTCGACGCGCTCTTCGCGCGGCGCCGAGCCGGCGTCCGGGTCGTCATGATCGCCGATTGCTGCCACTCCGGCACGGTGGCGCGGGTCGAATCGGACCGGCCGCCGCGCCTCAACGGCGCCCGCGCGCCGAAAGCGCGCTTCATGCCGCCCGCGGTGTTCATGCCGGCGGCCGCGCGCGTCAAGCGGCGGGCGGCGCCGCCCCGCGCGGCTGAGGCGAACGCCCTCCTTCTGGCCGCCTGCCAAGACGACGAGTTCAGCTTCGAAACCTGGCTCGGCGATCGACCTAACGGAGTCTTCACCCGCGTCGCCCTCGCCGCTCTCGCCGCTCTTCCGGAATCCGCCACGTACCGCGACTGGTATCGCGCGATCCGAAAACGCCTCCCGAGCCGGAAGCATCCGCAGACGCCCAATTTGTTCGGCGCCGCCGAGCAAACGGCCTGGCGCGTCCTCGCTTGACCGTCCGGTCCGCCGCACGCGGCTGGCCGCACGCGGCTGGCCGCACGCGGCTGGCCGCACGCGGCTGGCCGCGCGCGATCCGCCGCGCGCGATCCGCCGTGCGCTAGGGTTCGTCCGCCCCCGCCGCCGGCCGGGCGCCGCGCGCGTCGCCGTCGATGTCGCCGGTCACGCCGGGCAGCGCGGGCACCCCGACGCGGGCGCGCTCAACGCCCGGCGCGAGGTGCAGATCCCCGCGGGCCGCATCGACGAACCACGCCCCGTGCTCGCCCGCCAGGTTGCCGCGCAGATCGACGGCGCTCGCGGACTCCTTGCGGGGCGGCGGGCCATCGAGGAGGTTGTTCGCGACGATGAGGCCGTCCGCCGCGTGAACGATCCGGATCAGGCGCCCCAGGCGGCTCTCGGGATCGCTGACGGTGTTGTGAAGAATCCGGCAGTCCTCGGTGTAGTCGGCGAGAATTCCGTTCTCCGGCGCCCGCGCAATGAAGTTGTTCCTGACGGTGCAGCGCGCCGCGTGGACGCGCGTCTCGGGCGGCTTGTGGGAATTCCCCAGACAAATCCCCGCATCGCAATCCAGGACGGCGTTGCGTTCGATAACACAGTCTTCCGAATCGTGCCACAGAAAGACGGCGCCTCGGGCCTCGCCGGTCCGCCCCTTGATCCCCGTGAAGACGTTGCCGCGGATGATCCAGCCGCGGGCGTACATGACGTCGATGCCCCCCACGTAGTTGCCGTTGAAGCCGTTCGCAGCGTCGGCCGGATCGTCGGCCAAGGTCTTGGCGCGGTCGTTTCGAAAGAAGCAGCCCTCGACCAGGCAGCGCGACGGCCCGAGTTCCGCGCGCCTCTCGGGCAGCACCTTCACCCCCTTGACCCCGCGCTGCCAGACGTTGCGGATGACGCAGTTCCGGATCGCGAGGCCGTGAACTCCGGTCTCCGAGTCGATCTTGATCCCGTTCCAGCGGACGTTCTCCACGGTCAGGTCGGCGATGCAGACATCGACGGCCCGCCGCACCGCCACCAGCTCTCCCAGCCCGGCCGGGCCGCCGTCCAGGACGACGTCGTCGGGATTGCCCGTCGCCCCGCGCAGCGTGATGCCATCGGCCGCAAGCTCGAGGCGCGCGGGGGGCGCGTAGCGGCCCTTCGCCACCAAGATCGTCGCGCCCGGCCGGGCGCTCTTCGCCGCCGCGAGGAGCGCGGCGGCATCCTTGACCTCGACGATCTCGCCGGCCGGCGGCGGCAGAGCCGCGGGCCTGGGAAACCAGGCCGGCCAGCCCCGCGGCGCCGGCGCCGCGGCCGCCCGAAGCATCCGCACGACCTCGTCGTACGCCAGAAGCGTCAGCGCGCTGCGCAGCCCGTAGCCCGAGGCGCGCAGCCCCTCCTCGGAATAATCATCCCTGAAGGCGGGCGGGTTACTCGGGTGGACTCCGTCGCGCGCGATCAACGTGGGCACGTCGTAGCCCTGCCACGGGGCGAAGCGCTCCGACGCGCCGTCCCAATCCTCCGGGCGCCGCGCGAGGATTTCGCCGTGGAAGTCGATGAGCGGCACGCGCATCTCCCGCGCGATGCCGCGAACGACCTCGGCGAAGGCCGCCGCCTTCGCCGCCGCGCCGCTCCGGGGCGGAATCGTGCTCAGAATGACCACCGTGCCGTTGTCGAGGCACGCGCGGGCGACCGCGCGCGTCTGGTCCGCGTACCGGTCCGCATCGATCCGGTCCAGATCGTTGGTCCCGAACATGATGAGGGCGACCTCGGGGTTGAGCTTGCGGAGCCACGCCTGGACGTGCTCGCGCGCCCAAGCCATCGTCCGGGAGCCCTCGTTCCCGAACTCCGGTCCCTTCCAGTCGCGCCAGCACTCGGGCCGCAGGTAGGCCTTCACGCGGGCGAAGGCGGCCTCCAGCTCGGGCGGCGCGTTCTTCCGGACGTAAAGCAGCGGCGTCCAGTAGGCCAGGGTCACGGTGATGGAATCGCCGAACTGGGCGAAAGTCCCCGGCGCGCCGGTGAAGCGCGCGTGCACCGCGCGCATGGGCTCCGCCCAGTCCGGTTCGGCGGGCGCCGCCGGAAGCGCCCCGGCCGCGGCGACGACGGCCGCCGCGCCCATGCGGCGAAATCTCCGCATACAGCCCTCCCCGCGCCGCATGCGCCCCCGCGGCGCGTCACGCCAGCGCGCTTAGGTTGATCTCGAAGTACGCCGCCGGCGCCTCCAGGCCCCAAGCCGTGAGGACCTCGGGGTGCAGCTCGGCGATGACGCCGACCTCCTTGTCGCCCACGCGCACGACGGCGGCGCGGCCCTCGATGGCGAAGGGGGCGTCGCGGCTCTCGAGGCGGTAGTCCCGAGCGAGGAAATACATCAACGCATCGAGATAGGAATGCATGTCCGAGAACCCCGCTTCGCCGGAGGCCATGAGCGCGGCCGCGCGGTCCTCGGTGCGGCTGCCGTGCACGGCGGCCTCGTCGTACACGGCGACCTCTCCGACCTCGAAGATCTGGTGCGGGTACTGCGCCTTGGTGCTCGCGGCCTCGACACGCAAAAGCGACACGAGCAGACGGTCGCGCACGACGGCGTAGGTGTCCGCGACGTAGTTCTCGATCTCGACGAGGGGCGCGTCGATCCGCAGGCGCGTCCGCGCCTCCTCCCGGCTCATGAGGACGTTGCTGAAGACCTCCTGAAAGCCGTAGCCGACGAGTTCCTGGCGCACGCGGTCCGCGAACAGCGTGGACGGCGCCAGCCCCCCCACCGTGAACGCCGCGGGCATCAGCGGCGCGAACCCGTCGTAGCCCCGGCAGATGGCGATATCCTCGATGACATCGGCCGGGTGCATGTAGTCCGCGCGATACGCGGGCGCCGTGGCGCGGACGATGCCGCGCGGCTTGAGCTGCGCCGCCACGCCGTAGGCCCGCAGCAGCTCTCGGACCTCCTTCCCCGCCAGGGTCAGGCCGAGGGCCTGGTTGATCCCGGCGAGGGGCACCTCCAGAGTGCACGCGATATCCATGGGAATCGTCACTTCGCGCCCGGCCGCCGTGTCGTAGGGATAAACCGCCGTGATCGGCACAATTTTCCAGCCGCGGTCGGCGAAGTTGCAGGCCATGATGTTGAGGACGAGCGCCACGACCTGCAGGTCGTGGCCGGTCACCTCGACGAAAAGGTTGTCGTCCCCCACCGCGACCTCGCCCAGGGCGCGGCTGTTGATGATGGGCGGGAACGAGAGCACCGTGCCCGCCGCGTCCTCCAAGAGCGGATAGCGCGGGCAGGCCTCCACCAGGCGGCGGTATTCGCGGCCCTTGGGATGTTCCCGCAGGATCTCCTCCAGCGTCATCGGCTCCTCGAAGCCGAGGGGCACGAAGCGCGCCTCCTCGGGCCGCGCCGCTCGGTAGCGCACGGGAAATGCGATCGCCGAGGCGTCGTAAACGCCCATGGCCGCCTCGCGGCGCTTGTGGCCGTAGCCCTCGCAGAGCTTCTCCTGCGTTTGGATGATCTGGACCAGCGTCGCCTCGTCGACCCGCACGCCGCGGGCGATGAAGGCGCCCACGATGGGGCGGATGGCCGCCAGGCCGGCGTCGACCTCGATCCGGCCGCCGGCGCGGGGCGGCCGGGCGCGGAAAAACGGGTACGCCGGAAGCGCGCCGCGCAGGCGCGCCCGGATTTGCCGCGCGATTCCCTCGCACGACCACAGGTCGGGGCGGTTCGTGTCCTGGAGCTCGATCCTGAGCTTGCCGTCCTCTTCGCCGTCGAAGCTCGCCTTGGCCAGGGGCAGGAGCGACAAAAGCCGGTCGCGGTCCAGTTCCTCGCCGATGAGCGCCAGGAGATCGCGTTCGCTGCAGCTTATCGTCGGCATGCGCGTCCTCTCTCAGTAAAGCTCGAGCTCGAGGCGCCGCGTGCGAAGCGCGTCGAGGTCGCGGCTGAAAAGCTCGCGGATGTCGTTGATCTTCAGGGCCACCATGGCCATGCGGTCCAAGCCCAGGCCCCAAGCCAGGACCGGCGCCTTGACGCCGAGGGGATAGGTCACCTCGGGCCTGAAGATACCCGCTCCGCCCAGCTCGATCCAACCGAGGCGCGGGTGCCGGATATGCGCCTCGACCGACGGTTCCGTGAAGGGGAAGTACGCCGGCACGAACTTCACTTCCTCGGCCTTGGCGACCTCCGTGGCGAAGAGCGCGAGCAGCCCGAGCAGGGTCCTGAAATTGATCTCCTCGCCCAGGGCGATGCCCTCGCACTGGAAAAAATCGCAAGCATGCGTCGCGTCCACCGTGTCGGGGCGGAAACAGCGCGCCATGGCAAAGTACCGGCCCGGGACGAGAGCGCCCAACCCGAGCTGCCGCGCCGAGAGCGCCGTGCCCTGGGTGCGCAAGACCAGGCGCCGCGTGCGTTCGCGGTCGAAGGTGTAGCGCCAGCCGCGCCCCCCCGACTCGCCGCCGTTTTCGTGCGCCGCCGCCACCTGCGCCAGGAAGTCGGGCTCGAGGCGCGCGGCATGGGTGGGCGCCTTGACGAAATAGGCGTCGTGAATCTCGCGGGCCGCGTGGAACTGCGGCATGAAGAGCGCGTCCATGTTCCAGAACTCGCACTCGACCAGCGGCCCGCGCATCTCGACGAAGCCCATGGACGTGAGCTTGCTTTTGACGAAGTCGAGGAACTCCCGGTACGGGTGCCTGCGCGCCAGCACGCGGCGCGGCGGGGCGAAGTCGACGCTGTACTTCCGGAACGTCTTGCCGCGCCACGACCCGTCGCGCAGCATCTCCGGCGTCAGGCGCGACACCTCCTCGCCGCGCAGGCCCAGCGCGAACGCCTTGGCGCGCACTTCGGCGCCCGCGGCCGTGAGCGCGAACACGAGATTCGTCGCGCGCTCCAGGTAGAACACGCCCTTGGCGCGCATGCGCTTGTGGACCAGGCTCCGCACGGTCTCCTGTTCGTCGGCGGGGAGCGCCGCCAGCGCCGCTCCGGCCTGCCCCGCGAGGCGGGCGATCAGGGCCGACACGCGCTCGAACGGGCCGATATCGGCGCCCTGGTTAAGTTCCACGCCGCCGCCCGCGATTCTGAGCGCGTCAAGCTTCCTGAGCTTGCCGAAGGCGGCGCGCACCTCTTCTTCCGGCAGGTCGAACCCCGCGGTGCACTCGGGCACCGTCAGGCCGGGCATAGCGGCCGCGCGGGCCAAAAGCTGCATTTCCGGCGTCCCCTTGGCGGCGAAGGCCTTGCCGAGCTCGGTCAAGCGGATCGTCTCGACGACCTCCTCGCGCACCACCGCGACGATCTCTTTGCTCAGCAGCCACTGAACCGCGCGGCGGAACTGGCCTTCCTCCAGGCCCGCCTCGCTCCGCACCTGCTTTTCCTCGGCCTCGCCTCGCTCGGGACAGGCTCGAAGCACCCTGATCTCGAGGGGATGAAGGCCGCGTGCCAGGGTCTCTATGTCCATGCGTGCTCCTGGAATCGGGCCGCGCGCGCGGCGCGGACCTGCCGGCGCCCCTGCCGGGCGCGAAACAACCTCACCACTTTAGTGGGGCGGCGCCCGGGCCGCAATACGGGCGAGAGACGGCCCCGCGCCGCCCTCCGTGCAAGCTCGGGGCGGCCCTGCTCAAAAAACGGCCGCTTCGAGCACCTTGCGCCCCCGTCGCGCCTGCCGAGGGCCGCCCGAGTTCCGAAAAAACCATAAAGTCCCTGGCGCGACCGTCCGATAAAGATTAGCGTAATCCGATCTCGTCCGGTCGCGCGGCCGGACGGATCGTGAGCAACCAACGGCGGTCGGCGCGCCTTTCCCGCCTCCGCGGGGAGAAGGCCGCCCGCCAAGGAGGAGGCCATGCGCACCACGGCCATCACACTCATGCTTGCGGTCGTCGCGAACGCGGCCCCGCCGGCAAGCGGAATGGTGCTCGACCCTGCGCCGTTCGGAGCGGTCGATGTCCCCGGCAAGACATACCGCGTCAAGGAGGGTGACACCCTCGCCCGCATCTCCAAGCAGCGTTACGGAACCACCGAGTACGCGGGCGCCATCAAGACCGCCAACCGACTCGAGAGCGACACGCTCGAGCCCGGGATAATCATCACTCTGCCCTCGAACCCCGACGAATGGGCCGGCGCGCAAGCCGCCGGGGCCGCCGCGAAGGCGGCGCCGGCACGCAATTCCAAGCCCGCCAAGACCTCCGGCAACTCCGCGGCGGGCGGCGTTGCGATCGCGACGATCGGGGATCTTTTCGATGTCATGGCCGACCGCATCCTCGCCCTCTGCAATCTTCTCGGCTTGAAATTCCAGGACGGGCCGCTCATGGGGCCCAAAATAGCCATGGCGGTGTTCATCGCCGCGTTGCTCTATATCGTGAGCGACATGTGCATCTTCTGGTTCGGCAGCATGGCGCTCCGCTTCAAGAGCCCGACGATCGCCAACGCCGCGACCGTGTCGTTCGCCAGCACCGGCATGCAAATTCTGCTCGTGATCCTCGGCCTGGTCGTCCTGGTCGTGGCCACCCAAGCGACTCCCGGCGTCTTGAGCTTCGACTCCGTCCGCGCGCTGAGCCTCGACAGCCGCGTGATCCAGTTCGGCGGCATCCTCATGTGGTTCGGCATCTTCTTCTTCCTGCCCGCGTACATCACCTCGCGGGTTTACGCGACCAGTATGAAGTCCGCCAGCCTCATCGTCTTCGTCACCTTCATCCTCAAAAACTGCATCGCCTTCACCCAGACCGCGAACGCCCTCCTCCTGACGGGCGGCGCGCAGGCCTCCTAGCGGCGCCCCGGGCATGGAGCGCGCGGCGCCGGGAGGAAGGTTCCCGGGCAAGGTGGCGGCGGCCCGGGTCGATTCCTACGAGCGCGAGCGCATCGGCGCCGCCGTGCGGCAGGCCATGGCTCCCTTGGGGGGCGCGTCCGGCATCCTCGCCGGCCGAACGCGCGTGCTCCTCAAGCCCAACGTGCTGCGCGCCGCCGCGCCCGACGAAGCGGTCACGACGCATCCCGAGGTGGTGCGCGCCGTGGCGGCCGAGTTCCTGGCGGCCGGCGCCGCGGTGTCCGTCGGCGACGGCCCCGGAGGCGATCCGGGCCCCGCCGCGCCCGCCTTCGAGAAGTGCGGCATCGCCGCCGTCTGCCGCGAACTCGAATTGCCGCTGCGCAACTTCCAGGAGTCGGGCTCCGTCGAGGTCGTCCTGCCCTTCTCGGCGGCGCGCAAGGTGAACATCGCGCAGCCCGTCCGCGAGGCCGAGCTCATCGTCAATCTCCCCAAGCTCAAGACGCACACGCTCACCCACATCACCTGCGCCCTGAAGAACATCTACGGCTACATTCCGGGCTTCCTCAAGACGAAGCTCCACACCCTGGCGCCGCGCCCCGATGATTTCGCGGAGATCGTCTGCGCCCTGTGGACGGTCTTTCCCGCCGGGTTTTCCCTGGTCGATGCCGTCATCGCCATGGAGGGGCAGGGACCCTCGGGCGGCACGCCCCGGCGCGTCGGGCGCATCTTCGCGGGGACCGATCCCCTGGCCATCGACACCTTGTGCGCTTGGGCCATGGGATTCGACGTGCGCGATGTGCCCCTGCTGGCCGCCGCCGGGCGGCGCGGACTGGGCATCGGCGAGCGCGGCGCCATCACGGTGCTCGGCGAGTCCGCCGAGGCCCTCAGGATTCCCGGCTTCCGGTTGCCGCACACCTCCAGGATCGCGCCGCGCGTGCCGCGCTGGCTCATGCGCCCCCTGGCCGCCGCGGCCGGCCGCCTCTTCTGGGTCAAGCCCCGCGTCCTTCCCGAGCGCTGCACGCGCTGCCACATCTGCGTGCGCTCCTGCCCGACGGGCGCCATGCGCGGCGAGAAAGGCGCGGTCCCCACGCTTTACGCGCCCGCGTGCATTTCCTGCCTCTGTTGCCAGGAAATGTGTCCCTCCCGGGCGATTCACGTCCAAAAGAGCTTCGCGGCCGGCCGCATCTTCCGCACCGAGGCGCAGCGCGAGGCGGCGCGAGCCAAAGGCCGCTGACGCCGCCCCGGCCCGAACGGGCGCAAGCGTCCGCCGTCCGCGGCCGATGATATATACTGGGAATGTCTTCACCGCCGCCGCCCCGCGGGGCGCGCGAGGAAATCGGAACGGAGCAACCGCATGTGGTACCGCCTGATCTGTGCCGCGCTCGCCGCCGCCGTTGCGCCGGCGCGCGCGGATGTGCCCCCCGCCGCTCGGGACCTGCATCGGGCCGGCATCGTGCTCGGCGACCGCGCCAAGCTTCTGCGGGCGTGGGACCTCGCGCACGCGCCCGAGATCGCCGCCGCGCTCACCGACGCCTGGTTCTTCGAGGCCGAGCCCAATCTCGATGAAGAGCTGGTCGGCACGCCCCCCTTCCTGCAGGTCCTGGCCGAGTGGGAGGCGCGCGAGCCCGATAACGGCTTGCCCGCCTGCCTGCGGGAGCTCTTCCACGCGCAGCGCGCGCCGCGCTTCCCGGATTGGGCGCACCTGGGCGAGACGCTCGCCGGGAAACGCCGCATCTTCTTTCACTACGGCGAGGCGCGCCGCGCTTCGCTTAGGTTCCTCCTCGATGCCAAGGGGAACGAAATCGCGACGTGGCTCAAGTGGCTCGACCGCCCGCAGCTCCAGAACGCGCAACGCTTCGCGCAGCTTGTTCAGTTGGCGCTGCTCGAAAGCCGCTTCCTGCTCCTGAGCGGCGCCGCGGACGCCGCCGCCGGCAGACTCAGGGTGGCTGACCGCGCCGCCGGCGCCTGCGCCGAGGAAGAGGACGAGATCACCCTCCGCAAGCTGTCGCTCGCCTGCGCCGTGCTCCAGGAATGGCTTCTCTTCGATCTGGCGGCCGGCGACATCCCGGCGTACGAGCGGCATGTCGCCGCCTACCGCGCCCTGCTCGCGCGGCAGGCGCCGCTCCTCGGGCGCCTGGCGGCGTTCTCCAGCCTGCACGGCGAGCTTGCGGACGCTTCCCGGCGGGCCTACGACGCCATCCGCCCCGCCGTTTGGAAGGACACGGCCGGCGTGGATGCCGACGCCATGGCGCAGTTCGCCGCGGACTTCGAGCGCGAGGGGGCGGCCGCGGTCGATGCGCTCTTCACGTACAAGCCGATGCCGATCGACGACTTCACGAAGGTGCTCGAGGAGCACCTGGACATCTTTCGGGCAGCGGAGCCGAGCCGGGAGGCCGCCGGACGCTTCATGGACTTCCTGCGGACCCAAGCCGCGGAGGAACGCGGGATTCCCACCTGGGTGATCCCCGCGTATCTGCGGATCGCACAGGCGCATCAGGACCCCGCCGCCCTCGGCACGCGCGCGGTTCCGGCGGCGAACGCCGACGATTTCGACGCCATGCTGGGCGCCCTCGCCTTCCTCGCGCGCGCGCCGGAGGACACCGGCCGCTGGATCAGGACGTTCCGCCGGGGCAAGGCGCGGCCGTATCTCCTGCTCGCATTCGCGAAATGGGGCTGCAAGGAAGCCGTGCCCGCCGTCCTGGAGGAGTACTGCACCCTTGCGGAGCGCACGCCGCCCAGCCTGCTCGTCGATTACGCCCTCTGTCTGCGAGCCCTCACCGGCAGGAACCTCGGCCTGGACGCGGACGCCTGGGACCAATGGTTCAAGGAAGCGCGTGACAGGTAGCGCCGCCGACATTCCGCGCCGCATGCGGTACAATGCGAATCCTATGGCCGCGAAGGATTCATTGCACGCCATCGCCGTGATCGGCGCGGGCCGCTGGGGCGGCGCCGTCGCCATCTTCCTCGCCGAGCGCGGCTGCGCCGTGCGCCTTTGGGCGCGAGAACCGGAAGTCGCCGAAGAGATCCGCGCTCGCCGGACGAACCCGTTTCTGCCGGGCTTCCGCTTCCCCGACGCCGTCGCCGCGACCGATCGCCTGGCGGAGGCCGTCGCGGGCGCCGACCTCATCGCCCTGGCCGTGCCGGTGCAGTTTCTGCGGGCCGTCCTCAAGGAGCTCGCGCCCTTGGACTCGTCCTGTCCGATCCTCGGCATCAACAAGGGTATCGAGCAGGGCACGTGCGCCATCGTGCCGGAGATCGTGCGCGAGGAGCTCGGCCCGCGCCCCTACGCCCACCTGGGCGGCCCGTGCTTTCCGGAGGGGCTTCTCAACCCCCGCACGCCGGTGGCCGAAACCGTGGCGAGCGACGATCCGGCTCTGGCCCGCGCGATCCAGGATCTCTTCGCGTGGCGCAATTTCCGCCCGTACCGCAGCGCGGATGTGCGCGGCGTCGCCGTGCTCGGCGCCATGAAGAACGTTTACGCCATCGCCGCGGGGGCCGCGGCGGGCCTGGGCCTCGGGCAGGAGAGCGTTGCCGTGCTCGTGACGCGCGCGCTGGCCGAGCTGCGCGCTCTGACCCGCGCCATGGGAATCCCCGAAACGACGGTCCAAGGGCTTTCGGGCCTGGGCGACCTCATCCTCACGTGCTACTCGCCGGCAAGCTCCCACAACCGCAGGCTCGGGGTCGCCCTCGGCGAGGGCGCGCCGCTGGACCGGGTGCTCGCGGCGCTGGGCCCCCGGATCGCCGAGGGCTACTACACCGCCGCATGCGTCCACGAGCTCGCGCGCCGCTACGAGGTCGAGATGCCCATCGCGACGGGCGTCCGCCGCGTGCTGTACGAGGGCGCCGCCGTCAAGGACATTCTGACGGAGTGGATGCAACGGCCGCTCAAGTCCGAGGCCTGAGCCTCCCGTTCCGGCCTAGGCCAGCGCCTCGCAGACGAGATCCCCGACCTGGGTCGTCGTGTAGCCCATCCTGCCCGCGGCGAGGCTCTTGAGCTTGCGCTCGGTGACGCGCATGATCGCGGCCTCGATGGACTTGCCGGCCGCCACCTCGCCGAGGTGGCGGAGCATCATGTCGACGCTCGAGATCGCCGCCAGGGGGTTGATCATGTTCTTGCCCTTGTATTTGGGCGCCGAGCCGCCGATGGGCTCGAACATGGAGACGCCGTCCGGGTCGGGGTTGATATTGCCGCCGGCCGCGATGCCCAGGCCGCCCTGAATTGCCGCGCCCAGATCGGTGATGATGTCGCCGAACATGTTGTCGGTGACGATGACGTCGAAGCGCTCGGGTTGGAGCGTCATCCACATGCAGGTGGCATCGACGTGGGCGTAGTCGGTCTCCACATCCCGGTACCGGGCGGCGACCTCGTGGAAGACGCGCTCCCACAGATCGTGGGCGTAGGTGAGGACGTTCGTCTTGGCGCAGAGGAGCAGCCGCTTGCGCTTGCCGCGGGCGCGGCAGGCCTCGAAGGCGTAGCGGATGCAGCGCTCGACGCCCTTGCGCGTGTTGACCGAGACCTGGATCGCGACTTCGTCGGGCGTGCCCAGCTTCTGGATGCCGCCCATGCCGCAGTACAGGCCCTCGGTGTTCTCGCGCACGACGACGAAGTCGATGTCCTCGGGCCCCTTGTCCGCCAGCGGCCCCGTGACGCCGGGATAGAGCTTGACGGGCCGGAGGTTGATGTATTGGTCGAGCTCGAAGCGCAGGCGCAGTAAAATCCCCTTCTCCAGGATGCCGGGCTTCACGTCGGGGTGGCCGATGGCGCCGAGCAGCACGGCATCGAAGCCGCGCAGGTCTTCGACGGCGGAGGAGGGGAGCGCCTCGCCGGTGCGCAGATAACGGTCCCCGCCGAAATCGAAGGCGTGGGTCTCGTAGGCGATATTCCTGCGCCGCGCGACGGCGTCGAGCACTTTGAGCGCTTCCGCAACGACTTCGGGGCCCGTGCCGTCCCCGCCGATCACCGCAATCTTGTACATAGCGATCCTCCCGAACGCGCGGGCGAGCGCGCGGTTCCCGGCCGGCCGCGGCGGGCGGGAGCCGCTCCTTGCGCCGGCGCCGCGCCCGCGGCGAAGCGGCAAGTTTAGCGGCGGCGCGGAGGCTCGGCAAGCGGGGAACCGCCTCGGGCGGCGTTGATTACGCGCCGCCCGAGGGGCTACAATTGACGTTGTACCTTGAATCGCGCAGAGCGCGGGGCGCCGGCTCCGCGCCCATCGGCTTGCCATGCAAGCGGGAGGTGTGCATGACCGGACTTGTTCGCGCGTCCATGGCCGCCTGTCTGTGCGCCATCGGTTGTTCGAGCGCCCCCACCGGATATTCGCTGTTCAACGGCAAGGACCTCACCGGCTTCAACGTGACGGGTCCGGCCGTGTGGCTCGTGCGCGAGGGGATGATCGAGGCCTACCAGGATCCCGCCAAACCGGGCGCCGGGTATCTCGTCTCCGAGTACCGATTCCGCGATTTCGACCTCTCCCTCAAGTTCAAGATGGTGCCCCGCAACGGCAACAGCGGCGTCATTATCCGCGACGCATCCATGGGGCGGGAGACCCCGGACTCCATCGGGATCGAGGTTCAGATTCTCGATCGGCCTGATGTCCCCAACCGCACCGGCAGCATTATGGGGCTTGCGGCCAGCGTGGACCCCAAACTCCTGCCCGAGTGGAACGACATGCGCATCCTCGCCTACCGCGAGTGGATCCGCGTCGATCTCAACGGGAAGATGGCCTGCGAGGCGAAAGCGCCGGCGGTGACCGAGGGCGCCATCGCGCTGCAGTGCTACGGCGGCCGCCGGAACCTCAGGCACCGCGCCTACTTCAAGGACTTGGTGATCACGCCTCTCTTCCTGCCGCCGCCCGAGTTCGCCGACAAGTTTGCGCCCGGCGCAAGCGAAGAGGCGGATTTGGTTCCCTTTGCGATCGACGTGGAGACCGCGAAGGAGATCATGGAAAAGAAAAAGCCCGTGACCGAGGAACCGGCGGCTGCGCCCGAAGCCGAGGCGGATCAAACACCCGCGCCCGCTCCGGCTCCGGCGCCCGCTCCGGCTCCGGCGCCCGCTCCGGCTCCGGCGCCCGCTCCGGCTCCGGCGCCCGCTCCGGCACCGGCGCCCGCTCCAGCACCCGCGCCTGCTCCAGCCCCGGCGCCTGCTCCAGCCCCGGCGCCTGCTCCAGCCCCGGCGCCTGCTCCAGCCCCGGCGCCTGCTCCAGCCCCGGCGCCTGCTCCAGCCCCGGCGCCTGCTCCAGCCCCGGCG
>MWEK01000017.1 GCA_002070955.1 Planctomycetes bacterium ADurb.Bin069
TTCCCCGAACGCCATACGGCTCTCCCGTACGGCGTTCCCCTTACTGTCCCGTTCCAAATAATCTGGGAATCCCCGTGTCAAATAATCCGGGACTTAGCATCAACGCCCGCTCGGCAGGCGATGCGCCCGGGCGATGGCGGCCTTGATCGCCTCCAGGTCGATGGCGCCGGCGGAGATCGCGTGCGCTTCGCACCAGGCCTCATTCTCCGCCGAGGGCGCGCGATCGGGCAGCGCCTCGAGGGTGTCCGACGCCTGGGCGGTTTCGCACGTGATCGCCGTGATGCGAGGCGTCTCGCCTCGCCCCGGCTCGCGCGCGAGCCTGATCGTCTCGATCACCGCCGCCCGCGGCGCGACAACGAAGTAGTACTGGAAAGGATCGGCCGACGGCCGCAGGTACGCCGCCCCGGAGGGGCTCGCAAGCTTGTATTCGCCGTCGAGCGTGAAGCCGTACAGAAGCGGTACCTTGTCCACCGCGCCGTCTCGATACGCGATCTCGATTCGGCCGTAGGTCTCAAGCGGCGTGCCCCGCGCCACCGTGGCGCCGAGGAAGTAGAGCCGCCGGGCCGCGGCGCCCACTTGGATCTCGGCCGCGCCCGTCGGCGGCACCATGGTGTAGGCCCGCGTCGCCAGGAACGGCACGTCGCCCGCGACGAGCGCGACATCGCGCTCCGAGCGCTTCTCCTCCCGCGCCGCGACAGCCCTCCATCCTTCGGGAAGTCCCTGGCTGAAATCGACCTTCATGTCCGGTCCGGCATCGATCATCCCCACGCCGAGCCACGCGTACACCGGAGCGGCGACCCCATCGCGCGCCTCGATTCGCACGTTGCGCCCCCTGAGCGCTCCGACGTCCCATGAGCCGGGCTGCATGGCGTCGCTCCCGGGCGCGAAGGTCTGCCGCAGGGTCGCGCCGGTCTCGGCATCGACCAGGGCAATGCAGTTTTTCCCTTGGCCCCCGCCCTGGCCGTCGTGCCCGCAGATGGTGAAGGCGATGACGCTCGCCGCGACCTTGAAGGGCGGCGAGGCGATCCCCCCCGTCGCCTGCTCCCCCGCGGCGAGCGACGAGAGATAAGGGGTCACGGCGCGATTCGCGCCGTCGCGGTCCATGATGGCCCAGGCCGCGACGGCCGGCGGCGAGGGCCTGAGGGCCTTATAGATCTTCGCCGCAGCCGCATCGGCGGCCATGAGGCCGCCGGACAAACTCGCCGCCGCGAAGAAGAGGCACGCGCGCTGAAGCATGGCTACCTCCAGGTTCTCTCGCAGACCGCTCTCCCAGTGTAAGCGCGGCGCGCCCGCGGCGCAATCGGCGGACGGGCGCCGGTTCCCCGCCCCAAAAAGCGGCCGGCCGCCGGCGGGAGCGTGCTGCTCGCGCCGGCGGCCGGCTGTTTCGCGCTCAAAGGCGCTAGACGACTTTGATGTTGCTAGCGCGCGGGCCCCGTCCCGAGTCCTCGATCTCGAACGTGACGCTCTGCCCTTGGCGCAGCGTGTCGAAGTTGCCTTCCACGATGGCGCTGCGGTGGAAGAACACGTCCTTCTGACCTTCGACCTCCAGGAACCCAAAACCGCGGTCCGCAACCAACTTCTTGACACGACCTTGCATACGCGTAAACCTCACTCTCTACGCGATCGGGTAACGACTAAGCACAAAAAGAAAACGAGACGAGAACTTCTCTCGCACCCGACGCAACGAAGCGAAACTCTCGTCCCGTATCGTGACGGCGCCGCCAAAAACGAGTGTGTATTATAGGTCACAGATCGACGGGATTCCAGAGTTATTTCCTACATTCCGCACTTTCGGGGGAGGGCCCCAAGGCATTCGCGCCCTGCCTAACCTTTTTCGGTGCCGTATGTTATGCTGTTTACGGTGGACGGTCCTCCCCGCCGCCGGCGCCCATCGGATTCGCTTTTCCTCGCGATCCATGGCGCGCGGGCGCTTCGTGTCGGCCCGTGGAAACGAGCCCGGACCCGGGGCTGCCATCTGAACGTGGGGCGAAAAAAGGATGCGCTTATAGCCGCGGCCCGAAGCGACGGCGCCTTTCCCGCGGCGGACGCCCGCCGGCTTCCGCCCGAAGGGCCGCGCCGAGGAGGCGCCCCCCGCAGCCCGTCTCGAAAGCACGGTATGGGGCTCGTTGCCCCGGCGCCCCGAATTCAGCCCGCGCCCGCGGGCCCATTGATGGAAGCTCGGGGCGCGGCCATAATGGCGCCCCGCGGAAAACGCTTACGGAGCCCTTGCGCGGCCCGGAGGCGCCTTGCAATCCGGTCCGCGCCTCCGGCGCGCCCGCCCGGGAAAAACCGAGGACCGCATGAACGGCCGCCAACGAATCGCGTGCGCCCTCCGCGGCGAGTGGCCCGACGCCAGGCCGGTGATGCTGCACAACTTCATGTCCGCCGCCGCCGAGGCCGGCCTGCGCATGGCCGAATACCGCCGGAGCGCCGCCGCTGTCGCCCGCGCGCATATCCGCGCCGCGGAAACCTACGACCTGGATGGCGTTCTGATCGACTTCGACACGTGCACTCTGGCGGGCGCCCTGGGCGCCGCCGTCGCTTTTCCCGAAGACGCCCCCGCCCGCGTCCGCGCCCCCGCGCTGGCTTCGCTGGAGGAAGTCCGAGACCTGGGCCCGCCCGCAATCGCGGGCGACGGCCGCGTGCAGCTCTGGCTGGAGGCCTGCCGCGAAGTCAAGGCCTATTTCGGCGACGAAAAGTTCGTGCGCGGCAACTGCGACCAGGCGCCCTTCGCGCTGGCCTCCATGCTGCGCGGACTGGCGCCCTGGCTCCTGGACCTCATGGATCCGGCACGCGAGCCCCTCGCGCGCAGGCTGCTTGAGTACTGCGCCGAAGCCGGCGAAGCCTTCGTGAGCCTCATGGCCGCGACGGGCGTCGACATGGTTTCCAACGGCGACAGCCCGGCCGGCCCGGAAGTCATCGCGCCCGAGATGTACCGCGCCTTCGCGTTGCCTTACGAGGCGCGCATCGCGGCGCGAGCCCATGCGCTCGGGCTGCCCCACATGCTGCACATCTGCGGCGACACGACGCGCATCCTCCGGGACATGCGCTCTTCGGGAACGGATGCCCTGGAGCTGGACTTCAAGACCGATGTCCGCGCCATTCATGCGGAGTGCAGCCGCTCCGTCGTCCTCTCCGGCACCATCGATCCCGTCGGCGTGCTGGAGCGGGGAGCGCCGGACGCGGTCGCGGCGGCGGTGCGCGCGATCCTCGACGTCTACGAGGATTCTCCGCGGCTCATCGTCAACGCCGGCTGCGCGCTGCCGGCCGCCACGCCGGCCGAAAACATCCGCGCGCTGGTTCGCGCCGCGCGCGGCGCGTGACGGGGCTCCGCGCGCCGCCGCGGGTAATGCCGGGGCGCACCGCCGCGGGGAAGCGCTCCGAGGCCGCCGCCTCACCCCGCGCCGCGAGCGCGGACGCCCGCCGCCAGCAGGCGCAGATACGCCGCCGTCTCCTCGCCCTTGCCCAGCGCGCGGCGCACGCGGTCCCGCCCCGCGGCGCCGAGCCGCGCCCGAAGCGCTGGATCGCCGACAAGCCGCCGCGCCTGCCGCGCGAAGGATTCCCCGTCATCGAAGAAGAGCGCCTCGCCCTCAGGCTCGGCCATGAGGAGATGGCCCTCCACCGCCGAGAGCAGCGCGGGCACGCCCAGGATCATCGCCTCCCTGACCGCGTGCGGCATGCCCTCCGACCGGCTGCCGGAGACGAAGATGTCGGAGGCGCGCAGGAACGCGGCCGTCTCCTCGTGCGGGATCGGACCCACGGCGCGCACCCGCGCGCCGGCCCGGACCAGCCGATCCAGCGCCTCCGCCTCCTCGGGCTCGACGACGGGGCCCGCGTGCAGGTAATGCACCGAGGGGAATTCGGCGCCAAGGTCCGCAACCCGCGCCGCGACCCACGCCGTCCGCTTGACCGCGCGGAGCCCCCCCAGGCCGGCGAACACCAACGCTCCGGCCGGGAGGCCGAGGCGCGCGCGGTAGTCCACAGCGCATTGGTGGATGACGAGCCCGTTCGGGATCACGTGCAGCTTGTGCGCGCACGCCGGCACCGCCGCGGCCAACGCCGCGCGCATGGGTTCGGAGAACACGACCACGGCCGCGCAGGCATCCAGCAGCGCGCGGATCGCCGGGCCCAAGGCGGCGTCGTAAAGCATCTCGTTGGCATCGGTGCCGCGCATCGACACGACGATAGGCGCATCGCTCGCGGCGCGGATGCCCTCGCAAGCCGCCGCGCAACGCCAGGCGTGCATGACGAGCACGGCGTCGGGCGCGTTTTCCGCGGCGCGGGCCGCCGCCTCGGCCGCCGTCATCTCCTCGCACCGCGCCAGCGCCGCCACCGCGTGCCCCGCCGCCTCGAAACCGGCCTTGAGCCTCCGCGCGGCGACGCTGTTGCCCCGCGCCGCCGCCAGGTCGTTGGGCAGACAGATCAGGATCCGCACGAGCCCATCCATGCATACACGCGCCGCGCCATCGGAGCGGCTAGATCCGACCCGGCAATCCGGGGATATACGAAACACGGGGACGAATTGACCTCGAGCACCGCGAGACCGCCCGCGACGGCGATGCAATCCACCGTGCCCGCCGCCAGGTCCACGGCGGCCAAGGCGGCGCGGGCGATCGCCGCCACATTGCCGAAGGGCGCCACGAGCCGCACTTCACGGTTGAATTCGCCGTCCGTCCTGAAGTCCTCCGCCCGCCGCCATTTCTCGAGCACGGCGATTGCGCCCTCGCTCGTCCCCGCCACCGTCCACGTGCGATCGTGCGGGATGAACGCTTGGCACACGTAGTCCTCGGGGATAAAGCCCTCGGGCGCCCGAAAGGCGCCCGTGTCGTCGACGCGCAGCATGCCCATGCCGCCCCACCCCACCCGGGGCTTCACCACCGCCCGCCGCCCGCATGCGGCAAGCTCCGCCACGGGGCGGCACTCCGGCGTGGGCACTCCCGCCGCGCGCAGCGCCGCGCAGGTTTCCCGCTTGTCCTCGGCGCGCAGAATCGCCGCGGCCGAGGGAAACACCGCGCGGCCGCTCCGGACAAGTTCGCCGGCCGCGGCGCAGATCCAGCGCAGATCCTCCCGCGAGCGCAGGTCGTATCTAAGCCACACCCACGGCGCGCAGTCGGCAAAGGAAGCGCCCGGCGCGATGGGGCGAACGCGCGCCGCGACGCCCAGCGCCTCGACGGCCGCCGCGATGCACGCATCGCTCTCGGCATCGATAACGTTCCCGTACACGCTGTAGTCGAGAATGTCGAGCCTCATCTTCCCGCCGCGCTCGCAAAGGGAACCGTGGCGAAGTTGGCCAGCGCCGCCGCCGCGCAACACCGCCGCACCTCCGCGGACAAGAGCGCCTCCCGTTCGACATCGCGTTCGGCGCAGTACCGGATCCCCGGCGCGGGCCGCATGCCCTTGGCGGGGTGGCACATGAGCTCGGTGATCCCCTCGGGAAGGTCGGCGATGGCGGCGCGCAACCGCTCCCGGGTCCAGTAAGGCGCCGGAGCGACGCCGCCCAGGAAGTGATCCGCCGCCGCGACTCCGGCGGCGCGGCACGCGGCACGCATGCCGGCACTTACCGCTCTGAGCGGGATGCGCAGCGCCGCGGCCAGCGCCTCGGCCGCCGCCAGCACGCGCGCATCGCGGGCGTGGAGATGCCGGTGGAAATCGAGGTGCGTGGGCGGCGCGCCCACGAGCGCCTCGAAGCGCGCCGCCTGCGCCGCCAGCTCGGTTTCGATGTCCGCGGCGCTGAACGCCGCCAGGCGCTCGCGGCCATCGAGGAAGAACCGACCCTCCGCATCCACCAGCGTCGGAACCCGGGCGGCGGGCGCGCACGGCATCCCTTGGGTGAAGGTCGCGTGGAGTCCGAGCGAAACGCCGGCGGCGCGGAGCGCCGCCACGGCGGGGGCGTGCGGCGGATTGACGCACAAGCTCGCCGACGTCACCGTGCCCGCGCGCGCCGCCTCCAGGATGCCGGCATCGACCTCGGGCGCCAGCCCCGCGTCATCGGCGTTGATGATAAGCCACCGGCCGGTCACCTTCTGATCCCTTCGTACACCCGCCCCGTGAAGTACGCCCCGCCCGCATCGGCGCCCAGCTCGGCGGCCCCCCGGGCGCCCAGGGCGAGGATGTGCGCATGGAGCCCCGGCGTCAAGGCGTCGAACTCCTCCTGGGAGAAATATCTCTTCCTCTCGGCGCAGACGGTGGTCTCGAAGCCCGCGTCGAGGGCCGCTCGCACCCGCCGCGGGTTCGCGATGCTGTTGACGTACAGATACAGCCGCCCGCCGGGCACGAGCCGGGCGCGCGCCTGGGCGATCAACGCGAGCAGAAGATCGCTCCCGTCCGGCCCGCCGTAGAAGCGCCGGTCCCACGGCCGCGGCGCCGGCCGGTGCGGAAGATTCGCCGCCACGACATCAAGGGGGCCGGCAACCGGCTCCAGGAGATCGCCCTCGAGAAACACGACGTTCGCGACGCCGTTGCGCACCGCGTTGGCGCGCGCCGCCGCGATCGCCCCCGGGTCGACATCCGTGCCGAAGACCTCCCGCGCCCCCGCCTTCGCCATGAACAAGCTTAGCATCCCGCTTCCGCAACCGGGCTCGGCGGCGCGGGCGCCGGGAGGCGTGCGGATGAAGCGCGCCGTGAATTCCGTGCCCGCATCGAAGCGCAAGCGCGGCGGGGCGCCGTCAAGGAGCGCCCCCGCGGGACTCTCGAAGCGGGACGGCGCATTCATTGCTCGAACGCGGCGCACGGCTCGGGCGCCTGGGAGCCCGCGCCCGCGACGAAATCCGCGCCCTCGCGGTTCTCCCGCCCGCGGACGAGCTCCAGGACGCTCACCTCGGGAGGGCATCCGATCCGCACGGGCAGGACCGAGGTGCCCACGCCGCGCGTAACATAGACGCGGCATCGCGGCCCGCGGACAAGCCCCGCGCGGTATTTCTCGCCGTAGCCCGAGGGGGTGAAAGGCGCGCCGACGAGGGGCAGCACCGCCTGGCCGCCGTGCGTGTGCCCGGCGAGAAGCAAATCAACCCCGTCCGATTCCATCAGCTCCGCGAAATCGGGGTTGTGCGTCAGAACGAGCGCGCCCTCCCCGGCGCGAAGGTCCCCGAGCGCGGCCGGGAGGTCCTGCGTCGCGCGCCACAAATCGCCGACGCCGCCGAGCCGCAGGCGCGCCCCGCCGCGCGCGAGCCACACGCCGGCGTTGAAAAGCTCCCGGAAGCCGCGCCGCGCCAGCGCGCTCCGCACGGCGCGCTCCTTGCCGCCGTGATCGTGGTTGCCCAGCACGGCAAACACCCCGTGCGGCGCGGCCAAACCCTCCAGCGCCCTCAGGCACGGATCGGCATAGCGCGCGCTCCCCGTGATGAAGTCGCCGCCCAAGAGCACGAGATCCGGACGGGCGCTCAGGGCAAGCGTGGCCGCTTCGCGAATCAAGGCGAGCGGCACGCACCGGCTATGGTGGAGATCGGCAAGCAGCGCGATCGTGAAGCCCTCGAAGGGCGCCGGAAGCCGCGGCAACGCGATGCGCCGGCGCTCCAGGCGCAGGCGCAGCGTGTTCCGGCAGACATAGGTCGCGGCGCCGATCGCGGCGCAGCCGCCGGCGGCGAGCGCCGCGCGGCGCGTAATGCGGCGGCGTCCGCGCACGGCTTTCGCGGGCGCCGCCGGAGCCAGTGTGTCCGCCATCTCCCTCGGGTTCTCCGGACGCGGCGGTCGCGGCGGCCGGCGCAGGCGAATCCGCCGGCAGCGTCTTCCTATACTACCATCGCCCAGGCCGTCTTGAGATATCGGCCCTCGGGAAAATGCAGCGAATACGGGTGATCGGCGGCGGGTCCGGAGAGGGCGAAAACGCGCGCTTCGCGCCCGACCCGCCGGCCCGCCTTGCGCAGCGTGTCCAGGAACATCTCCTCCGAGATCAGCCCGGAGCAGCAGGCCGAGACCAGAACCCCCCCCGGCTCGACGATCTGAAGCGCCGTGCGGTGAAAGTCGAACTGCGCGCGCAGGCCTTCCTCGATGTCGGCGCGCGAGCGCGCCAGCTTGGGCGGATCGAGGATGACCACTCCCGCGCGCTTCCCATTCCGATGCAGGTCGCGCAGATAGGGAAAGGCGTCGACGTGCACGAACTGGGCGCGCAGGCCGTTGCGCGCCGCGTTCCTCGCGGCCAGGGCGATCGCCTTCTCGTCGAGATCGATGCCCGTCACCCGGCGCGCGCCCGCGGCCGCCGCGTTGAGCGCGAACCCTCCGCTGCAGCAGCATACGTCGAGGACATCGCGCCCGGCGGCGAAATCCCGCAGGCGCAGGCGGTTTTCGCGCTGATCGAGAAAGAACCCGGTCTTGTGGCCCGCCCGCGGGTTCACCTCGAACCGCAGGCCGTGCTCCTCCACCGCGGCAGCCGCCTCCGGCGGCTCCGGGAGGCTGAACCCCTCCTTGGCCTGCACGTCCCCGTCGGCGAGGGCCGCGAACGCGCACCCGGGAAACTGGTCGGCTACGATGGCCCGCAAGAGCTCGATCCGCGCGAAGAATCCCGCCGAGAGGATCTCCGCCACGATCAGGGCGCCGTAGCGGTCCAGCACCAGGCCGGGCAAGCCATCGCCCTCGGCGTTGACGAGGCGGTACCCCGGCGCCGGGCCGCGCCCAAGCCCGAGCGTCGCGTGGCGGAAGGCGAATGCCGCGGCCAGCCGGCGCCGGAAGAACCCCTCGTCGATGTCCTCGGCGGGATCGAAGGTCAGGACGCGCACCACCGCCTGCGACGTCGGACTGAAGAAGCCCCGCCCCGCGAAGCCGCCGTTCCGGTCGAGAACATCGACGATGCTCCCCGCCGGCGCGTCCGGAAGCTCGCCCGCCATGCGCCGCCACACGAGCGGGTACCTGACGTTGCGCGCGATCTTGAGAGAGACGATGGGATACACGGCGAACCTGCCGCGGCCGCGGAAGGCGGGCGGACCCGCGCCTGCGGCCGCACGCCGGCGGGAGGCCGCGCTCCCGCGCAACGCCATGATAGCACGGCCGCCGCCGGTCAGCGAAGACCGCCGCGCGGTGGACATCCGCGGCGGCCGCGGGTATAGTCCTCGCACGCTTTCGCCTGTCCGGAACCGCACGCCGGGGCGATGCGGCCCCGGTTGCGAGACGCGCAATGGCTGAGGAAAGAATCGAGGAAGAGGTCAAGAGCTCGGGCAGCATCGGCCGGGTCTCGCTGATTACCCTGGCAAGCCGGCTCCTCGGCCTGGCGCGCGAGCTCCTGAAGGCGAATTACTTCGGCACAAGCCATGCCGCCGACGCCTTCAACGTGGGCTTCATGATCCCGAACCTCCTCAGGCGCGTTCTGGCCGAAGGCGTCATGTCCGCCGCGATCGTGCCCGTCCTCACCGACTACCAAAAGGATGCCTCGCCCGGCGAGGTCAGGGACTTCGTCGCGGCGGTGCTCGGGACCCTGCTCCTGCTCCTCGTCATCATCGTGAGCGCCGGCGTGGCGTTCGCGCCCTGGTATATCCCCCTTTTCTTCCCGCGCTTCGACGCGGACACATCCGCGCTCACCAGCGCGCTCACCGCCGTCATGTTCCCCTACATCGGGTTCGTCTCCCTCGCCGCGCTGTTCCAGAGCGTGCTCAACTGCCACGGCCGCTTCTCGCTGCCGGCGGCCAACCCGCTGATCCTCAACGTATGCATCATCGCCGTCATGCTCGCTTTCGCGCCGCGCGGGCTGGACGAGGCCGAGCGCGCCGCGGCGACGCGCGTCACGGCCTTCGGCGTCCTCCTGGGCGGCTTCGCCCAGGCGGCCATGCTGCTGCCCTCGCTCTTCCGCCTGGGCTACAGGCGGGCGCCGCGCGTCTCCTTCGCCCACCCCGGCCTGCGGCGCGTCGGGACCCTCGTGCTGCCGGTCTTCATCGGCGCCGGCGTCTACCAGATCAACGCGGTCGTCTCCCTCGTCCTCGCCGCCCTTCTGCGCATCGAAGGCGCCATCGCCGCGCTCCAGTTCTCCAACCGGCTGATCGAGCTGACCCTCGGCGTCTTCGTCGTCGCGGTCATCACGGTCACGCTGCCGGGGCTCGCGCGCCTCTGGCGCGAGGGCGGGGACCGTTTCTTCGCCCACTCCGTGTTCGCGTTCAAGCTCATTCTCCTGATCAGCGTGCCCGCCGGCGCGGGCCTGCTCGTCCTCAGGCACGAAATCATCACCGTGCTCTTTCGGCACGGCAACTTCAACGCCCAGAGCTGCGCCCTGACGGAATTCGCCCTCCTCTTCCACGCGGCCTCGGTGCCCCTCACGGCCTGCACGCGCTTCTTCGCCCAAGCGTTCTACGCGGCACGCGACGGCCGCACGCCGCTGCGGATCGGCATCGCCATGGCGCTGGCCAACATCGCCTTCTCCCTGGCGCTGCTCGCCCCGCTCAAGCACGGCGGCATCGCCTTGGCCATGACGCTCGCGGGCGCCGTGGGCGTCGCGTACTACATCGGGGCATGGCGGCGCACGTACGGCCTGGGCACCCTGCGCGGCGTCGCGCCGTTTGCGGCCCGCGCGCTGGGCGCGAGCCTGTTCCTGGCGTTGGTTTACCAAGTCTGGAACGCCGCCGTGTGGCCCTTCCCCGAGAACGGCTCCCGCGCGCTCCAGGCGGCCCACGTGAGCACGGCCATCGTCCTCGGCGTCGCGTGCTACTTCGCGGCCCTGCGCGCCCTCGGCGTACGCAATCTCGGCGAACTCCTCGGCGTCCTCATGCGCCGGTCGCGTGCTCCGCGGCGGGCGGAGCCGGCGGAGGAGTGACGCGGGCCGCTCGGAGAGCGTAAGCGGCGGGACACCGTCTGACGCTATCGACCCCGACGGCGGGCAGCGCCGTCGTCTCAGCCGAAAACGTTCAGCGCCGCCATCGAACCCGTCCGTGATCTTCGCCTCCACGGAGGCGCGCCTGGATCCACGCGCCGCGCGCGGCTTAAGCAACCGGCTCCGTTATGTCGATAACTCTTTGGACGGCCGTGCCGGACGCGTGTCCAGCGGACAGGCTTGAAAAGCGGTTTCTTTACAGGAGAATGCCTCATGCGGAGAGTAATTATCTGGTCCGCGGTGATCGCGGTAACGGTGATGATGTGCGGTTGCGCCATTCCTTACGGAGCGGCGACGTACGGCGGCGTCTACACCAGCGTCAAGGGCCCCGTCACCGGCGTCGACAACAGCGTCCAGTGCGTCAAATCAGGCGTCGCCGTCGCCAAGTCGATCGTCTGCGTCGGCACCGGCGATGCCTCCATCTCCGCCGCCATGTCCAACGGCGGCATCAAGAAGGTGCACCATGTGGACAACGAAGTCACGAGCTTCTTAGGCGTCTTTGCCGAGTACAAGACGACGGTGTACGGCGAGTAACACCGCCACATACCTATCGGATACCATCGGGGCGAGGCCCGCGACATGGACCTCGCCCCGTTGTTTTGTTCGCGACGCGGCTCCTGTGCGCCCACCCAAACGCCGCGGCTTGCAAGGATCCCGGCGCGGCAAGCCTTGAGGTATGCTTGGGAGCGGCGTTCTGCCGGGGAGTGATGCCCAATGAAAGCGATTCGCGTGCACGCACCGGGAGGTCCGGAGAAGCTCCTTTACGAAGATGCGCCCGTGCCGGCTCCCGCGCCGGGGCAGGCGCGCGTGCGAGTTCACGCCGCCGGCCTGAATTTCATCGACATCTATCACCGGACCGGGCTTTACAAGCTGCCCCTTCCCTTCACACCCGGAGTGGAGGCCGCGGGCGTCGTCGATGCCGTCGGCGCCGGCGTCGCGGGCCTGTCCCCGGGCGACCGGGTCGCTTACGCCATGAATGTGGGCGCCTATGCCGAATACGCCCTGGCCGATGCCCGGCAATTGGTTCCTCTTCCCGCCGAGATTGATTTCCCCCTGGCCGCGGCCGTCATGCTCCAAGGCATGACCGCGCATTATCTCGCCTTCTCCACCTTCGCCCTGAAACCGGGCCAGACCGCTCTCGTGCATGCCGCCGCCGGCGGCGTCGGACTGCTCTTGATCCAGATTGTCAAACGGATCGGAGCCAAGGTCATCGGCACCACCGGCAACGCCGCCAAGGCGGCCTTGGCGCGGGAGGCCGGCGCGGATCACGTCATTCTCTATTCCGAGCAGGATTTTGAAGCGGAGGTCAAGCGGATCACCGGAGGCGCGGGCGTGGACGTGGTTTACGATTCGGTGGGCCGAACCACCTTCGAGAAGGGTTTGAACTGCCTCAAGCCGCGGGGCACCATGGTTCTGTACGGCCAGTCCAGCGGCGTGGTGCCGCCCTTCGACCTCAACCTTCTCAATACCAAGGGATCCCTTTACGTCACCCGGCCGGCGCTCGGGCATTACCTTGCCGCCGAAGGCGAACTGCGGCGGCGCGCGGGGGATATTCTGAAGTGGGTCGCGGCCCGCGAGCTTCGGATCCGCATCGATCGCCGCTTCCCCTTGCAGGAAGCCGCCGAGGCTCACCGGCTGCTGGAATCCCGCCAGACGGCGGGGAAAGTGCTGCTGATCCCCTAGCGCGCCTTCCGGCCGCGCGGCGGGATCTCTCTCCGCCTTCACGGCATCGCGTCGCCGCCGCCGTCCTCGCGCTTCTGCCCCGCGGCTTCCTCGCCGCTTTCGGGCTCCTCGTCCGCCGGCTCGCCGCCGGGTTCCGCCGCTTCGTCCTTCCGCTCTTGCCCGGGGCTCTCGCCCGCCGGGGGCAGGACGCGGCCGCGATGCGCGTTCGCATCGATGAGGAAGTCCAGGAGCATGTTCTGGATTCCGTACTCGCTGTCCTGGCTCGACTGCTTGCCGAAATGGCTCAGGATGTGGAGCACAGCGCCCCTTCGCGGCCCTTTGCCGGGTCGGAACGTCACGGCCAGAGCATCGTTGCCCCGAGCGATCCGCGCCAGGTCGGGGCTCGTCAGGAGCGGCTCGACCTCGCTCTTTTTCTTGATCACGATCGCCGGACTCTCGTGATCGATCTTCCAGGTGTGCGCCGCGCGGGAGAAGTACGCGCGCACGTCCTCCTCGGGCGGCCGGACGACGGTTCGGCCCTTGGGCCGGTGCTTGCCCGTGACGACGACGTCCTGCGGCGGGCGGAAGACGCCTTCCAGGTAGCGGTGGCCCGCCTTGCCCGGGGCGGGGAGCGCCTTGACATCCTTCTCGGGCAGCTTCGGACCGCTGCCGATCAGTTCCGGCCAGGCGCGCTCCAGCAGTTCCTCGAGCACCCAATCCTCCGTGAAGAGAAAGCCGCCCGACTCGACGAAGCGCTTGAGGCGCTCCACCGCGGCGCCGCTGAACTTGTACTCCCGGATGTCGTGCCGGTTGCAGCCCGTGCACCGGTGCAGACGGTTGCCCGTGTATTCGCCGGGCTTGCAGTCCGGGCACACGCAGTGCGCCCGCCACATCATGCAGTTGATGCACACGACCATGCTCTCCGTCAGGGCGAACCCCGCCTCGAAGTCCTCCTTGGTGATGACCGTGTGCGGAAACTCCATCTGCTCCAGCATGTGCTCGATGTGGTCGAAGTTGTGGTCGAAGCGCTCCCAGTCGACGCACTTGCCCTTGATGACCACGATGCGGCGGGGGGGAAGCTTTTCCATGCCGATGATCTGCTCGTCGCGGATGGCCTCGAGCTCGTCCCGCGCCGTTCCCGTGGTCCGCGCCCGGCCCCGCCGGCCCGTGAGCTCCCGGTCTCGGTGACCCTTCCACCAGCCTTCCCAGTTGACGACGCTGGCGCCGAAGTGCTCGCCGGTGATGTTGGCGAGCGCGCCCGCCAGGTAGCGCCTGAGCTCGCCGTCGGAGTCCTTGCTCCTTTTGAGCCTGGCGATGAGGGCATCGACGACCTCGGGCACGCGGATTTCGCCGAGCTGCCTGATCGCCCCGAAAGCGAGATCGCCCGCACACTCCTCCATGA
The DNA here is from genome assembly GCA_002070955.1 of Planctomycetes bacterium ADurb.Bin069. Lineage (GTDB taxonomy): Bacteria > Planctomycetota > UBA8108 > UBA8890 > UBA8898 > UBA8898. Next base: position 13,851 of record MWEK01000017.1, read on the forward strand.
TCGGAATCAGGGCGGACGTCTTCGTGCTCAGCCGGTTGCGCTCCAGGGCGAAGAGTACGTCGCGGGCGGCGGGGCTCTTTCCGCGTTCGATGATGAAGCGCCCGACCGCGGCCAGAGCGCTTTCATCCCCGAAGGAAGCGGCCCCATCGATGAGCAGCCAGTAGGTCTCCGACTTGGCCGGCGCCTTCTCCACCTGCTGGAGCAGCGCCCCCACGGCTTCGGGCCCCCCCATGGTCCTCAACGCCGCGCACGTCCTGCCGAGCAACCCGGCATCGCCGGCGGTCAGGGCCTTGCGGAGATCCTGCTTGAGCGCCGCGAGCGTCGGCTCCGCCGCGCCGGCCGGACAGAGCGCCAGTCCGACAATGAGGCATGTCAGCCGCATACCGTCCCTCCCGGCCGCCTCCTTCCGGCGCCGGCCCGCGGCCGGCGCCGCGCGGGCGGCCTACCGCCGCTTGATCACGCAGGTCTGGACCGTCTTCAGCTTGTCGCCGTCGGTCGCCACCACGCTCACGACGTTCGTGCCGACCCTGAGGGGCACTTCGTGCATGAACGTTAGGGGCCCGCGGACGCCGTCGATCGCGCGGTAGAAGACCTTGTCGGGAATGCCGTCGATGTAGCGCTTGTCCCGCGTCACGGTCAGGATCATGAAGGCGCGCAAGTCCTTATCGTCCCGCGCGACGGCCTCGATCCGCACCGCGGGCCGGTCCGTCAGGAACGCGTCCACCTTGACGGCGACTTCGGGCGGCGCCAGCGTCACGGGGACAAAGCCCTCGCCGCCGCCGGTGCGCAGCTCGAACTTCTTGCTCAACCCCTTGCCCGACGAGGACTCGAACACGTCCAGCCGCAGCACGTATTTGTCCGCCGCGGCCTTGTCGGCGACTCTGAAGACGAACTCGCACACGCGCTCCTCGCCGGGCCGCAGCTCCGTGAGCAGCTCGCGGCCCCGCACGAGGTAGACGGCCTGGCTCGGATCGGTCTCGTTCTTGAGGCGCGCGATGGCCTGGAAGATCTCCACCACGCCCGTGTTCCTGACGACGGCGCGGAGCGTGAACTCTCCGCCGCGCGCCACGTGGCGGACCTCCTTGCCGTCCTTGTCGCGCAGGGCGACGGCGGCGGAGAAGGTCGGCATCGGGCCCTCCGGAATCCGCACGATCACCGGCTTCTCGCCCAGCGTCACGGCGTTGTCCGCCCGGACCACGACCTTGACCTCCTCCTCCCGCGGGATCGAGAAGTAGGGGATGCCGACATCCAGCGTGCGCGTGACCGAACCGCCGGCGGGCACGCGGCCGAACAGGAATTCGCGGTTGCGAAAGAACGACGCCACGTCGTCGGACTCCGTCACGCAGTGGACGCGCCACAGATCCGCGGCGCCCGAGTTCTTGAGCGTCGCGGTGAAGCGCAGCTTCCGTTCCGGCGTGGGGTCATCTTCGTCGCTTTCGAGGTCGAACTCGCCGTCCTCGACGGCGGCCGGCGTCCCGCCCGCGCGCGGCGCGGTGATGATCTCGTAGGCGACGGCGAGCTCGTAGGACGGCGACGGCGGGACGGGGCCCGCCGTCCAATCGATCCCCGCCGCGGCCAACTGCGCCGTGATCTCGCGGAACTTCTCCTCCTTCAGGCGCTGGATGTCCTCGCGATGCGCCGCGAGGAAGCCGGTCCGGCTGAAGGGCGCGTCCTTGTCGGCCATAAGAATGAGCCGAGACGCCAGGTGCACCGCCACGAAGTCCGGGCCGTCGACATCGAACTCGCTGCTCACGAAAGACTTGGCGATCGCATCCGCGTCCCGAGGGCTGTCCGGCAGGTCCACGTGGTAGAAGAAGCGCCAGGCCGGCTCCTCGAGCTTCTCGAAACGCGAAGTGATCGCCGCCTTGTGGAGCCGTTCGCTGGCCAGGGGTTCGTCGGCGAACACGCTCAGATCGTCCTTCTCGACGATGACCGGGTCGAGGGCCAGGTCCGGCGTCACGCCGACGTTCTGAATTGAGACCTCGCCGGCCAGCAGGTATTCGTAGGTCGTGAGCTTCAGGCAGGATTCGTCCGACAGGGGGCGCGGCTGCTGGACCGAGCCTTTCCCGAAGGTGCGGCGTCCGACCAGGAGCGCGCGGTCGTTGTTCCGCAGGGCGCCCGCGAGAATCTCCGAACCGGAAGCGGCGCCCTGGTTGATGAGGACGACCAGGGGGCAGCGCGGCTCGAAGCCCTGATTCTCGGCCCTGGCCAGGGGGGACACGACGCCCTTCTCGGCCTTCAGGACGAGGTCGCCCCGGGTGAGAAAGGCGTCGGCGAGGGCGACGGCTTGGTCCAGGAGCCCGCCGGGATTGTCGCGCACATCGAGCACGATGCCCCGCAGCGCCCCGCGGTTCGCCTTCTGCAGGTCGTTGAGCTGGGTCAGGAAGCTCCGGGCCGTGTTCTGCGCGAAGTTGATCACCTTGATGTAGCCGATGCCGTTCTCGAGGAGCCTGGACCGCACGCTGGGAATGGAGACGTTCTCGCGCATGAGGGTCTTCTTGATCAAGCCGTCGTGGCCCTTGCGCCGGATCCAGAGCACGACCTCGCTTCCCGGCGCGCCGCGGATGCGCGCCACCGCCTCCTGCGTCGTCATGCTCACGGTGGACTCGTCGTCGATCCTGACGATCTCGTCCTCGGCCCTGATGCCCTCGCGCTGGGCCGGCGTGCCCTCCAGCGGCGAGACGATGGTCAGCTTCCCGCTGCGCACGCCGATGTAGGCGCCCACGCCGCCGATTTCACCCTCGATGTGGACGAAGAACTCCTTGTACTCCTTGGGCGAGAACACGTTCGTGTGCGGATCGAGCACCAGACACATGCCGTTGGCCATGGCGTACCTGACGGCATCGATCTCCTCCGCCGTGCCCTTGTAGGTGCTCTCCACGAAGCGCATGACGCGCTCCAGCACGCGCGCGAGCTTCCTGAGGTTCTCATCGGGATTCTCGCCGCCGGCAACCTCGCGCTCGGCGATCGTGTGGGTTTCGCCGTCCAGGCGAATGGTGTACACGATCCCCTCTCCGTCCGCGGATGGATCCGGCGCTTCCTCCACCATGATGTCGTCGGCGCTGTTCTCCAGGGCGTGCAGGGCTTCCTGCAGCAGCGGCCGCACATCGCGGAAGCGCGTCTGGTCGATGTAGGAACTGGACAGATACCCCGTGATCTGCCGGAAGTAGCCGTAAACCGGCTCCGCGCCGGCCACGGCGCCCAAGACGGCGAGGAAGAGCGGCACGGCGGCGAGACGGGCTTTACGCACGATCGGACTCCTCCTGCTGGGACGACGGCGCGGGACGGCGGGCCATGCGCGCAACGGCGCGCGGCCCGCGCCCGCAGACGGGGAATCTAGTCAATGATATGACGCGCGTCACGGCCCGGCAAGGACTTACGCCGGCGCGCCGCGGCGCGCTCAGGATCGCGCGCTCACACCCCCGCGCGGCGGCGGAATTCCGCGGCGATCGCGGCCGCCGCGTCCTCGGGCGCGAGGCGCGACGTGTCGATCACGGCATCGGCGGCCTTCCGGTAATCAGGCTCCCGCGCCGCAAGCACCTCGGCGACCTCCTCCGTGAAGCCCTTCACGCCCGTCAGGGACGGCCGGTCCCCCCCGCCGCCGATGCGCGCGACGATGTCCTCGACGCGCGCCTCCAGGAGAAACACGATGCCGCGCTCCTTGAGCCGCCGGACATTCTCGGGCCGCACGATCACGCCGCCGCCCGTATCGAGCACCTGGCCGTCGCGCGCCGCGGCGTCGGCCACCGCCCGGGCCTCCAGATCGCGGAAGCGGTCCCAGCCGAAGCGCGCCACGATTGCGGGAATGGACATGCCCGCGCGGGCGACGATCTCGGCATCGAGGCTCACGTACGCCATGTCGAGCATCGCCGCCAGGCGTGTCCCGATGGTGCTTTTCCCCGTGCCCCGATAGCCGATTAGAACGAGATTCACCGCTCGCCGCCCAGCGCGGACAGCGCCGCCCGCGTCATGACCTCGACCGGCGCCGGCCGCCCGGTCCAAAGTTCGAACTGCGCCGCCGCCTGCCCCACGAACATTCCCAAACCGGGCACGATCTTCGCGCCGGCGGCCTTCGCATCCGCAAGCAGCTTCGTTTCGCGCGGCGTGTAAACCGCATCGAACACCGTGTGGCGCGGACCGATGAGGCCCGGCGGAACCAGGCTCGCCCCCGTCTTGGGCGCCATGCCGACCGGAGTGGCGTGCAGGATAATGTCCGCGTCCTTCACGCCCGCGGCCACGGACTCGGGAGCGAGCGCCGCGGCCTCGAGATCCGCGCCCGCGCGGGCCCGCAAATCGGCCGCGAGCCGCGCCAGCTCCGCCGCCTCGACGCCGAGGATACGCAAGCGGGGCCGCGGATCCAGCGCCGCCAGCGCGAAGGCCACCGCCCGCGCGGCGCCGCCCGAGCCGAGCATGAGGACGCGCTTTCCGGCGGGATCCACGCCGGCCGCCGCCAGCGCGCGCAGCGCGCCGGGCCCATCGGTGGAGTACCCCGTGAGCGCCCCGGCGTCATTGACGATGGTATTGACCGATCCGATCAGGCGCGCGGCCGCATCGACTTCGTCCAGCAGCGGGATCACGTCGAGCTTGTGCGGAATCGTCACGGAGAGTCCGCGGATTCCGAGGGCGCGCACGCCGGCCATGGCGCGCGCCGCGTCGCCGCGCGTCACGTGGAACGCGACGTACGCGAAATCGAGTCCGGCGGCGGCGAAGGCCGCGTTGTGAATTCGCGGCGAGAGCGAGTGCTCCACGGGATCGCCCATGACGGCGCAGATCCGCGTGCGCGCCGAGATTCCCGGGAAATCCACTTCCTCACCTCCCCTCGTCCCTGAAGAAGCGCACGCGCACCGGCCCGCGGAGCCCGGAGAGAAGCGGCTCGGGATTGCTCTCGATGGCGAAGGCCCGCGCCTCGCGGGTGAAGTCCGAAGCGGGCCACGCCGAACGCCGGCGCGGCGCGGACAACGTCGTCACGTCGACGCGCAGCGTGTTGACTCCGGCGCGCAGCGCGCCGCCGGCCCACACCTCGTGCGGCGGCGACCACGTGCGCCCGATCGGGCTTCCGTTCAGGGAGACGCTCGCGAAAAACCCGACCTCCCCCAGATCGATCGAGGCGGCCCCGGCGTTCGCGAGGTCCTCGGCGGCCAGCACGAAAGTCGTCTCGTACCTGATGCGTCCCGCGAAGTCCTCAAGTCCGAGCGCCCGCGGTCCTCCCAGCCCCGCCGGCACGGGCTCCGCCGCCAACACCGGCGGCTCCGTCGACCCGGTCGGGAACGAGAACAGCGCCGTGCGCGGCCGCGCGAGCGGGAAGGCGGGAGCGCCGGCGGCCTCGTCGGGCTCCACGTATCCGAGCAGCCGCCACGCCGGGGGCGCATCGATGCGCGCGGTTCCCACCGGAAGGACGACCCGCCCCACCGCCGTCGCGGGCCAGGGCTCGCGCGGCCCCGGCAGCGATGGATCGGGCGCCCCGAGGACGAAAGCCGGCCGCCACCTCTGGCGGCGGACCGACGCGCGCCAGTCCGGACCCGTGGCGATGAGCCGCTCCGCGCCGTCGGCCGCGCGCACCGCCACCTCCAGCAGCAGGTGCCCGGGATCGGACACGTCGGCCTTGATGGTGTTCTTTCCGGGCTTGAGGAACGCGGCGACGTCGGCCTGGACCACCACCCCGTCCTCCAGCGTCGCGACGGACGCGCCGTTGACGTCGATGACCGTCTCCCGCCGCGCCGCGGCCCAGAGCCGGGCTTCGACCGCCGGCTCGTCCAGGAGAAAAGTCGCGTGGAAGCTCACGCGCGCGGCGCCGGGCATCCCGTCCCGGAGACCGCCCTCGGGGCTCGTGATCCAGCAGGCGCGCCAGCGCGGCCCCCGCCACGGAAGACCGGCGCCGAAATCCACCGCCAAACCGGGAACCACGCGGGCGCGAGCCTCCCGCTCGCTCCGGAAAACCTCCGCCGTCGCGAGGCACAGGCGCCCGGGCCGCGGGCAGCCCTCGCTTTCCCAGGGGACGCACAGCCACGGACCGGGAACCGCCACGGTCTTGATCTCGACCGCCCGCTTGCGGCCCGCATCCGCGTCCAGCACAAGGCTCCCCCTCGGCGCGAGGCGCAGCTCGACGAGCAGTTCCTCCCCTTCCGTTCGCGCCGGCGCGGCCCGCCACAGCGGACCCGGAAGCTCGAGTTCCTGCGCGTCGCGCCAGGCGGCCTCGCGCGCGCCGCGGACCGCGACCTCGCCGTGCCACGTCTCGTCGCCGGCGTTGACCAGGAGAAAACGCGCGCCGCGCTCCGAGGCCAGGGACCGGGAACGGATCCGCCCGGCGAGGCCCGACGCCACGCGCAGGGCCGGCGGCACGCGCGTCCGAAGCTGCTCGACCGCATCCTCGGGCGTCGCCGCCAGGAAACACTCCCCATGCGCGGCCAGCTTCTCGAGCGCCGCCTTGAGGCGGCCGCTCCCCCGCCCCTCCTCGGGCGAAGTCGACGGCATGGCGCCGGCCAACCCGATCGCGATGCCGCCCTCGGCCCAGACGCGCAAAGCCTCGGCGTGCGCGACGGAGAGCACTTCATCAGCCGACACGATCACGCAGGCGTAGGCCGGCGGCCCCGGCGCGCGCGCGAGCGCCCCAAGCTCCGTCACCGCCGCATCGCGCCCTTCCGCCGCAAGCCGCGCGGCGATGGCGGGGCCGAGCCCCGTCGCTCCGCGCGCCAGCACGGCTTCGCCGGACACCGCGATGCAGACATCGGGAACGCCCCCCGCGGCGGCGCGCGCGAGCGCCCGGGCATGCGCGGCGAGATCCGCCCAGAACTCGTGACACGCGGGCAGCTCCCGCGCGAAACCCGCGGCGTCGAAGACGATCCGATCGGGCGGCAAGGGCGGCCAAGCCACCGACCGCGCGCCCCACAGGAACGCGAGTTCGACGTGGTGGCGCACGCGGGCGGGCGTCACGGCCCAGTTGCCCTCTTCGGGCAGAACGCAACACACGCCCTTGCCCGCCGCGGCGGCAATGCCCGCGGCGGCGCGGACGTTCCAGCCGAGGTGGGCGCTCATGGCCCCCGAGGCCCAGGCGGCGAGAACGACGCCGCCCACGTCGGGCACGACGAAGGGCAGGGTCGGATCGCGCGCATCGATGCAGTTCCGAAGCCCCCCGCCGCCGCCGAGCTCGCGGGCCAACAACCCCAGACGCACGCGCACCAGCTCCGTGCGCGCGCCAATGTCGCCGGCCAGCGCCGCCAGGTCCGCGCGGGCCAGTTCCTCGCCGTAGCGTTCCTTGTAACGGGCGCCGAAATCCTCCGGCCAGGGGCAGCGCCGTTCCTCCCGCTCGATCGTCGGGCCGAGGCCGAATTCGAGGCGCCGGCGCGGAACCTCCGCCTGAACGACGCCGAAGCTGAGAAGCGCCCACTCGCCTTCCGGCACGCTCCACGCGAATCCGCCGCCGGCAAGCCGCGGCGTCAGGTCGACCAGGCTCTCCGCCTCGAGGCTTTCGCTCGCCGCCGCGCGGACCGCTAGCAGCGCAACGAGGGCCGGCGGAGGGGACGGAATGCGCTCCTCGCGCGGGCCGATGACGCGCTGTTCGCTCCAGAGGAGAAACGGCCTCTCGTCGCGTTCATCCTCGCCCAACCGGAAGGTCGCGATGCGCCCCAGCGCGCCGTCAAGGCCCTTACCGCCGCGGGCGACATCGACGGCGGCCTGCGCGAAACCCGCGCGGGACAGCGCCGCGGCGAGGCCTTCGAGACTTCCGCCCGCATTCCCGCCGACGATGGCGCACAAACCGGCCGGCTCCGAGGGCGCCGCGAGGGCCGCGGCCGCCGCGCAGGCCAGAAGCAGGCTCATGGCGCCTCGCGCGCCAGGCGCGCCGCAAGCGCCGCGGGCAGGCCCTCCAGCGGCGCGAGTTCCTGCCGACTCGCGTTCATCGCCCGGAGCTGGACCTTGCCCTCGGCGAGTTCGGCCTCGCCGACGATCACGGCCAGGCCGGCGCCGGTCCGATCGGCGAGTTTCATCTGGGCCTTGAGCCCCTTGTCGCCCAGGCCGAAGACCGCGGAGATGCCCGTCCGGCGGAGATCCTCGGCCAGGGTGAAGGCCGCCTCCTTGGCCGCGGCGCCGATGTACGCGACGAAGACATCCGGCGCCCGCGGCGCGCGCGGAGCACGCTCCACCGCTTTGAGGGCGAGAATCATGCGCTCGATGCCGCCGGCGAAGCCCGCGCCCGGCGTCCGCGGACCGTCGAGCATCTCCGCCAAACCGTCATACCGGCCGCCGCCGAGGAGCGTCCCCGCGCCGGGCGCGGCCGCGCTCTCGATCTCGAAGACCGTGCGCGTGTAGTAGTCCAGGCCGCGGACCAGGAGCGGCGCTTCCTCGATCTCGACGCCCGCCCGCGCGACGAGGGTCCGCACCTCGGCGAAGTGCCCGCGGCAAGCGGCGCAGAGATCGTCCCGGAGCAGGGGGACATCGGCGATGGCGGCCCGCGTCTCCGCCTCCTTCGAATCGAGCACGCGCAGCGGATTGCGATCGACCCGCTCGCGATCCAGCGGGCTCAAGCGGTCCCGACGCCCGCGCAGGAACGCGCCGAGCTTCGCCAGATAGGGCGGCTTGCACGCGGGGCAGCCCGTGCTGTTGACGAGCACCCGCAGCGCCCCGAGGCCCAGCGCGGCGCCGAAGGACGCCGCCATGGCCACGAGTTCCGCGTCCGCCGCGGCATCCTCCGTGCCGATGATCTCGGCATTGACCTGGTGGAACTGGCGGTATCGGCCCGCGCCGGGCCGGTCGCGCCGGAACGTCGGACCGATGCTCGCCAGTTTCACGGGCTGCGGGCGCGAGCGCATGCCCTCCTCGAGGTACGCGCGCATCACGCCCGCCGTGAACTCGGGCCGGAGGGTCAGGTCGTCGCCGCCCTTGTCGGTGAAGGAGTACATCTCCTTGTCGACGATGTCCGTGCCTTCGCCGACGCCTTTCAGGAAGACGGCGGTCTGCTCCAGGACCGGCGTGTCGAGGCGGCCGAATCCGTAGCGTTCGCACAGGACCCGGAACGTCTCCCGCGCGCGCTCCCAGCAAGGCTGCTCCTCGGGGAGGATGTCGTGCATGCCGTACGGCTTCTGGTATGCCATGATCAGTTGCAGCGGATTCCGTGGTCCCGCGCGGCTTCCTCGGCGAGCGCCGCGGCCTCTTCCTTGCGGTCCTCGGCGCGGAGCAGCGCGTGGAACTCCAGGTACGCGCGGCCCAGCGTCGCGCGCGCCTCCGGGCGGCCCTTCGCCGCCGCGATCAGGTCCCTGTACGCCTGAGCGCCTTCGTCGCGGCGGGCGGCATGGCAGAGGAACGCCGCGTACCTGAGCTTCGCCTCCCAGAGGCCGGGAAAGTCCGCGAGCACTTTCCGGTAGACGTCATCGGCGCCGAGGGCATCGCCCAGGTAGCGCATGAAGTCCGCAAGATCGAGGCGTGCGAGCGCCTTGGCCTCGGGCTCGGCCGTGGCCTCGACGGTGCGCTCCAGGACCGCGAGCGCCTTTTCCATGCGTTCCTGGCGGACGAGATAGGCCGAGAGGTACTTCAGGAACCGGGGCAGGCGGTCGCACTGGGCGGCAAGAGTTTCCATCGTCCGGTGGAGGTCCTCGGCTTCCTTGAGCTTGTTCTGCCGCTCGTAGCCATCCGCCAGGGCCGCCAGGCGTTCGAGGCGCACCAGGGGATCGTTGCCGTCGGCGGCCTTGAGGCGCTCCTCGGAAGCGAAGCCGTAGGTCGTGCCGCGCGCGACCGCCGGCAGGAACTCCGTCTCGAAGTCCTCCGCGCGCAACCCCGCCGGCGCGAGGCGCTGCCTGATCGCCGCCTCCTCGCCCCGCAGGAAGGGTTTGCCGCCCCGTCCGAACTCGATGGGATTCTTGCCCGCCTCGGGGAGGATGTCGAGCGCCTTGCGGGCGGACTTGGGCAGCGGGAAGCGGAAGCGGCCGGCCCAGGCAATCGCGGCGTGGATCATGGCCGACGCCGCCTCCGGGTCGATCGCCGCGCGCTCGCCGCGCTTGATGAAGGCGTCGTAAGCCTCCGGCGTGAAATGGCGCGGGCCGAAACAATCGTTGAGTCCGAAGCCGTCGCAGTCGATGAGGAACTCGCACACCTCGTAGCCGCCGTCCTGGTGGACGCGGCTCACGACGACGAAGGCGTAGCGCGTCTTCTTCCAATCCGGATTGACGAAAGCGTGCTTCAGGGGCAGACGCTCGAGGGGCACATGCTCGCGGCTGTACCGTTCCCTGGCTTTCTCGAGGCGCTTGGCTTTCTTCTTCTCGATCTGTTTCTTGCGGCGTTGCTCGGATGACATGGGCACCTCCAACGATACGGCGCCGCCCGCCGGCGCCCTGCCGCGAAGGAAGCGATTATGCGCGTTCCCGGCCGCGTTGTCCAGGAGGGGGGGGGGACCGGCCGGCGTGAGCCGCCCCTTGAACACCGCGCCCAAACAGACGATCATAGATGCACCGGCGTGGGCCGACGGCCAGGGCGTGCCGCACGAGCGCCGGGACGCGGGGCCGGCATCCCCCGGGAAGGCCCGGAGGGAGTGCGCCGCGAGCCGCTTCCAGAGAAGAGGAGGACACCGTCATGCGCAGCATCGTCATCCTGACCGCCGTCGCCGTCGCCGCGCTCGTTCAGAGCGCCGAGAAAACTCGGCCGAAGGACGGAGCTGTCTGGGCCCGCCAGTCCGCTGTCGAGCGCCTCGGGTGGCAGATCGGGATCCAGACCTACTCGTTCAACCGGTTCACGCTCTTCGAGGCCATCGAAAAGGCCAAGGCCGCCGGCGTGAAGTTCATCGAGGCCTATCCCGGCCAGAAGATCGCCAAGGACATGGAAGGGGCCATGGGCCCGGCCATGGGATCCGATGCCATGGAGAAGGTCAAGGCCAAGCTCAAGGAATGCGACATCACCCTCGTCGCTTTCGGCGTCACCGGCCTGGGCAGCGAGGAGGAGGCGCGCAAGACCTTCGAATTCGCCAAGACCATGGGCATCAAGGTCGTCACCTCGGAACCGGATCCCAAGAACATGGCGATGATCGACAAGCTCTGCGCCGAGTACGATCTCAAGGTGGGGATCCACAACCATCCGAAGCCCTCGCGCTACTGGAATCCCGACACGGTGCTCGAGGCCGTGAAGGGCTGCAGCGACCGCATCGGCGCCTGCGCCGACACGGGCCACTGGGCGCGCTCGGAGCTCGATCCCGTGGAGTGCATGAAGAAGCTCTCCGGCCGGATCGTGTCCATGCACATGAAGGACCTCAACCAGAAAGGCGGCGGCGCCCACGATGTCGTCTGGGGCACGGGCGTCTGCAATATCCCCGCCATCATGGAGGAAATGCTGAAGCAGAACTTCAAGGGCCCGATCAGCATCGAGTACGAGCACAACTGGGACAACTCGCTCCCGGAGATCACCAAGTGCGTCGAGTTCTTCACCCAGAAGGCCCGCGAACTCCTGCGGACGCAGCGCGGACAGCGCGGCGACTGGGATAAGACCGGCGGAGAAAAGGGCAAAACAGGCGGCGAGCGCGGAAAAATCGGCGGCGAAAAGGGCAAGACAGGACGCGACAGGCGACCTCAGTAGAAGCGCGCCGGCGCCGCCGCCATACGCCCCGGCGCCGGCGGTTGAAACGAACGCCGTCAGATCACCGCCCCCGGCGGGATCACCGCTCCTTTTTCGACCACGACGATGCCGTCCCTGATGGCCCAGCCGGGTCCGTCGGCATGCTGGCGCTGCGCCTCGTTGACGATCCGGGCTCCGTCGCCGATGCGCACGTTCTTGTCGATTATCGCCCGCGAGACGGTCACGTTGCGGCCGATCCCCATGACCGGGAGATGCGTTTCGAGGTGCTCGGGCACGAAGTAGTCCGCGCCCATGAGGATGCTGTTCTCGATCCGCGCGCCCGCCTTGATGACGGAGCGGACCCCCACGACGCTGCGGATGATGGCGGCGCCCGTGACCCGGCAGCCGTCGGCCATCAACACGGATTCGAGGGCGCTTTGGTGGATCCGGCTCGGCGGCAGGAAGCGGGACCGCGTATACATGCCCCAGTTCCGGTCGAACAGATCGATAGGCGGGTCGGCCGCGACCATGTTGAGATTGGCGGCGTAGAAGCTGCCGATCGTGCCGATGTCCTCCCAATACCCGTTAAACGCGTGCGCCGCCACGCGATAATCGCTGCGCACGGCGTAGGGGATCACGTCGCGTCCGAAGTCCATGCCGTCGCACTCCCTCAGAATGCGCTCCAGCACGACGCGGTTGAAAAGATAGATGCCCATGGAGGCCCAGTACGACCCGCTGGGACTGCGGACGCGGGCGAGGTCTTCGGGCGCTTGGGGCTTCTCGACGAAGTTGACGATCATGCCCTCGCCGTCGGCTTGCATGATGCCGAAGCGCGGCGCCTCTTCGGCCGTCACTTCCTTGCAGGCGACGGTGATCTCGGCGCCGCTGCCCTCGTGGCTCGCGACCACGTCCTCGAAGTTCATGGTGTAGAGCTGGTCGCCCGACAGGATCAAGACGTGCGTGAGCCGCGTGGCCGGAAAATATCTCAGGCAGCGCCGGACGGCATCCGCCGTGCCTTGGAACCAGTCCTCGCCGCCGTCCTCGCCCTGCGAGGCCGCGATGATCTCCACGGTGCCCCGGGAGAGCGGCCCGAATTGGTAGGTCCGCATGACGTGCTGGTTCAGCGAGCGCGAGTTGAACTGCGTCAGCACGAAGATGCTGCGGATCTCGGAGTTCAGACAGTTGGAGATGGGAATGTCGATCAGCCGGTATTTCGTGGCGAGGGGCACCGCCGGCTTGCAGCGATGTTTGACGAGAGGATAAAGGCGCGTGCCGCGGCCGCCGCCGAGGATGATCGCCAGCACCGATGGCACGTGGATACGCTGTCTGAAAGTCACGCCAGCCTCCGCCGGAGTCGCGAGACATACGGGGCGCGCCGTGTGACAAACGACCCGCCCCCCTGCCACGATGATGACGCTCCGGGAGGCAATCCGCAAGCAGGCGCGCGAGCGTGGAAGGCGCGCGCCGGGCCGAACTTACAGGCCCGCCGGCCTGCTCCGCCGGAGCTGCGCCTCGAAGCGCACCGAGGCATCCTCGTCCGCGGCGGCCTGGGCCATGGCCCGCTCCCCGACCTCGCCGCCGAAGCCCGCGAGCGCCCCGAAGGCGGCGGCCCTGACGGCGGCGCTCTCGTCTCGAAGGGCCGCGCGCAAGGCGTTCGCCGCGCGTTCCGGCCCGAACTCGCCCAGGCATCGCGCCGCGACGGCGCGCAGCTCGAAATGCACCGAGCTGTTCAGGATCGCAACGAGGGTCTCGAGCGCCTCGGGCGCTCCGTCGATGCAGCGCTCGCGGATTCGCTCCTTGTACGCCGCCAGCTCGACGGCCTCGGAGGTGAAGATGCCCGCGGCGCAAAGGCAATCGGAGGAGTAGTCCAACGAAGCGGAGCAAGCAAAGTCCGCGGAGTCGACGGCGGCGCCGGCGGAGTCGGGGTCGCCGCGCGGCTCAGCGACGACGGGCTCAGCGACGACGGGCTCCATAATAACGGGCTCTATGACGGCGGTTTCCGCGGCGGCGGTTTCCGCGGCGGCGGCGGCCAAATCGACTCCTATCTCCATGGCGGCGGCGTCCACGCACGCACGGAGGAAGGCCCGAACATCGGCGCTGGGGGGCCAGATTCCGCACGCGAGCCGCTCCAACGCCTTGCCGAGCAGCACGACCGCGCGGAACGCCTTGGGCGAGGCTCCCTCGGCCAGTGTCGATAGAAGCGACGCGGTTGCATCGACCGCCTCGCGCAGTTCGGGCGCACTCGTTAGGCACCCGCTTTCCACCAGGCGTTCAAGCTGGACAAGCGTTTCTTCTTCGCGGCGCACCGAGCAATCCTCTCCTCGGCCTCCCGCGCGGCGGCGGACAAAAACAACCATCCGCGCGGGTCGTTCGGCCTTCAGCCACATGCACTCCGGGAAGTCCGCAACCCTTTTTTCACCCTTTCACAACCAATGCCGCAATCATACCGCAATCGACGCGCGGCGGCGGTTTGCGCGACCCTATCTCCTTTATCCACCCTAATTTGCACTATCGCCGCCCTGCGGCGCGGCCGCGCCCGTACCTTCGCCGGCCGCTGCTTCCATGCGCGCGGCACGCGCCCGCGCGACACTCCGCCTGCCAAGCGCCTCCCCGGCGCATTGACGCTCAAGACAAGCTGAGCTACTATCATGCGCTACGGTTCCGCCGGCCTTCCTGGGCGCGGCGGGGCTCCGCGAGCGGTTTCTTACGGAGAACGCGTAGAATGGCCGTCCACCCAACCGCGATCCTGACCGGGGACGTGCAGCTGGCCGAGGACGTCGAAATCGGGCCTTTTGCAGTCATCCGCGGCCCGGTTTCCATCGGCAAGGGCACGGTCGTCGAGGAACGGGCGACGATTCAGGGGCCGACCGAGATCGGTTGCCACAACCGCATCTGCTGCGGCGCCGTGGTGGGCGGGGACCCGCAGGATCGCTCCTACCGCGGCCAGCGCACCTATCTCAAAATGGGCGACCACAACGTGATCCGCGAGTATGCGACGATCCACCGCGGCTCACGCGAGGACTCGTACACCATCGTCGGAGACCGCAACCTTCTCATGGGGTTGTGCCACGTCGCCCACGATTGCCGCATTCACAACGAAGTCATCATCGCAAACGGCTCCCTGGTGGCGGGACACGTGGAGATCTTCGACAAGGCCATCATCAGCGGTCAGGTCGCGGTCCACCAGTTCGTGCGCATCGGCAAGCTGGGCATGGCCGGCGGTCTGAGCCGGATCGCGGGGGACATACCGCCCTTCATGATCGCCCTGGGCGAGAGCACGATCATCGGCCCGAACTCCGTGGGCATGCGCCGGGCGGGATACTCCGCGGAAGCCCGCCTGGCGGTCCGCAGGGCGTTTCGCCTGATGTACAGGTCGGCGCACACGATCGCCGGAGCGCTCGAGCTCATGGCCGCCACTCCCGAGACGCCGGAGGTGGCGGAGATCGCCGCGTTCGCCGCCGGATCCAAGCGCGGGCTGTGCTCGCACCACCGCTTTCTCGTCCAGGGCAAGGTCAGAAGCGCCGCCTCCGAAGACAAGCGCTGAAACGGCGCCGCGGCCCGGCGTCCGCCGCGCCGGGGTCACCCCGCGGATTTTCCCCTGGCGGCGTCGAGCGCTTTCAGAACCGCGTCCTTTCCCTTCCGGCAGGCGCGGTAGGGGTCCTCGGTCATCCACGCGTCGATCATGATCCAGCCCGTATAGCCCCCCTCCCACAGAAGCTCGAGGCTCTTCGGGATGTCGATATGCCCTTCCCCGCAGGGAAGGTGCCGCGACGTGTCGCCGAAGATCGTGCCGTCGCTGTCCGTAAGGTGAACGTACCCGATCCGTTCCACGCCGACCCGGCGCAGCCCCTCCTCCGGCGCGCCCTTCCCTCCCGTCATGAGATCGAAATGGCTGGGATCGTACATGCCGCGCAGGCAGGGATGGTCGACGCCGTCGACGACCCTGATCAGCATGTCGATGGTGTTGAAGGGAAACGGCGGCTCCAATTCCACCGAGGCGACCAGCCCGTTGTCCCCGGCGATCGCCGCGGCCTGCTTGAGGGAGCCGATGAGATTCGCGGCGGCGGCGTCGAGGGTCTGGCCGTGAAGCGAGCCGCCCGGCCAAATGCCGATGCACTCCCCGCCGAGTTTGCGCGCCAGCGCCGCCCAGCCCCGGAAACGGGCCGCGTATTCCGCCCGCACGGCGCTGTCCGGGTGAAAGGCGGCGTCGGCCGGCGTCTGAATCGAAAAAATCTTCAGGTTGTAGCGCCCGCACAGATCCCGCAGGCTCGCGATCTTCGCCTCTTGGTCCTGCGCCGGATAGGGGCCCTGGGGCCAGCCGTCGACCAGTTCGACCCCCTCGAAGCCCTCGCGCTGCGCGAACTGGAGCACCTCCCAAATCGGGTACCGCTGCTTGAACCGCGCCTCGCTCGACATGAAACCGTTCAATCCCAGCGCGACGCGCCACCGGCGCTGACTCGGCGCGTACATGTGCCGCGGGAAATCCGCCGCGGCGGACGCTCCGGCCGCCGCCGCCGCGCCGCACACCGCCGCCGTCTTGAGAAACGCTCTCCGTTCCATGCCGCCTCCTTGTCCGCTGCGCCCCGCAGTTCCCCGATGGTACGAAGCCTCCGCGCGGCGGGCAAGAGGCGCGGCCGCCCGCGTGTCCCGCCCATCGCCGCGCCGCTGCCCTCCCCGCCGCCGCGTGTTACCATTCCGGTATGCCTCCGGCCGGCGAACTCGACGCTCTCCAAGAACGCCTCATCAGGCAGGTCAGAAGGACGAGCCTCCGTTACGGAGTCTTGGCTCCCGGCGACCGCATCATCGTTGCCGTGAGCGGCGGCAAGGACAGCTACGGGCTCCTGCGCATCCTCGACCTCCTCGCCCCCCGGCTGCCCTTCTCCATTGAGCTCGTCGCCCTCCACATCGACGAGGGCCGCCCCGGGTACGACGGCGCGCCGCTGGCGCGCTGGCTCGAGGACCGCGGCGGACCCTTCGAGCTGGTGGCCGACGATACCTACTCCGTCGTCCAACGCGTCGTGCGCCAGGGCGGGTCGCAGTGCTCGGCCTGCTCGCGGTTGCGCCGCGGCGTCCTGTACTCCCAGGCGCGCCGCCTCGGCTGCGCCAAGGTGGCCCTCGGACATCACCGCGACGATGCGGTGGCGACCCTCCTCATGAACCTTTTCTACTGCGGCAGGATTCAATCCATGCCAGCGCGCTACCTGACAAAAGACGGCGCCCTGGAGGTCGTGAGACCGCTCATTGAGGTGGCCGAGCGCGACCTGCGGCGCCTGGCGGAGCTCGCCCGGTTTCCGATCCTCCCGCGCCCGGCCTGCGCGGGCCGGGAAGACCGCGCCCGGCGCTCGGTCGCAAGCCTGCTCGATTCCCTGGAACGCGAGCACCCCCGCCTCCGCGCCACGATGCTCGCGGCCCTCAAGAACGTGCGGCCGACGCACCTGCTCGATACCGCCCTGAAGAGGGAGCCGCGCTAGGACCCTGCCGGCCGGATCCCGGCAGGCCGTGTTCAATCCGAATTGTGGCGCGCTTCCCGCGACCTTATACTATAAATTGGAAGGCTAAGCGAAACGCAGGGGCAGGCTGATCGGAATCCGCAGACACCCCGAGATTGGCCGAGAGGCGCTGCATGGATTCATATTTGTTGACGGGCGCTAGAGGCGGGCGTGTGAAGACGCCGCGCCGACTCATTTGCTTGGCGTTGTCGGCCATCGCCTGGATCCCGGCGCAAGCCCAGGAAGTCCGCATCAACGAGTTCATGGCGGCGAACGCGACGGCGCTCTTCGACCAGGACGGCGATTCTTCCGACTGGATCGAACTTTACAACGCCGGCCCGGGCGCCGCGGATCTGGCGGGCTGGCACCTCACCGACAGCCGGTCGACGCCGGCCAAGTGGCGCTTTCCCGCCGCGACGATCGCCGAGGGCGGCTACCTCATCGTTTTCGCCTCCGGCAAGGACCGCGCCGTCGCCGGCGCGCAGTTGCACACCAACTTCAAGCTCGACAGCGACGGAGAATACCTCGCCCTCGTCAAGCCCGACGGGCTCACGGTCGTCCACGAGTTCGCGCCGGCGTTCCCCCGCCAGGTCCGCGACGTCTCCTACGGCGCCGCGACGGAAGCCACCGTGCTGGTGGGCGAGAACACCCCGCTCGACGCGCTCGTTCCCGCCGACGAGGCCTACGGGACGGCCTGGACCGGCCCGGAGTTCGTCCCCGCGGCGCCGTGGCTCGCCGGCGTCCCCGGCGCGCCGGGTTTCGAAGCCGAGGGCACCGAACCGATCCTCCCCGAACCCCTCGGGTTTTGGGAATTGGACGGCGATTTCACCGACGCCGCCGGCCGCAACCACGGGGTGTTCGGCGGCGGCGCCCCCGTGTTCGCCGGCGGCTGCGACGGCACCCCGGCGGGCGCCATCGCGCTGGACGGCCTCGATGACCGCATCGCGATCCCGGCGGGCAACGGTTTTCCGGTGTTCAACCGGCCCGCCTACACCGTCGCCCTGTGGGTCAACGGCCTGCCGCAGCCCGACTACCGCGTGTACTGCGAGGCCTCGACAACCAACAACTCCCCGCTTTTCACCATCGGCACCGAAATGAACGGCGCCAGAGGCACCGTGGACATCTACCTTCGCACCGACGCCGGCACGACGCTGATCAACCACGTCAACTCCACCGCGACGGCCTTCGACGGCACCTGGCACCATATCGCCTGGGTCGATGCGAACGGACAGGGAGCGTTGTATATCGACGGCGTGCGCGACCCTGCGGCATTCAAATACTCCAAGACCCCCTTGTCTCTCAACACGGCGGCGATCGGCTGCGTCCTGCGCGCGGCGCCGTCGCACTGGTTCAAGGGGCGCATCGATCGCGTCGGCGTCTGGGAAACGGCGCTCACGGACGAGGAGATCGCGCACCTGGCCGGCGGCGCCTCGCCGGGCGCGGGCGCTTACACCGCCCTGATCGGAACGGATTTGGCCGCCGCCATGCACGGCGTCAACGCCTCGGCCTACCTGCGCTGGCCTTTCAGCATCCCGACGCCGCTGGGCGTCGACGCGCTGGAACTGTCCATAGTCTACAACGACGGCTTCGTCGCGTACCTGAACGGGCAGGAAGTCGCGCGCCGCAACGCACCCGCGGAACTCGCCTGGAACTCCCGCGCCACCGCCGCGGTCCCCCGGAGCCAATCCCTGCGGGCCGAGGCGATCAACATCACCGCGGCGATCGGCGCGCTCCGGCCGGGGCTCAACGTGCTCGCGATCCACGGGCTCAACGTGGAGGACGATGACCCGGACTTCATCATCGCGCCGGTGCTGCGCGCCGCGTCGGCGGCCTGGGGCTGGCGCTACTTCCCCGAACCGAGTCCCGGCGCCGCCAACTCCGGGGGCGTCGAGGGCTTCGCCGCCGGCGCCGTCTTCAGCGTCGCGCGAGGGTTTTACGACGCGCCCTTCACCGTGGCGCTCTCGACGGCGACTCCCGGCGCCGCGATCAGGTACACGACGGACTGCAGCACGCCCTCGCCCACCCACGGGACGATCTACGAGGGACCCATTTCCATCGCGCGGACGACCTGCCTGCGGGCCATCGCCTACAGAAGCGATCTCCTGCCGGCGAAGGTCGAGACGCACACGTACGTGTTCCCGGACAACGTGGCGACGCAGACGGGCGCCGGGTTTCCGGCCAACTGGGGCGCGCATCCCCTCGTCTACGCCGTCTATCCCGAGGTCACGACTAATCCGCGCTACGCGGCGACGCTCGCCGGCGACATCCGTTCCGTCCCCGCTCTGTCCATCGCAATGCCCGTCGCCGATCTGTTCGATGGGGCCACCGGCATCTACCCCAACGCGACGCTGACCGGCGCCGCCTGGGAGCGCGGCTGCTCCGCGGAGCTGATCTATCCCGACAACCGCGCCGGATTCAACGTCAATTGCGGCATCTCCATGCACGGTGGATCGAGCCGGAACTGGACGAGCACGCCCAAGCATTCCTTCCGCCTGTACTTCCGCGGCGCTTACGGCCCGTCCAAGCTGCGCCGCCCTCTCTTCGGGCCCGCCGGTG
This sequence comes from Planctomycetes bacterium ADurb.Bin069, assembly GCA_002070955.1. Taxonomy (GTDB): domain Bacteria; phylum Planctomycetota; class UBA8108; order UBA8890; family UBA8898; genus UBA8898. The sequence continues at coordinate 33,425 of MWEK01000017.1, forward strand.
CGCGCGAGTTCAATCAACTCGTCCTCAGAGCCTGCTACACGGACACGTGGACCAGCCGTTACATGGAGCCGCGCTACCGCCCCGACCGCGCGCAGTACCTGCGCGACCAGTGGATGCGCGATGCGCAGATCGCCGCGGGCGGTGTCGCGTGCCGAGGCCTCTACGTGAGCCTCTTCGTCGATGGCCTCTACTGGGGTCTTTACAACGTCGCGGAGCACATCGATGCCTCCTTCTGCGCCGCGCACCTGGGCGGCGCCGCGGAGGAGTACGACGTCATCAAGGACCTCACCGAACTCCGGAGCGGGACCTGGACGGCATGGAACACCATGTTCGCCATGGCCAACGCCGGCCTGGCCAGCGACGCGGCCTACCGCCAGATCCAGGAATACCTGCACTTGGACAGCTTCATCGACTACATAATTCTGCATCTTTACGGCGGCGCCGAGGACTGGCCGCACCACAACTGGGGCGCCGGGCGGCGGCGCGCGCCCGGCGAGGGTTTCCGGTTCTTCACCTGGGATCAGGAAATCGTCCTCGATGTCCTGGACCGCGACTACTCGGAAAAGGACTATGACAAGTCTCCCGCCCGGCTGCACCAGCGCCTGCGCGCCAACCTCGAATACCGCCTGCGCTTCGCGGACCGCGTGCAGCGCCTCCTCTTCAACGGCGGCGTCCTCTCCCCCGAGGGCGGCGCGGATCTATACCGCGGACTGGCCGCGACGATCGACCGCGCCGTCGTGGGCGAGTCGGCCAAATGGGCCGGCTACCGCGCCGCGCTGCAGACGCCGCCGATTCCGGCTTACACCCGCGACATCGAATGGGTCACCTGGCGGGACTGGACGCTCAATCACTTCTTCCCGTTCCGCACCGCCTTGGTGCTCAACCAGTTCCGCGCCGATGGGCTGTACCCGGCGGTGAAGGCGCCCGAGTTCAACCGGCACGGCGGGCGCGTCGAGCCCGGCTTCCGCCTCCGCATCGCCAATCCCCATGGATCGGGGAGAGTGCTCTACACCCTGGACGGGAACGACGTGCGCGTGGGCGTCACGGGCGAGGTGGCCCCCGGGGCCCTGGAGTACTCCGGCGCCGTGACGCTGGCGCGCAGCACGCTGGTGCGCGCCCGCGTGCTGGACGGGACCGCGTGGAGCGCCTGCGCCGAGGCGCAGTTCCGCCTGGCTCGGGCCGAGGATGCGCTGCGCGTCACCGAGATCATGTACAACCCTCTCCCGGATGGCGATCTCGACGGCGATTCTTACGAGTTTCTCGAGATCAAGAACACCGGCGCCGACCCCGTCGATCTGAGCGGCGTGCGCTTGGAGGGCGGCATCGAATACGAGTTCTCCGAGGGGACCGTCGCCGAGGCCGGCGCGTTCATGGTGCTGGCCATCGACGCCGCGGCGTTCGCGGCGCGCTACCCCCGTGTGCCCCTCGCCGGCGTGTATCGGCGCAACCTCGCGAATTCGGGCGATGCCTTCGCCCTGGTCGCGGCCGACGGCGAGCGCCTTCAGGAAATCGCGTTCAGCGACGCCTGGCCATGGCCCGCCGAGGCCGACGGCAAAGGACATTCGCTGGTCCCGGTGGATGTCGATTCGCCGGGCGACCCCTCGCAGGCCGCCTACTGGCGCGCCAGCCTGGCGCTCGGCGGCTCGCCCGGGCGCGACGACGTGGAAATACCCGGCGGCGGGCAGATTCCAGGGGATTTCAACCAGGACGGCAAGATCAACATCGCCGATGTGGTCGGCGTTCTGGGCTATCTCTTCGGAGGCAAGGTCGACACGCTGCCTTGCGAGGGCGGCGCCGGCCACGGCGAGGGCAACCTCATCGTGCTCGATTTCAACGGCGATGGGCGCCTGGATATCTCCGACGCCGTCGCCTGCCTGAGGTTTCTCTTTGCAAACGGCCGCGCGCACGCCCGCGGGGCCGCCTGCGTAAGCGTGCCGGGCTGTCCGGACGCATGTATGCCTTAGAGCCGCAAATCTTGTTTTCGGCGGCGATTCGGCGTACAGTGGAAGCGTAGGCGCAGACTTGGGTAGAAGGCGGCCGGCGGTCGCAAGAGAGGAAGAGCTATGTTTCGCACTCACCGTTTTCGGACGGCGCTGGTTGCGGGGATTCTGTGCATGCTGTGCGCGGGCGCCCGCGGCGAGCTGATCTCACACTGGACCTTCGACGGCACGCTCGAGGATGCGGGCCCCGGAGGCAACGACGGGGTGTTTTTCAACGGCGCCTTCCCGGACGAGCCGACCTATGTGCACGGCTACGACGGCACTCCCGAAGGCGCAATCTGGTTGGACGGCATCGGTGGCTATGTCCGGGTCATGTATGGGAGCGGCCTGCCCGCCTACGGCAACCCGGCCTTCACGGTGGCGATGTGGGTCAAGGGCCCGAGCGGCCAGCAGGACAAGCGCGTTTTCTCCGAGTCCTCCAGCACCCATGGCAATCCCCTCTTCACCATCGGCACCGATGGGACGGTCGACGATGGATTGGGCGGAGCGGTGGACCTCCTCATCCGCGGCGAAACGACACCCATCAACCACCGCCAGTCGGAAATGGCTGCTTTCGACGACACATGGCACCACATCGCCTACGTCGATGCCGGCGGCGCGGCCGCGCTCTACGTCGACGGCCTGCGCCAGACGACGAACTTGACCTATGCGCGGCCGACCGTCGCGGTGGACACGACCACCTTCGGCGCCGTCATCCGCGACTCGCACACCACGCCGCGGGGCTGGTATTTCATGGGAGCGCTGGACGACATTCGCGTGTACGACCACGCGCTGAGCGCCGCCGAGATCTGGGCCCTGCTCCCCGCGCCGCCGTGCCCGGCCGAGGGCGACACCCACTGCGCCGGCCTGGCGATCGACGGCCCCGCCGATGGCAGCCCCGGCATCTACACGGTGTCGGTGAACGGCGCCCGCGACGACTCGGGCGATCCCATCTACTACACCTTCACGGCGAACAACGGCGCGGGAACGGTGCTCTCGGCGGGGCCGCAGCTCGAGGTCAATTTCGCCGATCTGACCCTCGCCGCGGGCACCTGGACCATTAAGGCCGAGGTCGACGATGATCCCGGCTGCCCGGACATGGCACCCGATGCCGTCTGCACCGAAACGATCGTAGTCACGTGCCCGACCGAGGGCGACACGCACCTGCCTGCGCTTGTCATCGAGGGCCCTGCGGGCAACACGCCCGGTGTTTACCGTCTCACGGCCGAAGGCGCCACCGACGATTCGGGCGACGAAATCCTGTACACCTTCACCGTCGACAACGGCGCCGGCGTCCGGATGACTTTCGGACCGCGCACGGCGCTCAACACCCTCGACCCCGCGTCCGTCGAGGTCGGCCTGACGGCGGGCACATGGACCATTACGGCCACGGTGGACGACAACCCCCTCTGTGACGATGCGGCCCCCGATGCCACCAAGACGGCGGCGCTGGTCGTGAGCCCGATGGCTCCCGGGCTCATTGCCCACTTCACCTTCGACGGGCACTGCGACGACGACGCCCTGGGCAATCACGGCGTCTTCAGCGGCGGTTTCGCGCCGACCTTCGTCGAGGGCTACGACGGAACACCTGACGGCGCGATCAGCCTGAACGGCGCCTCCGATTACGTCGAAGTGTTCCAGAACGAGGGCCTGCCCCTGTGCCTGCACAAGGCGTTCACCTTCGCGGCGTGGGTCAAGGGCCTCCCGCAGGCGGACCGCCGGGTCTTCTGCGAGGGGCACCGCATCCCCGCGGAGCACAATTGCCTCTATACGCTGGGCACGGACAACGGGGGAACGACGAGCGCCGCGGACCTCTTCGTGCGCGGCGACACGGGCGCGAACCCGGTCCAACACGCCCATTCGGCGCGCAACGCCTTCGACGGCACGTGGCATCATCTCGCCCTGGTCGACAACGGCGGCGATGCGGCCTTCTACATCGATGGCATCCGCGATGCGACCCACGTCGCGTACGCCCGTCCGTTCATGTCGCCCGGGACGACGGCCATCGGCGCCGTCCTGCGCGGGACCGCGGGCTACTTCTTCGCCGGCGCCATCGACGACGTCCGCCTGTACAACTACGCCCTCGCCGAGAGCGAGATCCTGGCCCTGGTCCCCGAACCGGACGGCTGCCCGGCCCAGGGCGACACCACGGTGACCGGCATCACGGTCATCGATGCGCCTCCCGACAACCAGCCGGGCCTGTACACGGTCCGGGCCGTGGGCGCAAACGACGCCAGCGGGGATCCTATCCTTTACACGTTCACGGCGCAGGACCAGGACGGACATTGGCTCCAGTCCGGGCCCGATGTCTTCGAGAGCGCCCAATTCTTCCTCCTCCCCGGCGTCTGGACCATTACCGTCGTCGTGGATGACGATCTTGCTTGCCGCGATCGCGCCGCCGGCGCTTCCGCATCGATCAACGTCGCGGTGAAGCTCGTGGACCCCGTCCTCATCTCGCACTTGACCTTCGACGGCGAAGTGGTCGATGAGGGCGAGGCGGGCAACACGGCGACGTTCATCGGCGGCGAGCCCCGGTTCGTCGAGGGCCACGACGGCAAGCCGTCGGGCGCCCTCTGGTTCGACGGGCTGGACGACCTGGTCATGATCAGCCACGATGACATGCTGCCGCTTAGCACGCATGTTCACTTCAGCGTCGCCATGTGGGTGAAAGGCGTCGCCGGGCAGGTGGACAAGCGCGTGTTCTGCGAGGCTTCGCAGGCCACCAACACCCCCCTCTTCAGTCTCGGCACCCACAACACCGGCCTCACGGGACAGTTCGACGCGTATGTCCGAGACGACGCCAACGTCCAAACGCTCCCCCACACGCACTCCCAGAACTTGGTCTTCGACGGCGCGTGGCACCACATCGCCTGGGTCGACCGCTACGGCCGGGCCACGCTGTACGTGGACGGAGTCCCCGATCCGACCGTCTTTTCTTATCCGCGCACGGCGCTCACCAGCGACGTGACTTCGATCGGCGGCGTCAGGCGGCTCGCTACGTGCTGCTGGTTTTCCGGCGCGATCGATGACGTCAGGCTCTACAACTATGCCCTGAGCCCGCAGCAGATCGACGCCATCATCCACGGCACGCCCGAAGGGATCTTCCGGCGGGGCGATGCCAACGCCGACGGCAAGATCGACATCGCCGACGCCGTCAAGGTGCTAGCTTATCTCTTCGGCGGCGGGGCGACGCTGGCCTGCCGCGATGCCGCCGATGCGAACGACGACGGCAAGGTGGACATCGCCGACGCGGTCAAAATCCTGGCGCACCTTTTCGCAGGCGCCGGCCCGCTCCCGCCGCCGTTTCCGGGGTGCGGCGTCGACCCGAGTTCGGACAACATGGTCGACTGCGACTACCCGGCGGACAAGTGCCCCTAACCGATCAACCGCGCCTTCCGGGAGGAGCGGCCGTTCCCGTTGAGTGAGGGGCGCTCGGCCCCTCACTTGGCGGGGACGATGTCCGCCAGGCCGGCATCGATATACTGTCCGCCTCCCGTCTGGCGGCAATGGATCGCGATGACGTTCCGGCCGGGCACCAGGGCGGCCTTCGCCTCCGCCCCGAGGGGGCTGGTCTCGTAGTCCGTCGTGTAGCCGCGCAGCGTCGCCGCGAGCACGCCGTTCAGGTACACCTCGGCATCCTCGTCGTGATGAATCACGAGCTGCAGGTCGGTGAACGCGCCGGCCGGCAGCTCGAAATCCCGCCGGAGCCAGATGGCGTTCGTGTCCCAAACCGTCCGGACATGGGCGCCCGGCGTGCCGCGCGTTCCGAAGCCGCCGGCGCCCTCCGACCAGGACGACGCGTCGAAATCCCTCCGGAACCACCCGTCGGCGGGCTTCCGCGTCGTGTAGCGCCAATCGAGCTTCGCTTCCCGCGCCGTGGGCACCACGCTGATCACCCGCGGCGCTTTGGGCAGGGGCGCCCAGCCGTCGGCCTTGGTCCGATCGCGGGCGGCATACGCGCGCCAGAGGTCCCGGTCGTAGAGCATCGGCAGGAACACGCCGCCCACCACCGGGCGCGCCGTGAAACCGACCTTCTTCCCCGTCGTCGACTGGTACCAGTCCGTCATCGGGGCCCGATCGGGCGTCTCGTTCAGAAAGGCGAACACCGGCGCGGTCAGCGCCTCGAAGTCCGCGCGGTTCTGCGTGAGCGTGGCGCTCCAGAGAATCCAATCCAGCTTGGTGTAGCCCTGGCGGCTGTCCAGCGGCACGCCGTACTTGTTCTGAACCTTGCGGTAGTGGGCCACCTCCTTGCGCGCCACCTCCGGCGGAAATAGCTCGAGGCCGAGAATGCGGTCCCACACGAGGTTGTACTTCAGGCTCCAGGTGCCGGGCCGATCGAAGGTCAGGCGGAATTTGTCGCCGTCATCGGCCTCCGCGACCCACCGGGCGGCGAATCCGCGCGCGAGCTCGCGGTACTCCGCGGCCGCCGCCTTCTCCCCCCGCAGGTCGCAGAGCAGGGCGAAGGCCCCAAGGCCGCAGATAGCCTTGAGGCTGAGGTTGACATTGTGGGCCAGGTGGCCCGCGAAATCATCGGTGCAGAGCTGGTGCTCGGGGTCGAAGCCCTTCGCCTTGAGATACTCCGCCCAGCGCCGGAGCAGCGGCCAGTACCGGCCGGCAAAATCGGCGTTGCCCTCCATGCGCGCCACGGCGGCCATGAGGATGAGCAGGTTGCCGGTCTCCTCCACCGGCATCTGGTTTTCCTCGGTGCGTTCGCCGCCGCCGTACACCTGGCCGTTCGCCTTCGGGTACGTGCCGATGTCATGCGGGGCGAAGGGGAAAGGCCAACGCTCGCTGGCCGCGTAGTTCATGAAAGGCACGAGAAAGGACTTGGCCGCCGACGGGCCGAACAGGAGAAACTGCGGCGACATGGGGTAGAAGACATCCGACGTGCCGATGCAGCCGTTGGAATGGTTTTCCTTGCAGAACTGGAGAGGCTTGCCGTTCGCGTCCGCGACGAATTTCCCCGCCGCGAAGCACTGGCGGTAGGCGAGGGCGCAGATCGCGGCGTACTTCGCGCCGCCCGCCCGCGTGAGATCCGCCATCAACCCGTCGTCGAAGACGGCGCAGCGCGCGCGGAGGGCTTCGTAGTCCCGCGCCGCGGCGGCAAGCAGGTCGGCGGCCTCCCAGCCGTTGCGGCGCCAGTAAGGCCGCAGGTTGTTGTGCATGTACTGAATCGACCAGAGGTCGTCATAGGCCAGCATGAGCCAGCGGGAGACGGGCGCCGCCGCCACCCAGCCCAGGTCGAAGGCGATCGCGGCCGTGAAGAAATCGCCTCGTCCCTCGGCCGGCGCGGCGGCCGAGATCGCCGCGAGACGTTCGCCCCGCGCGAAACGCGCCGCCCACTCGTCCCGCGGCGCCACCCTGGCATCGGCCACCGCGGCGGCGGGCGCCGCGGCGTACAGGTAACCCCAGTCGATGCGCAGGTCATCGCCTTTCTTGGCCAGGACGGGCTGGTCCTTGGAGCCAATCTTCAAGGCGGTGAGTCCGCCCACGCGCTCCGCCGCGTGCACGACCTGCTGGCCGGGCTCGTTCACGGCCAGCTCCGAGCAGGCATCGAAGTAAAGCTCCACCGCGTGGCGGCCGCCGTCCGCCGCGGCGACATCCCAGGTAAGATAGGTCACCGGGCGGGACAGGAGGTCGATGTCCTCGGGCAGCATGGCCGTCGTGAAGGTGAGCGTCAGCGCCACTCCGGCGCCCTCGAAGGCGTAAATCGTGCGGGTCGGCAGCACCGTCAGGCTCTTCTGCGGCAGGGCCGGCACCAGGCGCGGATCGGCGCCCATCACGCGATACGGCTTGCCGTCGATGCGCACGAGGGACGAGAGCCGGTGCGGCTTGCCCGTCCAGTGCGTCGTGTCTTCTCCGGTCAGTTCATCGGCCCGCGACCAGATGCTGAAGTACGGATCGCAGGCGACCAGCGGCGTCGCGGGCGGGATAAGCGCCGACCCCGAGGCGCGGCGCGGCGCCGGCGGCGTGTAGAGCTTCGCCGCGGCGGCGGCGATCGCGCCGCGATCCATCTTCACCAGGGCGCGGTCGTACGTCATGAGGCCGTTGACCTCGATCTCGACGTCGGTCGTCTGGGTGTAGACCGCGGCGCACAGGCCCGCCTCGCCGGTCATGGGGTGCAGCCGGTCCAACAGCCTTAAGTACGCGCTGGTGAGGGCATCGGCGTCGGTGAAGCTGCGGTAGCCCCAGTTCTTTTCGTCCTGCCACGTGTGGCCTTTGACCGGGAGGCCGAGGCCGCCGAATTCGCCCAGCACGACGGCGCGCTTCTCCTCCCGGGCGGGCACGGCCGGGCCGGGATAGCTGTGGATGTCCTTGACATCCCCCGAGCCGCGGTCGGTCCAGCCGCTGGCCTCGTTGACGAGGCGCGACGGATCGAGCTTCTTGACCAGCGCCGCGTAGCGCGCCGTCTCGTGTTGGCCCCACCCCTCGTTGAAGGGCACCCACATGACGATACAGGGGTGGTTCCAGCGCCCCTCGATCAGGCGCCTGAGCTCGAGCTCGTAGCACGCCGAGGCCTCATCGGAACGGCGCCGGTCGTCCCGGCCGCCGAAATCCCCGCTGGGCATGTCCTGCCAGACGAGGAGGCCGAGCTTGTCGCACCAGTAGTACCAGCGCTCCGGCTCGATCTTGACGTGCTTGCGCGCCATGTTCATGCCGAGCGCCAGCGTCATCTCGATATCGTACTTGAGGGCTTCGTCGGTGGGCGCTGTGTACAACCCGTCCGGCCAGAAGCCTTGATCGAGAGGGCCGTACTGGAAGAGCGGCGCGCCGTTCAGGCACAGGCGCAGGACGCCGCCTTCGTCCTTCTCCATGGAGATCTTGCGCATCCCGAAATAGCCGCGCACCTCGTCGACGACCTCGCCGCCTTTCTTCAGCACGAGGCGCAGGTCGTACAGAAACGGCGTCGCGGGGCTCCACAGCTTCGTGAGGCCCTCCAGATGGTGCTGCGCGTCGGCGCAGGGGAAGCTCCCCTTCGCCGCCACGGCGCCGCCATCGAACGCCGTCGCCTCCACCGTGCAGTCTCCGGGAAGCTCCGCGGCGATGCCGCTTGCGGTGCGGTATCGGCACCGCAGCGCCAGCCGCCGCCCGTCGACATCGGGGGTGAGCGCCAGGTCCGCGAAGGACACGGCGTTGACCGGCTCCACCCACACCGTCTGCCAGATGCCCGTCGTGGGCGTGTACCAAATGCCGTTCGGGTTGCGCACCTGCTTGCCCCGGGGCTGAAAACCCGCGTCGGTCGGGTCGGCGACGGCGACGACGATCTCCTGAGCGCCCGACGGCGCCAGCGCCGGGGTGATATCGAAGCTGAACCCGTCGTACCCGCCGCGGTGGATCCCCAGTTCCTTGCCGTTGACGAAAACGACGGTTTCCCAGTCCACCGCGCCGAAGTGGAGCAGCACGCGGCGGCCCTTCCACGCCTCGGGGACCTCGAAGGAGCGGCGGTACCACAGGCGCTCCTTTTCGCTCACGCGGCGCATGACGCCTGACAGGGCCGATTCGATGGGAAACGGAACCAGAATGACGCCGCTCCATGCCGAGGGGCGGGGATCGTCCTTCTTCAGGACGGCATACTCCCAAAGGCCGTTCAGGTTGAGCCACTCCCCGCGCTCCATCGTGGGGCGCGGGTACTCGGGCAGCACGCGCGCGGGCGTCACTTCCGCGGCCCAACGGGTCATGAGCGGACCTGCCGCCGGCTTCCATTCCCCGGCGGCGCACACGCCGGCAGCCATCGCCGCGATCAACCCGAAGGCAATTCTCGTTCTCATGGGGCACTCCGTCATTCCGCGTGGAGAAAAGCAGCGGGAATCTCGGAGCGCGTCGCGACGGCGCCGCGCTCGCTCCTCGAAGCCCGCACGACCGTTGCTATGATGGTAGGTTGCGGGTACGGGACGGTCAAGCCGGCGGGACGGCGAAGGGCGGCGCGGAGGGCCATGCCTCCGCGCCGCCGCGGCCGCCCGCCGGGGCCGGGTCAGTTTTTGCAGGGCGCGAAGGACTCGCAGCCCAGATCGTCCTCCGTCGGGTCCGTGCCGCACTCGGCGAAGGGGTCGGGCAGCGCCCCCGCCCCCCCGAAGAGGTGCCCCAGAACCTTGACCGCATCGGCAATGTCCACCTTGCCGTCGTCGTTGGCATCGGCGGCATCGGCGCAATCGCGGACCTTCTGCTTGCACGAATCGGACGGCGGGCCGAACAAGTATCCGAGCACGCAGACCGCATCGGCGATGTCGATCTTTCCATCGGCGTTGGCATCGCCGCGCTTGAACTTGGTGCCGGCGGTGACAACGATGACCTGGACGGTGCACACCGCGTCTTCCGCCTGATCATCGCAGGTGGGATCATCGTCGACGATTACGGTGATGGTCCAGACGCCTTCGGTCAGGTCGAACACGGCGATATTGTCATCCTGCGACACGGGCTCGAGCACCGTGCCCGACTCGTCCTCCGCCGTGAACGCATACAGAATCGGGTCGCCCGAGTCATCGCTCGCCGTGCACGTCACGGTGTAGGGGCCCTCGCCGGGACCGCCCTCCACCGCCAAGCCGAGGCAGTGCGTGTCGCCTTCGATGGGACAGCGCAGCACGATCACCTCGGCGGTGCAGACGGCATCCGACGCCACGTCGCCGCACTCGGGATCATCGTCCGCCAGGGCGCTGATCGTCCAGGTGCCGGGGGTGAGATCGAAGACGGCGACGTTGCCGGTCTGCGACACGGGCTCGAGCACCGTGCCCGCCCCGTTGTCAGCCTTGAAGACGTACAGCACCGCATCGCGGGAATCGTCGTACCCCGTCGCCGTGACCGTGAAGAGGCCGGCGAGCGGTCCACCCGCGACCTCGATGCCCGTGCAGTGCGTGTCGCCGCGCTCCGGGCAGCAGTGGTCGGGACGCATGGCTGCCAAGTCGGCCGCCTCCGCCGGCGAAAGGGCGTAGTTGTACAGGCGCACGTCATCGATCATGCCGTCGAAGAAGCTCGTCATCGGATTGGCGGGCGGATCGCTGGCGAGCCTCGAAAGCCGGATGATGCCCCCGAGGGTGGTCGTATCCGGCGCGAACACCGCCGGACGCGCGTAGCTGAAATCCGTCGCATCGGGCCGGCCGTCGATATACAGGACGACGCGGCCGTTGTTGTCGGCCCAGGCGAAATGGTGCCAGGTGCCGTCGAACACGATTCCGGCCGAGTGCGCGTGGTCCTTCAAGGCCGTGCCGGCATCATCGCGCAGGAAGAAATCCAGGGTGCCGTCGGCGCCGGCATTGTGCGTTCCCAGGGTGAAAAGCCCCTGGATGTTCGTCGAGGACGACAAGGCGAACACGCGTCGGTCCGCCTGGGGCAGCCCCCTGACCCAGGCAGCCACGGTGAAGCTCGACTTGGAGACGATCGGCATGTGGTTCGCGTGGGCGAGGCGCACCATGCCCGGCGCCGCGTCGCCGAAGAACTCCACCGCTCCCGGCGACGCGCAGTCGAAGCCCTCGTTGAAATCGGGTTCCACTTCGACGACCTCCCAAGTCCCGCCGGCCGCGACCGCCTTGATCGCGGCGCCGTGGTTGCCGCCGACGGCGCCGTCGGCCAGATCGCCGTTCATGTCCAGGTGCGTGACGAGGAACGGCGGCTCCGTGCGGACCACGACCGTGACGGAACAGCCCGCGTCCGCGGCCCGATCGCGGCACCAAATCGAGTCGTCGACCTCGACCTCCACAATCCACGTTCCGGGCGTGAGGTTGAAGTCCGCGCTCGGCTCGGCCTGCGGCCCGATCTGCCGCACGAATTCCATCGACTCATCGCGCAGAACGAAGACGTAGAACATCGGGTCGCCCGAATCATCGACGGCGTCGCACGTAAAGGTGTAGACGCCCTCGACCCCGCCCTCGGGGCCCACATAGCTCAGACCGAGGCAATGCGTGTCGCCCTCAACCGGGCAATCGTCGGGCTCGGGGATAAGGGCGAGCACCTCCTCCGGGGAGAGCGCATAGTTGTACAGGCGCACATCGTCGAGGGCGCCGGCCAAGAAGTTGCTCGCCGTCGCGCGCAAGACGGCCCCGATCGCCGTTCGATCCATGGACATGGGGCCGATGAGCCCGCGATCGTAGGAAAGCGCGGCCGCATCGCGGATCCCGTCGATGTACAAGACCGCCGCGCCGTTCCCGTCGACCCAGGCAACGTGATGCCACTGGCCGTCGAGCACCTCGCGGTCCGAGTACGCATGGCCGTAGGAGGCCCCGAGGGAACGGATGAAGATGTCGGCCTTGCCGTTGGCGCCCGTGTTGTGGGTGCCCACGTTGTAAAGGGGCGTGGTGTTGGTCGACATGCCTTCGGAGAACATGCGCCGGTCGCTCTGCTTCAATCCCTTGACCCAGAAGGCCACGGTGAGGTCGTTGCTAAGGCAAAGCGGCAGCCCGCGGACCTGCGTCACGTTGACGTAATCATCGACGCCGTCCAACTGGAGCGCGCCGCCCGGCGTCCCGTCGAAGCCCTCGACGTAGTTCGGGGCCCCGCCCATGAAGGTGCCGTGGTTGCCGTTCCCGCTGGCATCGGCGACGCCGCCGTCGAAGGGAAAGTGCGCCACGAGCATGGGCTTGTCCGTTACCGTGATCGTCTGGACGCTTACCGCGCCGTCTTTGCAGAGGGGATGGTCGTCCGCCGTGACCGTGATCGTCCATGCGCCGGGCCGCAAGAGCGCCTGGAGCGCGCCGGTCGTTCCGGCCGCGGCCCAGACCTCGCTCCACGCCGGATTGCTGGCGACGATGGTGTACCAGATCGGGTCGCCCGTCCCGTCGGCGGCCGTGGCCAGAATCCGGTACCAGCCGGCGGCGTTGCCGGCGGGCCCCTGGGAAGCGGCGACTACCTGGTGGCCGAGGCCGACGAGTCGGACGCCTCGTTCCTCTATCTGACGCCGGTGATCTCCGTGTCGTAGTAATCGGGATCCCCTTGGACCGCGCAGCCGGCGCACGGCGGCACGACGAGCGCGCTCACCTCTTCCGGGCTCAAGGCGTGGTCGTAGATGCGCACATCGTCGATCACCCCCGTGAAGCGGTTCGAGATAGTGGCGCGCCTGATGGCGCCGATCGTCATGGTGTTGAGGGCGTTCGTGCCCGTAAAGAGCGGGCGCACGTACGTGAACGCGCTGTCCAGAACGCCGTCGATGTAGACGAAGGACTGCGCCAGCATGTTGGCGCCGGCGCCGACACGCTTGTCGACCCACGCGATATGGTGCCACGTGTTGTCGAAGGCGACCCGCGTCGAGAAACGCTCGACGGTGGTCGACCCGCGGATGTACAGCTTCACCGTTCCGTCGGTCGGCGACCGCGTGCCGATCGTGACCAGCGGATTGTTGCTGGCGGTGGACCCCTCGGAGAAGACGCGCATGTCGTTCTGCGCCGGGCCCTTCACCCACATGGCCACGGTGACCGCCGAGTTGAGGTAGATCCCATTGCCGAAGCGCCCCGAGGCATCCACATGCTGCGTCGTCCCGTTGAACCGCAGGGCGCCGTTCTCCGCGCACGGATACCCCTCGACGTACACAGGGGCGGGCGGGTCCTGGGTGTCGACGAACGCGGCGTCGCGGCCGCTGCCCGACAGGTCCTCGATGACGAGGGGGGAATCATCAGCTTGGATCGCGTAGTGTGCGATCAGGCCGGCGAACGCCGGCGCCGCGGCACAGAGCGCCGCAATCAAACAGAACAACGTCAAACGCGTCGTCTTCATGGCTCGCTACCTCCATTGTCGACCGCGGCGGAACGCGGCACCGGTCCCTGCGCGGGACCCGTTCGTCGCGTCGCCGCGCAGAACCTCTGACGCGCTTGCGCCCAGAGGCACGCCCGTGTGCGCTCACCCGCCCTCACCGAACTAAATCCATGCTAATCGAAAAGCCCCTCCCGCGTCAACAAGATCTCGTGGATTTGCGATCCCCCCTCGGGGGGAGTAGAATCCCTCTATCGGCGCGTTCCGGCATGCGGCGCCTTCCGGAAAGAGGAGCAACCCATGCAGCGTTCACCTGGTTCTGTCGGCCGGGCGGCGGCGGCGGCCGTCCTCGTCCTGTTCGGCATCGCGGCGGCCGCGGCGGACGGCGCGTCCGGGACCCTCGACTTCCCCGTCATGGAGCACGTCCTGCCCAACGGGCTCAAGCTCCTTATCCTCCCGCGGCGCCACGTGCCCCAGGTCGTGTGCCGTCTGACCTACCGGGTGGGGTCCGTCAACGAACGGCCGGGCATCACCGGCATCTCCCACATCCTCGAGCACATGATGTTCAAGGGAACCGAGGCCATCGGGGTCAAGGACGCCGCGAAGGACCGCGACCTCATGGAGCGGATCGAGGCGCTCGCCCGGGAAATCGCGGCGGCGCAGGCGACCCCGGGGAGCGAAGCGCCGGCGGACCTCAAGGAACGCTTCGAAGCCCTCCGGAAAAAGCAGGACGAGAACCTGATCCCCGAGGAACTCTGGGAACTGTACCGCAAGGCCGGCGGCACGGAATTGAACGCGTCGACGGACTACGACGCGACCAATTACTACGTGAAGCTTCCCGCGGGCATGGAGGAGCTGTTTTTCTGGTTGGAGTCCGATCGCATGGCCAACGCGGTTTTCCGGCAGTTCTACCCCGAGATCGAGGTCATCCGAGAGGAGCGGCGCCAACGGGTCGAGGACGCCCCCACGGGCCGGTTCGCCGAACGGCTCAACGCGCTCTTCTTCGAGGCGCACCCCTATCGCTGGCCGGTCATCGGCTACGACGAGGACATCGCCCGGGTGACGCCGCGGGATCTCGCCGAGCACTACGGGACCTACTACCGCCCCAACAACGCCCACGTGACCATCGTCGGCGATGTGGATCCCGCCGCGTGCATCGCCCTGGCGGCGAAGTATTTCGGGCGCATCCCGCGCGGCCCCGACGCGCCGCCGCCGCCCATCTGCAATCCCCGCGGCGTGGGAGAAACGCGCCTGCGGGCCGCGGCGCCCGCTCCCGACCGGGTGATCGTGTACTACCCCACGCCCCCGGAAGGCCACCCCGACAGCCTGGTCATGGACTGCGCCGCCGAAGTCCTCAACGGCTCCGCCGGGCGCCTCCACAAAACGCTCGTCCTGGAGGCCAAACTCGCCGTGCGCGTCATGGCGTACAATTACACGCGCAGGCACGCCGGCCTCTTCGGCCTGACGGCCATCGCCGCCCCGGGCGCCGATCTGGCGAAGCTGGAGGCCGCGCTGCTCGCCCAGGCCGACGACCTGACCAAGAACCCGCCCGATGCGGCCGAGCTCGCCCGCGCCAAAATCAGGTACGAGGCGCACTTCGCCAAGCAGCTCGAAACCCTGATGGGCACGGCGGAGCTCATCGCCGACGGCGAGGCGGCCACCTCGTGGCGCGATGTGGCGACTTATCTGCCGCGTCTAAGCCGCGTGACGGCGGAGGACATCGCCGGCGGAGCGCGGAAATACCTGGGTTCCGAACGCACGATCGGCGTTCTGACCCGCGCGACGAACGCGGCCGCCGCGCGGCCGTGAGAGGAGAGCCTTCCCCATGCAACTGATCTGCCTGCTGCTGGCGTGCGCAAGCCCCGCCGAAGCCGTTCCCTCCCACCCGCGCGAGCTCGCGTTGACGCCCCGGCCGGCGGCGCCGCCCCGGCCGGAGGATCATCGCGCGCGCCTGGCGGGGGGGCTGGCGGCGTACCTGGGCCGTGATGCGGCGGCGCCGGCCGTCAGGCTCACGCTGCGCTTCAAAACCGGCGCGTGGCTCGACCCCGCCGGCAAGGAAGGGCTCGCCGAGGGCGCGGCCGCTCTCTTTCGCACAGGCGGAACGGCGCGGCTCGCTCCCGAGGAGCTCGATCGCGCCCTCGAGGACGGGGCCATCGAAATCTCCGCCGACGCGGAACCCGACGCATTCACGGTCTCGCTCTGGAGCCTCACGCGCTGCATGGAGCCCGCGCTGCGGCTGCTGGCCGAGATGCTCCGCTCCCCGCGCGTCGATGCCGAACGCCTGGCGGTTTGGAAAGCGCAGAAGCTGCAGGCCCTCGCCGCGCTCCACGACCGGCCCGACGAGATCCTGCGCCTGTACTGGCGCGATCTGCTCTGGGGGTCCGGGCACGTCGTGGGCCGCAGGCCGGCGCGGGCCGCCATTGCGGCGATCGAGCCCGCCGACATCAAGGCCTGGCTGGCCGCGTGGCTGACGCCGGGCAACTGCATCCTCGCGGCGACCTCCGACCTGCCGGTCGCCGACCTGGCCGCGGCGCTCGATGCGCATTTGGCCGGGTGGGAAGGGGCCGCGGCGGCCTGGCCGCCCCTGCCCGATCCGCTCCCGCCCGAACCGCCGGGCATCTATGTCGTGCGGCGGGACCTCGCGCAGTGCGCGGTGCGGCTCGGTCACCGGAGCATCAAGTACGGCGATCCCGAGCACCACGCCTTGCTCGTCCTTTCCGAGGCCCTGGGCGGCGGCAGCTTCCAGAGCCGCCTCACCGGCCGCGTCAGGGTGCAGGAAGGCTTGACCTACGGCATCGCCTCCTTCGTCGCGCCGGGCTGGAAGTTCCCCGGCACCGTGTTCATCCAGTTCAATACGGATGCCTCGCGCGCGGCGCGGGCCCTCGCCATCACCATGGAGGAAATCGAGCGCCTCGCCGCGCACGGACTTCCCGAGGACGAGCTCGCCTCCACCGTGGAAACCATGGTCGCGCGTTTCGCCGGCGCCTTCGAGGATCTGCACGGCGCCCTGGCGGCTATTGCCCGGCTCGAGCACGAGGGCCGGCCGCCGGACTACTACACGACCTACGTGGCGCGCCTCCGCGCCCTGACGCGGGCGGAGATCGCGCAGGCCGCCAAAAAGTTCCTGAAACCCGGCGAAATCCGGGTTCTCATCGCGGGCGATCCCGACAAACTCCGGGAAGGCGCCGCAAAGGATGGGATCGCGTTGGAAACCTTCGGCCCCCTGAAGGAGCTGCCGATCCGCAACCCCATGGAGTGACCGGGGGCCGGAGCCCCGGTTCGCGCCGTCCCTTCAACCGGCCGTCCTTCCCGCGTACAATAAGAGCGGCGGCCTCGCCCGGGTCAAAGCCGGAGGACCGGATCATGCTTAAGCGATGCTCGACGGCCTTATTCGCGCTGTGGTCGGCGGGCATGCTCGCGGGCGCCGACGGCGGCGTCACCGGGTACGGACGCTATCCCAAACTCATCGATCGACCCGCCCTCGGGTATGTTCAGATGTACGAGTGGAATCTCTTCCTTTCGCCGCTCGGGGGCACCATCGTCGGGCCGTCGCGGCGCCTCGGCGCCCCGCCGGGCTTGCCCCCCACCCACGACGGCTATTACCAAATCACGACGCCCGCCGGCGCGTACTCGATTTACGTCAACCAGCCGCTCTTCTTCGGCCGGCCCGCCGTGGTCCCCGACTGCGCCGTCACGGCGGGGGCGACGACGGCGCGGCTCATCGCGCCCCCCATGGACTTCACCTGCAATTTCACCGACACCTGGGCGCTCCCCTGGGGGAATGCGTGGTATCAAACCTTCGTCGCCCGCGGAACCTCCATCACCGGCGTGAGCTTCCGTCTGGCCGGCACGAACGCCGAGGAAGTCGAGGTGTCGATTCTGGCGGCGGACGAAACCAGGCCGCCTGCGCAGTGGATGAAGGTGAGCGCCGCCGCCGAGCGGCGCGCCCCGGCCAAGACGCTGGCCGACAACTGGGTCAAGTGGCGCTCGAATCTGGTGCCCGTCACGCCGGGGCGCGCCTACGCCGTGAAGTTGCGCGGCACGCGGGGCGGCGACCTCAAGTTCTCGCCCTTCAACCGCCTCAAGGATGCCCTGAGCTATCCCGGCGGGAAAGCCTACGACGCCGCCGGCGCGGCGCAGAACTACGATCTCAACGTGACGGTGTTCTCGGACTCCGACGGCACGGTCATTACGTACATCAAGACCACGTCCGAGCTCGGCGAGCTCATCGACGGCTACTACGCCGCGCGCTGGGGCCAGACCTTCAAGGCCATCGGCAGCTCGCTGGCGGCGGTCGATGTCTGGGCCGCGGGCGCCGACAGCCGCTGGGATCTCGACTTCACCTTCACGGTGAGGGAAGACGGACCGACCGGAGCGCGCATCGGCCCCGCGAAGACGACGAAGGCCGCGTACCAGGCTTTCGGCGCCGGCCTGCACGCGGCGAGCTATCACCGGGGCGAAGTTTCCCTTACGCCCGGACGCACGTACTACGTCGAGTTCACGAACCCCGCGGGCTTCAATCCTTACATCATGCGCAACCCGCAGGACGCCTACCCCGACGGCACGGGCTACCAGAACGGCTCCCTCCGCAATGACGACGTGAGCATGACGATCGTGGAGTACGCGCCGGGCGGCGGCGAAATCGCGGGAACGGTCAGAAACCCGCGGGGCGATCCCGTGCCCGGCGCGGCGATCGCGCTGACCCCGGGAGCCTACGCCGCGGTGACCGACTCGGGCGGGGCGTTCACCCTGGCGGGCATCGCCGAGGGCGTGTACACCGTGAGCGTCGCCGCGTTCGGCTTCGAGCCGCACACGCGCACGGGCGTGTTCGTCGGCGAAGGCGCCCTGGTGGAGCTCGATTTCGTCCTGACGGCGCTTCCCTGCGCGACGCCGTTTCAGAACGGCAGCCTTGAGAACGGCCTCACGGGCTGGACTCCCTACGGCGGCGCGCGGACCACGGTGGAAAGCGGCCCGTGGTTCGCCGACATCGTCGCGGCCGACGGCGCCTTCTTCCACGGCAACGCCATCCACGGCGGCACGCTTCCTCCGGGCGGCTTGTACCAGCGCTTCTGCGTGGAGCCGGGACACCGCTATCGCGCCGCGGCGGCCTCGAACCTTTACTGGATCGGCGGCACCTCGCAGGCGGTGTTGAACCGCGTGGGGCTGGATCCCTCGGGCGGCACGTCGGCGGTCTCGGGCTCGGTGGTCTGGAGCGCATGGGACCGGCAGCCGCGGGAAGCCACAGCCGGGTGGCGCACCATCACGGTCGAGGCTGAGGCCGCCGGGAACTTCATGACCTTGTTGCTCGACTTCCGCCAGACGGCCGAGGCGGGCCTCCAATGGCGCATCAACTGCTTCGACGCCGCCGCCGTGACGGATCTCACGCCGCCTGTCCCGCGCTTCACGCGGGGGGACTGCAACGGCGACCGCAAAGTGGATGTCGGCGACGCGGTCTGTATTCTCGGGTACCTTTTCGCCCAGAGCGCCGCGACCTGCCTCGACGCGCTGGACGCGCAGGACGACGGGAAGCCGGACATCGCCGACGCGGTTTACCTGCTCCGCTTTCTCTTCGCCTCCGGTCCCCCGCCGCCGCCGCCAGGGCTTGAGTGCGGGCCCGACCCGACCGGCGACGGGCTGGGTTGCGAGGCCTACGACTGCGGCGGCCATGGGACGCATGGCGAGTACCGGGCGCGGTGAGGCGCCCAGCGGCGGCTCCCCGCTTCTCACCGCTGATCGCCATTCCAGCCCGACGACCGTTTATGAACAAAAGTAAAGGGCGTCGGGTTCTCTCGACGCCCTTCCGAGAAATGAAGCAAGTAAAAGGAGTAAATGGGTCTTGTGGCTGGTTGGCTTTCTCAACCTCTGTATCTTCTAACTCTATATACGCACGAGAGGGCGGAAATGTTGCGACGTTCCCGAGGTTTTTGTTGAAATTCATCTCCACCGGCGTTTTTCGCCGAATTAAGACGGTGGCGGGAAGGTCGCACGGCTGTTCCACCGCCAGAATGAAGCGACACTCACCGGATTGCGGGCGTCCGGCCGCCTCTTGCCTTGCGTCTCCCGTGCCTTCGCGGCGAACCGTCCGCTCAAAGGGCTTTCCCTTCGCCGAGGCCTGGCATAGAATCTCCCCTGTCTAGGCCGCCGGCAGACCCGGCGGCGAACTCCGGCCCGCGGCGCATTTTTCATGCGAGGTGTTTGTCATGGCAACGCAGTGGAATATCGGCGCGTGCAGTTGGTCGCTTCAGGTCAAGAGCATTCTGGAGCTGGAGGAACTGCTCAAGAAGGTCGGCCTGGAGTGGACCCAAATCGCCCTGGGCGATCCCAACCACGCCTCGTGGGAGGAGGACGACGCCACGTTCGTCGCCCGCGTCGACAAGGCCGCTTTCAGGGTCAGCGCCGCGATGCTCGGCTTCCCGGGCGAAGACTACACGACGCCCGACCATATCCGCCGGACCGGCGGTTTCGGAGACGCCGCCACCCGTTCCGAACGTCTGGAAATCCTCGCGTGGGGCCTCAGGAAGACCAAGACTCTCGGGCTGGACATTCTCTCCACTCATGCCGGATTCATCCCCGAGCAAGACGATCCGGCCCGCGGCGCTTTCATGGACACGCTCAGGCGCGCGCTCGATGCCGCCGAGGATGAGGGCATCACGCTCGCCTTCGAAACCGGGCAGGAGACGGCGGCGCTCCTCCGCGCCACGCTCGATGAGCTCGACCATCCCCGGGCCAAGGTCAACTTCGATCCGGCCAACATGCTGCTCTACGACAAGGGCGACCCCATCGAGGCCGTGCGCTTGCTGGGCAAGGACATCGTCCACGTCCACGCCAAAGACGCCACCCGACCCACCACGCCCGGACAATGGGGCCGGGAAGTCCCGCTCGGCTTGGGACAAGTCGACATGCCGAAATTCATCGCCGCCCTCAGGGGCGCGGGGTTCGAGGGGACGATCGCCATCGAACGCGAGGTCGGCAACCAGGAGGCGCGCCTTCGCGACATCGCCTACGGCGCCTCGGTGCTCAGGAGGCTGATCGCTTAGCGCGCCGGCGCCGCGTTTTCCCCAGCACCCGCCGCAGGTACGGCCCCGTCGGCGCCGAGGGATTTTCGGCGATCTCCTCAGGCGTGCCGCAGGCGACGACCCGCCCGCCGGCCTCCCCGCCCCCGGGCCCCATGTCGATCACATGATCGGCCGCGGCAATGAACTCGACGTTGTGCTCGATCACGATCACCGTGTTGCCGGCGGCCACGAGGCGGCGCAGGGCGGCGTGCAGCAGCCGGATATCCTCCAGGTGCAGCCCCGTCGTCGGCTCGTCGAGGACGTAGAGGGTGTTCCGCGCCGCGCGCGCCAGCTCGCGCGACAGCTTCAGGCGCTGCGCCTCGCCGCCCGAGAGCGTGTCCGCGCGCCGGCCCAGCGTCAGGTACCCCAGGCCGATCTCCGCCATGAACCGAAGCCCCTCGGCGGCTCTCGGGAGCGTCGCGAAGAGATCCATCGCCGCGCCGACCGAGCTGGCGAGCACGTCCGCGATGCTCAGGCCGCGATAGCGCACCTCGAGCGTCTCGCGGTTGAACCGCTTCCCCTCGCAGGCGCCGCAGGGCACCGCGATGTCCGGCAGGAACTGCATCGCGACCCGCGTCACGCCCTCGCCCTGGCAGACCTCGCACCGCCCGCCCCTGGTGTTGAAGGAAAAGCGGTCGGGGCCGTAGCCGCGCATTCGGGCGAGGGGCAGTTTCGCGAAGAACTCGCGAATCGGCCCGAAGAAGCCCGCGTACGTCGCCGGAGTCGAGCGCGCGCTCCGGCCCACGGGGGTCTGATCCACGGCGACCGCGGCCGCAAGCTCTCCCCGAACCGTGATCTCCGCGCACGCTTCCCCCTCGCCGGCCGGCACGGCGCGCAGCCCCCGATAGAGCGTGTCGAGGAGGAGCGAGCTCTTTCCGGAGCCCGAAGGGCCCGTGACGCAGGTCAGCGCCCCCAGCGGAAACGCGACGGCGACATCTTTCAGGTTGTGCCTCCGCGCGTGGCGGACCTCGATGCATTCCCGCGTTTTCCGGCGCCGCGCACCGGCGAAGGGCGCCCGCCCGGCAAGATAGCGCCCCGTGAGCGAGGCCTTGTCCGCCGCGATCTGCGCCGGGGTTCCCGCCGCCACGAGCCGCCCTCCATGGGGCCCGGCGCCAGGTCCGAGATCCAGAACGTAGTCGGCCGCCCTAATGACGTCCAGATCGTGCTCGACGATGAGGACCGTGCTGTCCTGGGCGCACAGGCGCTTGAAGATCGCGATCAGCCGCTCGGTCTCGGAAGGATGCAAGCCCACGGTGGGCTCGTCCAGCACGTACAGGATCCCCGCCAACCCCGCGCCGATCTGCATGGCCAGCCTGAGACGCTGGTACTCCCCCGCCGAGAGCGACGGCACGCCGCGGCCGAGGGCGAGGTAGCCGAGCCCCAGTTCGCACAGCAGTCCCAATCTGCGCCGGATCTCGCCGGCGAGGGGCGCGGCCACCGGATCATCCCCGGGCAGGCCTTCGAAGAAGACCGCGGCCTCGGCCAGGGGCAGCGCGCAAATCTCGCGCCAGCCGAGACCGCCGACCTTGACGGCGAGGCTCTCCCGGCGCAGCCGCGCCCCGCCGCACTCCGGACAGGCGGTCTCCCGCAGGTACGGGCTCGCGGCGCCCGTCCTTCGCTCCCAGGCCCGCGTCATGATCGCCACCAGTCCGGGAAAAGCCTCGCCGCCTTCGCCCAGGAGCAGCGCCTGCCGAGCCTCGTCGGGCAGATCGCGCAGGGGCGTATCGAGCCCGGCGCCGAAACGCGCAAGCAAGCCTTCGAGGGCGGCGCGCAGCTTCTCGGGCACCTTCCGCGGCAGCGAGCGCCACGGCCGCACCGCGCCCGCCGCCAGGGAAAGATCCGAATCGAGCACCGCTTCGCGGGCGACCGCCGCGGTCACGCCCAGCCCGCGGCAGCGCGGGCAGGCGCCTTCGGGACTGTTGAAGGAGAACGCCGCGGGCTCCGGCGGCGCCATGGTCGTTCCGCAGCCCGGGCAGAGATACCGCTCGGAGAAGATGCGCTCCGCCGCGCCCTCGATGCGCGCGCCCACAAGACCTCCGCTTCGCAAGAGCGCCGTCTCGACGGCCTCGGCGACGCGCCCGCGGATGCCGCTCCTGATCGCCAGCCGGTCCACGATGACCGCGACCCGAACCGAACCCGCCCCGGCGGGCGGCCCCTCGTCGAGGCTCAGGACCGCATCGCCGAGGACGACCCGAACGAAGCCCTCGCGGGCCAGCTTGGACCATAGCGCCGGAAGCTCGGCGGCCGCCGCCGCGCCGAGGGGCGCCGTCACCGCCACGCGGGTGCCTTCGGGAAGCGCGCACAGCTCCTCGATGATGACCTCGCGGGGGCTTCGAGCGAGCGCTCCGCCGCAGCGCGCGCAGTGGGGCGTCCCCGTCCGCGCGAAAAGCACGCGCAGGTAGTCGTGGATTTCGCTGGCCGTGCCCACCGTCGAGCGCGGATTCAGCGCCGCCGGGCGGGCGTCCAGCGCCACGGCGGGCGAGAGGTTCTCAATGGCCGCCACGGCGGGCTTCTCCCCCACGCCCAGCACCTGCCGCACGTAGGAGGGCAGCGTTTCGGTGTAGCGCCGCTGCGCCTCGGCCCAGATCGTGTCGAAGACCAGCGACGACTTGCCGCTCCCGCTCGGCCCCGTGACGACCGTGAGCCCCCCGCGGGGCACGGTGCAGGAAACGCCTTGCAGGTTGTGGACGCGCGCATCGGTGACGCGAATCGTGCGTGGCTCGCTCACAGGTGTCTCCGCCGCGCGCGCCGGGACGCGCGCCATGGGCATCATAGCGGACCGCGCCGCGGGGCTCAATCGACGCGGGCTTGAATCTTGCGCGGCGGTTCCCGATAATCGAGAGCGGCCCGGCGAACGGAGAGGCCTATGGCGGTGGTGCTCTGCATGCTCCTGCTCGCGGCGGACGCGCCGGTCGAAACCGGCGCGTGCGCGCCGGTCTTCGTCAACCGCCCGGCGGCGGCGGATGCGGCCGCGCTCACCCCGGCCGCGAAACCCTTCGACTGGCGCCTCGAGGAGATCGCCCGCGACGACGCCATCGCCGTCAAGCGCCTCACCTTTCCGAGCCCCGTGAAAAGCCCTCACGAGTGCAACAACACCGTCTGGTGCGAGTACTACGCGCCGCATGCCGCCGCCGCGCCGGGGCCCGCGGCCATCGTGCTGCATTTCCTCTACGACAAGGACTTCCGCGTCACGCGCTTCGTCTGCGATTCCCTCGCGCGCCGGGGCATCCCGGCCTTGATGGTGAAGCTGGCCTACTACGGCGAGCGGCGGCCGCCGTCGATGCCGGACTTCTCCGATTCGCTGGAGATGCTCGTCCCGGCGTGGCTCCAGTCGGTGCAGGACGTGCGCTGCGCCCTCGCGTGGCTCGGGGCGCGGCCGGAGGTCGACCCGCACCGCGCCGCCCTCGTGGGCGTGAGCCTCGGCGCCTTCGTGGGCGGACTCGTGCTCTCCGTCGATGCGCGCCTCGAACGAGCCGTGCTCGTCCTCGGCGGCGGCAACCTGAACGAGGTCCTCTGGAGCGCTCCGGAGACCGCCCGCCTGCGCGCCGTGTTGAGCGCGCGCGGCCTGACGCGCGCGGCGACGCGCGACCTGCTCGCCCCCATCGAACCCTTGCGCTTCGCCGCTCCGTTGCCGCCGGGAACGCTCCTCATGATCAACGCCCGCAACGATACGACCGTGCCGCCGGCCTGCGCGCAGGCGCTGGCCGACGCCTTCAAGGCCGATGCCGTGCGCTGGCACGACACGACTCACACCGGCCTGGCCGTAAGTCTTTTCGCCGTGCTCGATGGGGTGTCCGAGTTCCTCCAGAAACCCGCGGCGAACCGCGGGTGACGCAACTCCCTGAAGCGAGGTCCATGCCTATGTCGCGCAAAGCTTTCTCCCGGCGAAGTTTCATGGGCGCCTGCGCCGCCGGCACGGCGGCGGCGCGCCTGGCGGCGGGCGCCGCCGGCGCCGGCGACCGCGTCAACCTGGGGTTTATCGGCACGGGCGGGCGCGGCGGATTCCACCTGGCGCACTTCAAGTCGCTGCCCGACACGGGCCTGCTCGGGGTCTGCGACGTCGACGCCCGCCACTTGAACGCGGCCGCTCAGACGGCCGGACCCGGCGTCCTGAAAACCATGGACTACCGCGAGATCCTCGACCGCAAGGACATCGACGCGGTGGTTATCTCGACGCCCGATCATTGGCACGCGATCCCGGCGCTGCGCGCCATGGAGGCCGGCAAGGATGTCTACGTCGAAAAGCCTCTCGGCCACAACATCGCCGAGGGGCGCGCCATCGTGGCCGCGGCGGAGGCCGGCAAGCGCATCGTCCAGATCGGGCTCCAACAGCGCAGCGGCCCGCACTTCATCGAGGCCGTGCGGCGCATCCGCGCGGGCGAGCTCGGGAAGGTCAGTTGCGTGCACGCGTGGAACGCCTGGAGCACGACGGGCATGGGCGGCGATCTGGGCAATCCGCCCGACGAGGCCCGGGCGCCGGAGGGCATCGACTACGACCGGTGGCTCGGCCCGGCGCCCCTGCGCCCCTTCAATCCGCGGCGCCTCCACTTCAGCTTCTACTTCTGGTGGGATTATGCCGGCGGCATGGTGAGCGACTGGGGCGTGCACCTTTTCGACATCGTCCTGTGGGCTCTAGGGAGCGACATCCTGAGCGTGGCCGCCACGGGCGGCAGGCACGTTTTCAAAGACTGCCGCGAGACGCCGGACACGGTCGACGCGGTGTTCGAGTGCCCCGATTACATCATGGCCTACTCGATGCGCCACGGAAGCGGCTTTCCTTACCATGGCGCCATGGATCACGGCATCATGTTCTTCGGGACCAAGGCCATGCTCAGGATCGACCGCGCCTCTTTCGAGATCTTTCCTGAAGGGGCGCGCGAGCCGGCCCTCACCGTCAAGGACCAGGGCCAGGATCAACACCACAAGCTCGATTTCCTGGCCGCGGTCAGAAGCCGCAAAAAGCCCGCCGCCGATGCGCTCTGCGGCCACCTCGCCGCGATCCCGGGGCACCTGGCGAATATCTCCCTGCGCGTCGGCCGGAAGCTCGTCTGGGACCCGAAGACCGAGACCATTGCCGGCGACAGGGAAGCCTCGGCGCTTCTGGCGCGGGAGTATCGCGCGCCGTACACGCTGTAGAAGCGCGGCGGGGATCCGCCGGGCGGGAGGAGGCGCGGATCGCACGCCCGGGAGCATGGCGCGTGCCCGGTAGAAAAACCCCGGCGACCGGTGCTTACCGGCCCTTCGGCGGACGGCGCGCCGCCGCCGGCCGTCTTCAGGCCCTTTTTGCCCCCCTACGACCCCCGGTCCGCGCCCCGGCGTCGGGCACGCGGCTTGCATAGGATCCCGTGGGTGTAGTAGCAGCGGCCAAGCCGCGGAAGGAACCGACACGCAGAGAGCGGGAGAAAAACTATGAGCACGAAACCTAACGACCGCAAGGGGCCCGAGAAGCACGGACGCAAGCCGGGCGCGGCCTCGTTCCTCGTTCTGCCCATGATTATCGCGGCCGCGGCCCTGGTCCTCTTCTGGTTCTACATGAGCGCGCTGGCGCCGCTCCAGATCCATCCCAGCCACAGCCAAGACTGCTTCGTGTACAAGAGCGTCGCGTGGATCGTGGCAACCCCCGCCAACAAGATTCTCTTCGGCGGCCTGCTCGCGGTGGTGTTCCTCATCGGCTGTGGGGTCAAGGGCTGGATGATCGCGTACTACAGGCTCGTCACCGTCGCCACCCTTCTCGCGACGGTCGTCGTCGCATGGGATCTGTCCTCCCCCGTCAACTACGTGGCGAAGCTCATCAACCGGCTGCTCGACTTCAACTTGTTTGCGTAACCGCACAGGAGGAGACGCGCCCGGCGACCGCGCCGCGCGCAACCCGCGCGCCGGACCGGGCCGCGCCGCCGCCTTGCGCGGGAGCCGAAGCTCAACCCGCGGTCCGCCGCGGCTCCCCCCCCGCCGCCGCCAACGCCGCCAGCGAGGCTCTCAGGCTCTGCATGGGATCGCCGCGGCGATCCTCGTGCTCCAACGAGAGGAGTCCCTTGAAGCCGGCGGCGGCGAGCCGTTCGAGAAAAGGCCGCAGCCGGAGGGCGCCCTCCCCAAGGGTGCAGGGCTTCCACGCGCCGCCCTTCTCCACCGCATCCGAAAGATGCACGCCGAAAAGCCGAGGGCCCAGCACCGGCACCGCCGCGACCGGATCGCCGCCCGCCCCCAGCAGTCCCGCCGTGTCCAAGCACACGCCCACCCAGGCGTTCGCCTCCTCCAGGGCGCGGACGAGCGCTTCGAGCGTCGCCCACCGGTGCCCCGGCCCACCGTTATGGATCGCCGCACGCACGCCGTACTCGGCGGCCAGCGCCCCTAGGGCGCGGAGGGCGCCCGGCTGGGGGTCGACGCCGACGATGGGGATCCCCATCACCTGGGCGCGGAGAAGCAGCGCGCGGTCATCGCGCTGGTTTCCGCCGGCGGGGAACACGCCCCACCCGCCGGCCGCGATGCCCCCGCAAGCCAACGTGACAAGGGCCTCCTTGAGCTCTATCTGGGACAACGCCGGCGCAAGATGCCGCGGCGCGAGTTCGACGCGGCGGACGCCGAGGGCGCGCAGGCGCTCGCGCAGATCTTCCAGCGTCTCGACGTCGTGAAACGAACCGCTCTGGATGGCGATCTCGGTTGCAAGCCGCACAATGTGACTCCTTTTAGACGCGCGGGCCGGCGCCCGCGGCACGGGTCCATTGTAACGGCGGTCCCGGGGTTGGGGAGAGGCGCCGATCGCCAAACCTGAAGCTTGTGTCGCCCCCCGCCAGACCGTAGAATCATCGTTTGGGCCGAATGCAACCTGGGACTGTACGTATGACGGTTCGTGGAACATTCCTGTTGTTCGGCGGCTTGACCTGCATAGCGGCGTGGGCGGCGGCGGCGAGCTCCGCCCTCGGGAAGCCGTGCGCGCCGCTCACCCCGGGGAGCTTCCGCCACCGCACCAAGGACCTCACGCGCCTGGTGAGCGGCACGCCGGTCGCCGCCGAGGTCGGGCCGCTGCCCCTGGGCGTCGAGGCGCAAATCATGCTCGACTCGCAGTTCGTCATCGACGTTCCCGCCGGCGCCGAGAGCCTGCTCTTCGTCCTGAAAGCCCAGGACCCGCGGGAGGACAACTTCGACTTCGCGGTCAGGTTCGGCGCGCCCGTGGCGGTCACCAACGGCGGCGCGTCCGCCGACTACTGGGTCATGTTTCCCACGGGCTACGAGGAACTGGGCCTCTGGGGCGATTCCCTCGCCGCGGGACGCTGGTACGCGGCTATCATCACCCGCTCTCCGACGGGCGGCAAACTCACCTTCGAGGCGACGATCGACGGCGCTTTCGTCGATGCGGCGCCGAACGCGCGCACGCCCGTCCTCGTCGGCGCCGGCATGGCGGCGACCTCCCCCGCGCGGCGGCTGGACGGCCAGCAGTACCGCCTGCGCACGCCGGCTGACGTCTTGAATCTCTTCGTCGATCTGCGCGCCGCAGAGGCGGGCCGCGACGCAAGCTTCGCGCTGCGCGCGGGCCAGCCCGTGGGCCTCGCTCCGGACGGCCGGCTCGTGGCGAGCCGCTTGATCGACGCGGACGGAGGGTACGGGTCGGCGTGCCTGGAGGGCGCCGCCCTCGCCCACGACCAGCTCGTGTACGTTTGGGTCGTCAACTCTGCCGAGACCCTCCTTGAGGCCGACATCGCCATGGCGCCCGGCGGTTGCGCGCAAACCCTCGAGCCCGCGGCTTCCGCGCAGGGGTTCGTGGCGCGGACGCCCCCGGGCGCCCCGCCGGGGACCGTCGTCTTGGCGGACGCGCGCTATATCGTCTCTCCGCAGACAGCCTCCCCCGCCATGTGCCTGCACCTCGAAGGTCTGGTCCCGGACGGCGGAATATCTCTGAGCTTGTTCGTTCGCACGGGAGCGCCGGTCGCCCTCGGGCTCAAGAACGGCGCGCCCGCGCTCATCTTCGATGGGGAGTTCGCGCTCGCGGCGCGGCCCGAACGTTTCTTGATCAAGCCGCGTTGCCTGGAGGACCAAGATCTTTATATCGCCGTCGGAAACCGCGGGCCCACGGCGGGCGCATACCAACTGCGCCTCGCCTCCGCGCAGTGTCCCTTTCCCAGCGGACGCCATCCTTTCAGGCGCGGCGACGCCAACGTCGACGGCCAACTCGACATTGCCGACGCCGTCCAGATCCTCGCCTACCTCTTTCACAACGGGACGGCTCCGACTTGTATGGATGCGTTGGATTCCGACGACAACGGCAGGGTGGACGTCGCCGATTCGATCACGCTATTGCAGTACTTCTTCTCCGTGCGCCGGCCTCCCCCGGCTCCGTCGACCACCTGCGGTCCCGACCCCACCGCCGACGAGCTCACGTGCGACGACTGCCGCGGATGCCTTCCCTGCGTCTCGAAGGCGTCGCCATGAGGCGCCGGCCGGAGCGGCGGCCGCGCCGCGCGCAGATCCTGGGAGCGTGCGACGCGCGCGCCCTCTTCGATACCCCGCTCCTCGTCGCCGCGACCGCGCCGCCCGCCCTTGCGGGCTGCGGCGCCGGAGCTCGTCGTGCCCCCCTGGCGCGGGAGGCGGCCCGGGCAGGCTCGCGGCGCCCGCGCCGGCCGAGGCGGCGCGCGGTCGCGCTCGACCCCGCGCGCCCCGGTTCGCGTCAGACGAGCCGCGCCTCAATGCGCTTGAACGCCGCCATGGATTCCGCGGCGATGCGCCGCCCCCCCGGAGCGAAATCGAAGACCTCCAGGGACACCCACCCGCCGTAACCCCGGTCCTTGAGGGCCTGGAATCCCGGCGCGAAGGCCTCGACGGCGCTGCCCGCGCCCAGGTGCCTGCCGTCCATTTCCTGGACGTGGACGTGGCGGATGCGCTGGTAGTGGGCCGCGATCAGGGCGTCGAAAGGCTCGGTTTCATCCGCCGTGTTGTGGAAATCGAACATGAGCTCAATGGCGGGGTGGTCGATTTCCTCGACCAGGGCGCGGGCTTCGGCCAGCGTGTTGATCATGTCGGTCTGCGATCGATCGAGCGCCTCCACCAAGACGGTCACGCCGCGCCGGAGCGCCCGATCCGCCACCATGCGCAGCCCCTCCATGAAGCGCCGGCGCGCCTCCGGCCGGGGCGCATCGCCCGCGCCGCGCTGCTTGGGCGATCCGAACACCATCACGGGGGCGCCCACGTCGCCGCCGAAGTCGACAAGCCGCTCGAAATAAGCGATCGTCCGGCGGCGCACGTCCGCATCGGGAGTCGTGAAGTGGAGCCCCGCGGGGGGCGGAGCAAGGAGCCAGTGCAGGCCGGCGCACTCCAGCTTCGCCTTCGCCATCGTCTTCGCGATCGCCGCCCGCGCCGGCCGGTCGAGTTCTTCCACGCCCTGCGCGACCAGAGTGAAGGGCGCCAGCTCGATCCCCCGGTAGCCCGCCCCGGCGACGATGGCGCACTGCTCCCCGAAGGGCAGCCCCTGCATGCTCTCGTTGCACATCGCATACCGGAATCCCTTCCACGCCGGCATCCCGTCCCGCATGTCCGCGCTCCTTTCCGTCACTTCGCGTTGCCCTCGCGCGTGCCGGGAAGACGCGCGCCGGCACGGAGCGCGCGCCAGCGCGCGCGCGCCTCCTCGGGCGCATACGCCCGCCACACGAAATCCGCCCTCAGCATCGCCGCCCCCCACGCCGCAAGCTCGCGCGCCCGGTGCGCGATAGAGAAGGGGGCCTCGCCGATGGTCACCGACCGGCAGCGCCGGTTCAGGGCGCGCACGCGCTCCCCGGACTCGGAGACGAGGGCCATCTCCGTGAAATCACAGCGGCCCGCCCCCGGACAATCGCCGCGCAGACTCGCCCGCGCGCACGTCTCCGATATGAAAAGCGGCGCGTCGTGGTACGCGAGCACCGCCGCCCGATCCCGCAGCTCGGCCAGCAGCGAGCGCATGTTGGCGAGACTGTCCTCGGGAGCCAGCGTCACGCGCCGCATGCCCATGGCGAAGAGCTCGGCCGCGGCCATGCGGTTGACCGTATAGAGCGGCCAGTCGGCGGTGCACTCCAGCGCTTCCCCGCCCGCCGCGGACTCCAGCAGCCTCAGGCCGCCGATGTTCGCCGCTTCCCAGCGCGTCCACCCATCGCGCCGCAGGACGGCGATCGCGCCGCGCAGATCCGCCTCCTCCCAGGCGCGCGCGATGGCCGGCAGCGCCAAGCGAATGCGGCCGCGAAGACGCGCCGCGACGGGGCCGTCGAGCCAGGCCCGCAGGGCTTCGAGCGGCTCGGCGCCGATGTCGATGATGAGCTCCGAGGCCGCCTCCCAATCCTCGGACTCGAAGGCTTCGCAGTGCGCGAGCCGATCGGTCTTGAAGATCCAGGCCGGGGCCGCCGGGACGGCGGGCGGCGCGAAGACGCGGCACACTTCCCGGGTGATCGCCTCGACGCGGTCCGCGCGGGCCGCGCGCACGCGCGCGCCCAGTTCCGCCATGAGATCCCGCCTGAAGGCGTTGAGCGCCGACACGGGCACGAAGAGGCCGTCCGGATTCTCCCATTCGAATCGGCCGAGTTTGAACTCCGTCGCGCCCAGCTTTTCGAACACGGCCCGCGCCGCGGCCGCGAGCCCCGCGGCCTTGCGCGCGGGCGCCAGCGGGCGCGGCGCCGAAAGCCGCGCGCAGACCTTCTTCGCCGCGGGGTCACGCTCCGCCGCGGGGTCACGCTCCGCCGCGGGGTCGCGCTCCGCCGCGGGGTCGCGCTCCACGGCGGGCGGGAATGCCGCCGCTTCGCCGCGCAGGCCGTCCGGCGCGACTCGCACCGACACGTCCGCCGCCAGACGAACCTTGTATTCGCCGGGCCGCGGCCGCTGGAAAGCATACGAGCGCTTGGTCCGCTGCGAGGAAGCTTGGTAAACGGGCGCGCCCGCGGGGATCGGGGGAGCGTCGCGGGGCAGGGCCACGGCGACGCGCGCGCCCGCCGGCGCCTCGAACGCCATGCGTCCGGCGCCGCGGGCGCCCAGCACGCGCAGCGCCTTCACCGGAAAGCCGTACGGCTTCTCCCGTCCCGGCAGGTCGATCTGGATGCCGTCGTGGCGCTCGATCGCCGCCGCCGTGGTGAAGCACAGCCACGCGCCACCGCGCCCGGTGCGCCGCGGCTCTTCCGCCGTTCCGATGGGATCGCCGCGATGGCCCACGGTGGCGCGGTCGGTCACATCCCGGGCTCCGCGCCCGTCGAGATACAACGACGTCCACGGCCGGCTGAACACGGTCCTGACATCGGCGGCCGCCTCCTCCAGTCCGCCCGCGCCGCGCCCGCCGTCCAGCGCCGCGCGATACAGGCTCGTCGCCGCCGCGACGTAGAGCGCGCTCTTCATGCGGCCCTCGATCTTCAGGCAGGCGACGCCGGCGCTCTTGAGCGCTTGAACCCGGGCGGGAAGGGCCAGATCCTTCATGGAGAAGGGCAGGGCGCCGCGCTCCTCGCCGCCGGCGGTGAAACGCTCCCGGCACGGATAGGTGCACTCGCCGCGATTCCCGCTTCGATTCCGAAGCAGCGCCGAATAGAGACACAGTCCGCTCCAGGAGTAGCACAGGGCGCCGTGGACGAAGACCTCGATCTCGACGGGCGCCGCGGCGGCGATGGCGCGGATCTCCTCGAGCGTGAGCTCGCGGGCCAGCGTCACGCGCGTGAAGCCGAGGGCTCCCAGCGCCTCGGCGCCGGCCAGGTTGTGGACCGCGAGCTGCGTGCTGCCGTGGAGCTCGAGCCGGGGAAACCGCGTCCGAACGATGCGCGCGACCCCCAGATCCTGCACGATGACCGCATCGATGCCGCGGTCGACCAGCGCCGCGAGCGACTCGATGAGCGGGGCCAGCTCGTGCTGGCGAAGAATGGTGTTGACCGCGGCGAAGACACGCCGCCGCGGCGACAAGGCATGCGCCCAGGCGGCGAGTTCGCTCAGGGCCTCCAGCGCGAAGTTCGCCGCCTTGGCCCGCGCCGAGAATCTCGCCAGCCCGAGGTACACGGCATCGGCCCCGTGATGCAGCGCCGCGTACCCCGCATCGGGGTCGCCCGCGGGCGCGAGCAGTTCCACATCCGGAGCGCCCGCGCGTGTGTCGGCGGCGGTTTGAGCGCGCATAGGTCGCGCCGATGGTACCGCGGGGCGGCGCCGCGCGCCATGCGGAGCGCCGCCCCGCATCTTGACGTCCCGCGCTCCCGGCCCGATACTCATTCGTCCAAAGGAGGTCGCCCGTGGCCGGCGAATACGTCTTCACCCTGCGCAACTTGACCAAGCAGTACGACAAGAACATCGTCTTGGATGACATCACCCTCGCGTTCTTCTTCGGCGCCAAGATCGGCGTCATCGGAGGCAACGGCGCGGGCAAGACGTCGCTCCTCAAGATCCTGGCGGGCCTGGACAAGGATTTCCTCGGCGAGGCGCAGATCGCCAAGAACGTCAGAATCGGATTCCTGCCCCAGGAGCCGCGGCTGGACCCCGGCAAGACCGTCCAAGGCAACGTCGAGGAAGGCATCGCCGAGGCCCGCAAGGCCACCGACCGGTACAACGAGATCTGCGACCTCCTGGGAACGAACCTGTCGCCCGAGCAGTCCGAGAAACTCAGCGGCGAGTTGAGCCGGCTCCAGGATTTCATCGACACCCACGATCTGTGGGAGCTCGACCACCGCGTCGAGCAGGCCATGGACGCGCTGCGCCTGCCGCCGCCCGACGCGGACGTCGCGGCGCTCTCCGGCGGCGAGCGCCGCCGCGTCGCCCTCTGCCGGCTCCTCATCTCGAACCCGGACGTCCTGCTCCTCGACGAGCCGACGAACCACCTCGATGCCGAGTCGGTCGCCTGGCTCGAGACCTATCTCACCAAGTTCCCGGGCACGCTGGTCGTCGTCACCCACGACCGCTACTTCCTCAACAACGTGACCGCGTGGATCCTGGAGCTCGACGGCGGGCGCGCCTACCCCTTCCAGGGCAATTACGAGCGCTGGCTGGAGCAGAAACACGCGCTCCTGGCGGTGCGGGACAAGCAGGCTTCGTCGCGGGGCAAGCTCCTGGCCCGGGAGCTCGAGTGGGTCAGGATGAATCCCTCGGGCAGGCAGGCGAAGAGCAAGGCGCGCCTGAAGCGCTACGAGGAGCTGGCCTCGCAGGAGGTCGACACGCGGGAGGACTCCCTCGAGATCCAGATCCCGCCCGGCCCGAGGCTCGGCGATGTGGTCGTGCGCGCCGAGAACGTCGCGAAGGCCTTCGGGGACCGCCTCCTCATGGAGGATGTCAACTTCGATCTGCCGCGCGGCGGCATCGTCGGCGTCATCGGCGCCAACGGCGCCGGCAAGACCACGCTCTTCCGCATGATCATCGGGCAGGAGGCGCCGACCTCCGGCGTCCTGCGGGTCGGAAGCTCGGTCGTCATCTCCTACGTGGACCAGTCGCGCGACGCCCTCGACCCCGAGCGCACGGTGTACGAGGAGATCTCCGGAGGCAAGGATATCCTCGACCTCGGCGGCCGCGACATGAACGCCCGCGCCTACTGCGCCCGGTTCAACTTCCGCGGCACGGACCAGCAGAAGCCGGTGGGCAAGCTCTCGGGAGGCGAGCGCAACCGGGTCCATCTCGCCAAGCTCCTCAAGAGCGGCGGCAACCTGCTCCTCCTCGACGAGCCCAGCAACGACCTCGATGTCGCCACGCTCAGGGCGCTGGAGGAAGGCATCCAGAACTTCGGCGGCTGCGCCGTCGTCATCAGCCACGACCGCTGGTTCCTGGACCGCATCGCCACCCACATCCTGGCTTTCGAGGGCGAGAGCCGGGTCGCCTGGTTCGAAGGCAACTACGAGGCCTACCACGCCCACCGGCGCAGGCTGCTCGGCGAGGACGCCGACCGTCCGACGAGGATCAAGTTCAAGCCCGTCGCGCCGCGGTAGCCCGCGGACCCAGGCAAGAAGCGGATCACACCGCCGTTTCGCGCAACGTCCGCGCCGCCTCCTCCTCGCGCCGGGCCGGCGGCCAACCCAGGGCTTCGCCCGCCGCCGCCGCCAGCTCGGCGAGGGCTTCGGGCCGCGCATCGCCCAGCAGCGCGATGACGCTCCGGCGGCACACCAGGTCGGAGAGGCGTTCGACCTGCTCGCCGGCCGCGATCCATCGGATTTCCGCATCCGTGTAGGTGGGAAGCGATGCGAGCGGCCGCTCCCCGCGCGCCTCGGGCCAGGCGCAGTACTCCTCCGCCCGCGCGCCGTAGCGCGCCAGCAGAACCTCGACGCGCGCGGGGCTCATCCCCCGCGCCGCCGCGGTCCGCTCGATCCACCGCCCCTTCTCCTCGGCGCCGGCCGGAAACCCTCGGCCCCCGCCGATCGGCATGTCCTCCGTCGTCCCTCTCCGCGCGGCGCCCAGGAGCGGGAGCACCCGATCCGCCGTCTGCTCCGCGAAAGCGCGGAACGTGGTCCACTTGCCGCCGATCAGGCTCACCACGGGAAACGGGCGCCCCGTGTCGGGCTCGGCGAACTCGAGGCTGTGGCCGCGGCTGATCCTGCCGGTCGTTCGCTCGGCGCCGGCCGGCAGCGGCCGCACGCCGCAGAACCTGCGGACGATCTGCTCGCGAGCCACCCGGATGCCGGGGAACACCCCGGCGAGCGACTCGCGGATATAGCGCTCTTCCTCCGCATCGCAGGCGGCGGTCTCAGGATCGTCGACGCGGATGTCCGTCGAGCCCATGATCACCTTGCCCATGAAGGTGAAAGCGATGCACACGCGGCCGTCCCTGTGCTCGTAGTACACCATGCGATCGCCGATCGCCGCGTGCAGCTCCGCGCTGTCCACCACCAGGTGCGATCCCTTGGTCCCGCCGATCAGATGGGTTGACAGGCCGAGCCGGGCGTTCGCGGCATCGACCCACGCTCCCGCGGCGTTGACGACGACGCGCGGCGCCACCGCGCACGCCGTTCCGCTGATGCCGTCGCGCACGACCAGCGCGCCGCCGCGGACTTCCTCCGCCGTGGCGTAGTTCAGGGCGCGCGATTGCGGGTTGAGCGCCCGGGCATCCCGGATGAGTTCGAGGCAGAGCCGCTCGGCCTGCGTTATGGACGCATCCCAATAGGTGGCCGCCGCCACGATGCCGGGATTGAGCCGCGGCAGGGCCCGCAGCGCGGCCCCCCTCAGGTTGAAGAAGTGCCGCGGGGTGCGGCGCCGGGCGCGCGTGACGAAGTCGTAGAAGGCGAGGCCGCCCTTGACGATCAGGGCGCCCCGGCCGCCGGGCCGGACGGGAAGCCCGAGAAAAACCAGCGGCGACCGCACGATGCCGTCCAGCCAGCCGAAGATCGGAATCGTGGTTCTGAGGGGCGCCACGTAATGGGGCGCGTTGGCCAGCAGGCGGTTGCGCTCCCGCAGGGATTCGCGCACCAGGCCGAACTCGCCGTTCTCCAGATACCTGAGCCCGCCGTGGATCATGCGCGAGGAATTGGAGGTCGCGCCGGCGGCGAAATCGGACTT
The DNA here is from genome assembly GCA_002070955.1 of Planctomycetes bacterium ADurb.Bin069. GTDB lineage: Bacteria > Planctomycetota > UBA8108 > UBA8890 > UBA8898 > UBA8898. The sequence continues at coordinate 69,579 of MWEK01000017.1, forward strand.
GTCCAGCAGGAGGCAGTCGACGCCGTGCAGGGCCAGCTCGCGAAAAAGTCCGATGCCGTTGATGCCGCCGCCGAGAATGACGACGGGGAACGATCCCCGCGCCGCGATGGCCTGGAACTCCGCCTCCCGTCGATTCATGCGCGCGCCTCCCGCCGGGCATGCCCGCCACGCCCCGGCGCCGCGGCCCCCCATTCATAATACGTGACGGAACGGCGCGGGCCAAGACGGCCGCGCTCTTGAACCGAAGGCTCTGTCGCCGATAATTTGAACGGGGCGCGCCGGCGCCATCGGGAAAGGATCGCCGAAGAACCCATGGACTACAGATCGAAACGCAGATGTTTGGGCCTTCCCCTGATACACATCGCCCGGGGGCGGGTCGAGGACGGGAGCTTCCGCCGCGGCGTCGCCAAGGGCTGGATCGCCGTGGGGGATATCGCCTTCGGCCCGCTCTTCGCCCTGGGCGGCATCGCCGTCGGGGGCCTAGCCATCGGGGGCTTCGGGGCCGGCGTGTTCGCGCTGGGCGGCATCGCCTTCGGCGGCCTCGCCTTCGGGGGCGAGGCGACCGGCATCGGCGCCGCCGGCGGCCTCGCCGTAGGGCTGTACTTCGCCGCCGGCGGGCTTGCGATCGCCTGGCACGTCGCCGCGGGCGGGCTCGCGGTCGCCGCGCACGCCAACGATGCGGAGGCCGCGCGCTTCTTCTCCGCCGAGAACCTGGCGGCGCTGGTCGCCACCGGCGCGCGCCACGCCCTGCCGTTCCTCCTCATTCCCGTACTTCTCGTGTTCCAGGCCCTCGTGCGCAGGAGCATCGCGCCGGAGGAACCGAACGTGCCCGACGGCGCGGGAGACCCGCGAAAACGCCTATGATCATCCAGAGCAGAGCGCCCAACAGGATCCTCGATTTCGGCGGCTGGACCGACACGCATTTCGCCCAACGCGGCCACGTGCTCAACGTCGCGGTGAGCCTGTTCGCGAACGTGACGATCAAGACCGTCGCGCGGCCCGGCATCGCCATAAACGTCCAGGACTACGGCGAACGCCTCTACATCGAGAACGCGGCCGCCGTGGGCTACGACAGCCACCACGATCTCCTCAAGGCCGCGATCAAGATCATGGGCGTAGGCGGCGGCCTGGAGGTCATGATCAGCGCCGACGTGCCGCCCGGCTGCGGCACCGGGAGCTCCGCGGCGATCTCCGTGGCGCTCATCAACGCCCTCGGCATCGCCAGCGGCGAGTTTCTATCGGCACACGAGATCGCCCGCCTCGCCCACCGCATCGAGACCGACGAACTGGGCTGCGAGTGCGGCATTCAAGACCAATACGCCGCGGCCTACGGCGGCGTCAACTTCATCGACATGCCCGCCTACCCCATGGTCCACGTGTCGCCCGTGCCTTTGTCCGGCGCGATGCTCGCCGGCCTCGAAACGCAGATCCTGCTGGTCTACGAGGGCAAGGGCCATCTCTCCAGCGACGTGCACCGCAAAGTCATCGAAAGCGTCAAGGACCCCGACAGCCCGGCCGCCGCGGCCCTCGAGAAGCTCAAAACGACGGCCCTTGCGGCCCGCCGGGCGCTCCTGAGCGGCGACCACGATCTTCTGGCCGCGACCATGGAGCACAACAACGCGCTCCAAAAGAGCCTGCACCCCGGGATCACGACGCCGCGCCTGGAACGGATCGAGGCCCTCGGCAAGGAGCGCGGCGCCCGCGCCGCCATGATCAACGGCGCCGGCGGCGGCGGGAGCATCTGTCTTCTGTGCGAGCCGGGGCGGACGATCGAAGCGGCGGCCGCGCTGCGGGCGGAAGGCTTCCGGATTCTGCCGTTCTCGATCTGCCCGCGGCCGGCGGAAGCATGGGTGGCGCGGCCGTGACGCGGCTCCGCCTCCGGTCGCGCCGCTAGCGCCCGCACCCCTTCAGCGCGCCGACGAGGTCTTCGACCACGCGTTTGACATCCTCGTCGCGCGCCGCCAGCTTCTCGACCTTGCGGATGCCGTAGTGCACGGTCGTGTGGTCGCGGCCGCCGAAGTGGGCGCCGATCTCCTCCAGTGAGTTCTGCGTGCACACGCGCGCGAGGTACATGCACAGGTGGCGCGGATAAACGACCGACTTGGTCTGCTTGCGCGACTGGATCTCCGTGGCGCGGATCCCGAACCGGTCGGCCACGATGCGCAGCACATCGGCCAGCCCCGGACCGGTCCCGCTACGTTCCGGCATCAGATCGGCGAGCGCCTCGTGCAGGAGATCCGTGTCGACCTCGCGCCCGCCGAGGCGGGCCAGATAGATCACGCGGTTGACCGCCCCCTCCAGCTCGCGCACGTTCTCCTTGACGTGCTCGGCGATGTAGTGCGCCGCCGTGTCGCCCAGTTCCACGCCGCGCATCCTGGCCTTCTTCTTCACGATGGCGATGCGGGTCTCCAGGGGCGGCGCGTCGAGCCTGATCACCAGGCCCCACTTGAAGCGCGACACGAGCCGCTCCTCGAGGTCGGAGATGTTCTTGGGGTGGCGGTCGCTGGAGAGGATGATCTGCTTCTGCTGGTTGTACAGGGTGTTGAAGGTGTGGAAGAACTCCTCCTGCGTGCGATCCTTCTCCGCGAGAAAATGCACATCGTCGATGGCGAGCACATCGACATGGCGGTAGCGATACCGGAACGACTCCAGGCTGCCGCTCTCGATGGCGTTGATGAAGTGATTCGTGAAGTCCTCGCAGGACAGGTAGACCACCTTCTGGCGCCTGGCCTGCAGGAGGTGGCACAGCGCCTGCAGGAGGTGCGTCTTGCCCAGCCCCGAATTGCCGTGGATGAAAAGCGGGTTGTAGGTCTCGCCGGGCTGCTCGGCGACCGCCTTGGCGGCCGCATGGCAGAAGCTGTTCGACGGCCCGACGACGAAGTTCTCGAAGGTATAGTCCGGATTGAGAATCTGCGAAACCGCGGCGACGCCCGCGCCGCCGGCATCCGCCTCCGCCTCGGCGGCGGGAAACTCGTCGCGCTCCTCCGGGCGCCCCGGCGCCAAGTGCGCGCCCAAAGCCTCGTTCACGGCGAAAACCAGGCGCGGCGTGACGCCGGCGAGCTGCCTGACGGCATTGGCCACGACGGTCTGGTAGCGCCGCTCGATCCACACCTGGTGAAAGCGATTGGGCACCGCGATGCGGACCTCATCCGGCGGGACGAACTGGAGCGTCAGGGGCCGAAACCACGTCTCGAACTGCTGCGGCGTGATGTGCGCCGCGATCCCATCGAGAACCGCGGACGACCGCGGATCCACGTCTACCATGGTTGCCACTTCGTATCTCCTCGACCGGAGACGCATCGCGGGCGCCCCCGTGCAACAAAGCCTCTGCGCCCGCCGCGCACATCGCCGGGCCCGCGCGCAAGGAACCGGGACTCTGCCCTCGGACGCGCGGGATTCAGAACCCCGTGGCCGGAAGGAACTCCTCGCCTTGCTTCGATGCCCGAACTCGCCAACCGTTGACTGCGCGACGGAAACCGGGGAAATGGTAACGAGGTCTTCCGCGGCCGTCAAACAAAATCGCCGTTTAAAATCCCGTCACCTTCCATCGCCCCTCCCACGGCACCTTATAGTGTGTTTATAGGTGTGGCGCTTCCGCGCCGGCCCAACTTCTGGTACCCTGGGCGAGGCCGCCCGCTCGCCGGGGCGCGCAAGCGATCGGCGGAGACCGGCGCCGCGCGCGAGGGTGCGGCATCGATTCGAGGAGCGGATTCAGCCATGTCAAGCACCTTGCCGGAGGACGGCGGCCTCGGCGTCTTTCCGGTCGCGGTCAGGAAAGTCGTCGTGCAATCCAAGGACGACGGGCACCTCGTATTCCTCCAACAGGTGGGCGGGGACGTCGTTTTTCCCATCGCCGTGGGGTTGCTGGAAGCCGCGGCGATCGCCCATTTCCTCAACGGCGCCATTGCCGCCCGGCCCGTGACGCACGAGCTTTTCGTGAGCGCGATCGGCGCCCTCGGCGGCGCGGTCAAGGCCGCGGTCATCGAGACGCTCCTCGGCGGCGTTTTCTACGCGAAACTGATCATCGTGGCGTCGGACGGCGCGCGCCACGAGCTGGACTGCCGGCCGAGCGACGGCATCTGCGCGGCGCTGGAGGCCGGAGCGCCTATTTTCGCCACGAGGGAGGTCTTGGCGCGCGTCAGCTCGGCGACGCCGTGACCCGGGGCGGCCCCGCCGCGCCGCGCTGCGGGCGCACTCCGGCGGGCGGCCGCCGTTTTTTTCGGGCGCGCCCTTGAAGAATCCGCCCGCAGAGCGTATCTTCTAACGCACCGCGGTCAACCGGACGGCGCCCGCGGACCGATACTACGTGCGCGGCGCGCGTGGACTTCGCGGCGCCCGCGACACGCCGGATGGGTTCAGGAAGGCGCCCGCCCCCGGAGGGATGGCAGAGTGGTCTATTGCGGCGGTCTTGAAAACCGTTGGCCGTGAGGCCCGCAGGTTCGAATCCTGCTCCCTCCGCCACGACTTGCGGACACGGAGAGGTGGCTGAGCGGCTGATAGCACTGGATTGCTAATCCAGTAGGTGGGTTTACCTGCCTCCCGGGTTCGAATCCCGGCCTCTCCGCCAGACGACGCGACCGGCGGAAGCCTTGCTCCCGCCGGTTTTTTCATCCTCGCTCCCGAAGGCGCCGCACATAAACCTCGTACAGCTTCTGCACGGCGCGGCGGTTGACGCAGCGATGGCTCTTCAGGCCGCCGCCGAAGGCCCGCGGCACGTGCAAAAGCTCGTGGATGAGCGTTTTGGTCCGCTCCTCGCCGCTCAAGCGGTCGAAGGGCTCCGAGAGAATCTCGATCACGTAATGGGCCGGGACGCCCAGCGCGGCCTGCATGATTCTCGGGAGAGCGTGGCAGCGGGCGAGCGTCCGGCGCGCGCGGCTCCCGGTGGAGCGCATGCAGACGACGCGTTCGTCGATGTGCGCCAGGCCCAGCGCCGCCGCGATGCGCCGCACCTGAGCTTCGATGTCGGGGGCATGCGCGTAGCGGATCGTCATGGGGCCCAAGTATGCCCGCGGCGCCGGCGCGCCGCAAGCGCTTGATCCGGGCCGGTCCCGCCGGGTACGATACGGGAACGGCTTTCGCCGGAGCGATCGGCCTTCAGCGTGGAGAATTCCGTCATGACGAGCATTACCTTGTTCTTGGCCGTCTTGGCCGCCGCGCCCGAGGATCAAGCCCCCTTGTACGTGACGGCGGATCTCACTCTTCCGAAGGACGCCGTCCTCCGCCGGCCGCTCGTCATTCGCGCCGGCCACATCGCCATCGACGGCAACGGCGCCGTGATCCAAGGGGCGGACACCCCCGGAGACCCGCGAACCTTCGCCGGAACCGGGATCACGGCCGAGGGCGTCTCCGGCGTGACGATTCGCAATCTCAAGGTGCGGGGCTTCGAGCGCGGTCTCGCGGCGCGGGACGGCGAGGCCTGGCTCTTGGAAGGCTGCGACTTCTCGGACAACTACCACGATCCGGAATTCGGCTGGGGCGAAAGCAAGCCCGCCGGCGGCATGATCCTGACCCGCATCACGCGGAGCGTCATCCGCAACTGCGCCGCCAACCGGGTCTGGAACGCGCTGTCCCTAGCGGACTGCCACGAAAACCTCGTTGAGGGCTGCGATCTGTCCCACGCCTCGAACGTCTGCCTCAAGCTGTGGACGGCCTGCCGGAACCGGATCATCGGCAACAACCTCTCCTGGGGCCTCAGGATCAAGCCCGGGGAAGTCCATGCCAGAGACTCGACGTCGGTCCTCATGGAGAGCGGATCGAACGACAATTTCTTCTACCGCAACGACATCACCCACGGCGGCGACGGCATCTTCATCCGCGTCCTGAACGGGTGGGTGTCGACGGGCAACGTGTTCGTCGAAAACGACTGCTCCTGGGCCAACAACAACTGCGTCGAATCCTGGAGCCCCGGCAACACCTATATCCGCAACCGCGCGAACCACGGCAGCTACGGGTTCTGGCTGGGCGGCAGCGATCAGACGCGCCTCATCGGCAACGAGGCGGCGTACAACGGCCTGCCCGACGGCTTCCACAACGCTCCCGAGCCCGGGTTCGGGCACGGGGGCATCGTCATCGTGGGCGGATCGTCGAGCCACACGCTCATCGAAGGCAACCACTGCCACCACAACGCCGGAGGCGGCATCGTCTTCCGCGGCGACGCGGCCTCCAAGGGCGCGGCCTGGCGCACTCACCACTGGATCGTCCAGAACAACGTCGTCGAGCACAACCGTTTCGGGATCTGGGGCGCCTACGGCGACTGGATCTTCCTGGGCGCCAACGTCTTCAGGAACAACGCCGAGGGGAATCGCCTGGAGGATGTGACGAACCTGATCGAGGCCGGGGGCGACCCCGCGGTCCTCCAAGCCCCGCGGCTCGTGTTGGACGGGCCTTCGCGGGCCTTCGCGGGACAGCCGGTCGTCTTCGACGCGGCCCGGAGCTTCGATCCGTCCGGCAAGGCGCTCGCCTTCCGGTGGCAGCTCGGCGACGCGCCGGCCTCGGGCCCCCGGGTCGAGCATGTCTTCACACGGATCGGTTTTCACCGGGTCGGCGTCACCGTCTCCAACGGCCCCCTGGCCGACCTCGGCTTCCGCGATTTTATCGTCACGGCGCCCGTGGCCGAGGAAATCGGCACGGAGGGCCGTGCCGGCGACTGGGGCTTCGAGATGCAGGGCAACGAGGACGGCAAGGGATTGGTGACCTTCGCCGACGACCCGGACGCCGTGGCGGGCCGCGTCTCGCTGTGCTGGACGCCGGACCCCTACAAGGGCATGTACGCCGCGGCCATCTATCCCAAGAGCCGGGACGCCGGCTGGAATCTTGCGGGCAAGACCAAGGTCGTCTTCTGGCTCAAGGCCGTCAACAACAACATTCCCGGCTTCCAGGAGCCGGGCCCGGTGATAACGCTGCACGGAAAAGACGGCGCGATCAAAATCCAGCCTTCCGGCGGCCGGAATCTCCTCGTGGGCACGCCCTACAGCGAGGCCCGCTGGACCTGGATGCCCGTGGCCGCGCCCTTGACCGCCGACAAGGATTGGGTCGTCGCGACTACGGGGAGCGTCTCCCTGGCGAAGATCGACGCCGTGAGCATCGCCTTCGACTCCTGGGGCGGAGATCCCTTCACGATTTGGCTGGACGGCCTCGCCTTCCAGTGAGACGCGGCCGCGTCAGCGGCCGGCCGACCAGCGCCTGCTGACCGCTTCGAGAAACGCGCGCTCCTCGGGCGTGAGCGCGGCCATCCCGCCCGCGCTGATCTTGGCGAGCAGGGCGTCGAGGCGCTCGCGCTCTTCCGAGGCGCCGGCGTCCGGATCCGTGCCGGCGGGCGCGGGCGGCGCTTCCGCCTCGGGCGCCGCGGCGCGCCGCCTGAACCAGCGGCGGCTCCACCGCGCTTTCGGCGGAGCGGCATCTTCCTCCCCGGCGGCGAAAGCGCCGTATCCGCCCCAATCGCCGCGTTTCGCCGCGCCCGCCCAATCCTCTTCCTCCTCCTCGCCGCGCGCATAAAGGAAGCGTTGGGTCGCCAGCAGGCACCACGCGGCAAGACACAGAAGCAGAAACTGCCCGGTCGCGGCGCCGTAGACGATTCCGCCCGCCGCAACGATGCGCGAGCTCCACCCCACGGCGGCCGTGGCACGCGAGCGCGCGTCGTAACGCCGTCCGAAACGCCTGAGCAGCCCCCGCAGCCCCGCATACAGCATGCGCCCCCCGTCGAGGGGATAGACCGGAAGCACGTTGAAGAGGAGCAGGAACGCCTGGTACGGGACGAGCAGGTGGTAGACGTACGCCCCGAGCAAGCTCTCCGATCCCGCGCGGAGAGAAGGCGCCAGCAGCGCCGCCCCGAGGCCGGCCAGCGCAATTGCGGCCGTGACGAGCGGCCCCCCGGCCGCGACGGCGAACTCGGCCTTCCAGCGCGCCGGCACGCTGCACATGGCAAGCCCGCCCAGGGGCCAGAGAAGCACGTTGTCCGCCGAGCCGCCCACGCGGCGCGCCGCCGCGCAATGCCCAAACTCGTGGAGTAGGATGGTTCCAAACGACAGCCCGACCGTGAGAAGCCACGTCCAGAAGGGCAGGCCGACCCGCACGCCGGCCTCCAGTTTGTAGAGCCACCACCCGAGCATCGTCCAGTGAATCCGCACGGATATTCCCGCCGCGCGGCCGATGGGCAGGCTCCAGCTCAGAAAATCACCCTGCATGCCTCAAGTATCGGAGCCGACGTGGGCGCGTCAAGAGGAGCGGCCCCGGCGGCAAGAGCGCCCATCCCTCCCTGCGGGACCCGCGGTGCGCCACAGTCGTCCTGCCTGCCCCGCCACAGCGCAACCTGCTCCCCCGGCGGTCCGGATAGGTTAAAATCGCCGCATACCTAGGAGCGCGCATGCACCAAAACGAGCCCGCATCGCACGAGGCGCCCCGCCCATGAGGCCGCTGCTGCGGGTGCGCGTCCACATGCTGCGCAACTCCTGGCGCAACCTCCGCAAGGAGGACGTCCTCCGCTTCGCGGTCCTCTTCCTCCTCTTCGGCGCCTTCATCGCGGGAGGCATGATCCTGGTGGCCGCGGGCTTCCGGTTCGTCCTCAAGCTCCCCGCCATGGGCGAGATCCTGAGCAGCGGCCTGGTCCAGTTCCTATTCTTCATCCTCTTCAACTTCCTCATCCTGAGCAACCTGCTCGTCGGCTACGCCTATCTTTTCCGCGGCCGCAGAACGGAACTGTACTTCGCGCTCCCGCTGCCGGCGCCCCGCGTCTTCGCGCTGCACGCCGCCGAAGCCATCGTCCAGAGTTCTTGGGCCACTTTCGTTCTCGTCGCCGCGGTGCTCGTGAGCTACGGCGCCAGCCACGGCGCCGGTCTGAAATACTACGCGTTCATGCCCGCCGTGCTCGCGGCGTTCCTCCTGCTGTGCGGCGCCATCGGCATCCTCGGCGCGTTCCTGTTGGGCCTCCTGCGCCGCCGGTTCGGCCGCAAGGTCTTCACGATCGCGGGCGCCGCGCTCATCCTGGCCGGCGGCGCGTACCTCGCGGCGCAGATCAAGGAGCTTTCGCTGGCGCCGGGGCAGGAGATGATCGTGCTCACGCGGCTCACGGAGCGCCTTCGGGGCATGAGTTCGTCCTTCTGGCCGGGCAAGTGGACTTCGCACGCGCTCCTGGCCTTCGCGCGGGGCTTCGACAGCGAGGGGTTCTTCTCCCTCGGCCTGACGGCGAGCGCCGCCTGCGCGCTCTGGCCGATCCTCGACCTCCTGGGACGGCACCGCTACCTCGCGCTCTGGCAGGACCTGAACGCTTTGGCCGCCCCGGCGCGCCGCCGGACGCGGATCCCGCCGGTCCGCGGGCCGCTGGCCGGCCTCATCCGCAAGGACGTGCTGCTCTTCGCGCGGGATCCGACCCAGTCCCTCCAGCTCATCGTTTTTCTGCTCCTGATGGCGCTCTACACCGTGAGCCTGCTGCGCATCCCGCGCGAGGCGCTGCCCGCGCCGTACGGCCGCTTCATCGCGCTGGCCAACCTGACGGCGATCGCGTTCATCCTCGCGAGCTTCAGCTCGCGTTTCGTCTATCCGCTGCTGGAAAGCGAAGGCGTTTCGATCTGGATCCTCATGTCGGCGCCGATCAGCCGGCGCGCGGTGCTTGCCGCCAAGCTGCTCCTCGGGTTCCTGCTGATGCTGCCCGCGGCGGTCGGCCTGGCGGTGGTGAGCCAACTGGCCATCGGGACGGAAGCCGCGGCGCTCCTTCGCGGCATGCTCCTCATCGCGCTGCTCGCGGCGGCGCTCACGGCCCTTGCGCTCGGCTTCAGCGCCGCCTTCGCGCGCTGGAAGAGCGACCGGCCCAGCGTGGTGCTCGGCACCACCGGCGGCACCGCCAACTTCCTGGCAAGCACCGGTCTTGTAGCCCTCGTGTCGGGCTTATGGGTGGCCGGCGATCTTATGCGGGAGCACGCGGCGGGCGCCGCGCTCCAGGCGGCGGCGCCGCTCTGCGCCGGCGCCGTGATCGCCGGCGGCCTCGCCTGGTCCCTGCGCGCCCTGACGCGGAGGGAATACTGACATGCGCGCCGGAAGACTTCTCGCCTATGCCGCCGCCATCGCCTTCTTCATCGTCATGCAGGGCTTCAACCTCGCCCGCCAGGCCCGCTTCGAGCGCCTGAGCGGCTACAGCCGCGCCGTCGTGGAATTCCTCGGCCTGCGGGACGCGCGCGAGCAGTATCTCATTATCTACCACGAGACCAAGCCCATCGGGTACAGCGGCTACACGGTGCGGAGTTACGAGGGAGGCGGGGCTTGCGCCTACAAGATGACGCTGGACGGCTACGCGCGGCTTCTGCCCTGGCTCGGCACGCGCGGCGCCCTCGCGCTGCGAGGCGAAGTGCTCCTGGACGCCCTGGGGGAGATCCTATCCCTCGAGCTCGCCCTTGATGTCGCGGGCGAGCGCTTCGAACTGGCGGGCGGGCGCGAAGGCGGCGAGGTTCTGGTCCGAGTCGCCCGCGGCGGAAAAGACCTCAAGGCGGCCTTCACGATTCCCCGCAGCCTCGGCATCGCCGGCGCGGTGCTCCCGATCCCGCCCCTCGGCGATCTTTCCGAGGGCGTGGCGCGGGAGATCCCGTACTTCGACCCGCTGACGCGCATGCAGGCCCGCATCGGCGCGCGCGTCATCGAACGCGCCATCATGAAGATCGAGGGCGTGCGCATGGAGGTGCTGCGGATCGAACTCACGGCTCCGTCGGGGGTCTTCATCGTCACGGCGGGCATCGACGGCGACATTCTCAGGGTGGAGGCGCCGGGCGGCATCGAGTTCCGCCAAGGGACTTCGGCCCAGGCGCATCATTTGTTCGAGGAGTCGAGGAAAAGCGACTCATGACGGAGATCCTTCGCGTCACCGGCGTGTCCAAGTATTTCGGCGCCAAGCGCGCCCTGGACGGAATCGATCTCACCCTCCGGAGCGGCGACATGTACACCCTGCTGGGCCCGAACGGCGCCGGCAAGACGACCTTGCTGAAGCTCCTCTGCGGGCTGCTGCGCCCCACGGAGGGCGCCATCCGGATCGACGGCATCGCCCTGGCCGACGATCCCGTCGCCGCCAAGCGCCGCATGAGCTACATCCCCGACCATCCCACGATCTTCGAGCGCCTGACGGGCTGGGAATACCTCGCCTTCGTCGCCGGCACGTACCGGCTGGCGGCGGCGGGCTGGGCGGAGGCGGCGGCGCGCCTGCTCGACTTCTTCGATCTGAGCGCGGAGGCGCGCGGCCTCATCGGCGCCTATTCCCACGGCATGCGCCAGCGCCTGTGCTTCGTCGCGGCGCTCCTGCCGGACCCGGCCCTGCTCCTCATCGACGAGCCCTGGGTCGGCCTCGATCCCCGCCACCTCAGGAAAGCCGTCGAGGCCCTCCGCGCCGCGGCGGCGCGGGGCACGGCCGTGCTGCTTTCGACCCACAGCTTGGCCCTCGCCGAGGAGATCGGCGGCCGCATCGGCATCCTCAACCAAGGCCGCTTCCTCTGGGACGGCCGCATCGAAAACCTCCTCGGCGAGAAAGAGCGCCTGGAGGCCGTGTTCCTGCGGCTGACCGAGGAAAAGGAATAATGGCGGCCGGAGGCTCTGGACGGCGGCCGCCGAATTGGACACAATCGGGATACGTCGACCCGAGGGGGAGGCACCCATGAACTTCGAACCCATCGACAACTGCGCCGCGCACCGCTGCCTTTCTCGGCGCCGCTTCCTGGCGGCCGCCGCCGCGGCGCCCGCCGCCTACGCCGCGGCCTCAGGCGCCGCGCTGCCGCGGGACGCCGCCGCCATCGCGGCTCAGGGTCCCGGCGCGGCGGCCGTGACGCGCGTCAAGGCGGCCTTCGTCCGAAGGAAAGGCGAGTACGGCATGCGCTGGCCGGGCGCCGTCTACGACGGCGAGAAGGCGCGCGGCGCCTACACCGAAGCGCTCCGCGCGGCGGCGAAGGCCCTCGCCATCGAGATCGACCTGCGGCCGGCTCCGCTCCACAGCCTGGACGAATCGAGGGCCTGGGTCGCGGAAGCCAAGGCTTCCGGGCCGGACGGGCTCCTCGTCCTGCTCCTCGACCGCCAGGAGCATGCGTGGCCCACCGCGGCGCTCGCCGCCGACAGCGGCCTCCCCACCATCGTTCATGCGCCGCTCGGCACGGCTTTCACCACCAACACGGCGCCCCTCGCCAACCGCCGGGGCTGCGTCATCCTGGGCACCGATGACTTCGACGAGGTCGTGACGGGCCTGAAGATGTTCCGAGCCCGCCGCAAACTCGCCGAGATGCGCTACGTGGTGCTCAAGGGCGCCGCGCGCAGGGAAGCCAGGGTGCCTCATCTCGGCACGCGCCTCCAATACGTGCCGGCTTCGGACTTCCTCGATGAGTACCTCAAGACCCCCGACACCGACGAGATCAAGGCCCTCGCCCAGGCCTATATCAACGGCGCCGCGGGCATCGCGAGCGGCACGCCCCGGGATGTCTTGAACGGCATCAAGAGTTACGTCGTCGCGCGCGCCCTCCTCGCCCGCGAGAAGGGCGACGGCATCACCATGGACTGCCTGGGCGCTCTCGGCGCCAGCCCGGTGAGTCTGCCCTGCATTTCCTGGTCGCACCTGCTCGACCAGGGGATTCCGGCGGCGTGCGAGGCCGACCTCAACGCCGCGACGACCCACGCCCTCGCGCTCTACCTCCTCGGCGTGCCCGGCTTCCAGCAGGACCCGGTGGCCGACACTTCCCGCGGAACGTTGATCGGCGCCCATTGCACCTGTCCGACCCGCCTGCGCGGGCCGGACGCCCCGCCGCTCCCGTACGATATCAGGCACCATCACGGCAGCCGCGACGCTGTGCCGCGCCCGGTCTGGGAGGTGGGGCAGCGCATGACGGTCGTCCAGTTCGTGCTCGGCGCGGATGAAACCACGCCGCCGCGCCTCATCATCGCCACGGGCTCCGTCGTCGGAAACCGCGCCGTGCCGCCCGCGGGCGGCTGCGTCGTCTCGGTCGAGTGCGCGCTGGACGGGGTGGAGGACTGCCTCGCCTTCCCCGGCTTTCACCAGCTTTTCCTGTACGGCGACCACAAGCGCACGCTGCTGGCGTACTGCCGGCTTTTCGGCATCGAGCCCATGGTCGTCTAGGCGGGGCCGCGCGCGACCGGGGCGCGGGCGTCTCCCGCGCGGGTTCGAGGCCGGTTTTTATCCTGGCGCCGGCGCCGCGCGCAGGACGACTTTTTCACCGGCGCGCACGCCCCGGAAACGCGTCGCATCGCCGATCACCCTGCCCACGATGTTCACGGGACCTGCCGCGCGCGGCGCGGCGCCCGTGCTCGCGGGCGTGCGGCCGAAGAAGATACAGAACGCCCGCCCCGGCTCCCAGTAACCGAGTTCGCCGATATCCACCTCGACGCGCGCCTCGGGCTCGCACGCCATTTCCAGCGGGATCCGAAAATAGATCTCCTCCCCCCAAAGGTTCGCTTGCCCCTCCATGGGGAGCGCCTCCCAGATGCGCCGCGCGCTGGGGCCATCGTTCAGTTCCGCCGCGAGGGACACCCCGCCCGCCGTGATCGTGATGGCACGCATGAAACGCTCCTTCCGGCGCCCGCCGGCGCCATCATCATGGCGTGCCGCCGCCGCGCCGGCAAGCGCCGGCGGGGCGATGCCGCGCGACGCTCGAGCCTTTACACCCTTCAGGATCGGTGCGAGAATCGCTCCTGCGCCGGCGTGGGAATGGGTTGACGGCCGGCGGCAAACCGCGGAACGCAGAGTCGTGCACAAAGGCGGGGAGCGCGCGCCGATCCTGTTCTTCTTCCTCGCTTCCGGGGCGGCCGGGCTTATACTCCAGGTCGTCTGGGCGCGGGTTCTCGGCATCGTGTTCGGCAACACGGTCTACGCCGCGAGCATCGTCCTGGCGGCGTTCATGCTCGGGTTGGCGCTCGGGAGCCTGTGCCTCGGCCGCCTCGCCGACCGCGCGGCGCGGCCGCTGGCGCTTTACGGCATCCTCGAGCTCGGCATCGGAGGGTACGCCCTTGCGTTTCCTTTCCTTGCCTCCGCGGCCCTCGACCTGTACGCCTGGTTTTACCACGCCGCCGCGCCGGGCGCCTTCGCCCTGAACGCGGCGCGGTTCCTCCTCGCGGCGGCGCTGCTCATGCCTCCCACCTTCCTCATGGGCGGCACCCTGCCGGCGCTGGGGCGGCACCTGGCGCTGCGGAGCGGGAAACCGGCCCGCGAGGTCGGCGGTCTGTACGGCATCAATACCCTCGGCGCGCTGCTCGGATGCGTCCTCGCGGGCTTCGTGCTCATCCGAGCCTTCGGCGTCAGCGGCACGCTCTTCTGCGCGGGCGGCCTCGCGCTTCTCGTCGGCGGCGCCGCCCTCGCCATGGGTCTGCGCGCCCGCATGCCGCCTCCCCCGAAGCCCGCTTCCCTTCCCGCGCGTCCGCCGCGGACCGAAGAAGCCGCGTCGCGCGCGGCCCGCGCCTTCATCATGGCGGCCTTCGCCATCACGGGTTTCTGCGCCTTTGCCGCCGAGGTCCTCTGGACCCGCATCCTCCTCTTCGTCCTCGCCACGACCGCGTACTCCTTCGCGACCATGCTGGCGACCATCCTCGCCGGCATCGGCTTGGGCAGCCTCCTGGCCGTGCGCTTCATCCTGCCCCGCCTGAAGCGCCCGCTCCTGTGGTTCGGCGTCGTGGAAATCCTCGCGGGGCTCGCCATCCTGGCCTCGATGCCCCTTTTGGCGCGTCTCGGCGCCATCGACCTCTTCTTCACGCAGCGCTTCGCCGAGGCGGACGCAAGCTGGATTCTCTTCGTCCGGCTCCTCGACGCCGCCGCGGTGCTCTTCGCGCCGTGCCTGCTCATGGGCATGGCGTTCCCCATGCTGGCGAGCGCCTGCCTGCGCGGCGACGCGCCGCTCGGCGCGCGGATCGGCCGGCTGTACGCGGCCAACACCGCCGGGTGCGTCCTCGGCGCGTCGGCCGCGGGCTTCGTGCTGCTGCCGCTCCTGGGAACGGCCGCGAGCATGCTCGTCATCGTCGTCCTCAGTCTGCTCACGGGCTTCGCCGCGGCCTGGAGCGCCCTCGCCCCGCGGGCCCGCCTCGTGCTGGGCGCCCCCGCGGCCGCCCTCGCCGCCGCCGCCGTGGTGCTGACGCCCTCCGACATCTTCCATGCGACCATCAACACGTTCCACCACCCGAGCACCATCATCTTCCTGGAGGAACACCCCGCCGCAACCGTCTCGGTGCACGAATTCGCCAACGGCGAACGCCTGATCGCCGCGGACGGCATCAACGTGGCGGGGCTGGACTTCATGCTGCGCACGACGCAGAAGCTCCAGGGCTACATTCCGCTGCTCCTGCACCCGAATCCCCGGCGGGTCGTTCAGATCGGGTTCGGAAGCGGCGAAACCGCCCGCGTGGGCCTGGAATTCGGAGTGCCCGATTACACCGTGGTCGAAATCGCGCCGGCCGTCTTCCGCGCGGGCGTCCACTTCGAGGCCATCAACGGCGGCTCGCACCGGGACGAGCGCATCCGGCGGATCATCATGGACGGAAAGAACTTCGCGCTGCTTTCCCGAGAGCAGTTCGACATCATCATGAACGACTCGATCTTCCCGGGATCGAGCGGCAGTTCGGCGCTCTACACCGTGGATCATTTCCGCAACTGCCGCGCGCGGCTCGCTCCGGGCGGCCTGTTTTCCTGCTGGGTGCCCCTCGATCTCAGGGCGCGCGAACTGCGCATGATCCTGAAGAGCTTTTTGGACGTCTTCCCCCACATGTCGCTCTGGGTCGCAAGCAACTGCCTCAACAAGCACGGCCTTCTGCTCGGCACCTTGGAGCCGCTGCGCATCGACTGCGCGCGGATCGCCGCCGCCATGGACCGGCCCACGACGGCCCGGGACCTCAAGGAGATCGCCATCGACGATGTCTACGACCTGCTGGACTGCCACGTCGCCGACGCCGATGCGATCCGGGCCCTCGTCGCCCATGACCCCGTCAACACGGACGATCGGCCGCTGCTTGAGTTCGGCTGCGCCGTCAGGCCGCCCTGGGAACTGTGCTGCATGGAAGTGCTCCACATGCTCCGGCAGTGCCGCGTTCCCATCGCGCCGTACGTGACGAACTTCCCCCGCGAGGACGCCGGCAAGGCCGCCCTCGCCCGGCGGTTCGAGGCCACCAACTACATTTTCGAGGGGCAGTTCGCCCAGCTCGCCGGCTTCCCGGCCGACCGCCGGAAGAAGTTCGCGCAAGCCCTGGCCGCCAACCCCGGGGAAGCGCATGTGCGCACCTGCGAAGAGGAGTTGGACCGCGAGATCGCGGACCTCTCCGCCGCGCTGAGCGTCCACCCCGACAGCACTCAGCTGGCGCTGCGCCTGGCCGATCGGCTCTTCGCGGCCATGCGGAACGCGGAGGCGGCGCGGATCTACGCGCAACTCTGTCCCCAATCGCCGCCGCCCCCGCCCACCGCCTTCGTGCGTCTCGCCGAGATCCTGTACCGGGAATCCGAACCCGCGCGGGCGGAGGAGGTTCTCCGCGCCTGCCTGCGCCGGTGGCCCCGCGCCGCCGAGGCGCACGACCGGCTCGCCGGCATCTATCGCCGCCAGGGCAGGCAGGAGGAGGCGCTGCGCCACAGCGCCCGGGCCATGGAACTCGAGCCGGGCAATGAGCTCTACCGCCGCCACCGGGAGATGATCGCCGGCGGCCGCTGACCGCGCCCTTACCGTCCCCAGCCGGCTTCGATCTCCTCCAGCGTCTTGCCCTTGGTTTCGGGCAGGCAGAACATGACGAACAGCAAGCTCGCCAAGCTGAAGCCCGCGTAAATCCAGAACGTCGCGGCGGGTCCGATCCCGTCCTTCAGCATGGGGAAAGTTTGCGTCACGACGTAATCCGCGAACCAAAGGAGCATGATCGAGACGCCCATGGCGCGCCCGCGCATCTTGGTGGGGAAGATCTCCGAATTGACGATCCACGACACGGGGCCCATGGCCATGGCGAAGGCGGCGACGAAGCCCAGCACGCCGGCCAGGAGCACGCCGCCGCCCAGGCCCAGGTGGAACGCGAACCCGATCCCGGCCAGTGTCGCGGCCTGCGCCGCGGTCCCGACCGCCAAGAGCGGCTTGCGCCCGAGACGATCGACCAAGGCGATGGAAACGAAGGTGAAGCCGAAGTTCACCAGCCCCACGATCACCGTCTGCCAGAACGCGGCGCTCGTCTCCGTGCCGGCCGCCTCGAAGACCTTGGGCGCATAGTACATGATCGCATTGATGCCGCTCAGTTGGCTCAGGACCGCCAGGGTCGCGCCCAGGATCAAGGGCCGGAAGTAGCGCGGCGTCAAAAGCTCGGACCAGCGGCCCTCCTCCCGCGTGAGCGCCTCCTCAATTTGCGCCATTCCCCGCGCCGCGCTGGCGGCGCCGCCGATGCGCTCCAACACCGTCCGCCCCGCATCGCGCCGCCCCGCCTTGACGAGCCAGCGCGGGCTCTCGGGCACCGCCGCCAGGAGCGCCATGAAGGCCGCCGACGGCGCGATGAGCGCCGCGAACATCCAACGCCAGCCCGTCGCCGTGTTCCAGTCCGCATCGCCCCGGCCTTGAATCACCGAGTTCACGAAGAACGCGGCGGCGATGCCCACCACGATGGCCAGTTGATAGAGCGCCACCAGGCGGCCGCGGATGCGCTCGGGCGCGATCTCGGCGATGTAGATCGGCGACAGAATCGACACGGCGCCGATGGCGATGCCGCCGGCGAAACGCGCCCACCAGAAGGCGGTTAAGCTCTCGGGAATCGCCGTCGCATAGGACGACAGGCCGAACCCGAGGCCGCAGAGAAGCAGGCCCGTCCTGCGGCCCAGGCGATCCCCGGCCGGACCGGCAAGGAGCACCCCGGCCATGCAGCCTAGCAGCATCACGCCCGTCGCGAAGCCCAGGCCGCCGGCATCAAGGGCGAAATAGGCCTCCAGGTACTTGTTGGCGCCCGCGATCACCGCGGTGTCGTACCCGAACAGGAACCCGCCGAAGGCCGCCACGAGGCTCAAGAGCAGGACGTAGCCCACGTTCAGCTTCGATTCGGGAGGATCGTGCGCCATCATAAGAAATCCTTTCCGGCCGAGGGCTCCGCGCGTCCCGGCGGCACCCGGAAGCCGCCGCTCCTCCGGAGGCGCGCGGGCGGCCATCCTACGCACAAGACCGATCGAAGGGAAGGGGTTTTGGCCGCCTAGGCGTTCGAGGCGTCGATCGCCGCCTCCTCCGTTGCCGCGCCCGCTTCGTGGAGCAGCGCCCGGTACCAGGCCGTCGCCGCGGCCAACTTCGGCGCGAGCCCGTCGCACGCCCAGACCACCGAGAGCGTTCGCCGGGTCTCCGGGCCGGTTTTCGTCCGCTGCGCGTCCTTGACCGCGTTCGCGCACGGCCCGCGCGCATCGCGGACGCACGGCAAGCCCTCCACGGCGATCGTTTGGCCCGAAACGTTGAAAACATACGCCTCGCCCGCCGCCGCGACGGCAATGGAAAGAGGCGGCGCGGTCAAGTCAAGATCGATCACGCTGATCGGAAGCCCACTGTGGAGCGACACGGCGTTGCAGGCGTCGACGGCCAAGTTGATCGGCGCGAGCGCGCCTTCCCCCGCCGCCCTGACCAAGTATTCGGAGGCCGGCTTCCCGCGCCCCGTGGGTTTATAGCCCCGGCGGCGCAGGAGATCGCGGATCGCGGCGCGGGTCTCCTCATCGCGGCTAAGCGGGGCCGCCGCATCGAGGGCCAAAAGCGCCGCGAGCCGCGGCGCGGAAGGCATCCGGCCGAGCGGCTGCGGAAAACAGGTCGCGAACACGCCGCACGCAAGGTCGGGATAGGGCTCGATGCGCAAGCTGAAAGTCATGCCCCTATCCTAGGGAACGGCGCCGCGCGCGCAAGAGCGGACCGCAACCGTCCCGGCCGGTTCGATCCTTCGCCAACGAGCAACGGGCCCGGGTCGCGCGACCCGGGCCCGTCGTCCGCCCCGAGCGGATCCGCGCCTACGGCTTGCACTGCGTCGCGCAGGCCGGCAGGCCGCTTACCTGAGCCGGGAAGTACGGGATGCCTTTGGCGTCGACGCCGTCGGCGGCATAGCCCCTGCAAACGTTGTTCGCCGCCGTGATCGTGCTGCCGTCGGGCGCAAGCATCGGCTGCCCGCTGAAGAGATACCCGAGGATCTTGACCGCGTCGGCGATGTTGAGGGCGTTGTCATCGTTCGTGTCCGCGGCTTTCGCGCAGATGGGCGGCTTCCCGCCGGCGAAGAGATATTGGAGGAGCGCCACCGCATCGGCGATGTTGACGTTGGCGTCGCCGTTGACGTTGCCCATCCACACATAGATGTCCGTCGAGGGCTCCCCACCCGAAGTCTTGTCCATGAGCCACATGATGATCTCGGCCGCCACGGCGCCCTTCGGGTCGGGTCTACTCATGGTCTGATAGACGGGGATCAGGCGGCCGCGGTTGCCGTCCCGGACGATAACGGGATCGGCCCGCGTGCCGGACTCGCCCTGGGCGAGCACGGCCTCAGCGAACCACGCGCCTCCGAGGGCGTCGAGCGGCAGCGGGCGGTCAGTCACGAAATCGGACAGGCTCGGCGCGATCGCGGTTCCCTCCGCCGTGACTTCCACGGGCGTGTCTTGTCCCCACATGGTGATTGCGGGTAAATCCATCATGTTCTGGAGCCCGCCCACATCGTTGTTCGGGGTGGAAACATAGAACATGTAGTCGGCGTGGTTCATGATCACATCGCCGTCGGTGGATTCGATGAAGAGCTCGGCGACGGAGCCGTCAGGCTCCGCGTTTCCCGCGGGATACAGCGCGTCCGGGAAATACCCGTAGAGGATCAGGACATCCAGCTTTCCGTTGTTCGTCCGGTCGTGCACCCACTCCGCGAGCGCGGCGGTGTCGGCGGCGTTCGCAAACAGCGTGCACGTGATCTCCGCATCCTCCAGCGCGTTCCTACAGACGCCGGCCTCCATGTCGGCCGAGTCCTTGCCGATCCAGCTCACCTGACCGGTGTAGATCGCCACTTCGCCCTTGCGGACCTTGGCATCGGCCAGCACCCGCACCGGCAGCGTCCCGTTCGCGAGGCCCGCCGTGGAAGCCGTCACGGTGACCAGCCCCGGATTGGGGTCCTTGAAGTAGAACACCGCGGACTCGCTGCCCGCCGGAATGGTCACCGACGTCACCGTGCCATCGAAACTGCCGTTGCGCGCCAGATCGAAGACACCGGTCGCGGAACTCTTGGCCAGGTTCACGACCATCGCGGTTTCGGCCGCGAACGGGATGCCTCCCGCGCCCTGGATTCTGACCGTAACTTGCATGGGCCAGCCTTCCAGAACCTCGGGCTTGTCGCCGGCCAGTCCGAGTTCTGTCGGGCCGCCCAACTCCTTCTGCATGAGCCAAGCGATGATCTCGGCCCCGACGGCGCCCATCGGGTCGGGCTGATTAGCGGACTGGAACACGGGAATCAGGCGGCCGCGGGAACCGTCCCGCACAACGACGGGATCCGCCCGGGTTCCATCAACGTTCTCGGCCAGCGCGGCCTCCACGATCCAGTCGCCCGCGAGCTCATCGAGATGGAGCGGGCGGTCGCTCAGGTGGTTGACGAGGTGCTTGGCGATGGCGCGTCCCTCGGCCGTCACCGTCATGGGGGTGTTGTCGGGCCCCATGTTGATGCCCGGGATATCCATCAGGTTCTGGAGAGCGGCCGGCCCGTTGTCCGCCCCGTCCATGCTCGACATGTAAAACATCCAGTCTGCGTGGTTCATGATCGCATCGCCGTCGGCCGATTCGATGAAGCGTTCGGCGACGGAGCCGTCAGGCTGCGTGTTGCCGGGGGGATAGAGGCTATTGGGAAGGCGCCCGTAAAGGACTAGGACGTCCAGCTTGCCGTCGCCCGTTTTGTCGCTCACCCACTCCGCAAGGGCGGCCTCGTCGGCGGCGTTCCGGAACCACGTGACGGCGATGCCGGCGCTCGCCAGGCTGTCCCGGCACATCTGCGCCTCCACGTCCGCCACCGCCTTGTCAATCCAGTGCGTCCCTCCCGTGTAGATTGCCACATCCCCGCCGGCCGCGAAGCTGCGCGGGATCACGTTCAACTTCACGCTTCCCGCGGCGAGCCCCGCCGCCGACGCGGTAAGGGTGGGCGTGCCCGAGGTCGGATCCTTGTAGTAGAAGACCGCCGCGCTTTCGCCCGCGGCCACCGTGACGGATGTCACCGTGCCGTTGTAGTTTCCGTCCCGCAGGACATCGAAGCGGCCCAAAGCCGAACTCGTTGCCAAGGAGATCACCTTGGCCGCCGTGACCGGAGCCGGGCTGCCGATTTCGTTCTGCACTCGAACGACGAGCCTCAACGGCCGCTCCTGGTAGACCGTCGTCTTCCCCACAAGGCCAAGTTGGACGGGAGTGCCCAGGGAAATCCCGTAAAGCCCGGCAATGACCTCGGCCGCCACCGCGCCCTTGGGGTCGGGCCGGTTGGGATACTGGAAGATGGGGACCAGGCGTCCGCGGTTGCCGTCCCTGACAATGACGGGTTCCGCCCGGGTACCCGATACATCCTCGGCCAACGCCGCCTCGACGAACCAGTCGTTCGCCAAGAGATCCACATGTAGGGGGCGCGCGGTCGATAAAAAGAGCGCGGCGCCCTGGTAATCAGCGAGGCTCGGCGCTATGTTCGCGCCGTCCGGCGTCACGGCCACGCGCCAATCATTCCACATGTTGATGCCCGGGAGGTCCATTATGTTCCGGAGGGCTGCGTCGCCGTTGTTCGGGCTGGAGATGTAGAACATGTAGTCGCCGTGATTGATAATCGTGTCGCCGTCCGTCGATTCGATGAAGAGCTCGGCGATGGAACCGTCCGGCTCCGTGTTTCCAGGGGCGTAGATAGTCTCAGGGAGGTATCCGTACAGGATCAGGACATCCAGCTTCGCGTTGCCCGTCCTCTCGGTAATCCAGCCGGCGAGGGCGTTCTTGTCGTCAGGGCTGTCGAACCACTCACACTCGATTCCCAGGACATTCAACCTGTCGACGCAGATCCGGGCCTGCGCATCGGCCATGCCTTTGTCCATCCAGCCGACGTCGCCGGTGTAGATCGCCACCTGGCCCCGCTCGGCGGGAACGTTCTCCAAGACCTCCACGTTCAGGTCCGTCCCCGTCAGGCCCACCACGGTCGCCGCCAGCGTGACCAGCTTCGGCGCCGTGTCCTTGTAGTAGAACTGCGCGGACACGCCGCCCGCGGGAATGGTCACCGAGGTCACTGTCCCGTTGAAGGCGCCCTTTCGCTGGGTGTCGAAAGCCCCGGTGGCCGAGTCCTTCTCCAGGTGCACCGTCACCGCCTGCGCCATCGGCGTCGGCACTCCGTTCTCGTCCACCAAGGTGAGCCTATACCTGACGGGCGTGCCCGCCACGGTGGTCGTGGGGCCGGAAAGCACCACGGATTCCGTCCCCCGCTGCATGAGGTACGTGATCATCTCCGCCGCCACCGCGCCCCTGGGGAGGTTAGGATCAGCCGACGTCTGATAGGCGATGGCCAGGCGCCCGCGATTGCCGTCGCGCACGATGATAGGATCGGCCCGCGTGCCGTCCCCGTTCCGCGCCAAGGCCACCTCCACGTACCAATCCCCGGCCAGCTCGGGGATGTGGAACGGGCGGAGGGTGTCGGCGGCGATCAGGCTCGGCGCGATCGCCGCTCCCTCGGGCGTCACGGCCACGGGCACGGGCTGATCGTTATCCGGCCACATGGCGATGCCGGGGACGTCCATGATGTAGCCCAGCGCCACATCCCCGTTGGAACCGGGTTGCGTGACGTAGAAAATGTAGTCCGCGTGGTTGAGGATCATGTTCCCGTCGGTCGACTCGATGAAGAGCTCCGCGATGGACCCGTCCGGCTGGGCGTTCTCCGGAGCGTAGATAGTCGACGGAACGTGTCCGTACAGGATGAGCACATCGAGTTTCCCGTCGTTCGTCCTATCCTCCACCCACTCGGCCACCGCATCCTTGTCGTTGCCGCTGGCGAACCACGTGCAGGTGATCCCCGCATCCCCGAGCATGTCCACACAGATCTGAGCCTGCCTGTCGGCGCTCGTTTTGTCGATCCACCCCACGTTGCCGGTGTAGATCGCCACCTCCCCGGCCCATGCCGCAACGGCGAACACGGCGAGAAGCAACCCACTCGCAGCCCCACGTATCATGCTCATAACGACACCTCACCTTTTGAACAACCGTAAGACCTAAGCCTTACCTATCCACATCCTCTCTTGATGGTACCGTCGCCACGGTGAAATACAAGTTCTTTCTAGGTGCCGCTCCTGCCGTCAACGACAAAAAAAGGGCCTGTCGTTCTCTGAACGACAGGCCCTTCCAAGGGGCGTGCGCAAGGTATTACGGCTGCGGCGGCCAACCGCAGGGCGCGAAGGCCTCGCACCCCAGCGGATCCTTCTCCGTCGTCGGATCGACGCCGCACTCCCCGAAGGGAGGCGGCAGCGGCCCGGACTGCGCAAAGAGATGCCCCAAGACCTTCACCGCATCGGCAATATCGAGCTTGCCGTCGTCGTTCCCGTCGGCCGCATCCTGGCAGGTCAGCGTCCCGCCTGTGAAGAGGTAGCTGAGCACCTTGATCGCGTCGGCAATGTCGATCTTGCCGTCGGCGTTGGCGTCACCGCGCTTGAAGACCGGGTCGGACGGCCCGACCTCGGTGACGGTCACCGTCAGCGTTCCGCCCTCCAGGTCCGGCACGGACGCGGTCAGGGTGACGACCCCCGGGAACGGTTCCACGTAGTAGAACGTCACGGACACGCCGCCCGCGGGAATGGTCACCGACGTCACGGAACCGTCGAACGCGCCTCCCAAGCTCGTGTCGAAGGCGCCGACCGCGGAACTGGTGGCCAGGGTCACCGTCACGGCGCTCTCGGCGGCGACGGGGGCTCCCTTCCCGTCCAGCAGGGTGGCCGTGAGCTCGAGGGGCGTTTCCGCCGCCACCGTCCCCGCGCCGGTCAGCCCCACCCGGGTCGCGCGCCCCAGTTCCTTCTGCATGAGCCAGGCGATGATCTCGGCCGCCACCATGCCCTTCGGGTCGTCCTGGTTGTTCGTCTGGTACGCGGTGATCAAACGCCCGCGGGAGCCGTCCCTGACAATGCAGGGATCGACGCGCGTGCCGGTCGCGTCCTCCGCGAGGGCCGCCTCCACGATCCAGTTTCCTCTGAGCTCATCGACATGAAACGGGCGATCACTATCGTAGTTGGCGAGGTGCTTGGCGATGGCGCGCCCCTCGGCCGTCACGGTCATGGGGGTGTTGTCGGGCCCCATGGTGATGGTCGGGATATCCATCATGTTCTGGAGCCCGCCCGACGCGTTGTCCACCGCGTCCGTGCTCGACTTGTAGAACATCCAGTCCCCGTGGTTCATGATCGCATCGCCGTCGGTCGTCTCGATGAAAGATTCGGCGATGGAGCCGTTCGGCCGCGTGTTGCCGGGGGGATAAATGCTGTTCGGAAGGCGGCCGTAGAGGACAAGGACGTCCAGCCGGTTGTTGGCCGTCATGTCGTCCACCCACTCCGCAAGCGCGGCCTCATCGCCGGCGTTGGCGAACCACGTGGTGGGAATTCCCGCCGCGTTCAGAATGCCTTGGCAGATCGCCGCCTGCTCATCGGCTTTGGCTTTTTCAATCCAGCCCACCGCGCCGGTGTAGATCGCCACCTCTCCCGGCGTGGCGAAGGAACGCGCCACGATATTCACCTGCAGCGACGCGCCGGCGAGCCCCGCGCTCGAAACGGCCACGGTGGGCGAACCCAGCGCCGTGTCCTTGTAATAGAACACCGCGGATGAACTGCCGGCGGGAATGGTGACCGAGGTGACCGTGCCGTCGTAGCTTCCGTCCCGCGCTAGATCGAACCTGCCCGAAGCCGAGTTCGTCGTCAGACTCACCGTCGTGTCCGTGCTCTTGACGCTGGGAGAACCCATGAAATCTTCCAACCGGACGTCAAGCCTCAGCGGCCGCCCCTGGATGATCTTCGTCACGCCCGAAAGCCCGAGACTGGCCGGGTCTCCCAGGTCAATGCCGTTGATCCAGGCAATGACCTCAGCCGCCACCGCGCCCTTGGGGTCGGGGCGGCCGGGGTACTGGAAGATGGGGGCCAGGCGCCCGCGGTTGCCGTCCCTGACAATGATGGGATCCGCCCGGGTGCCGGTCACATCCTCGGCCAGCGCCGCCTCGACGAACCAGTCGTTCGCCAAGAGATCCACATGGAAGGGGCGCCCGGTCCAGAAGAAGCGTTCAGTGCCCTGGTACTGAGCGAGGCTGGGGGAGATGCTCTTGCCGTCCGGCGTCACGGCCACGCGCCAATCATCCCACATGTGGAGGCCGGGGATATCCATCATGTTAGCGAGGGCCGCGTCGCCGTTGCAGCAAGGATCCGTGACGTAGAACATGTAGTCGCCGTGGTTGATGATCGTGTCGCCGTCCGTCGATTCGATGAAGAGCTCGGCGATGGAGCCGTCCGGCTGCGCGTTGCCGGCGGCGTAGATGGTCTGCGGGAAGAAACCGTACAGAACGAGGACATCCCGCTTGCCGTTATCCGTCTTCGCGGCCACCCACGCGGCAAGGTCCGCCTTCTCGGCGGGGGTCGCGAACAGCCTGTGCGAGATCCCCAGCAAATCGAGTTTCCCCATGCAGATCTGGGCCTGCGCATCGGCCATGCCTTTGTCCATCCAGCCGACCTCGCCGGTGTAAAGCGCCACCTCGCCCCGCTGGGTGGCAACGTTCTCCAAGACCTCCAAGTACAGGTCCTCCGACGACAGGCCCTCCGCGGTGGCCGCCAGCGTGACCAGCTTCGGCGCCGTGTCCTTGTAGTAGAACTGCGCGGACACGCTGCCCGCGGGAATGGTCACCGAGGTCACCGCCCCGTTGAAGGCGCCTTTTCGCTCGGTGTCGAAGGCCCCGGTGGCCGAGTCCTTCTCCAGGTGCACCGTCACCGCCTGCGCCATCGGCGTCGGCACTCCGTTCTCGTCCACCAGAGTGAGCCTGTATCTGACGGGCGTGCCCGCCACGGTGGTCGTGGGGCCGGAAAGCGCCACGGAGCTCGTCCCCCGCTGCATGAGGTACGTGATCATCTCCGCCGCCACCGCGCCCCTGGGGAGGTTCGGATCAGACGGCGTCTGATAGACGATGGCCAGGCGCCCGCGATTGCCATCGCGCACGATGATAGGATCGGCCCGCGTGCCGCCTCCGTTCTGGGCCAAGGAAACCTCCACGTACCAATCCCCGCCCAGCTCGGGGATGTGGAACGGGCGGGGGCAGTCAATCTCGACCAGGCTCGGCGCGATCGCCATCCCCTGGGGTGTCATGGTCATGTGCACCCATACTTCCTGCCCTTGTTCATTATAATTCGGCCACATGCCGATGCCGGGGATGTCCATGATGTTGACCAACCCCGCATCGTTGTTATTGGGATCCGAGACGAAGAACATGTAGTCCGCGTGGTTGAGGATCATGTTCCCGTCGGTCGACTCGATGAAGAGCTCCGCGATGGACCCGTTCGGCTGGGCGTTCCCCGGAGGGTAGATAGTCACCGGAACGAACCCGTACAGGATGAGCACGTCGAGTTCCCCGTTGTTCGTCTTGTCCTCCACCCATTCGGCGACCGCATCCTGGTCGCTGCTGTTGGCGAACCACGTGCAGGTGATCCCCGCATCCCCGAGCATATCCACGCAGATCTGAGCCTGCCTGTCGGCGCTCCCTTTATCGATCCACGCCGTGTGGCCGGTGTAGATCGCCACCTCCCCGGCCTGCGCCGCAACCGCGAGCGCGCCGAGAAGCAACACCCCTAGCACTCCGATTTTCTGGTTCATGAAGCACCTCTCTTTTTCAACGACCAGCGAATCTAAACCGAAAACCCATGCGCATTCTACACTTATCTATTTATGGTACCGCCACCACCGTGAAATGCAAGCTCGCTTTCGACTCCGCCCCTTTCAAAAGTGAAACCCGCCCTGCCGCCGCCTTTCTTGTCCGTGCGGGTTTTCGTCCCAAAGCCCAAGGATATGGACGAAGCCGTTGCAGTACGCACCCGGCTCCTCGCGCAACCGCCTCCCTCCCCCTCCGGCGGCGCGCCCGGCTTCTCGCGGGCGGCGCCGCTCGCGGCCGGCGAAGACGGGCCCGGAACTTTTCTCCCCTGCCGCGGTCTGATAGAGTGAAGACCGTGAACCCGCCGGCAGAAGCGTGTTTTAGTGACGAGGAACTGGTCGTACGCGCCGCTCGTGGCGATCGGGAGGCGTACGGGCTGCTCGTCCGGCGGCACGGCGGCCGCATCGTGAAAACATTGTACTACCGCGTGGGCGACCGCGACGAGGCCGAAGATCTGGCGCAGGAGGTGTTCGTGAGAGCCTACCGCGGCATCGGCGATTTCGAGGGCCGGGCAAGCTTCGGCACCTGGCTCTATCGAATCGTCCACAACGTGGCCGCGAGCCACTTCGCCGCGCGCGGCGCAAGGAAACGCGCCGGCGGGCGCGTGCCCCTCGACGCGTGCGCCGAGGCCGCCGCCGCGCCGGCGCGCAACGCCGACCCTCAAGCCGCCGCCATGGGCAGAGAGCTGCAAGACGCCGTCGAGCGAAGCATCCGCGACCTGGAGCCTGACACGCGCGAGTACGTGGTCCTCAGGGACATCGAAGGAAAAACGTACGAGGAGATCGCGGCGATCGTCGGCATGCCCCTGGGCACCGTCAAGAGCCGGATTCACCGGGCGAGGCTTCTCATCCGCAGGAGCCTGGAGAACTACCTATGAGGCCGTGCGGCGACTTCGACCTTCGCGCCTATCTTGACGGCGAGATCGCCGGCGGGGACCGGGCCGCCTTCGAAGCCCATTTAGCCGCCTGCGAGCGCTGCCGGCAGGACGCCGCGGATCTGGCCAGGGTTCTCGCGCTCTTGCGCGCGGCGCCCGACATCCCCCCGCGGCCGGATTTCACGGCGCGCGTCATGGACGCCATCGAAGCGCGGTCGGCCGTTTCCGCCCGCCGGCGGCTTCCAGCGCGGCGCTACGCCCTGGCCGCTTCGTTCCTCCTCGTCTGCGCCCTGGCCGCGGGCGTGTACTTGGCAACGCGCGGCGGAGAACCCGCGGCCGAGGTCGCGTTGCAATTCGAGCCCGCCGCCCCGCCGCCGCCCGCCCAGACGTACGCGGCCCCGACGGCGCCGGCGCTCGGATTCGGCCTCGGCGGCGGCCGCGCGGAACCGGCCGCGGAAGAAACCGCCGGCAGTTTCGCCGTGGAAGCGGAGGCCGCCCTGGACGCCGCCGTGAAGGACGGCGCCATCCTCACGGAGAAGTCGGCGGCAGGCGCGCCCCTTACCTCCGAGAGCCTTTCGGAACCGCCGCCTTCCGCCCTCTGGGTCGTGCTGCCCGAAACCGGCGAGACGTGGTCGAAACTCGCCGAGCTGGGCGTCGCGCGCGCGGTGTCCGAGGCCCGCGCGACCGATCTGAACGGCGAGCAAGCCGCGGCCCTCGCCCTTCTTGCGGGCCGAGGACGTTGGGGCGTCGAGACCGAGCCCGCCGCCGCCCGGCGGCTCGCCCGCTTCCGGAGTCAAGCGCTCGGCGAGAAGGCCGAGACACGGGCCGCGCCCGCCGCCGCCGCGCCCGCCGCCCCTGCTGCGCCCGCCGCTGCTGCTG
>MWEK01000018.1 GCA_002070955.1 Planctomycetes bacterium ADurb.Bin069
GGCGCACGTGGTCGAGGAGGTGCTGCCGGATCTTACGTTCCGGCAGTTGGTGTTCACGGTGCCGCGGGTGCTCAGAGGCGGGTTCATGAGGGAGCGGTGGCTGCTTGGGGAACTCGTACGCACGGCCTACGACGTGACGCGGCGATTCCTGACGGCGCAGTTCCCGGGCGTGAAGCGCGCCGTGCCGTACTTCGCGGGAGCGGTGGAGACCTGAGGTTCGGTCGTCAATCTTCATCCGCATGCTCACGCGCTGTGCTCCGAATCCGCAGCCTCTGCGCTTGGCAGCCCATCGCGATGGACCGGCCGGTCGTGGAAGGGGCGTGGAAGATCCAGGACCGGTACGGCCTCGCCTTCTGGGATGGCATGATCGTGTCCGCCTCGCTGATGGTGGGATGCCGCTATCTTTTGAGCGGGGACTTCCAGGCGGGGCAGATCCTCGACGGGATTGAGGTTGTGGATCCCTTCGTTTGCTCTCCGGCCGACCTCGACTGAAGATGGGGGCGGTCCCGCCTCCTCACCGCTTCTTCGCCGCGAAGAGCTGGAACTCCCAGATCGTCGGCCCGTCCGTGGCATCCGCGACGTTCAGGCGCCAGACGCGCGCTGCAACCGGCGCGAACTCGCGCGTCACGCCGCCCTCGCCGATCTGCGTGCCGCGCGCCGCCTCCTTCCACGCGCCCGACGCGTCCTTGTACTCGATCGCGAACTTCCGCGAGCGGTCGAATGCCTCGCTCACGAACGCGCGCGCCACCGCCGTCGGCTCGCCGAGGTCGACCTCGAGCCACGCCGCGTGCACGCCTGCGTCGGTGGCCCACCGCGTCGACGGATCGCCGTCGAGCGCCTTCGCCGGCCCGTGGGCGTCGACCATGTTCTGGTACACGTTCGAGGCGCGCGACGGCTTGCCCTCGCTCACCGGCGTCGCGCCGCACGTCCGCGCCTCCGCCGCCGGCCCGTCCAGCTCGAGGACCACGACGGTGTCGATGTCCTTGCGGTCCGCGGCGGGCACTGAGATCGCGATCGCGTCCTCCGCCTGCTTCACCTCGCACCGGCCGCCGCCGATCACCGAGTTCGCCACGATGCGCTTCGTGAGCCCCGGCAGCTCCAGCCTCTCGCCCGGCCACGCGAGCACGTGGACGAAGATGCGGCTTCCCGCCCGCGTCGACGCGCCCCACGGCCCCGGCCGGAACGGCCCGCCGCGCGTGCCGTAGATCGACTCGCCGTGCTTAGCGAGCCACGCGCCCATCTCGCGCAGCCGGTCGGCCTGCCGCGCCTCGATCTCGCCGGTGGGCATGGGCCCGACGTTGAAGAGGAAGTTGCCGTCGCCGCCCGCGCAGAGGACGAGGTTCTGGATGCACGTCTTCAGGCTCTTGACGTTGTCGTTCGGCTTCCACGCCCACTGGTCGCCGATCGTCATGCACGTCTCCCACGCTCGACGGTCATCGAACCCGCCGATGGTCTGCTCCGGCGTGCCGTTGTCGGCGGGCAGCCCGGCGCGATCGTTGATGACGATGCCCGGCTGCAGCTCGCGGATCATGCGCAGGAGCCGCGGCGCGTCCCAGTCTTTCCACGTGCCGCCCAGGCCGTCGAAGAAGATCATGTCGATCTTCCCGTAGTTCGTGCACAGCTCGCGGAGCTGCCCGTGCAGGTACTCGATGTACCGCGCGTGGTTCGCGGTGCGGTAGTCGGGGTGGTGCCAGTCGGGCGGCGAGTAGTAGATGCCGAACGCGAGCCCCCCCTCGTGGCAGGCGCGCGACAGCTCGGCGACGATGTCGCGATGGAACGGCGAGTTGGTGATCTTGTAGTCGGTAAGCTTCGAGTCGAACTCCACGAAGCCGTCGTGATGCTTGGTCGTGAAGACCAGGTACTTCATGCCCGCGCCCTTCGCCAGCGCCACCCATCCCTTCGCGTCGAACCTGGTGGGATTGAACTCCTTGTACAGGTTGTCGTAGACGTCGAGCGGGATCTCTCCCGTGCCGCCCGTGCCGCGCCGCTCGCCGCCGCGCGACCAGCCGATCTCGGTGCCCTTCAGGCTCACCGGACCCCAGTGGATGAACATGCCGAAGCGCCGCGCGCGCCATCGGTCCACGTCCTCCGGCGCGGCCTTGCTGTCGATGATGGAGATGTCGTCCGGCCCGGGCTGCTGGTCGCCGCGCGGCGGGTGGCCCTTCCGCAGGATGCGCGTGCCGAGGGCGGCGCGCTTCGCCGGCGGGACCAGCTCGTCCCAGCGCAGGAGCGGCCGGACTTCCTCGACCGCCGACGGGGCCTTCGTGCGCAGAGTGACGATCTCCTGCGCGCGGACCGGGATGCTCCAGACGGGTCCTTCGCCCAGCGGCGACCGGCTCCCGCCCACCAGGTCGGTGCGGAACGCCTCGCCGTGCGGGATCGCGAGCCGCAGCTCCGCGGTGCCGGCGACGCCGAGGCACTCCGCGAAGCGAATCTCGATCTCCGGGCCCTCGCGGCGCAGGGCCTCGACGATGATGTTGTCCGAGGTGCGCAGGAACGAGCGCGGCTCGCCGCTCGCCGGGCCGGGCAGGACGATCGGCGGCGCGTTGAACTCCCAGGCGAGGCGCGGGATCCGCGCCGACGGCCATTCGCCCTCGTGCGCGACGATCGCGTACGAGAGGTGATGCTTGCCGCGGCCGCTCAGCCAGGAGCAGGGGTAGCCCATGTACGTGTCGCACGCGTTGAGGAGGAAGAGGAGCGGCGTGCGCCTGTCGATCTCACGGCCGGGCAGGCCGCGGTCGAGGATCGCGAATCCTCCGCCGCCGGCGAGCGCGTAGTGCGACCAGCGCACGGCGGGCGTGATCCCCTTCATGTACCCGTGGAGGTCCGCGTTCGGCCGCGCAACCGCTGCGTGCGCGAAGCCATAGGGGATGCCGCGGCGCGCCTCGACGATGTCATCGGCGAGGGGGAACTCGGCGGAGACGAGCGTGCCGTCGGGGACGTCCTCGAGCCACGCGTCGCAGTCGATGCGCGGGTGGTCGGGGTAGAAGACCATGCGCCGCACGGCCTTCTTGCCGCCGGGGAAGTCGGACTCCGCCGTGACCGCGGTCGCGAGCGGGCCGGCGACCACGTCGATCCGCGCTCCGCTCGAGCCCGAGTTGCCGACGCGCTTCCGCCCCGGGCGATCCGCGGGGAAGTGGTACGGCTCGATGCGGGGGTCGACGTTGCGCTCGGCGACGATGACGTTCGCCGGACCGCCGAGCATCTCGCGCATCGACGGCTTCAGCTTGAGGCTCGCGAGCCCGCCGGTCGCCGGATCGATGCGGGCGATGTAGAACTGCGTCTCGATCGGCCCGGACGTCCCGGAGTCGGGCGCACGCGCCGCCTTCGCTTCCCGGACGGGGCCGATGCCGAGAGCGGGGAGCGCGAGCTTGATCGCGGCGCCTCCGCCGGGCAGCTTCTGGGCGACCGCTCCGGCCGGCACGCGGTCCTCCGCGACGATCGCCGGGTCGCTCCGCTCCCAGTTGAGCGGGTTGAAGACGCCGCCGCCGAGGGGCCGCAGCGCGGCCTCGGTCACCTCGGCGCTCTTCCTCTCCACCCACTCGAAGCGGTCCTTCGCATCCCACGACCTCTCGCTCTCGAAGACCATGCCGCCAGCCGCGCCCCAGAGCGTGTTGCGGTCCATGTTGAGGAGCATCTGCAGCCACGCGCGGTACAGGTCCTGCGCGGGGTACGCGCACTTCCCCTCGACGCTCGCGGCCGTCGCCGCCATCTCCGCCGCCTGGAGGTTCTGCTCGCAGCGGCGGTACCACTCCTTCACGCGCGGCATCTCCATCCAGAACGCGTTGAACTCGAACGCGGTTCCCCCGCGCATGGTGGGGATCTGGATCGCGCCCGAGCGCAGGCCGGGCAGCACCGCGTCGAGGTACGCCGACGGGCCGGCGAAGCGCAGGCTCGTGCCCGGCGCGACCTCCTTCCACGTCTCGAGGAACGCCCGCGGATTGCCGGCGAAGCGGGGCGGGAGCGAGTAGTCGCCGGAGCCGCCGAGGACCAGCACCGGCGCGTCCTTCGGCGTGATCGCCATCCTCGCGATCGCGTCCTTCACGTGGCCTTCGACGTCGGCGCGGGACAGCGCGGTCGTCGACGCGAAAATCTTGCCCCACTCCGCGTAGCCGCCGGGGCTGATGGCGAGGGCGCGGGAACCGTCGGGCGCCTCGGCCCAGTGGATCGCGCTGCCGGTGGGATTGTCGCGTGTGTAGACGAACGCGTCGAGGCCGAGACCCTTCACGATCTGCGCCATCTGCTCGTGCACGCCGCAGACGTCGATCATCCACGCGAGACGCGGCCGCGCGCCGAGCACGGCGGTCTGCCACCGCAGCCCCTCGACGCCCGACTTCACCAGCGCCTCTCCGCCGGAGAGGTTGATCGTCGGCTCGAGGAAGAACGCGTTCGCCAGTTCCACGCGACCCTCGCGGATGCGCCGCTTCAGCTCCTCCACGCGCCCGGGCTCGAACTCCATCATGGCGATCATGTTGGGGACCTCGGAGAGGGCGAAGGAGTAGTTCGGGTCGTCGCGCACCTTGTCGAGGTGGTCGAGGTAGCTGTTCCCGCAGTGGCTGCGCTCGACCGAGAAGTCGGCGAGCCACCCGCAGCAGGCGGGGTGGAAGTTGGGGACGACGATCGCGGACGCGGGCGCGTCGGCGGCCGGCGCGAAGCGCGCGAGAGCGAACGCGAGCGCGAGGATGGACGGCATCTTCGATGGCATGGTTGTTTCCTTTCGAGTTGCGGAAAGGCGCCAGCATACCTAAGCGGGCCTCCGGACGAAAGGGGATGCCGGGGGAAGCGATGGGACCAGACCAAGGCGCCTCGTTGCGCAGTTGCTCCGATCATCGTGAAATCTGATTCGTGAGCAAAAAATCAGATTCCAGGTCATCGAAGAGCATGTCGGCAACCGAGGTCGCCCGCACGCTCTCGCTCGACCGGACCGAAGAAGGAGCGAGCTTTCTCATCTATCGCCATGGACGCCCCGCCTGCCTGATGGCGCCACCGGTCGCGGGAAGCCGGAAGATCTCCGAGTGTCTGGCGATCTTGAGAGGCCGGCCCGGGGTGACTCTCGACGACCGGTTCGGGCGTGACCTGCGCGAGGTCATTTCCGGAGAGGGCGTCGAGGACCGGCCTTGGGATTGATCCTCGATTCCACCCTCTTCATCGGGGGCGCTACGCGGCGATTATGGCGCCCCGGACGGGCGGAGTTCAAGGGTCCGCAGGAGAAAGGTCCGGCCCGAAAGCAGCGCGCCGCCTCCGAAGCGGTTGCGCACGGCGTCCTGCGCATCCATGAGGGCGTGGCGGGCGAGCGCCCGATCCCCGCGGTCATCGAGCGTCGGCTGGACGGTGCCCGTGTCCGGGGCGAGCCGGTGCAGGGCGACGCGGAGTCCGCGGGGGGCCGCGGCGCGCCTTCGGGCGCGGCGATAGGCGCACAACGCCGCCTCGAACAACGTGTCATCGAGGCGTGCGCCTTCCGCCAGGCCGTGGGAAGCCGCGGCCCTGATGCCGTCTAGATACTCGATAGTCACCGCCGCCGTGCGGCAGACGAGGCCCAGGCGGCGGAGCGCGCGGCCCGCGTCCTCGACCAGGCTGCGGAGCCGCGCCTCCAGCACGTCGGGGTTCGTCTCGAGGCCCGCGAGGTCGGTCTGCCGGCTCACGGCGCGCGGGAACTCCGAGCGGCGGCAGGGCCCGATGTCCCGGCCGCGGCAGCGCTCGAACAGGACGAGCCCCGCCGCGCCGAATAAGTCGGCGAGCATGTGCCGCTCGAGCCCGCGCAGATCCGCCGCGAAGGCGATATTGAGCTTGCGGAGGGCGCGGGCCCGCGCGGGCCCGATGCCGGGCAGCTTTTCGATGGGGAGGCGGGCGACGAAGGCTTCCTCATCGCCGTGAGGGATCAGGCCCAGGCCGCGGGGTTTGGCGGCCTTGGCGGCGAGCGCGGCGATCATCCGGTTGGCGCCGAGCCCGGCGGACACCGTCAAGCCGGTCTGTTTCGCGATGGCCGCCTGGATGCGGCGGGCGGCGCCGGCGTGCCCGCCGTGGAGGCGTTCGGTGCCGGTCAGATCGAGGTCGGCCTCGTCGAGATACGTTTCGACGGAGGGCGCGTAGCTCCGGCAGAGCTCGAAGGCTTCCTCGGAGACCGCGCGGTAGATCTCTCCGCGGGGGGGGACGATGACGAGGCGCGGGCAGAGGCGCAGCGCCCGCGCGCAGGCCATGCCGGCGCGGATACCCGAGGCGCGGGCCTCGTAGCTCGCGGACGCCACGACTCCTCTTCCCACCGCGATGGGCCGGCCTGAAAGGCGCGGATTGCGAAGCTGCTCCACGGAGGCGAAGAACGCATCGAAATCCAGATGCAGGATCCACGGCGCCATGCCTAGGCCTCGTTGAGCAGGCTTTCCAGGCGCCAGAAAGGCTCGCCCTCGGTGTAGGCCAACTGGAAAATCTCGCCCGTGTGGACCGTCACCGAAAAGCCGTGGCGGGGCGGCGAGAGGGAGCGGTCCACCCAGCGGCAGTTGATCCGCCGGACGCGGTAACGGCGCGAGCCGCGCCGGAAGCTCACCGGCCGGAAGCCCTCGGGCGCAAAGGAAACCCAGGTCCGCGCCAGCACCTCGTTGAGCATCTCTTCGTACATGCCGAATCCTCGTGGCGAGGCGGCACGCGCCAGTATAGCAAACGTACGTTCGCCGTCAAGCGTTCCGGACGCGGTCCGGCGGGCGGGCTAGGATCCGCACTGCTCCGCGCAGTCGACGCGGTCGGGCGTCTCATCGACGCCGAGGTTCTCGAAGGGCGGCGGCGGCGGCGGCCCCGCGGCGAAGAGATAGCCCAGCAGATAGATCGCATCGGCGATGTCGACCTTTTCGCTGTCGTTGGCGTTGAGCGCATCGAGGCACTTGGCGTGGGCTCCGCCGAAGAGATAGGCGAGGATCGCGATGGCGTCGGCGATGTCGTGCTTGTTGTCGCAGTTCGCATCGCCGCGCCGAAAGGTGGCCCCCGCGGTGCACGTGTAGGCATCGGCGAGGACGGCCGAGCCACCCGCCGTCGTGACCCGGATGGCGCGCCCGCCGGTTTGGCCTTGGCAGGCGGGCACGCGGCACTTGAGCTGCGTCGCGCCGAGGACTTCGACCTCGGTCGCGTTCTCGTCTCCGCACAAGACGGTCGTATCGCCGGCGTCGGTGAAGTTCGTTCCCGTGATGGTGACGACGGCGTTGCCGGGGCCGGCGGAGGGGGCGACCGACGCGATCGTCGGCGGCTCGACGTAGGTGAAGGCGTTGTCGAGCGCAGCGCTGCCGAGGGTGTTGGTCGCGACGACGGCGACGGCGCCCGCGGCGTGGGCTGGGGCGATGCCGGCGATCGCCGCGGTGTCGACGAAAACGGGATCGCCGAGCGGCGCGCCGCCGAAGGTGACGACGGTGTCGGCGGTGAAGTTCTGTCCCGTGACGGTGACCGCGGCGCCGCCGGCGACGGCGCCCCATCGCGGTGTGACCGCCGTGACGATGGGCGCCGCGACCACGGTGATCGCGCCGCTGACGAGGGCGGGGGTGACCGTTTCGCCGTCGACGGTGAAGACCGGGTCGATGACCGGGACGCCGAGGTCGGCCCGCAGCTCGATGGGGAGCGTGGTGCCCTTCGCGAGGCCGGGGGCGACGTCGAAGTAGACATCGAAGACGGCGTGATTCACGCCGGCCGGGAGGTCGATGAAGTCCCAGGGCTCGCCGAACTCGAGGATCATGGCGGCGCCGAAGTAGTTTGCGCCGGCGATGGGGATGAACTTCTCGGCGTCGAGGACCGCGGCACCCAGTTCAATGCGCACGAAGGTCAGGCGGCCGTCGTAGGCGCCGGCAAACGAAATGCCTTGAACCGGCGCGTCGTTGTCCGCCAGGATGCGGACGCGGACTCCGGTCTGCCCCGCGGACGCGACGGTGTTTTCGACCTTCAGCACGTTGGCCGCCGGCAGGGTTCCGGCGGACAAACACACCGCGACAATCCCAATGACGGTTCTCATGATGGCTGTCCTCGTTTTTTCAGCGAACTTGACGGGGCCGCCGCGGGCCGGCGCCGGCGCGCCGATCCGCCGCCCCGAGCGACGTGTAAATCACGATCAATCGTACCGAGAAGGGCGGGCAATGACAACCTTGGGGCCGCCGGACGAGACTCAGGAGCGGCCGGAGCGCGGGGGGGCCGGCAGCAGGCGGATGGTGCCGTACGCCCCGTCGTAGCCGGGCGTGATGGCGGTCTCCCCGCGGCGCATGCGCCGCACGGCCTCGCCCACCGCGGCGGGTCCGGCGTCCTCGATGGCTTCGATCGGCGCGCGTCTGAGCAGTTCCAACTCGGGGCCGAGGCGTTCGATGAACCCCATGTAAGCGCGCCTGACGGCGCGGGTTCGGACGCCCGCCTCGAGCGCTTCGGCGATGATTTCCTCGAGTGGAACCAGGTGCTCGTGCGTTTGCGCGCCGGGCGGCGGGACGGTGGCGGGACGGTCGGCGAGGTCGTCCACGCGGTGCAGGACGCCCTGTGTCATGGCCTTGCCGCAGACCGGGCAGAGGCCGCGCGCGCGGCGCGCTTGGCCCGGATGCATGCCGACGCCGCAGCGGCGATGGCCGTCGAAATAGTACTTCCCCTCTTCGGGAAAGAACTCGATGGTGCCCACGCCGCCCTTTCCCCGGGCGAGCGCGCGCCGGATCGCGGCGAATTCGGGCTTGCAGCGGAGCACGGTGCCTTCCCGTCCGAGCCTGGCGGGCGAATGCGCGTCGGAACCGGACACCAGCGTGACGCGGTCCAGGCTGCTCACGCGCCGGTTCATGGGGGGGTCGGAGGAAAGGCCGGTTTCGGCGGCGAAGACCTCCGGCGCGAGGTCGCCGAAACACTCCGCGAGGGAGTTGAAGCCGCTCCTGGCGCCGAGGAGCGAGCACCACGGCGTCCAGATGTGGGCGGGCACGAGAAAGGCCCCCGGGCCGCAGCCCAGAACGATGTCGAGGATGCGCCGGCTGTCGGCCTTGAGGGTGGGGCGGCCGTCGGCCCCGAGGTCGCCGAAGCGCGCGAGCGCCGCGTTGCAGCGCCGGGCCGAGGCGAAGCCGGGCACGGCGATGAGATGGTGGATTCTACGCGGCCTGCCCGCCGCCGCGTAGACCGCGCACACCTCGGTCGTGAGCATGAAGCGCGGATTGCCGCGGCAGGAGGGCGGCGCCGCCGCGGCCTCGGGGCATGCCGCGGAAGACGGCGAGAGAAGGCCGTGTCCGTCTTCCGTGAGTTGCGCCTCGAGTTCGGCGAGCCACTCCGGGT
Source organism: Planctomycetes bacterium ADurb.Bin069 (assembly GCA_002070955.1). Taxonomy (GTDB): domain Bacteria; phylum Planctomycetota; class UBA8108; order UBA8890; family UBA8898; genus UBA8898. The sequence goes on from MWEK01000018.1 coordinate 9,262, forward strand.
GGGTGAAATCCCCCGTGCCGACGATGTCCAGCCCCTTCAGGCGGGCCCAGAGGGCGATGGCGCCGGGCGTGATCCCGCGGGCGCAGGCGCGCGAGTAGCGCGAGTGCACGTGCAAATCGACGAGCAGCTCCGCGGCGGCGGTCATGGGGTGTCAGCGCACCCGGAGGTCGCCGCGCAGCACGGCCACGAACTTGCCGTAGATGCGGACATCGGACCGGTCGTCGAGGACCAGGGGTGCGAAACGCGCGTTCTCGGGCTTGAGCACCACCCGGTTGCCGCCCGCGTGGACGCGCTTGAGGGTGCCGGCTCCGTCGACGAGCACCGCGGCGATCTCGCCGTTCTCGACCCGCTGCTGCCGCCGGACGATGACATAGTCCCCGTCGAGGATGCCGGCCCGGCGCATGCTGTCTCCGGCGACCTTCAGGGCGACGATCTCCCCCCGCGCCGCGAACGCCGACGGCTCAAGGAGCAGTTCTCCCAGGGGCGTTTCCTCGGGGCTTTCAATGGGAGCGCCGGCCTGGATGCGCCCGGCGATGGGAATTCCCGGCGGGCGGAGGACGCGGTAGCGCCGGCTGCGGCCCACCTGGCTCACGTAGCCCTCGCGCGCCAGCGCGGTGAGGTGGGCGTAGACGGTGGCGGGGGAGCGCAGGCGCAGGGCCTCGCAGAGGTCGCGGACGCTGAGGCCCATGCCCTGGCGGGCCGCCTCGGTCAGGAGGTTGAGGATTTCCTTGCCTCGTTCCGTGAGCATGAGCGCCGGTATTTTAGCCCGGCGCGGCGGCGTTGCCAAGCAAGCGTGCGCCGGCGTCCCGGGGCGGCGCCGTTGGCGGCGGCGGCGGCCTCGCGTATAATTTGGCTGGCCGGGCGCGGGCCGGCGCGGCACGAGATCGTCGTGCGGAGAATTGCCATGGCAGCCATCCGCGTGCAGGTCAGGAAGGACGGGAGCATCGCGCTCCCGCGCAACGTGCTCGAGGCGCTGGGCGCCGATGTGGGCTCGTATCTCGCCGTCACGGTGGAAGAGGATCGGGCCGTCTTGTGCAAGACGACGTTCGATCCCTTCGCCGAGGCTCAGAAAAAACCCGACCCGGACGCCTTCGAGAAGATTCTCAGGCGGCAGCGCGAAGGGCTGGATCAGGCGGAGCGCGATTTCATGCAGCGCCTGAAGGAGCCGCCGCCGGAGGTCAGGCCCGAGGACCGGCCGGAGTTCTGGGATTGAAGGCGCGGGGACCCCGGCGCGCCGCGGGGCGCGGAAATCCGAAATGAAACGACAGTGGCGGATCCACGCCGGCGCGGCGCCGGCCATCGTTTTCGAGCACGTCTGGTTCGCGTACGACGCCCCCGTCGTTCTGGAGGACGTCACGTTCTCGATCTCGCGGGGGGATTTCGTGAGCATCGTCGGACCGAACGGCGGCGGCAAGACGACCCTGCTCCGCCTCGCCCTGGGCTTGATCGCGCCGCTGCGGGGAACGATCGCCGTCCTCGGCGCGGCGCCCGCCGAAGCGCGGCGGTTCGTCGGGTACGTGCCGCAGCACCAGGCCTTCGACCCGCAGTTTCCCGTGACGGTGCTCGAGGTCACCTTGATGGGGCGTCTGGCGCCGGCGCGGCCCTTGGGACCCTACGGCCGCCGCGAGAAGGAGTTGGCCCGCGAGGCGCTCGACAAGGTGGGGCTGCTCGATGCGCGCGACCGTCCCTTCGCGACGCTGTCCGGCGGGCAGCGCCAGCGGGTTCTCATCGCCCGGGCGCTGGCATCGGCGCCGGAGCTGCTCTTGATGGACGAGCCGACGGCGAACGTGGATTCGCCGGCGCTTGGGGAGCTCTACGACCTCCTGAACGTCCTCAACCGGACCATGACCGTCGTTCTGGTGTCCCACGACCTCGGCTTCGTGTCGCGCCTGGTGCGGCGAGTCGTGTGCGTCAACCGGACGGTGACGACCCATCCGGTGAGCGAGCTTTCGGGGGCGGAATTGGAGCGCCTGTACGGAACGTCCGTGCAGATGGTGCGCCACGAAGTGCGCGGGGTCGAGGGGGGCTGCGGGTGCGGGAGTTTCTGACGGCTCTCGGGGATTTTGCCTTTCTGCGCTACGCCCTGGCGGGCGGCTTGCTGGTGAGCATTGCCGGAGGGGTGGTGGGGTCGCTGGTGGTGACGCGGCGCCTGACGGCGCTGGCCGGCGGAATCGCCCACTTCATCCTGGGCGGCATGGGCGGGGCGCGCTACCTGAACAAGGTTCACGGGATTGAATGGTTGAGCCCCCTTCACGGCGCCCTGGCGGCGGCCATGCTCGCGGCGGTGATCATGACGTTCGTGCGCCTGCGCGCCAAGGAGCGCGAGGATACGTTGATCGGCGCCCTCTGGGCCCTGGGAATGGCGGCGGGGGTGCTCTTCATCTGGCGCACGCCGGGCTACAACGAGGACCTGATGGCGTACCTCTTCGGCGACATCCTGCTGATGTCCCGGGAGGATCTCATCGTGATCGCGATTCTCGATGCGGTCATCCTGGCGGCGGCGTTCGGGTTCTACGGGCAGCTCGTCGCCGTGTGTTTCGACGAGGAGTTCGCCCGGCTGCGGGGGCTTCCGGTCGATCTCTTCTACTTCGTGTTCCTCTGCCTGACGGCGTTGACGGTGGTGGTGCTCGTCACGGTGGTGGGCGTCGTCATGGTGCTCGCGCTCTTGACGCTGCCCGTGGCCGCGGCCGGCCGATGCGCGCGGCGGTTGTGGCAGATGATGGCCCTGGCGACGGTCTTCATCGCGGGCCTCACCACCCTGGGCCTGGCGGTGAGCTATGACGCGAATCTGCCGGCGGGCGCGACCATTGTCATGCTCGCGGGCGCGCTTTACGCGGTGGTGACGTTCGGGGGGATGGCGCTGGCGCGGGTGCAGGCGCGGGCGCGGGCGCGGCGGTGAGGGGCCGCGCAGACCGCTGGTTTTCTGAGGCGCGGGGATGTATGCTGGCGGATGCCGGCCTTGAAAATCGCGGTCGTCTTTTCGTCTTGTTCTAGGCGGGCGGTCGGCGCTCGCGGTTCCGCAGAGGCTTGACCCCTATGAGCGAATGGTTTGCCGGGATCGACGTTCTGGAGAAAGTGTACTTCGCCTGCGCCGTCTTCGGGGGGCTGGTCTTCGGCGTGAGGCTGGTCACTCAGCTTCTCGGCGCCGATTCGCACGATGCCGCCGGCGGAATATCCGACGCGCCCGCGGACTTGCACCCGGCGGGGGATTCCGACCTGAGTTTCAAGCTCCTGTCGATCCAGGGCGTGGCGGCGTTTTTCCTCATCTTCGGCCTCACCGGCATGGCTTTGAAGGAGTTGCGGGCGGCGGGAGACGTCCAATCCATCGCCATCGCCGCCGGCGCCGGTTGCGCCATGACCTACGTCCAGGCGAAGTTCATGACCATGCTTTTCAAGCTGCAGTCCAGCGGCAACCTGCGCATGGAGGAGGCGGTGGGCCGCGAAGGCGTCGTCTACCTGACGATCAAGACGGGCGGCGCCGGCAAAGCGCAGGTCGTGGTTCAGGGCCGGCGGAAGATCTTCGACGCCGTCGGCAAGGACGGGGCGGAAATCAAGACCGGCGCGCGCGTGCGCGTCACGGAGATCTCGCCGGGCAACGTGCTCGTGGTGGAACGCGTCGCGTGACAGGGCGTGAAAGGAGTAGCGCATGCAATGGCTCATCGGGATCATAGTTGTCGTCGTCGCGATTCTGTTCTCGGCGTTGATGGTGTTCGCGGCGCGTTTCAAGCGCTGCCCTTCCGACAAGATCCTGGTGGTCTACGGCCGCACGCAGAAGGGCCAGTTCGCCCGCTGCAACCACGGCGGCGGCGTGTTCGTGATGCCCCTGATCCAGGACTGCGCCTATCTGGACCTGATCCCCATGACCATCGGCATTCCCCTGGAGAATGCGCTTTCGCTCCAGAACATCCGGGTCAACGTGCCGAGCACCTTCACGGTGGGCGTCAGCACCGAGCCGGATGTCATGGCCAACGCCGCCGAGCGCCTGCTCGGCCTTAAGAAAGAGGCGATCCAGGACATGGTGCGCGAGATCATCTTCGGCCAGCTCAGGCTGACGGTCGCCTCGCTCACCATCGAGCAGATCAACCAGGACCGGGAGAGCTTCCTCGAGGCCATTAGGAAGAACGTCGAACCCGAACTCAACAAGGTCGGCCTGTACTTGATCAACGTCAACATCACGGATATCACCGACGAGTCGGGGTACATCCAGGCTCTCGGCAAGAAGGCGGCGTCGGAGGCCATCAACAAGGCGCGCGTCGACGTCGCTGAGCAGGAGAAGGTGGGCGCCATCGGCCAGTCCGAGGCCAACAAGGTCAGGGAGATCCGCGTCGCCGAGAACGAGACCGAGCAGGCCAAGGGCAAGAAGGCGGCGGAGGCCGACCGGCGGGTGTACCTGCAGCAGCAGGAGACGGCCGCCGCGGTGGGCGAGGCCGAGGCCGATCGCGCCAAGGAGATCGCCGTCGCCGAGAACATCGCGGAGGCCGACAAGGGCAAGAAGCGGGCCGAGGCCGGCCGGCGCGTGTACGTTCAGGAGCAGGAGTCCGAGGCGATCAAGGGCGAGAACATCGCCAAGGCCAACATCGCGGCTTACGAGGCCGAACTGGCCATGCGCCAGGCCGAGGCCATGCAGCGCGGCGAGGTGGCGAAGCGCGAGGCGCTCGCCGAGGTGCAGAAGGCCCAGTACAAGGCCGAGCAGGAGCGCCTGCGCGCGGCGGAGATCGTCCGGGAGGAGGTCGAGCGGACCAAGATCGAAATCGCCGCCGATGCCCAGGCCGAGAAGACGCGCCGGGAGGCGCGCGGGCAGGCGGACGCCGTTCTCCTCAGGTATCAGGCCGAGGCCGAGGGCCTGAAGAAAGTGCTCGATGCCAAGGCCGCCGGGTACCGCGCGCTGGTGGAGAGCTGCAGCGGAGACTCCAGGGCCGCCGCGACACTCCTCATGATCGAGAAGATCGAGGACGTCGTCGCGCGCCAGGTCGAGGCCGTGAAGAACCTCAAGATCGACAAGGTGACGGTCTGGGATTCGGGCGCGGGGGATGGCAAGGGCTCCGCGACGGCGAACTTCGTGTCGAGCCTCATCAAGAGCCTCCCGCCGATCCACGACCTGGCGCGAATGGCGGGCGTGGAGCTTCCCGAGTATCTCGGGCACATGGCCGAGGACGGCGGCGGAACGAAGGAGCGCGGCAAGGCGCCGGGCAAGCCGTGAACCCGGCGGGCGCGCCGCGGGCGTGCTTGCCCTCGGGCCTAGGGTGCGTAGCGGCCGAATTCGTGGGCGGCCTCGAAAAAGGCCTGCACGTTGGCGACGGGGGTCTTGGCCTGGATGTTATGGACCGCGTTGAAGACGAAGCCGCCTCCGGGAGCGAAGATCTCGACGCGCCCGCGCACCTGGGCGCGGACCTCGTCGGGCGTGCCGTAGGGGAGCGTCCGCTGCGTGTCGACCGCGCCGCCCCAAAAGGCGAGGCGGCCGCCGTAGGCGCGCTTGAGCTCGGCGGGATCCATGTGCGCGGCGGAGCACTGGACCGGGTTGAGGATGTCGAAGCCGGCCTCGATGAAATCGGGGATGAAGGCCGCGACCGAGCCGCAGGTGTGGATAAAGCTCTTCCACTTCGTGCGGCGGTGGATCCAGGCGTTGACCTCGGTGTGGAAGGGCTTGTAGAGGTCGCGGTACGCCGCGGGGGCGATGAAGGGGCCGGCCTGGCAGCCGAAGTCGGTGCCCGTCACGAACGCCGCCGCGATCCTGTCCCCGACGACGGCGTGAATCTTGGCGAGATTCTCCAGGGCGACGGCGCATTGGCCCTCGAAGACCTTGTAGACGTAGTCGCGCCGCGCGGCGGTGCTCAGGTACCACTCGGCCACATCGCGGATTCCGCGGGGATGCTTGAGCCACGGCGCGGGCACCAGCGCGATGTCGCCGAAGGCCGTGCCGCCGAAGGAGGCGACGATCGCCTTGTCCGTCCCGGTGAAGAGGCGCTCGGCCTCGCGCCCGAAATGGGCGAGTTCGGCGGGATCGATGGGCCGGAACTCCTGGAGATTGTCCGCGGGATCGAGGCGATCGTCGTCGATCGGGTGCTGGCGAGGGATGGAGTCGAAGAAGCAGCCGCCCTTGGGCATCCGGCCGCTCGGCGGGACCGAGCGGTCGCCCTCGGGGTACATGAGGATGTCGCCGTTCGCATCGGGCGTCGTGTTGAAGCCCTCGGGCACGAGCACCGGCGTCCCGTCGAACATGGTCCAGGGCTTCCAGCGCTCGTTGGGAAAGCCGAACATCGTGCGGGTTCCCGCCAGTCCGACGACGTCGATACCGAGGGCGTCCATGAGATCAGGCCCGATCTCGCCGAGCATCTGGTAAGGCTCGATCACCTTGACGGGGGCGCCGGGCGCGTCCAGGCCGAGGCGCTGCCTCAAGGCGTACACCGTGCTTGCGTGCATGCCCGTCACGGCGGTGCCGCCCAGGTCGATGGGCACGCGGTCGGGCTCCCTGTGGTCGAGGGCGTGGGCGACGCGCTCGCGGCTGGTCATCATGACGGGTGTCTCCTGCGCCGCGCGGAACCGGCCGGCGCGTCTGATTGTACGCAGTTTCAGGCGGCGGGAACAGCCCCCGGCGAGATGGCGTGAGGCCTGAGCATGCTGTGTCCTGTGTGCGCGCATACCTTCGAGGTGATCTTCGGCGACCGCGAGGGCCGGCGCTGCGGAGCCTGCGGCGCCGTCTGGCTCAAGGCCGGCCGCGCGCGGGCCTTCTTCGGCGACTACCTGGAGACGCCCGCGTGGTCGCAGGCCGGGCCGGCGTGCCCGGTCGGGTGCGGCCCGCTCCACCGGGTCGCAGTCAGCGGCATCGAGGTCGGGCGCTGCCCGGGCTGCGGGGGCGTGCTGCTGAGCCGGGAAGCGGTGCGCAAGGCCGCGGAAACCCTCGGCGGGGAAGCGGGGGTGGTCGGCGCCGCGCTCTACGTACTGAGCCTGCCGGAGCGCGCCGGCCGCAGCGCGCTGGGCGCCGCCGCGGGCCTCCTGAAGGAACTCGCGGCGGCCCTCGTCCCGAAGGGCATGAAGCAGGGCCGCTTCTACGGTCTGACGATCGAGAAGATGCTGAGGTACGTGATCGAGGAGGTGGGCGGCGTCGAGGGGGCGTACGGGCCCCGCCCGCCGGGCGCCCCGGGCGCGGTGGAGCACTTCGCCGTCAAGAAGGCGGTGGGCAACATGATCGATGTCGCCGGCTTCGCGGCGCTGCACTTCTCGCCGATCTGGGGCTTGGCGATCCTGAGCGACTGCGCCCTCGGCGTGCGCACCTACTTCCGGCGTCTCGTCGAGGAGCTGCGCGGGCTCGGCGTCATCGACCGCGGCGCGGCCATCGAGACGGTGGAGGAACTCCTGGCGAATTTGGAGCGCGCCGCGGGCACGCTGGCCGACCGCATGGACACGCCGCCCTTGTCGGTCGGAGACCTGCGCGCCTCGGTCGAGGCGCTCAGAGAGTCCCTCAAGGCGCCCGACAGGCGGGACCTCGTGAGCGCCGAGGCGGTCGCGGGCGCCTGGGAGGAGATGGAAGCCCTGGCGGCGCGGGAGGAGCGCTCCCTTTTCGGCATCTCGACGGCCGTGGCGATGTTCGTGGCGGACAAGGCCCGCAAGACCGGTCTGGGCCTGTACGGCTCGGTGTCCGCGGGCTTCGATCTGCTCGATCGCGCGGTGTTGGGCTACTACAAGGACGGCTTGCGCGCCATCAGGGAGAAGGGCTACTGGCGCACCGTCCGAGATGTCTACAAGCCCTATTCGGCGGCGGTGAGCGAGGCGTTCAAGCCCTCGCGCAGGAGCTTCACCGAGCGGCTCTGCTCGGGCGAACTTCCGAAGAAGCTCCTCGGCCGGCTCCGCGGGCGCGCGCGATGACCGGGACGGGCCTCCCGCCCGCGCGGCGCCTAGGCCTTGCCGCCCGCCGCGATCCGCGCGGCGTGTTTCAGACGGCGCACGGTCTCATCGCGGCCCAACAGGCAGGCGCAGTGAAAGAGCGGCGGGCTCCGCAAGCTCCCGGTGAGGGCGGCCCTGACGGCCTTGGCGAAGGCCCCGAACTTGAGGGCGCGGGTTGTCGTGAAGCCGCGGGCGTGCGCCTCGAGGTCCTCGGGCGCCGTGAACTCCAGGGGCAGATCCTCGGCATAGGCCTCGAGGAAGGCGGCGGCGCCCTCGGTTTCGGCGAGCGCTTTCACGCTGTCGGGCTCCGGCGCCGGGTCCTCGAAGGCCCACCGGACGACCTCGGGCGCCTGAGCCAGGTAGTCGATGCGCGGCTGCGCGCACTCGGCGATGAGCGCGAGCGCGCCGTCCCCGGCCGGCAGGCGCTCGGGCGCGAAGCCCGCGGCGCGCAGATATGGGTCGATCTTCCGGGCGAACTCCGCCGGGGGCGCGGCGCGGAAATGGCGCCCGGAGATGGCGTCGAGCTTGGAAGGGTTCATGCGGGCGTTGGCCTTGCCCGCGTTGGCGAGGTCGAAGTTGGCGATCAGCTCCTCTCGCGGGATGGGCTCCTTCTCCTCGTCCTTGCCGAAGGACCAGCCGATCATCGCCAGCCACGTGACGAAGCCGTCCGGGTCGTAGCCCTTGTCCTGGTACTCCTTGATCTCGGCGCCGCCGTGGCGCTTGGAGAGCTTGCCCGTGTGGGGCGGCGGCGCGAGGATGAGCGAGATATGCCCCATGGCGGGAATCGTCCACCCCAGGGCCTCGTAGATCAGGACCTGCTTGAAGGTGTTCGTCAGGTGATCCTGGCCGCGGATGACGTGGGTGATGGCCATGAGGTGGTCGTCGATGACGACGGCGAAGTTGTAGGTCGGGGTGCCGTCGGCGCGGAGGAGAATGAGGTCCTCGACGTCGGCGTGATCGACGGTGGTCGGGCCGTGGATCAGGTCGTTGAACGACGTCGCGCCGGGGCGCGGGATCTTGAGGCGCCAGGTGTGCGGCTCGCCGGCCGCCACGCGCGCGGCGGCCTCGGCGGCGGGCAGGGCGCGGCAGTGCCCGTCGTAGTGCCAAGAGGCGTCGCCGCCGGCGCCCCGCTGCGCCCGGCGCTGCGCCAGCCTTTCCTTGGTGCAGAAGCAGGGGTAAATCCCCTCGGAGCGCTTAAGCTGCGCCGTCGCCGCGGCGTAGGTCGGGCCGCGCTCGCTCTGGAAGTAAGGCCCGTAGTCTCCGCCCTGCTCGGGGCCCTCGTCAGGGTCCAGGCCGAGCCACCTCAGGCCCTCGAAGATCGCGGCCAAGGCCTCGGTCTTGTTGCGCTGCTCGTCGGTGTCCTCAATTCTGAGGACGAAGACGCCGCCGTGGCGCCGCGCGAAGAGCCAGTTGAAGAGCGCGGTCCGGGCGCTGCCGATGTGTAGATAACCCGTGGGGCTCGGAGCGAAGCGGACGCGGACTTTTTCTGAAACCATTGTCATGCCTCGTTGCGGGCGAGCCGGCCGCGGCGCGTTCCCGCCGCGCGCGCGGAAGGCATATTATTGCACGCGCGGCGCGGGATTGCAAAAGGGTCCGGGGCTGGCGGCGCGGAGCGGCCGGTCCTATAATTTTCACGCAACATGAACGCGAAGACTGACCAGCGCGGGCGTCGCCTGAGGCCGGTGCGGATCGCGCCGTCGATTCTGAGCGCCGATTTCGCGCGCCTCCGTGACGAGATCCGCGACGTCGAGCGCGCCGGCGCCGACCTCCTCCACGTGGATGTCATGGACGGCCACTTCGTCCCGAACATCACTTTCGGCCCCCCCGTCGTCGAGTGCCTGCGCGCGACGACGGATCTGTACCTCGACGTGCACCTCATGGTCGAACGGCCCGAGCGGCTGTTGGAAGCCTTCATCGACGCGGGAAGCGACCGCATCACGATTCACGTCGAGGCCACGGAGCGGCCCCGGGAGATCCTCGAAGCCCTCAGGGCGCGGGGCAAGGGGGCCGGGATCACCCTGCGGCCGGGGACCCCGGTGGCGCGGGTGCTGCCGCTCCTGGACGCGGCCGACCTGCTGCTCATCATGACGGTCGAGCCCGGGTTCGGAGGCCAGGCGTTCATGCCGGAAAACCTGGAGAAGATCGCGCCGGCGCTGGAGGTGCGGGAGAGGCTGGGCCAGGAGCGTTTTTGGATCCAGGTCGACGGCGGCATCGGCGAGGAGACGGTCGGCCGCGCGCGGGCGGCCGGCGCCGAGGTTTTCGTCGCCGGATCCGCCGTGTTCGGGCGCCCGGACCGGGCTGAGGCCTGCGCCCGGCTCAGGGCGCTGGCCGCCGAGGAGGGCGAGCGTGTCGCCGAAGAATAAAGCCAAGTTCCATCGCTGGCGCGAGATGCCGGATCTCTGGGTGCAGTGTCCCGACTGCCGCAAGATGGTCACCAAGACCAAGGTCAGCGCGATGATCGAGGTGTGCCCGAAGTGCGGCTACCACTTCGAGATCTCCAGCCGGGAGCGCATCGACACGCTGCTGGACCCGGGCTCGTTCTGCGAGCTTTTCGCCGATCTGGAGCCGGACGATCCGCTCCGGTTCACGGGGCGCAAGCCGTACCGCGAGCGCTTGAAGAAAGCGCAGGAGGACACCGGCCTGCGGGATGCCTGCGTCATAGGCCGCGGCCGGATCTCCGAAATCCAGATCGTGTTCGGCGTGAGCGACTCGCGCTTCATGCGAGGGAGCATGGGCTCGGTGGTGGGCGAGAAGATCTGCCGCGGGGTGGAGTGCGCCACCGCGGAGCGGCTGCCCTTCGTGTTCGTGTCGGGATCGGGGGGCGGGGCCCGCATGGACGAGGGCATCCTGAGCCTCATGCAGATGGCCAAAACGAGTGCGGCCCTGGCGCGCTTCCAGCGCGAGGGCGGTTTCTTCATCTCGATCCTGACAAATCCCACCATGGGAGGCGCCATGGCCAGCTTCGCGGCGCTCGGGGACATCGTCATCGCCGAGCCCAAGGCGCTCATCGGCTTCGCGGGCCCGAACGTGGTCAAGGAAACGATGAAGAAGGAGCTGCCCGAGGGTTTCCAGACGGCGGAGTTTTTCCTCGAGCACGGATTTGTCGACCTGGTGGTGAGCCGCCCGGACCTGCGCGCCAAGGTCGCCGCGCTGCTGGCCTACGCCCGATAATCCCCCGCGCTTCAGCGATTGCGCCTCGCTGCCGATATCCCAAGAGCATGCGATGCGAACAGTGTGCCCGGAAGGGAACCTTCTCCGTTTCGATCGAGGGCTCGGAGTGCGCGCGTCCCGCGAACATCATGTTCGCCCGGGAGATCGCCACGACGTTCGAGGAGAAGGGGCGGCTGCTGGAGGACGCGCTCGCCTGCATCAGCCGGAGTCTGGTGCGCGACGAACGGGAACTGCTTCGCGTTCGCGTGAGCCTCGACGAGGGGCTGCAGAACGCCTTCTCCCACGGCAACCAGGCTGATCCGGCCAAGCGAATCCGCCTGGAGATCTTCGAGGACGAAGAGGCGTGGGGGGTGATCATCGCCGACCAGGGAGGCGGGTTCACGAAGGACGCGGTGCGGGATCCCCGCACCCCCGAGGGTCGCGCGCGGGAGCACGGCCGCGGCCTCATGATCATGTGGAAGTTCATGGACGACGTGGCGTACTTCGACGGCGGCAGGACGCTCCGGCTGCTCAAGCGCAAGAAGGCGCAAAGGAACCTGGTCACGGCATGAAGCGCATTTTGATCCTCACCAGCGACAAGAACCAGGCGGTCCAACTTCGCGCGATGCTGGAGACCGTGCGGCAGGAGTTCGAGATCGCCATCGGCGAGGAGACGGGACGCGCGATCCTGTCGCAGCGCTACATGAATCTCATCATGGTCGATGCGTCGACGCTCAAGAGCGGCTCGTCGTGGGTGTTCGGCTTCCTGGCCAATCGCGGGCTGCGGGTGCCCATCGTGCTCTTGGGCGCCGACCGGTCGGTCGTCAAGGATGTGCCGTCCGAGGACTTGCCGCAGGTGGCGTTCGTGCCGCCGCCCCTGGACCTGAAGAAGCTCATCTGCGCGATGAACTGCTTCTGAGGGGCGCTTACGGCTCCGTCCGCGGCGGCGGCGCGCCCGCAAGGCGGGCCAGGCGGCCGGCCTCGTCCTTGGCCCGGTAGAGGGCTTGGTCCGCGCACTCGATCAACGCCTTGGGGGCGTCGGCGTCGTCGGGATAGGACGCCACGCCCACGCTCAGGGTGATGGGTTCCGCCGCGGTCCTCACGTCGGGAACCAAACCGAGATTCTTGACCGCCTTGCGCAGGCGGTCGGCCAGCGTGAGCGCATCGTGTTTCACGGTGCGCGGGCAGATGATCGCGAACTCGTCGCCGCCGTAGCGGCAGACCAGATCCGTGACGCGCGCCGTCGCCTGGAGGCACGCGGCCACGGCCTTGAGCGCCTCGTCGCCGGCCACGTGGCCCCGCGTGTCGTTGTAGAGCTTGAAATTGTCGATGTCGAGCATGAGGAGGGACACCTTCGCCGAGTAGCGCTGGGCCCGCTCGAGCTCCCGGGCGAGCTGCGCGGCGAAACAGCCGCGGTTGTACACGCTCGTCAAGGCGTCCATGTTGACCTGCGCCATGACGTCATCGAACTCCGGGCCGGAAAGGATCCGGACGGCGCGCACGCGGGGCTGCTTGTTGGTGAGGTAATCGAGGAGCGCGACGCGGAATCCCACGTTGCGCTTGAGCTCGGCGTTCAAGCGCTCCTTGTGGCGCGCGATGAGGCGCCAGAGCTCGGCGGCCTCTTTCTCGTCGAAGCGCCGCAGCGTGATTTGGTACAGGAGCTCGCTGTAGAGCAAGTCCTCGGCGCCGCGGGGAAAGCCGCGCAGGATTTCCTGGAACTCGCGAGGCGTGACGGCGACATCACCGCCCAGGATCGCGACCAGGTCGATGCCGCGTTGCTCGAGCTCGCGTAGACGTTCCGCCAGACTCATGGGGGCGTTCCTCGCTCATTCCTCGGACGCCATCGATTATCCTGCGCGGCGCCCCGGAGATCAAGACTGGGCGCGGGACGGCCGTCAGGTCCGGGTGGGGTTGAAAGGCTTGGGGTCCTTGGCGGAACCCGACCCGAGTTCCTCCAGCCGGCGCCTGAGCGCCTCGTGCTCGGCCCACAGGCTGATCGGGAGGCGCGACCCGAACTGCCTGAGGTACTGCTCGATGTCCTCCAACTCCCGCATCCACGCCTCGGGATCGATCTGGAAGAGCTTGTGCATGTTCTCGGCGGGCAGGTCGAGGCCCGTCATGTCGAGGTCGTAGAACTTGGGAATGAAGCCGATGGCGGTCTTGTAGGCGTCGACGTCGTTCCGGCAGCGGGCGAGGATCCACTCCAGCACCCGGAGGTTCTCCCCGAAGCCGGGCCAGAGATAGGCGCCGTCCTCGTCCTGGCGGAACCAGTTGACATGGAAGATCTTCGGTTGCCAGCGCATGCGGACGCCGATTCGGAGCCAGTGCTCGAAGTAGTCCGCCATGTTGTAGCCGCAGAAGGGCAGCATGGCCATGGGATCGCGCCGGACCTCGCCTTGCGTCCCGTACTGGGCGGCGGTGAGCTCGCTGGCCATCGTGGCGCCGACGTAGACGCCGTGGGCCCAGTCGAAGGACTGATAGACCAGGGGGGCCAGCCGCGCGCGGCGGCCGCCGAAGATGATCGCCGAGATCGGCACGCCGTGGTGATGCTCCATGCGGAACGTGTGCGTCGGGCACTGGACGATCGGGGCGGTGTAGCGGCCGTTGGGGTGGGCGCCCTTGACAGGCTTGCCGTCATCGCCGGCCGCGCCGGGGTGCCAGGGCCGGCCCAGCCAGTCCTGCGCGCCGGGCTGGGGCCGGCCATCCCCGTCCTCCCACCACACCGTGCCGTCGGGGTTGAGGACGACGTTGGTGAAGATCGTGTTGCGTTGGATGGTCTTGACCGCGTTGGGGTTCGTGCGGCTGTTGGTGCCGGGCGCGACGCCGAAAAAGCCGGTCTCGGGGTTGATGGCCCAGAGCTTGCGGTCGGTGTCGATGCGCATCCAGGCGATGTCATCCCCGACGGTCCAAATCCGGTACCCCTTGGCCTTGAGACGCTCGGGCGGCACGAGCATGGCGAGGTTGGTTTTGCCGCAGGAGCTCGGGAACGCGGCGGCGACGTAGTCAATGCGGCCGTTCGGCTCCTCGATGCCGACGATGAGCATGTGCTCCGCCAGCCAGTTCTCCTTGTGCGCCATGTAGCTGGCGAGCCTCAGCCCGAGGCATTTCTTGTTGAGGAGCACGTTGCCGCCGTAGCCTGAGCCGACGCTCCAAATCGTGTTGTCCTCGGGGAAGTGCAGGATGAGGCGGTGATCGACCTTGAGGTCGGCCTTGCTGTGGAGGCACCGGGTGAACTCGCCGCCGAAGCCCAATTCCTCCAGCACGTCCTTGCCCACGCGCACCATGATGAGGAGGTTGAGGACCACGTAGATGCTGTCCGTGAGCTCGATGCCTATCTTGCTGAAGGGCGAGCCCACCGGGCCCATGGAAAAGGGGACCACGTACATGGTTCGGCCCCGCATCGAGCCCTCGAAGTACTTGCCGGCGCGCCGATAGCCTTCCTGGGGCGCCATCCAGTTGTTGTTGGGGCCGGCGTCCTCCTTCACCGGGGTGCACACGTAGGTCAAGTGTTCGGTGCGGGCTACATCGTTCGGGTCGGTGCGGTGGTAGAGGCAGCCGGGCAGCGCGCTCTGGCTGAGCTTGTGCACTTCGCCGGTCGCGAGCGCCGCCTGGAGGAGTTCCTCGCGCTGCCGCGCGGAACCGTCGATGAGGACGATCTCGTCCGGCTGGCACATCTTGGCCATCTCCTCGACCCAGCCGTTGAGAGCAATGTGTTGCGTAAGTGACATTATCGGAATCCTTTGCGACGACGCATGGGCCCGCGCGCACCCGGCGGACGGGGAAAGCGCCCCGAAGTCCGCAGAGGGCAACCCCCTATTCAAACAGATAAAAAGCGCGGCGTCAACCGCGCGGCGCGGCTCGCGCCACCCCTTGGGCCTTGGTCCATGCGTCGCGCAAACCCACCGTGCGGTTGAAGACCGGGGCGTCGGGGCTGGAATCCCGCAGGTCGGCGCAGAAGTAGCCCAGCCGCTCGAACTGGAAGAAGGCGCCCGGGGAGGCCGCCGCGAGTCCGGGTTCCACCTTGCAGCCCGTGAGGACCTGGAGCGAGTCGGGATTGATGGCCGCCATGAAAGCGTCGTCCTCCCCCGCGGCGCCGGGGTCCTCCGTGGAGAGGAGGCGGTCGTAGAGCCGCACCTCGGCGTCGCGCGCGTGCGCGGCGGAGACCCAGTGAAGCGTGGCCTTGACGTTGCGGCCGTCAGGCGCGCCGCCGCCCCGAGTCGCGGGATCGTAGGTGCAGCGCAGCTCGACGACCCGCCCGCTCGCGGGATCCTTGACGACGCCCGTGCAGGTCACGAAGTACGCGTACCTCAGCCTGACCTCGCGCCCCGGCGCGAGGCGGAAGAACTTCTTGGGCGGATCTTCCATGAAGTCATCGCGCTCGATGTAGAGGACGCGCGCGAAGGGCACCTTGCGCGTTCCCGCCGAGGCATCCTCGGGGTTGTTGACGGCGTCGAGTTCCTCGACCCGGTCCTCGGGATAGTTCTCGATGATCACGCGCAGGGGCTTCAGGACCGCCATGACCCGCGGAGCGCGCCGGTTGAGATCCTCCCTGAGGCAGTGCTCCAGGAGGGCGATGTCGACGAGGCTCTCGTTCTTGCCGACGCCGACGCGCTCGCAAAAATCGCGGATTGACTCGGGCGTGAATCCGCGGCGCCGGAGGCCCGCGACGGTCGGCATGCGCGGGTCGTCCCAACCGTGGACAAGCCCCTCCTTGACGAGTTTGAGGAGCTTGCGCTTGCTCATGACGGTGTGGGTGAGGTTGAGGCGCGCGAATTCGATCTGCTGCGGGTGGTGCGGCGTTTTCAGGGCGTCGAGGAACCAGTCGTAAAGCGGTCGGTGGTTCTCGAACTCGAGGGTGCAGATCGAGTGCGTGATGCCTTCGATCGCATCGGATACGCAGTGCGCGTAGTCGTACATGGGGTAGATGCACCACTTGTCGCCCGTGCGGTGATGCGTCGCCCTCAGGATGCGGTACATGACCGGGTCGCGCATGTTGATGTTGGGGGCGGCCATGTCGATCTTGGCTCTGAGCGTGCGGGCGCCGTCGGGGAACTCGCCCGCCGCCATGCGCCGGAAGAGGTCCAGGTTCTCGGCGATGGAGCGGGAGCGGTACGGGCTCTCCTTCCCGGGTTGAATGAGGGTCCCGCGGTGGTCGCGGATCTCGTCCGGCGTGAGGTCGCAGACGTAGGCCTTGCCCTTGGCGATGAGATCGAGGGCGTACTCGTAGAGCCGGTCGAAGTAATCCGAGGCGTAGAAGAGTTTGTCGCCCCAGTCGAAGCCGAGCCAGCGCACGTCGCGGATGATCGCGTCGACGTACTCCTGCTCCTCCTTGCTGGGATTGGTGTCGTCCATGCGGAGGTGGCAGACGCCGCCGCGGTTTTCCAGCGCGAGCCCGAAATTGAGGCAGATCGACTTGGCATGGCCGATGTGGAGATAGCCGTTGGGCTCGGGGGGGAAGCGCGTCACCACGCGCCCGCCGTGCTTCCCGCTGGCCAGGTCGTCGGCGACGATCTGGCGGATGAAATGCAGTGGTCGCGCCTCGTCGTTCGCGGCCATGATCGAGCTCCTTTCATGCCGGGGCGCCCCGCGCCCGCGGGCCCGCGGTCCGAACGGGGTATTGTACCGCCCAAAACCGGTCCGGGAGAAGGGCGCGGCGTTTAAGGAGTCTCCCCGCGTTGTTTGACTGTCGCGGAGTATCCGCTTACGATCCCGGGATATGACAACGCCAACGAGGGCTCCTATCGGGTTGCTCGCGGCACCGAGTGGAGCTCCGTCGATGTGGGGGTGTTCCAGGAATAGGGGTGTGGCGGGGTCGAACCCCTCAGGCGGCTTGGGCAAAGGTGATGGACGCGGAAACCTATGACGGCTGGTATGAGACGCCGCGGGGCCGCTGGATCGGGCGGCGCGAGGCGGCGTTGCTCCTCGACGAGCTGGAGCCCCGCCCGGGGGAAGCGGTGCTCGATGTCGGCTGCGGCACGGGCTACTTCACGCGCCTCCTCGCTTCGGCGACGGAAGGGCCGGTCAGCGGCGTCGATGTCAATTCCGAGCGGTTGGCGTATGCGCGGCGCCAGGCGAAGGCCAACCTGTCTTACGAGCTTGCCGACGCGCGCGCCCTGCCCTATGGCAGCGCGAGCTTTGACCTCGTCGTGTCCGTCGCGGCGCTGTGCTTCGTCGAGGACGAAGGCGCCGCTGTCCGCGAGCTGGTTCGCGTTGCGCGGCGCCGGGTGGCCATCGGCCTGCTCAACCGCCGCAGCCTCCTGTGGCTCCGGAAGGGCGTGAGATCCGGCCGCGGCGGCTACCGGGGCGCCCGCTGGCATACGGTTGGCGAGGCCGCGGGATTGTTTGCCGGGCTGCCGGTGCGGCGGGTTCGGACAAGGACGGCGATCCACCTTTCCGGCGGGGGACCGCTCGCGCGGATCGTGGAGCCCCTATGGCCGCGGTGGCTCCCCACCGGCGCTTTCATCCTGGTGGTCGCGGATATCGTTTGATCGTAAGGGTCCGGCGAAGTCCGTCTGGGGCGAGCGCTGTGGGCCGGCATAACAACCTTTCCTCTCCTCGCGTTCTCGAGTCGGTTTGCCTCGCGTTCTTGTCCCTGGAGCTTCGCGCGGGCCGCTGGGGACGCCTCCCTGGACGGACGCGAGAAAGAGAGTCTCGGAACTTCACTGAATGCGCGGCGCGCCTCGCGGGCAGGGCCTCCGTTACATGGAGGGGCGGCAGCCCGACCAAGGGACGGACGATCCGAAGCGGTGAAGGTCCGCGTTCCGCCTGTGGGCGGTCACCGATCGGGAGCGGCGTTCCCGCCACGGCCCGATGTCGCTTCGCGCGCTTGCCGGGCGGTTTTGAGGAAACCCGTCCGCCGGCGGCTGTCTCGACCCGGGCGCTTCGAAACAAAAAAGGCCGTAACATACGTCACGGCCAGGCGTTAAGTCTGGTGGGCGATATAGGGCTCGAACCTATGACCTCCAGCTTGTCGAGCTGGCGTTCTAGCCAACTGAACTAATCGCCCTGCAAAGGAGAATCGTAGGCGCTTGCGGTTCGGCTGTCAAGGACGAGCTACCGCGCGGCGAGGAGCCGCGTGAAGGTGTCGTTGACGATGCCCCCGCAGGCCTCCAGCCAGAGGCTCACCTTGTCGGCCTGGTTGAAGTAAACGAGCAGCCCCCAAAGGTAGAACGGCGCGGCGAGCGCCAGCCCGAGGGCGAGCGCCTTCACCAGTTGCCCCGTGGCGCGGCGCTGCTCGCGGAGGATCGGCATCCGCTCCTCCTCGCGCTCGTGCACGCGGCTGCCGCTCGGCGCGAGCGTGACTTCCTGGTTGCGCAAGGAAGGCTGCACGGGCGGGGCGGGGGCCGTGAAATCCTCAATTATCGTGTCCGTGTAGTCGAAGGCGGGCAAGTTGCGGGGCGGCGGCGCCGCCGGCGCGGGACTCGGCAGGCGCGTCGCGGGCTCGGAAGACGTCCTCGGGTGCGCGTCGAGTAGCGGCGCGCCCGACAAGTCCTTGACCGGCGCGGAGGGCTCCTTCGGCTTCGCGCGGCTAACATTGGAGTCGCTGATGCGCACCGCCACCGATCCGCCGTCGAGGAGCTTGACGTTGCCGTCGGGCGTGATCGACATGCCGGCTCTGCATTTCGGGCAATGCAGGCGGCTGGTCTTCATGATGGGCGCGATCTCCAGCGTCACGGCGCACATCTTGCAGGGGAACCGCACGCGGTCGGGCGGCCTCACGGGTTGCAGTTTCACGGTCTTGCTGCCGGTGTCCTTGACCTGCGCGGGTTTTTCGCCGATGTATCCCGCCGCGGCGGGAGCGGCCGTGGCGGTGGCGGTGGCGGCGCGGGCCGGGGCGTCGGCGGCCGTTCCCGACTGCGCGGCCGGCGCATCGGGGTCGAGAAGCTTGATCTTCGTTACGGCGCGGGGCTTCTCCGGCTCGGCGGGAGAATGAGACGCCTTGCGGCGCGCCAGAGTGTCGGGGCTGTACAGATCGAGCTCCGAGCCGGCAAGCAGTTGCTGGAGCGTGATCTCGCTGGCGACGCCGCCTGTCGGGGAGCCTTCGCGCTCGGCCGCGTCCGGACGGAACGCGATGTCTTCGGCCTTTTTCTTCACGGGCGCCGGCACGGACTGCTGCTTGGAGGCGCAGCGCTCGCAGACGTGCGCGCCGGCTTCGAGAGTCTCACTGTTCCCCTGCAGCTTGATGATTTCGCCGCACATCTCGCAATATCGCAGTTCCATGGTTCCCCCTACAACGAGGTGCCGTAGAAAAGCAGCGCGCCGGCGGCCGCGGTTTCGATAGCGCCCAGAAGCATGACCGGCACGGTCACGTGGCGGAAGCCTCGGCCGGCGATGGTCGCGCCCCCGCCCAGGATCAAGCCCAGGCAGGCCTGGAGCGCCGCGAGATTGAACACGAGGCCGAGGTTGTGGGCGCTCGTAGTGCCCTGGCGCCAAAGGAAGAAGAGCAGCACGGCGAAACCGGCCGCGGTCAGCACGCTGAACGTCCCGCCGAACAACAGGATCTGGCTCGTTCTGACCTGCGCGCTGCGCGAGCGCGTGCTGCCGGCGACCGCCACGCCGAAAAAGGCCAGCGCCACGGATACCGTCAGGAACAGCCACGACAAGGGGTGGGGGTTCGCCAAGGGAATCAGGATCGGCTTCCACCAGGTGTCCGGAGGCGTGTTGCCCGGCAGGAAAACCCCGGTGCCGACTAAATAGGTGCCGAGCAGCCCCACGAGCATGGCACTGACGGAGAGAACGACACGCATAGACCCTTCCTCCCCAGCGGCTGAGTTCGGAGAAGTATAACTCCGGGGCGAAGGGGCGTCAAACCGCGGCGGCGCGGGTTATCGGCACTCCGGAGGCAGTGCGGCGCGCAGCGCCGCGAGGCGCGCGGCGAGGTCCGCAATGCGCGCCTCGTAGGGCGCACGGCGCTCGGACGCCGCGGCTTCCAACGCCGCGCGGAGCGATGCGGACAGCGCTTCGAGGATGCGCTCGGCGCGCCGGGAGACGCGGAACAACGCGCCGGCGACGGCGGCGGCGTAGACGGCGACGATGATTCCCGCCCACAGGGCAAGCACCCCCGGCCGGAGGAGCCCGAGCAATCCGCGCGCGCCGCCGAGCAGCAGCCCGCGCAGCATGGCGCCGGGCGGCGCCCCATCCTCGATCTGACCAAGGAGTTCGAGCAACGCGGGTCGAAACGTACAGAGAAACATTATCGACACGGCGACGCACACGACCCAGAGAAAGCGTTTCCGGCGCGGGGGGCCGGCCAGGGTTTCGAGGTGTTCGCCGTAGTCCCACGGCGCCGCGCGCGGCGCGGCCGTGGGACGATCCGGCGCCTGCTCCCAGTGTTCCGCGAAGGTCCGGCGGAGCCGCGCCTCGGCGCGCTCGGCGCGGTGCGCAAAGGCCTTGACGCGCTCGTTGACGATGCCGGGCTCGGGAAGCTCGGCCCGGCCCCGCGCCGTAAGCGCCCGGGCGATGAGGCGGGCCGGCAACGCCCACGCCGCGGTGTTCCGCCGGGCGATCATGCGGGCGAGGTCGGGCAGGAGGCGCGGTGGAAAGGCCCCCTCGCAGACGGCGCGTCCGGCGAGGTCGAGTTCCCGCGCGATTTGCGCCACGGCGTTGCGGCAGGCATCGAAGCGCGCCGCGAAGCGCGCCGCGTCCGCGGCGCGGCGCACGCGGGCGCAGAAGCGCTCGAAAGCAGCCTCGAGATTGCGCTCCTTGACGAGGCGGCGCAGCTTCTCCCCGCGCAGCTCCCCGATCGTCGTCTCGAGGGCGGCGAAGGCGGGCGGCGTGGCGCGGCCCTTCAGCTTGGCCTCCAGCGCCTCGCACGCGCTGAGCGGCATGACGCGCAGCGCCTTCGCGCCCGCGCCGGCGCGCAGCTTCGCCTGCAGGTCGGTGACCAGGTCGGCGAGGACGTCTTGGCCCCGGCCGGCATAGCGCGCGGCGAGGACATCGCTCTTGTTGAGGACGACGATTTTGTTCTCGCGGGCGTGTGCGGCGGCTTCGACGAGATCGTGAAACGCCCGGTCCCCGTACTTGTGCGGGTCGGTGACCAGAAGGAGGAGATCGGTCTGCGGCAGGATGAACGTCAAGGTGCGGCGGTGTTCGGCGCGCATGCTGTCGCCGTCAGGCAGGTCGAGGATCAGAATCCGCCTGAGGTCCTCGCGGGTGTGGCGGCGTTCCTCGAAGGCGCGCCGCTCTCCGGGCGGGGCGATCGGGTAGTCCTGGGCCTCGTGGCGGTAGATCGTCACGCGGTCGCTCGTGGGTCGCGCGACGCTCGCCGGGGTGATGACCGCGCCGGCTAGAGCATTGATGAGGGTCGACTTCCCGACGCCCGTGCCGCCGGCGATGCCGATCACGACGACATCGTCGGCCCGCGCGAAGGCGCGGCGCAGTTCGGCCGCCTCGCGCCCGAGCTCGTCCGCCGCGCGGGCTCCGAGCGCCGGCGCCGCGCCGGCGAGGGCGCGTTCGATTTCCGGGAGCACCTGGACGGGCAGCGTCATGACCGGCCCTCCGCCCGGGCGCGCAAGGCCGTGCACAGCGCGCCGCCGCCGGCGCGGATGGACGCCAGCGCGGCGAGCCGCGCCGCCGGCGCCGCTTCGTACGGCGCCGCGTGCGCCGTGAGCAGATCGGCGGCGCCGGCGAGGTAGCGGGTTCGAGCCCGGGCGCTGAAGGCCCGGGTTTCCTCGGAGCTGAGCGCCATGCCGATGAGTTTGGCGGCGAAGGGACCGGCGATGCCGCCCGCGATGGCCTCGGTGATGGTGAGCAAGCCGCCCGTGTGCACCTCGAGGGTTACTATGGCGCCGAGGGCGAGGGCCTGAGCGGCGTAGAAGCGGACGCGCTGCCCCGCGGTGAGGGTCCGCGTGACGGCGGCCGCTTCGGCGTCGATCGCCGCGCGAAACTCGGCCTGAAAGGCACGGAAGCGGGCGCGCAGGTCGTCCTCGCTCTCCCGCGCCGGAGGCTCGAATTCGGCGCGGCGGCTGCGCGCCTCCAGCGTCTCGCCTAGATCGAGGACCGCGCTGGTGAAGGCTTCCTCGTTGAGATCCCAGAGCGCCGCGGCCGCCGCCGGCGCGGAGCGAGCGGGCGCATCGCGGTGGAACAAGCCGCGGACGCGCCGGAAGGGATAGGACAGGATTCGCCGGGGCAGGCGGAAGGGATCGACGCGATCAAGGTTGGCGAGCATCCGCCGGTAGAGCAGCGCGGCGGTGGGCGCGTCGATCCGGAAAGGGAGCCCGTCGGCCAAGGCGCCGCGGGCGGAGCGGATCGCCGCGGCGACGTCGGCCCGCAACGCCGCAAGCGTCTCCTGCCGGGACGCAAGCCAAGGGAAAAGACCGGCCTCGATGCGCGCGACCGCGCCGCGCGCGCAGCGCGCGAGCGCGTTCCGCCGGAGAGTGTCCGACGAGCCCCAGGCCTGGAACCGCGCCCGAAGCCGCGCGAGATCCTCACACTCCGCGATGGGCTCGCGGTCGCCGCCCGGGGCGAAGGGGACGGTGGCGATCGGGGCGGCGATGCCGGCTTCGGCGAGCTTGGCCGCGAGGTCCTCGCGCACCAGGGGGTCCGCGAACATATTGAGGATGATGAGAATCTCGGCGCCCTCGGCGGCGAAGCGCCGCAGATAGCGCCAGATGCTCTCGTCGGCGTACTTGCCGGGGGTCAGAACGACGGCGACGGCGTCGGCGAGGTAGAGGAAGGCTTCGGCGCGGGCGCGGTTCTCGGCGCAGACGCTGTCGATGTCGGGAGCATCGATGAGAACCAGGTTCGGCGCGAGGGCGCCGGAAACGGCGACGCCCTCGAAGGGCACGGGGGGCAGGCAGCGAAAAACCTCCTCCGCGCGGTCCGCGGGCGCGATGACGTGGGGCGCGGTCGTCGTCGGGCGGCGATAGCCCACCGGGCTGACCTCGCGCCGGCACAGACTGTTGGCGAGCCTGGATTTGCCGCAGCCCGTCGGGCCGAAGAGCAGGGCGTAGGTGAGGTCCCGGGGTCGGGCGGAGAGGCGCAAGCCCATGCCGCGCAGATCGGCCGCGAGCGCGGGACGTTCCGGGAGCTCGGGCAGCGCCTCAAGCTGCTCCAAGAAGCGTTCGAGCTGCAGCGTCAGGGTTTCTTCCGCCATGGACAGAGGCACGCGTGTCTTCGTATGCTATGGCGGCGCGGACGGAAAAGGAAGAGGCTCATGGCAGCGAACGGCTTCACCCTGGCGTTTCCGCGGAGGATCGTTTTCGGATGGGAGGCGCTCCGCGATGCGCCCCGGGAGATTCTGCGCTGCGGGCGGCGGGTTCTGCTCCTCGCGACGCGGAGCTGCGGGGTCGCGGCGGAACGGCTGGAGGCGGCGCTGCGGCGCGAAGGCGCCGACGTCCTGCGCGCGGACGGGCCGGGACGCGAACCCGAGGTCGCGGATGTAGACCGCCTGGCGGCCGAGGCCCGGGCGCGGAGGTCCGAGGTCGTCGTCGGTCTGGGCGGCGGCAGCGTGATCGATTGCGCCAAGGCCGCCGCCGCCCTGGCGCCGAACTCGGGCTCGGCGGCGGATTTCCTCGAAGGCACCGAGCGGACGCGGCTGCTGGCGCGGGCGCCGCTGCCCTTCGTGGCCGTGCCGACGACGGCGGGCACGGGTTCCGAGGCCACCAAGAACGCGGTGATCGCCTGGCGCGAACGCGCCCTCAAACGCAGCATCCGCGATGACCGCATGTTCGCGGCGGCCGCCGTCGTGGATCCCTCCCTGACGGTGTCGCTGCCGCCTGAGGTCACCGCCGCGTCGGGCATGGATGCCTTGACGCAGCTCTTCGAGTCCTACATCGCCCGCGGCGCGAACGCCCTTACCGATGCCCTGTGCGAGAGCGCCTTGCCCCGGGCCTTCGCGGCGCTCCCGGCCGCCTGGGCCGATGGCGGGAACCGCGCGGCGCGCACGGACATGGCCTACGCCGCCCTAACGAGCGGCATTTGCCTGGCGCACGCCGGCCTGGGGGTGGCCCACGGAATCGCGCCCGCCCTCGGAATCCTGTACGGCGTGGGGCACGGCGCGGCCTGCGCCGCGTTGTTGCCCTTCGCGCTGGAGGTCAACCGGCGCGCCGCGCGCGCGAAACTCGCCGCGCTGTGGCGGCGCTGCGGGGGCGCCGAAGGGGGCGATGACGATGACGCCGTGGCGGCCTTGATCGCGCGCGTTCGGGATCTGTGCGAGCGCCTGGGCGTCGAGGTTCGTTTGAGCAAACTAGGCGTGACCCGCGCGGCGGTGCCGGAGCTGCTGGCCCTGGCCAGCGGCAACAGCCTCAGGTCCAATCCGCGCGAGTTTGCGCCGGGGGAGTTGGCGGAGCTTTTGGCGGAAGCCCTTTGAGCGCGTGCCCCGCCGGGGGCCGCCTGAGCCGGGGCGCGGGAGGTCGAATGCTGCTGTTCCTGTCGTTGAGTTCCGCGGACCAGGAGGTCTGGCTGTGCGAGCGGCTCGCGCCCGGCGCCGTGAACCGCACGGGCGATGTGCGGCGCTGCGCGGGCGGCAAGGCGGTGAACGCCGCCCGCGCGGCGGCCATCCTCGGCGGGGAGAGCCTCGTCGTCGGTTTCTTCGGCCGCGGGCAGGGGCTGGTCGAAAGCCTCGCCGCGGAGGGGATCGCGACGGATCCCGTCTACACCGAAGGCCCCTCCCGCCGGGCAGCGAGCCTGATCGACCGCGAGCGCGGCGAGGTGACCGAGCTCGTGGAGGAGCCGCACTCCGTGTCGGCGGCCGAGCGCGAGGCGCTGGAGGCGCTTTTTGTCGCCCGCGCGCGGCAGGCCGCGGTGATCGGCCTGTGCGGGAGCCTGCCGCCCGGACTGCCGGCGGATTTCTACGCGCGTCTCATGGCCAAGGCCGGCCGTTCGCGCGTCATTGTCGACGCGCAGGGGGCCGCGCTCTCAGCCGCGTTGGGCGCCGGCCCTTTTCTGGTCAAACCGAACCGCAGGGAAGCCGGCGAGCTCCTCGGCGCCCGGGCGGCTTCCACTGCCGAGGCGGCCGCGCAGGCGCGCGAGCTATGCCGCCGCGGGGCCGCCCACGCGGCGGTGAGCTCCGGGGCGGAGGGCGTCGTCCTGGCCGGCGAGGATGCGCTTCTCTTCCGGCCGCCGCCGGTCCGGGCCGTCAACACGACGGGCTGCGGAGACGCGCTGGCGGGCGGCATCGCTTTCGGACTGGCCGCGGGGCTCTCGGTGCGCGAGGCGGTGCGCCTCGGGGTCGCCTGCGGGACGGCGAGCGCTCTCGACCCGCTGCCGGGACGCTTCGAACGCGTGCAAGCGGAGCGGATCGGCCGCGAGATCGTGGTGGATTCGCTGTGAACTTGATTGACAGTGCGGGGGAAGATTCATAAGCTTGGGGGAGGGGCAGAAGCTCGTCGTTGCAAGTAGAAGGAGCATTGTGGGCGTCCTCCTTTGTGCAGGTCTGACGCTGTTGCGCGCTCTTGCGGCCGACGGAACGCCGCCGCCTTTGGAGGTGTTCTCGACGGCCTCGCGCGCGGAGGGCGCTCCCTTCGTCGCGCGCCTCGTGGGGAAGTCCGAGACCGAACTCCGGCTCGAACCGGCGGCGGGCGGGGATCTCATCTGTCTTCCTCCCGCCGCGGTGACCAACCTGAAGGCCGACAAGGAGCCGCTCCGGGAATACCTGGAGAATTACGAACGGCTCCTCGGCTGCCGCTGGGTCACGCTGCCGGGCAAACAGCGCCCGACCGTGGGGTTTGAGGAGGACGGCGGCGGTTCCGGTGCGCGCGCGATGGTGCTGGATACCGCCGGCCGCTGGGCTCGCGCGGCGGAGAACGGCGAGCCGGTGCGGTGGGGGCCGGCGCTGCGCGGAGCGGAAGTCGAGCTGATTCTCGGGCCCCCACCCGTCGTGGCGCGGGTCGATGACGGCGGGGAGGGCCTGGTCGTCGAAGCGGTCTGCGAGGTCTGCCGCGGCAAGGGCAATGTCGATTGTCCCGGCTGCGACACCGGCCAGGTGCGGGGACCATGCCCGCGCTGCAGCGGGAGCGGCAAGGAGCGTTGCACCACGTGCAAGGGCGCCAAGGGGACGCCGTGCACCTTCTGCCGGGGCACGGGGACGGTGCGGCGCTACCGCATGTCCGGGGAGCAGTGGTTCAGTCCGTGCGAGCGCTGCGGGGGGCGAGGGCGCGCCCTTTGCGCCGGCTGCGGCGGAAAGGGCGAGCATACCTGCCTGGGCTGCAACGGCAGCGGTAAGGTCTGGGTGGCGTGCCCCGCCTGCAAGGGGGCGCGGAGGTTGCCGTGTCCCGCCTGCGGGAAGGCGCCCGCGTCCCAGGAGGCGCCTGCCCGCGCCTCCGAGCCCGCGGGGTCGGCGATCGACTACGGGCGGGTCGCGGCGTGCGCGGCCCGGAGGGAGGCCGGTGAAGCGCGGGCAGGGCTCCAGGAACGGCGCTCGGCGGTGGCCGATGCGCTGGTCGTTTTTCAAGATGCCGCCGACCTGTACCGCCGGTGCATGCAGTCGAGGGAGCGGCCCGGATTTCGCAAGGCGTTGGTCTCCGCCGGCAAGGGCGGGTACGAGGAGATTCAGCGGGGCTATCTCCGCGGCCTCGCGTTGAAGACCGATCTGGCGAGTTTCGCGCGCTGGGCGGAGCGCCAGAGCGGGCTGCTCGCGCCGGAGGTCGTGGCGGCCGTGCAGGCGGACGTTGTTTTCGCGCGGGCGCGGAGCGTCAGAGAGGCGCTCGCGCTCGGCGCCGGCAAGGCCGAGCGGCTCCGGGACCACGGCGGCGATTTGCGCGCGGCGCTGGAACGGGAGTGGAGCCTCTTCTGCGCCCGGCTTGACGCCGAAGCGCGGGTCCGTGCCTACGCCGGCGAGGTCGGCGCGGCGGTCGGCGAGATCCCGAACGTCAAGGCGGCGCGGGTGCTCGCGGACGAAGGCGTGCTCGAGGTGCGCATAACCGCCCCGCAGGCGGCCGCGGCGAACGCCGCTCTGGCGGCGGTCGCCGAGCGGGTGTTTCCCGAGTTCCCCGAGCTCAATCAGATTCTAGCGGCCGGCCGCAACGACCTGGCGTTGTCCCGCGAGGAGTGGGACGAGGCCCGGCGCGCGCGCGAGCGTTCGGCGGCCGAGGCGCCGGAGGAAGAAAACCCGCAAGCCGCGGAGGAAGGCGGAAGGGAGCCCGCCGCCGGCGGGAGCCTTCCTCCGGGGAAGACGAAGCGGTCGCTGCTCCTCCTGTGCGGTGGAATCGCGGCGTCCTTCGCGCTGCTGGCCGTCGTGCTCAGAGGCCGGCGATTTGCCGAGCGGGACGCGGATAAGGAATAGGCGCGGCCCGGGCGTCGTCGGCCCTGACCCACGTCTTCGCGACGCGGCCGCCCACGGCGACCAGCACCGCGTGCGGGAGCGAGTTCGCGCGTTGCGCGACGTCGAGCACGGAAGGCCCGGCGCGGCCGAAAAGCGTCGCGCGCTCCCCCGGGCGGTGCTCGTCGTCGCCGAGATCGACGAGCACTTGATCCATCGTGATCCGTCCCGCGATGGGATAGCTCTTGCCGCCGATCACGATCCTGCCCGTGTTGGTGAGGTGCACGTCGTAGCCTTCCGCGTACCCGTGGCGGAGGATGCCTACGTTCGAGTCGCGCGCCAGGACGTGCATCCCCTCATAGGACAGCGGCGTGCCCGCGGCGTAGCGTTTGACCGCGACCAGCGGCGCCGTGACGGTCATGGCGGGCTCGAGGTCCAACGTGTGCTCGTGGTGCGGCACGTAGCCGTAGAGCACGATGCCCAGGCGCACCAGGTCGAAGTGGGATTCGGGCAGCTTGACCGTGGCGACGGAGCCGGCCATGTGGACGCACGCCAGGGGCAGAAATCGGCGGGCGGCGCCGGCCAGCTCGCCGAAGGCCGCGACCTTGGCGCGCGCGTCCGGCAGACTCCTGAGGGAGGCGAAGTGCGTCCACATGCCCTCCCAGTAGACTGCGTCCAGTGCCTGAAGCTCCGGAAGGGCCTTGAGCAGCTCCTGGGGCGTGAAGCCTCCCCGGCTCAGACCCGAGTCGACGGCTAGGTGGGCCTGGGCGGTCCTGCCCAGGTGGAACGCGATCTGGTTCAGGAGCGAGGCTTCGGCCGCGCTCCCGATCGACACGGTGATGTTGTGTGTGACGGCCAGGTCGAGTTCGGACGCCATGGCGGTGTTGAGGGTGATGATCCGCCCGGTGATACCGCAACGGCGCAGTTCGAGGCCCTCGGCCACGGTGGCGACGGCGAACCATTCGACTCCGAGGCTCTGGAGGTGCATCGCCACCCTGCGGACCCCGTGTCCGTAGGCATCGGCCTTGACGACCGCCGCCACCTTGGTGGCGGGCGCAAGCAGCCCGCGCACGGCGCGGAGGTTCGCGGCGATGGCTCCGAGGTCGATCTCGCACAGCGAACACGCCAGGCCGGTCGCTCGGCGGTGGGAAGTTTGAAAGGGGAGCCTGCCGGCGTAGTCGTGGAGGGGTTTCATGCGCCTGCTTTCAGTTTACTGGTTGCCGGGCGCAACGCGCCGCCGCGGCCGGCGCCCAGGTCCAAATACGAACCGCGCGCGATATCGGCGGCGCGGATGCCGAAGGCCTTGCAAAGGAACGCGAGTTGGGTCCGGGCCAGGCGCGGCGTCTTTCCGCGGGTGAGCACGGCCTCGAGCTCGATGCAGGCCCCGAGCCCCCTGACTTCGTCCAGGTGGATGCGCACGCCGCGCCACAGGTACACCCGGCGCGTTTTGCGGACCTCGCCGAGGGTCCCCAGGCAGGCGCCGAGCAGCCGGCGCAAGGGCGCCGGATCGGCGACGGGTAGGAGCGCATACCGGCACGCCCGGGCGCGCGGCGCGTCGGGACGCACGTAGACCACCAGTTCGGCCTTGCCTGCCGCGGTTTCCCTGAGCTTGAGACGTCCGGCCGGCGCGCGGAAGTACGTGTCGCGCTGGCGCACGCACGCGGCGCGCCGAGCGCCGATGCGGCGGCACGCGCGCGCATCGGCTTGCAGCGAGCGATTGAGGGCCTTGAGCTCGATGTTCATCATGGGAGCGGCCCGCCCATGGTGAAGCGCGTCTGCGGGAAGATGACGAGGAGCGCGATCCAGAGCGCGAGCAGAAAGGCGCCGGCGAGGTACCACGCGGTGATGCGCAGCGGGCAGGCGCGGTCGCCGAGAATGTACGCGAGCCCTCCGGCGCACAGACAGACGAAGGCGGTCAAGAAGGGCTGCTCGAGGAGAAACGGAAGCACGCGCGCCGCCGCGGGCGCGCCGCCGCCGGGCGCCAGCTCGGGCGCCAAGGGGGGAAGCAGCGCCGTGAGCGTGAAGAACACTCCGGCGACGCACGCGAAAAGGACGAGCAGGGGGACGACAGCCGGCCACTGCTGCCGCGCCGCCGGTTTTTCGTTCACTTTTCTCTCTCTCCACCGGACGCGGGACGCCGCGACCGGCGTATTGTAGCAAACGCCCCGGGGCCGTCAACTCAAAACCGGGCTCGGTTTCGACGGCGCGGACGGGTTGCGCCGCCATCAGGCCGCCCGTAGAATCGAATAGCGTGGCCGGAGGGTTGTCCGGCGGAACGAGGTTGCAGGTGTGAAGCGGGCGGCGGCGTTATGTCTAGGCGTGCTTGCGACCGGCGCCGCCGGCGGCGAACTGTTCCCGCCGGCGCAGGTCGGGGCCGGGATTTTCGGTCCGGAATCGGTCCGGATGGCGGTCGATTCCGCGAGCAACGCTTGCCTCGTCTTTCAAGGCCGCGACGACCCGGAGGCGCCCACGCGGATTTTCTGCGGGTTCTCGCTGGACGAGTTCGCGACCCTCCGAACCTTCGCCGTCGAGAAGAGCGACTGCCGGAATCCGTCCGTCGGGCTCGGACCGCTGGGCGCCGTCCATATCCTGTTCCAGGCGCGGTCAACGGCCGGCGAGTTCCTGTACTACGTCACGAACAAGGGCGGCCCCTTCCAGGCGCCGCAACGCCTGACGAGGGCCGGCGGCGTCGCGGAGCGCAACGGATCGGTCTGGGTTGAAGCCTCGGGCGGCGTCAAGGCGGTCTGGGAGGAATTCGACGGCGCGGCGTCGCGGGTCTTGTGCGCCGTCAAGGGCGGGGCGGCCGCCGCGCTCGCGGAGAACGCAACCCGTCCGAGGGCTTACCTGTCGCCCTGGAGCGCGCGCCTGCACGTGCTGTTCCTTCGGGACGGAAGCCTTTACTACCTTCGCGAGGGATCCGAGCCGACGCTTGTCGCGGCGGGCATTGGCGAGGACGGCGGCTATGATCTCATCACGACCGCCGCCGGCGACGTGCCACACGTCGTCTTGACGACCCCGGCGGGCGTCTGGCACGCGAAGGGTTCGGCCGGCGCGTTCGACGTTCCGGCGCTGCTTGCGTCCGGCGCGGTTTCGCCCTGTCTCTGCGGCCTGCCGGACGGAGCCCTTGCATGCGTGTATGTGGCGGGCGGGGATGTGCGGCGGAGGGTGGACCGCGGCCGCGGCTTCGAGGCGGAGGAGGACCTGGGCGCGACGCCCGCCGCGGAAACCGAGGCGGTTTGCGCCTGCGACGGCGCCGGCTTTTTCCACCTGGCGGCGGCGGCCGGCGGCGCCCTCTGGTACCGGAACGACATTCCGCCGCCCGCGGCGGACTTCACGTGCGACCCGACGGCG
Organism: Planctomycetes bacterium ADurb.Bin069; assembly: GCA_002070955.1. GTDB lineage: Bacteria > Planctomycetota > UBA8108 > UBA8890 > UBA8898 > UBA8898. The sequence continues at coordinate 39,842 of MWEK01000018.1, forward strand.
GGCGAGGCGCCGCTCGCCGTGCAATTCACGGACGAGAGCACGGGGGTGATTCGGAGCCGCCTTTGGGAGTTCGGAGACGGAGGCACGAGCGCCGAGCGCAACCCGGTGCATGTTTACGCCGCGCCGGGGAAGTGGACGGTGACCCTGGCGGTCGCCGGACCCGGCGGCGCCGCCCGGGTCGCGCGGGCGGACGTCATCGAAGTCGCGGCGCCGCGGAATCGGTTCTTCATCCCCTCCATTAAGGTCTGGCCGGGGCAGAACCCGGTGCGGCATCCGGTCCTCGCGGAGCACCACGATCCGGTGCAGGGCGCGCAGGTGGCGGTCGCGTTCAGGGATGACTACCTGACGGGGCTGCGCGTGACGCTGGCGGGCACGCGGCTCGAGGCCCTCCAGCCCGAATTCACGGCGGAATCCGTGACGGACGGCGCCGGCGGCGAGAAGCACCTCGTCTTCGGGGTCATCATCGATGTGGATCCGCCCTTCGACGGACGCATGCTGCCGGCCGCGCCCGCCGCGCGGACGCTGCTCTTTCTGGAGTACGGCGTGGCGGCGGGCGCTCCCCTGGACACGCGCATTCCGGTGGAGCTTCGCGATGGCATCGGAAGGCCGCCCATCGACAACGTGCTGACCGTCGCGGGGGCGGCGAGCGTGCGGCCCGCGCTGGCCGGCGGCAGCGCCACGACGGCGCCGCCGCCGGCGTGCCCGTTCAGGCGGGGCGACGCCAACTTCGATGGCGTCGTCAACGTGGCCGACGCGATCTTCGTGCTGGTGTATCTCTTCGCCCACGCATCGGCGCCGTCGTGCCTCGATGCGGCCGATGCCAACGACTCCGGCGTCGTCGACATCGCCGATGTGATCTATGTCCTGGCCTATCTCTTCGGCAGCGGCGCGATGCCCGCCTATCCTTTCCCCGATGAGGGCATCGACCCCACCGCCGACGGTCTGCCCCAGTGCCTTTGCCCGGCGCGGTAGCCGCGGCCCGCGCCGTCACTCCAGCAGCACCTGTCCCCAACTCTTGACGATGTTCCGGCGGATCTCCTCCTTGACCGGGATATCGAGGTGGTCCGCCACGGCGTAGTCATCCGTCAAGAGCGGCGCGCGGTCCAGGCCGGCCAGGAGGGCGGTCTGGTCCCGCAGGGAGCGGGTCGTCTCCTTGTGGAATTCGTCGGCGGGATTGTAGGCGTCCAGACGCGGGACGACGATGCGGAGAACGCCGTCGGGGCGCCGCGCGCCGGGGTCGTCCGATGCGAGGAGGTACACGTTGTGGGCGATCGTCGTCGCCTCCTGGGAGAAGATCTGCACGTGCGGAAAGAGGGGCGGGCCTCCCAGCGGCTCCTTGAGCGTCCGGACCAGCGCGGCCAGGAGCCGAGAGCCCGGCCCCCTGATGCTGCCGAAGACGTTCATGGCGAGGGCGCCGCCGGGGGCCAGGATGCGCCTGAGCTCGCCGAACATCTCGTGGGTCAGCAAGTGGCCGGGCGTGTTGTCGCCGAGGAACGTGTCCACGATGATCGCATCGAAGGGCGGGGTGTCCGGTCGCACCCGGTAGGCCGAGACCCACGTGCGCGCATCTTCGATGACGACGGTGTACTCCTCAGGCTGAAAATCGAACCAACGAGCCGCGACGTCCACCATGGCGGGGTTGATCTCGACGATGACGAAGTTCGCCCGGGCGCGGGCCGGATCCTCGCCCGGACGGGCGATAATGGTCTTGAGCATGGTGGGCACGAAGCCCGCGCCGAGGCCCAGAACGAGCACACGCTCCAGGCCGGGCTTGTGGGGCAGCACGAGATCGCAGAGGGCGTAGGGGAAGGGGGCGGCCGGGATCTTGCGAACCGGCTCGTAGCTTCCCTGGGTCAGGCCATCGTTGAGAAGATAGCGCCGGTGCCACTGCTCGTTGGCCGGCGCGGCGAGATCGACCACCGAGATCGTTCCGTAAAAGCCGTTGCGCTGATCGAGGGTGCGCCATTCGACCCGTGTCGACAAGGTGCCGTGAGGCAGCGCGGCGGCGCAGCGGCAGGCGAAGAAGACCGCGGCTCCCAGCGCCAACGCGCCGGCGCAGGCCGGCAGGAGCCGCCGGCGGAACAGGCCGAAGTACAGGGCCGCCAGCACGGCGAGGGCCGCGGCGCAGATGACGAGCGTCGTCACGTTGCTGAAGCGGGGCAGGAAGAGAAAGCCCGCGCTCACGGTCCCGACGAAACTTCCCAGGGTCGAGACCGCGTAGAGCCGCCCGACGATGTTGCCGAGCCGGCCGAACTCCGCGGCGCAGAGCTTGACGCTGTAGGGCGCCACGGTGCCCAGCAGGAAAAGCGGCGGGCCGAACAGGATCGTCGCGGAAACCAGGGCGCCCGAGGCCAGGCTGAAGCGAATGCCCCACAGCAGGATCGGCCGCCGCAGCAGCAGAATTGACAGGAGCAGAACGCCCGCCGCGAAAATCAGGCCGTAGAGCAGGTCGGCGCGGGGGAACCGATCGGCGAGCCAGCCGCCCGTGCGGTAGCCGAGGGCCAGACTGACGAGGGTCACCGTGATCAGGGCGGTCCACACGTACAGTCCCGTGCCGAAGCACGGCGCCATCAGGCGCGTGCCCAGGAGCTCGACCACCATGACGATGGCGCCGGTGAAGAAGTTGGTGATGTACAGGAAGGTGATCAGCGGCATATTTGCGGAGTCTCCCGAACGCTCTGCCGGTCTCAGTCGGTTTCCTTGTGGAGTCGTTTCAGGTCCTTCTCGCGGCGGATGGCCTTGGAGAGATTGGCGACGCGGCGCGGTCTTTCCCGGTACACGGCGCGGACGCCGTATCGGATCTGGCGCGCCGCGGCGTACGCCGTCACGCCGCCCTCAAGCAGCGCGTGCTCGAGGGGGAACGCGACGGTGCCGATGCCCAGAGACGGGTTGCGCTTCAACGCGAGCATGACCCCGCGGGCCGCCAGGTAAATGTTCACCGTGGCGCTCAGTTGGGCCGTTCCGGCCCGGGCGATGGGCGCCGCGATGACGTAGGGCGGCGCCGGCCGCCCGGTGGGCAGGATCTCAGCCTCGCCGACGAGCAATTCGCCGTCGTGGGCCCCGGCGATGCGGCGCTGGAGTTCGTCCTGGAGGCCGAATCCCAGCGCATCCGCCACGCGCAGCCGGAAACCGTTGTCGAAGAACCCGAAGGAATTGTGGGGGACGACGAGGGCATCGCACGGGACCGACAGCGGGTCCTCCACGGCGGTCTCGACGTAGGGATGCTCGCGGAACAGGTAGCGGACGAGTTCCTCGCTGTCGGGGGCGACGCAAACAATGATCTTCATTGGTTCCATGGCGGCCTCCACACAGGGCGCCCATCGTAGCATCAACGCCGCGCGGGCACCAGCCGGGCGCTTGCAAAGGCGCGGGGCGCGGCTAAGATTGCGGGCCGCCTAGACGCCCCGGCGGCGCGGCAGGAAAGGAGACCGGCGCGGTGCTCACGATCTACCTCTGCGGGCCCATCATGGACGAGAAGGACGGCGAGGCGCGGCGGTGGCGCGAGGTCGCCGCGGCGGCCCTATCCGGGGAGTTCGCCCTCCTCGATCCCATGCGGCGGAACTTCAAGGACCGCGAGGTCGACAGCGCCAACGAGATCGTGGAGTTCGACCTGCAGGACGTGCGCAACGCGGATCTGCTCCTCGTCAACTACTCCAAGGCCAGCATCGGCACGGCGATGGAGGTCTTCTACGCCGCGCACGACCTGGGGAAGTTCGTGATCGCCTTCTCGCCGTACTCCTACCAGGACTGCAGCCCCTGGATGGTGCGGTTCTGCACGAAGATCCTGCCGTCGCTGGAAAGCGCCATCGAGTACATCCGGGCCCACTTCGCCGCGGATTCGCGGGCCCACGGGGCGCGGTGACGGCGGGGCGGCCGCGAAGTCACAGGATTCGCTTCAGGTTGAGCTCGATCTCGCCGGCGCCGTTGAACGTGTTGAGGCGGGGCTCGTACGCGAAGGTGAGCGGGCCGGCGATGCGGTCGGCATCGGCGGTGCCGCCGAAGTAGACCGTGCGGAAGGCGGCCCGGCCGCTCCGGACGAAGAACGCCAGGTGGCTGCGCGTGCGGCCCATGCGCTGGACTTCGCCGACGGTCGCGAGCCGCTCGGCGATGAACACGGGCGGGCGGTTGTCCTCGCCGAAGGGCGCCAGCCCCGCGCACTCGGCGATAATGGCGGGGGTGAGGCTGTCGGGGGGCATGACCGCGTCGGCGGTGAAAGTCTCCCGGAGCACCGGGTAGCGCGCGCGGATAATGGCGCCGAGCCGCTCGGCGAAGGGCGCGACATGGGCGGCCTTGATGCGCAGCCCGCACGCCTCGGCATGCCCGCCGAAGTCGTCCAGGAGGCTGCGGGCCGCCTCGATGACCTCGTGGAGCGCCACGCCGCCCGCCGTGCGGCCGGATCCGCGGCCCGAGTCGCCCTCCAGCGCAATCAGGACCGTCGGTCGGGCGAACTCCTCGGCGATGCGCGCCGCCGCAATGCCGATGACGCCGGCGTGCCACTCGGGGTTGGCGAGCACGATGCAAGGAGTGTCGCCGCGGCGCGCCTCGACGGCCGCGGCGCGCGCCTGGCTGATGATCCCCTCCTCGATGCGCCGGCGGCGGTCGTTCTCCTTGTCCAGTTCCAGGGCGAGGTCCGCCGCGCGGGCCGGGTCATCGGTCAGGAGGAGTTCCAGCGCCCGGCCGGGGTCTCCCAGCCTGCCGGCCGCGTTGAGCCGCGGCCCGAGGCGGAAGGCGATATCGTGCGCCCTGAGCGCGGAGTCCAGGCCGCAGGCGCTGGTCTTCAAGGCCTTGAGGCCGGCGCTCTCCTGCTCGCGCAGGAAGCGCAGGCCGTGGTGGGTGATGATGCGGTTCTCGCCCAGAAGCGGGACGACGTCGGCCACGGTGCCGAGGCAGGCCAGCGCGATGGAGCGCAGGAGGAGGGCGCGGAAGGCCTCCGACACCTTCGCCTGCCCCGAGAGTTCCCGGGCGAGGGCCCACATGAGCTTGAACGCGACGCCGGCGCCGGCCAGGTCGCGGAAGGGATAGCGCTCGCCGGGCGTTTTGGGGTTGAGGATGGGAACCTCCGCCGGCAGCGGGCCGGCGGCCTCGTGGTGATCGGTGATGATGAAATCCAGGCCGAGGCCGCGGCCGAACGCGACCTCCTTCGCGGAGCCGATGCCGTTGTCGACGGTGATGACGAGGTTCGCGCCCCAGGCGTGCATGCGGCGGACGGCTTCGAGGGAAAGGCCGTAACCATCGTTGACGCGGTGCGGGAGGAACGCCTGCGCCTGGGCGCCGAGGTGGCTGAAGAAGAGCATCAGGATCGCCGTGGCGGACACGCCGTCGGCATCGTAGTCGCCGAAGACGGCGATCTTCTCGCGCCGCGCGAGCCCCGCGCGAATGCGCGCGACGGCGCGCGCCATGTCGTTGAAGGCCTCAGGCGGGACCAAATCCGTAAGCTTGGCCTGAAGGAAGCGTTCGGCCTCCTGGACGCTGCGCACGCCGCGGTTCCAGAGGAGCCGCGCCAGGAGGGGCGAACATCGCAGCGCGGCGGCGATCTCCCGTTCGAGGGCCGGATCGCCCTCCGGGCAGGTCCACGCGCATGCGTTGCGCTCGATCTTCACTTCTCTTCTCCTCGCCGCGGCGAAGGGGTCACCGCGGCGCCTGCAAGCCCGCTTCGATGCGCTTCAGAATGAGCCGCTTGTGCTCCTCGGGCACGGCGCCCTCGGCTTGCGCCTCGAGAAAGGCGTCGCGCGCCTTGAGAAATTCCACCTGCGCGACGAAGCACTCGACGATGGCGAGGCGCGCGGCGGGAATCGCCCCCGGCCCCCGCGCGGCGCGCTGGAACTCGGCCAGCGCCGGCGCGTACTTCTCCTGTTTCAGCAGCGCGATGCCGAGATTGTACCTGACCACCGGACTGTCCCGCAGGTTGAGGGCCCGCGCCAGGGAGTTCTCGGCCTCCTGGTACTTGCGCAGCTTGATCCTGCAGGCGCCCAGGAATACCAAGGCGTCATAGTGCTGAGGATTGGCGGCGACCGCCTTGACGAGGTACTCCTCGGCCTTGTCAAGCTCCTCGACCACGCTGATCGGCGCGGTGCACATCCGCGCCATGCCCCACCAGGCGTTGGCGTTGCCCGCATCCAGGCTGAGCGCCTGCCGGAAGCGATTGCCCGCATGGAGGCGGAGGTTGTTGGCCTTCTCGGTGTCTTTGACGGCGAGCGCCTTCTCCAGCTCGTCCAGGCAGATGTGGCCCGCGATGGCGAATTCGTCGGAGTCCGGATCGGCGGCGGGCGCCTTCACGGCGGCCGGGGCGATAGCGGCGTGCGGCGCGGCGATGACGAAGGTCCAGGCCGTGTCGGCGCAGGCCCGCATGCGCTCGCCGACGCGCGCCTCGACGCGGAGCGACTGTCCGGCGCCGGGACGGTCGGGCACCTGCCAGGAGAACGCCCTGTCCGGAGGAAGGTCGCGCGCGATGCTCTCGCGCACCGCGCCGGGGCCCGGTATCCACCACAGATCGACGACGGGGCCTTCGTCGAGGAGCGCCTGGCGGATCCACCACCTGACGGTGGCGGTGGCGCCGGGGACCAACTGCGCTTGGTCCGCCGGAGACTCCAGCCGAAGGGTCTCCCCCGCGTTGACGAGGTACGCCGCGGTCTGGGCGCGATTGCCGGCGCGGTCGCGGGCCTCGAAGCTCAGGGTGCCGCTGCGAAAACCCGGCGGCGGAAGAAACGGGAGCGCGGTGGAGCCCGCGGGCAGGTCGCGTTCCAGGAGGATCCGCTCCGGCGCGGCGCCGTTCTCCCGCACGGTAAGGCAAGCGCGCGCGGCGGTGGTGAGCATCGCGTCGACCGTTCCCGTGATGCCCTCGTAGTACGGCGGATTGAGCTTCAACTTCGCCCACGGAGGCTCGCGGTCCACCGTGAGGGCGCCGTGAGGCTTCGTGTTCTCGTGCGGGGCCGGCGCCGCGTTGCCGCAGAGGTCCTCCGCGGCGGCGTACAGATCGTAGGTGCCCTCGGGGAGATCCGCCGTGCTCATGGTGATGACGCCGGAGGCGTAGCGCGCCTCCCGCGCCGTCCAGGCCGAGCGGCCCTCCGGGCGCAGGTACATGATGACGCGGGCCACGTCGGCCGGCCCTGAACGTATCTCGGCGACGGGGATGGCGGCGACGTGCGACGCGAAAAGCGGCCCGCCGTCGATGGCGAGCGACGGAGGCTCGGCGGCGACGGCGTAGGGGCCGATGGCGTTGGAAGCCAGCGTCGTTCCGCCGGGGAAGCTGACGAGAAGACGCAGATTGAGGCTCGGGATCGTGACGGCGGGAACGTTCCAGGACGCGTGCTCGAGAGCGACGGCGGCGGCAAAGACTCGTTCCCACGGGCCGTCGAGTTCGGTTTGGATCTCGATGGCCGCCGTGCAGTCATCGGCGTATTCGCCCGCGATGTTCCACGTCAGGTGCACCGGTTCGCCGCCCTTGAGGACCTGGCGTCCGAGATCGTTGAGGACGATCCCGAGGGCGGGTCGCGGGCCGATCGCGAGCTGAGGCGGCGTGTCGGTGCGCGGCGCGGCGCTGCGGTTTCCCGCTCTGTCCTGCGCCTGTGCGAAGAAGCCGATGGCGCGGTCTTCCCGCGCCAAGCGCATCTCGACGGCGTCGTCCATGGCCATGGCGCCGCTGGTCCAGGCATGCCCGCCGTCGCGCGACACGAAGAGATTCACCCACTCGACGCCGGCGCCCGCATCGCGCGCGGCGGCGCGCACCACGCAACGGCGGGGGTCGGGAGACGGCACGGTCTCGAGCTGGATTTCGGGCGGCGTGCCGTCGACGATCAGCGGTCCGCTCTCGGCCGCCGCCGTGACGGCGCCGTCCGTGCCCGTGACCTCGACGCGAAGCCGGCCTTCGCGGGTATCCGCGGCGGGACTCGTCCACGCGAAGACATCGCGCTGAAGAAGCGCATCGGTTCGACTCCAGGAATCGGCGGGCGTAGGGCGCCAAAGCAGCGCGACCCGCCAAGTGTCGGTGGGGAGATTCTCGACCTGGACGTTGAGCTGGGCGCCGGCTCGAACGCAGCCCGCCGTGTGAACCACGAGGGGGGGGGCGGGGATGATCTGCGGCCGCGCGGGCTCGATCGCGGCCGGACCGGCCACCGGCGCGAAGCCAACGGGCTCCGCCGCGACCATGACCGGCTCGACCTCGGCGGGTTCCGGTTCGACAGCGGCGGCGGGCACCTCGGGATGGCGTGCGTCGGGCGCCGGCGGCTCCGGCACGGGCTCCGGCACGGGCGGCGACACGGGCGGCGACACGGGCGGCGACACGGGCGGCGACACGGGCGGCGACACGGGCGGCGGCACGGGCGGCGACACGGGCGGCGACACGGGCGCGGCCTCCGATGGCGGCGCGCCGGTTTCCTTCGTGCCCATGATGAACCGCTCGCCCGCCTCGAGCATCGTGATGGGCGGCAGAACGGCAAAGGTCCTGTCGAGCTCCGCCGTCGATTCGTTGCCCGCCAGATCGCGGCAGACGAGCCTGAGCAGGCAGCGGCTCGCGGGTCGATTCGGCACCTCCCAGGGAGTCTTGTTCGGGCCCTCGCGCACCGACAAGACGCCCAGACGTTCCCAGGAAGCGCCGGCATCCGCGCTGAACCACAGCTCGGCCGCGGGGTGGGGCCCCAGGCCGCCGTCCCAGATCTGGAATTCGAGGGCCGGTTTGGTGAGCGCATGCACCGTGCCGGGGTGGGAGAGGACGAGTTGCGGCGGCGTCCGGTCGACGACCAGGCAGAAGCACGCGCGCGCGCTTTTCGCGGGCAAGAAAGCCTCGGTCCCGTCGGTGTAAACGACCGAGCCGCGACAGTAGTAGCGGCCCTCGCCCGGCCTGAACTTGATCCAGCGGTCGCCGGGCGCGCTCGCGGGACCTCGGTACCACGGGTCGTCCACCGACTGCCGGTGCCAGAGCACGGTGTTACGGATCTGGGGCTTGGTGTCGGCGATGGTGATATCGACCTTCAGCTCGCGCGCGGCGGTGTAGTACTCCGGCGCGGCGTCGAGCTCCTGGTACTTGGATTGGACGGCTCTGATCTCAGTCCCGGGGAGCACGTAGGGATTGAACTCGCGCCGTACGGGGAAACAGCCTGCCGCGAAAATGCACAGGCTGAGCGTGAATCGGCGGTGCATGGCGGATCCTCCGCTGTCCCGCGGGGCGCGCGCGGCACGGCGGCCCGCCCCGACGAACCAAGGTGTTCAGAATACCACCCGGCGGCCCGAGAAGAAAGATCCATCCCCGGGTGCCCCAAGCCCCGGGGTCGAACCCCGCGGCGCGGGGGCGCGCGGCCGGCGGCGCCTTTACCCGCCCGGCGGAGTGCCTTATTATCTACGGTATGGTCGTGCTTGCCCTCGCCGCGCTCCTTGCGCAGGTTCCACCCTCCGCGCCGCAGCTCGAAGTTCTCAAGCCGAGCGGCGTGCGCGTGCTGGTCGTGCCTCGGCCGGCTTCCTCCACCGTGGCCATCGCGGCGGGATTCCGCGTTGGCAGCGCGCTGGACGGGGCGGCGACCGCCGGAGCCGCCCACCTCCTCGAGCACGCCATTCTGTTCCGCGGAACCGAATTCTCCAGCGGGGAAGAACTGATCTCCAAATGGCGGGAACTGGGGGGAAGGTTCAACGGCAACACCTTCCCCGATTACACGGTGTTCAAGATAAGCGTGCGCCGGGAAGGCGTCTACAGGGCTCTGGAGCTCCTGCGCGAGATGCTGTTCCACCCGGTGTTCGCGCAGATCGACGTCCAGCGCGAAGCCGATGTCGTCTGCGCCGAGCTTGCGACGCGGGACAGAGATCCGCTCCTCGTTCTGTACCAGATTGCCAATCAGGCCGCCTACGGGGACCACAACTACGGACTGCCGAGTTTCGGGTTCCCCCGCACCATCAGGGAGCTGACGAGCGCCGCGTTGTACGCTCGGCTGGACGCCGAGTACACGCCCGGGCGCCTCACGCTCGCCATCGTCGGTCCGGTCAACGAAAGCGAGGTTCATTTCTTCCTGCGCGAAACCTACGGCTCCTACGCTCCGGGAACCACCACACAGCCCGCCCTCGCGGCGCTGCCGCCGCTGGCGCCGAGCACGCGGCGCGTGCTGGCTTGGACGAGCCCGGAAGCGCAGCTCGCCTTCTCCTTCCGAGGCCCGCCATCGGCCGATGCGGACTGGCTGCCCTTCGAGGCCATGGCCTTCGTGCTCTGCGGCGGCGAGCGCTCTATCCTCAGGGAACAGCTCATCCACCAGACCGGCATCGCCAAGCGCCTGGAACTGATCGTCGAACCGCGCGTCGGAGGTGGGCTGGCGGTGTTCCGCGCCGTGGCCGATCCCGGCAATATCCCTCTCTGCGAGCGGGAGGTGAAAGCCGTGCTCGCGCGCATGTTGGACCGCTCGCCGGATCGGGAGGTCATCGACCGAGCCTTGAACCGGCTCGGGCTCGAGGCGGCGCAGCGCACCGAGAGCCCGCAGAGCCTCGCGACCGAACTCGTGCGCTGGGACATCCTCGGCAGGTGGGACTACCCGCTCCAGTTGCGCACGCGGCTTGCCCAGGTGCCGAACGAGCGCTTCGGCTGGATCGCGCGGCAGTACTTCGGGCCGCAGCACTACGCCCTCGGCGTGGTGGCGCCGGCGGGCGCGTACGAGGACGGGCGCCGGAGCGCCGCGAGCGTCGTGAGCCGCGAGCGCCGGGTCGTGGCCGGCGGCGCCGGCACGTTTCCCGTGGTGGCCCAGAGCCTGCCGGAGTCCGATGTGTTCTCCTTCGCCCTGGCGGTGCGCGGAGGGCTGGCGGCGGATGCTTCGGGCGAGGAAGGCGTCAGCGCCCTGGCGGCGCGCTCCCTGCTGTTCGGGGAAGAGGGCAAGTCGGGCGATGCCTTCCGCGATGAACTGCTCAGGTGGGGCGTCGAGGTCGAGGCCGGCGCGAAGCGCGACGTGAGTTTCATTCGCTTCTCCGCGCCGGAAGTCTATTTCGAGGATGCGCTCGCCAGCGTGAGCCGCGCGATTCTCGATCCCGCCTTCCGTCCGCCGGACATCGAGCGCGCCCGGCAGGACCTGCTGGTGGAGACCGCCGGGTTCCCGAGCCTGGCCGAAGCCGCGGAGCGCGCCTTGTGGAAGCATGCCATGGAGGGGACGCCCTACGCGGTGCTTCCTCCCGGATCCTACGACGCGATCCTGGCCCTGAGGCCCGAGGACCTGGCTTCCAAGACGTGGAAGCAATGGGACCGCTGGTGGCGGCCCGAGCACTTCGCGGCGGCGGTCTGCGGCCCGAGGAACGTCGACGAACTCGTGGCGCTGATCCGGCGCGCGTTTGCGTCCGCCGCGCGCCAGCCGCCCCTCGGGGGAGGACCGGCGGAATTCACGCCGCCCCGGCATCCTCCCCGCACCGTGATCATCGACAAGGACTACCGCCAGACCGAGCGGCCGCACGTTTACCTTCTGTGCGCGTGGTTCGTGCCGGAGAGCACCGTCGAGAACCTGAGCGCCCTGTTGCTCCTTAGGGAGATTCTGGCGGGCGGTCCCGGCTCGCGGCTCTGGCGGCTGCGCCAGGACGAGGGGCTGCTGTACCACCTTCAAGGCAAGGTGGTGGTGTCGCGGCAGGCGCTGTGCGTGCAGATCGCCATGGTGCTGCCCCTGGAGAATCTGCGTCTCGGGCGCAACGTGCTGCTCCAGGAGGTGCGGCGCGCGGTCGAGGAGGAGGAATTGACCCTCGCGCGCAAGGCGCTCGAACGGGAGAACGAGGAGCGCCGCGAACGCGGCCTGGCGCTGGCGGACGAGGAAGCGTGGTTCGCCCTCGCCGGCTGGGAACGGGACGCGTACCACGAGGCGCTGCGGGGCATGAGTCCGGCCGCGTTCAAGGCGAAGACGACCATGTATTGCACCGCAAGCTGTATGTGGACCATTGCGGTCGGACCCCGCGATGCGGTGAGCGTCGAGCTGAGCGCCAGGGAGTGAGCGCCGCCCGCGGGGTTTCCGGGGTCTGTGGCGGAGGGTACAATGAGAACTCGCCCCGCGAGCCGGAGGCGCTGAAGGAGATTTAATGATGGCCAAAGAAGCCGGCGGCCGGGTCGTGAGCCGCACCCCCGACTTCGAGGAGCCGATCCTGGAGATCGACGAGAAGATCGCGGAGCTCAAGCGGTTCTCGGCCTCGACCGACGTCAATTTGACCGAACAGATCCAGCAGCTCACGCGCAAGAGCGAGGAGATGAAGCGCAGGATTTTCGCTCATCTCACGCCCTGGCAGCGCGTGCTCATCGCCCGGCATTCGGATCGCCCGCAGGCCACGGACATCCTCGACCTCGTCGCGGAGGAGTTCATCGAGTTGCACGGAGACCGCGCCTTCAGGGACGATCCGTGCATCCTGACGGGATTGGCCCGCATCGGCGGCAGGCGTTGCATGGTGGTGGGGCATCGCAAGGGCAAGACCACCAGGGAGAAGCTGGCCTGCGGCTTCGGGTGCGCGCACCCGGAAGGCTATCGCAAGGCCATCCAGAAGATGCGTCTGGCGGCGAAGCTCGGGCTGCCGGTCGTGAGCTTCATCGACACGCCGGGCGCGCACCCGGGCATGGAAGCCGAGGAGCGCGGGCAGGCCTTCGTCATCGCCCTGGCGCTCAAGGAGATGGCGGATCTTCCCACGCCGATCGTGTGCCTCATCCTGGGGGAGGGCGGCAGCGGCGGAGCCCTCGGCATCGGCGTGGGGGATCGCATCCTCATGCTCGAACACGCGTACTATTCCGTGATTTCCCCCGAGGGCTGCGCCGCGATCCTGTGGAAGGATTCGGGGCACGCGCCGGCGGCCGCCGAGGCGCTGAAGCTCACCGCCGACGACTTGCTCGGGTTGGGGGTGATCGACGAGATTCTGCCGGAGCCCCTGGGCGGGGCGCACCGGGATGTGGCGGCGACCGCCGAGACGATCAAGGGGGCCTTGCTGCGCCACCTCGGGGAAATAGGGGAAGCCAAACGCGGCGACCTTGTCGCGCGGCGGTTCGACAAGTTCCGGCGCATGGGCCGTTTTCTCGAAAACAGCGAACGGTGACGACGGGTCGCGAGCACGATTCTCCCGGCGATGAATGGCGCGACCGGCGGCGGCGCATGGTCGCCGAGCAGCTCCGGGCCCGCGGCGTCTCGGACGAGCGGGTGTGCGCGGCGATGGAGAAGGTTCCCCGGCACCTCTTCGTGCCCGAAGACGCCCGGGCCGAGGCTTATTCGGACTGGGCGGTGCGCCTGGCGGAGGGTCAAACGGTATCCCAGCCGTACGTTGTCGGATACATGACCGCGGCGCTCGCGCTGCGGCCGGGGGCGCGCGTCCTGGAGATCGGCACCGGCTCCGGCTACCAGGCCGCGGTGCTGGCGGAGATCGCCGGCGAGGTGTTCACCATTGAGGTCAGGCCGCGCTTGGCCGAAGCCGCCCGGCGGCTCCTCGCGGCGCTCGGCTACGGCGGGATTCGCTTGCGCACGGGCAACGGCGCCGGCGGGTGGGACGAAGCGGCGCCGTTCGACGGCATTGTCGTCGCGGCGGCGGCGGAGGTGGTTCCTCCCCGTCTCGTGGCGCAGCTTGCCGTCGGCGGGCGCCTCGTGATTCCCATCGGGACCGAAGAACAACGCCTGCACACGATCGAGCGCCTCGCGGACGGCATCCGCGACGTGCCCGAGTTTCCCGTGCGGTTCGTCCCATTCGTGTGGCCCGCGGAACGGGTGTGACGCGATGCGGCCCAAGGTCATCAAGCTCGACGGCCATTGGTACTGTCAATTCGGCGCGGCGCGCGATGCCGGGGCCGTGGGGTTGGGAGACCTGCCCTCGTGGCACATGACGCCGGTGCCCCGTCCCTTGGGGGAGGCGTTCGCCCTGGAGCCTTCCTGGACGGGCGCGTTCACTTACGCGCGCGTCTTCATGCGGCCGCCCATGACGGCGGAGCAGGCTCTCGTTCTGTGCCTGGCGGGCGTGCGTCCGGCCGCCGAGGTCTACGTCAACGGGCGCTCCGCAGGCCGCGTGGAGCCGTGGGCGGCATTCACGGCCCTCGATCTCACGGCGCACCTCGAGGAGGGTGAGAATCTGCTCTTGATCGTCGTGAACGAGGACGGCGCCCCGGATCTTCCCCGCCCGCCGGGTGGGGGGCCTTTGGGGATCTGGGCGCCGGCGTGGCTCGAGATTCGGCCGCGGGTTTACATCGAGCGCATCAAGACGAGCACTCGTTTGGACGGGGCGTGGACCGCGGAGATTCTCTTTTCGGCGCCGTCGCCCGCGCCGCGCGCCGTGCATGCGCGCCTCGTCGGCCCGAACGGCGCGGTTGCGGCGCGCGCCGAGGCGCGGGTCGAGGGCGAGCGGGCGCTGTTGGCCGGCCGGAAGATCGAGCGGGTTCTCGCGTGGGACCTGGATTTTCCGACGCTGTATCGCCTTGAGGTGGCCGTCGACGGGGCGGCGCCCGAACAACGCGCCGTCAACATCGCCTTCCGCAGCTTCGAGGATTCCGGCGACGGCTTCCTCCTCAACGGGCGCCCGCTCTTCGTGCGCGCCGTCTGGGATGATTTCGTGTTTCCCGGCTGGGGGCGGACGGTGCCGTCGGCATGGGCCCTCAGGCAGAGGCTGCGGGCGGCGAAGGAACTGGGCTTCAACACCGTGGTTTGCGGCGGCATGGTGCCTGATGCGCGGGTCCCGCTCCTGGCCGATCGGCTGGGGCTGCTCCTGTGGTACGAGTTGCCGGCGCCCTCTCTTTTCACGACGCGCGCCGCGGCTTGCCTGGACGCAATCCTCGCGGGAGCCCTGGCGCGGGACGGCAACTCGCCTTCGCTGGCGCTGGTCAACTTGCTGCCCGATGCGGCGCCGGAGCCCGCGCGCGAGGCGCTGGCCTGGGCGCGCGGGGCCGCGAGCGGCAGGTGCGGCGGCGCGGTCGCCCTGGAGGGACCCGCGGCCGGCGCTGATGGGGCCTGCGAGTTTCTGGGACCGGACGCCGCCGGAACCCGGGGAGCGACGCGCATCGCCTGGTGCATCGCGCCGGCGCCGCTCCCGGACATGCAGGGCGCCCTCGGAGAGACGCTGCAGGCCCTGGGCGACCCGGGCGCGGTGTTTCAGGACTTGGCGGCCGCCCAAGGGGAGCAGTTGCTCGATGGCATTGCGCGGGCGCGCGGTCTTCAGCGCGTTCACGCTTACTGTATTCGCCGGCTGTACGATGGCCAGGGCGATCCGCGCGGTCTGATCGATGCGCAGGGCCGCCGGCGGCCGGTCGCCGCCCGGTTGTTTCAGGGCGATGACTGGGTGGGCGTGGTCCGCGCCCCGCGGCTCGCCGTCGCGCTGGCGGAACTGCGGCTCGAGGCGGCGGTGAGCCACCTATCGCCGCGGGATATCGGGGGCGGCCGCGTGCGGTGGGAGGGCGACGGCATTCGCGGCGAGTGCGCGGTGCCCGGGAACGAACGTTTCGCGGAACTGCCCGCCACGCGGGTGCGCGCCCCGGAGTGCGCCAGTCCGCGGGCGTTCGTCCTCGATCTGAGCCTGGAGAGCGCCGCGCGCCACCGCTGGGCGCAAGGATCCTTCACGGCGTGGGTGCTGCCGCGGCGGGCGGCGGTGCGGCACCGCGTGCGCCTCGAGGAGGAGCTGGGCGGAGACGGCGTCTTTGCCGCGGCGCTGGCGCGCGGCGGGTACGAGTGCGCGCGCGAGCCGGCGCCGCAAACCGTCGTCCTGAGGACCCATTTCCGCCGGGAGCATATCGAAGGTTTCCGGCGCGGCGCGCGGGCGCTCTACCTGATCGAGTCGGAGGACGGGCTTCCGGTCGGCGCCGACGTCGGCGCGGCGCCGGTGGCGGGTGAGGCGTTTCTCTGGGTGCGCGCCGACAGCCGTCCGTTCGCGGGACTCGCGCGCAAGTGGGTCGCCGGGGCGGAGTTCGCGCAACTCGCACCGCCGCTGCGGTTCACTGGTTTCACGGAGCGGGACTTGCGCGATGTCCTCGCCGCGCGCCTGTCGCCCGGGTCGCCGTTCTTTCAGCCGGTCCTGTTCGCCTTCAGGCTCGAGCACGGCATGGGCATGATGACCACCATGCCCCTGCGCCGGCTGGTTGCCGCGGGCGACGCCCTCGGGCTGGCGCTGCTCGATGGCATCATCGCGTGCCTGAAGCCCGGAGGAATTCCGAGACCGCGCTTCGTGCCGGGGATCGTGCCGATGCGCGTGCTCGTGCCGTCCTCCCGGGAAGGCAGCGCGCTCTGGAGCCTGGCTTTCGAGGCGCCCTCCACGTCCTGGCACCGGCCGGAGTTCGATGACCGCGCCTGGCGGCGGTCGCGCGGCGGCTTCGGCCGGCGCGGAGGACCGGGGCTTGTCTTGCGGTTCACCTGGGAGCAGCCGGAGATTTTTCTCCGGACCCGGTTCACCGTGGATCGCATGCCGCGCGCCCTGGCCTTGGAGCTTTTCCACGGCGGCGATGTTCAAATCGCGATCAACGGACAAATCGTGGCGAAGCGGCCGGGATTCACGATGGGTATCGTGACCATCAACCTGCCGCAGGATCCCGCCGCGCTGTTGAGCCTGGGGGAGAACCTGCTGGCGGTCCGCTGCCGGCAGTCGGGGCGAAGCCACAATCTGGACGTGGGGCTGCGGGCGCTGTATTGAGCGGCGCGGGGGGCGCCTGAAACCGCGGGTCAGCGCCGCCGGCGGCGGGGGCGGTCGCCCGGCGCGACGGCGTGGCGCGCCCGCTCGGGGCGGCCGCGGTCGAAGCCGTGGGGCGGCGGGGTGTGCCAGCGCGCCAACTCTTCGTAGAGGCCGGCGAAATGCCCCGTCGGGTGTTGCGCCGTGCTTTCGCAGATCTCCCAGAACTCGAGGGCCTCGCGGGCGTAGGCCTTGCCGCGCAAGCCTTGGGGAAGCCCCTTGTCCGGCGCCGCCGCGCCGAGCCGGCGCGCGGCCATGATGATCTCGACCATGCGGCTGGAGGCTTGCAGCGAGAGGCGGAACTTGGCTCTGAGCGTCTTGATGTTGCGGTACACGGTCCTTCCGAGGTCGGCGCCGGGGCGGGTGCGGGGAGCGCCCGACTCCGGCGGCACGATCAGCGTGTGCCAGAGCACCGTCATCAGCACGGCGTTGGACAGTTCTCTTCCCTGGGAGACAAGGGTGTCGAGGGTCCGCAGGCGCGACCAGAGGGGATGCGCGGGTTCGGCGGCGAGCTGCGCCGCGAGCTCCGGGAAGAGATAGGCCATGAGCCCGGTTTGCAGCATCAGCCCCATGAAAGGCTCGGAGGCCCCGCCGCGAAGATCGCGGAAGATTTCTTCCGCGATGCGGCTCTCGTTCACCCGGAGGATCAGCTCGCGGTTGCGCAGCACCGCCTCGTAGGTCCGGGGGTCGATGGTGAATCCCAGGCGCGCGGCTTGCCTCAGGACGCGGATCATCCGCGCCGGGTCCTCCCGGAAGCTGTCGTCGGGCGGCGCGATGGTGCGGACAACGCCGTCGCGGAGATCCTGGACGCCGCCGACATAATCCAGGATCGAAAACGTGGCGATGTCGTAGAAGAGGCCGTTGATGGTGAGGTCGCGCCGCCTGGCGTCGTCCTCCGGCGTGCCGAAGCTGTTGTCGCTGAGAATCAGGCCGTTCTCCTCGCGCTCCGCGAACTCGGGCCGGCAGCGGAACGTGCTGACCTCCACCGTGACGCCGCCGGGGAACACGACGTGCACGAGGCGGAAGCGGCGGCCGATGACGCGGCAGTTGCGGAAGATCTTGCGCATGCGGTTGGGCCGCGCATCGGTGGCGATGTCGAAATCCTTGGGGCGCCGCTGGAGGAACAGATCCCGGACGCCGCCGCCCACCAGGTAGGCGCGAAAGCCGAGGCGATGCAGCCGATAGAGCACCTTGAGGGCCTCGGGGGCGATGTCGCGCCGAGAGATAGGGTGCTCGCTGCGTCTGAGGATGCGGAGACTGGGCGGGTGTTCCTGAGTGCTCACCTGGTCCACGAGCGCGGCGCGGCAATGGCTATTCTCGGAACCGCCGGCATGCCGGCGCGCGTGAAGAGCCGTTTCCTCCGGCGATCGCCGGGTATTGTGCGCACGATCGGTCTTCTGCGGTTATCGGTCCATTGGCCCCGGGCCGCACTGAAGGGCTTCGGCCGCCGCGCAGCCCCGCGCCAAGCAAGGGCGACTATACCACGATTGTCGGGGCGGCTCAAGGCCGCGGCGCGGGGGACGCCGGCGGGGCGGGTTCGCCGCCTCGGGAAGACCATCATAGACTTGATTCAGGAGGCTATCGATCCGGGACGCTCGGCTAGCGAAGGGAGTGAACGGCCATGGCGCACATTCTAGTGGTTGAAGACGATCCCAACAACGCCTTCGTGTTCGATGCGGTCCTGAAGCGCATCGGCAATTTCGAGGTCACCGTCTCAGAGAACGTGGAAGAGATCCTGTCTCTGTGCGAGGCGGGCAAGATCGACCTGGTTCTCATGGATGTTTCGCTCAGGCAGAGCTTCTACCGGGGCGCCAAGGTCGACGGCCTGGACATCACGCGCCTCCTGAAGAACCTTCCGTCCTGCGCGGATATACCCGTGCTGCTCGCCACGGCGCACGTCATGCAGGGGGACACGGAACGTTTCTTGACGGCCAGCAGCGCGGATGGCCTGGTGACCAAGCCGATCCTCGACCACCACGGGTTCGTCCGGAGAATCCGAGAGCTGATCGAGCACAGCCGGGAGGCGCAGAAAGAAGCGGAACCGGCCTGAGGAGCCGCGCCGGGCCGCGACGGTCATTTGAGGATTGAATCCCCCGCGGGCATGGGTTATAGTGGCCCTCTGCCACGGCCCCATCGTCTAGTCCGGTTAGGACGCAGGGCTCTCATCCCTGAAGCAGGAGTTCAAATCTCCTTGGGGTCACCAGAGGAACGAGGCTGCGGAGTCGCAGCCTTTTTTTTTCGGCTTGCAGCGCCGGATCGAGGGAGGCGTAAGCCGGCGATCACGACGCCGCCGGCGGGAGATCCGGCGGGGGCGTGTTCGGCGGCTCGTCCGCCGGTTTCTCCTCCGGCGCCGCCGCCGGAGGTTCGCCCGGAGCGGCGGATGCCCCGTCCTGCTCGTCGTCCTCAAGCTCCAGGAGATCCTCCTCGTCCTTGATCTTGTGGAGAACGACGTAGCCGATCGTATTGCCCGAGGTCAGGACGGCCATGCCGTAGCACGCAACGACGATGAATCCCGCCGCTGCCGCCACGGCCGCCAGCACGCCGCCCCAGAATCCGAGCCAGCCGGAGGCCTCGCTCTGGGCGGTGAAGTCCAGCGAAGGAAGAAACCACGCGGCGAGGAACTCCGCCGCCTTGGCCTTGACCGTGAGGTAGTCGGCGCCCATGCCTGCCGAGAGAATTGCATTCATGACGCAAAAGGCCGCTTTGACCAGGGCGCCGAGGACGGCGACGGACACCGCCGCGGCGGCGAAGATCACGAACTGATACCAGACCATGCGGCCGAGCTGGCTGAAGGTGATGGAGAAGGTTTCGGTGATGACCTCGAAAAAATCGCCCTTGACCGTGGCGACGACCGCCGGCGCCAGCACAATCGAGAAGAGCAGAACCAAGGCGAGGACAACCATGAAGAAGGCCACCCCGAGCCAAACGGGGCTCAAGCCGACGGCGATCATGACGCCGATGCCGGGAATCCGCCCGAGGAGGCCGACGATGAGGCCGCACAGGGCGATGCCCGCGATGACCGCGAAGATCCCCAGGGGTCCCAACAGGGCGCTCTTGAGGTGCTTGAACGCGAAGGCGTACAGCTCGCGGTAGATGAAAAACGTTTCGCCCCTGAGCTCGAGGTACGCGGCGCGCGCCACGGCCGTCCCGGCGAAAAGCGCGGCGGCGAGGAGCCCCGCCAGCCCGACCAGCCAAAGGAGCCAGCTCAGGACGCCGGCGCCCTGAGCGGCGGCTATGCAGGGCAGGAGGCCCTGCCCCGCCTCCCGGCCCGCGGCCTTGAGGGCCAAGAAAGTGCAGAGGCCGTAGAAGCAGAACCCGGCCAGCAGAGGGGGGAACTCCACCCAAATCTTCTGAAGGCTCAACGCCATGCGCGGCGCTTTGAGTAGATCGACCCAGTCGTAGCGCAGTTCCTCTTTCATTGGCCTTTCTCCGAATCGGGCTCCGTCACGCCCACAGCTTACCCACGCGCCTCGCCGTTGGCAAGACCCGGCGCCCCGGCCGGGCCGGCGGACGGGCTGCGGCCGCGGCGGTTGCCCTTGTTATCGGTGCGCGGGCCCACGGGGCTCGAGAGGCAGGGGATCGGCGCTCAGAACACCGCGCCCACCAAGTTGACGAGTTGGTTCACCGGGGCGTGCTCCCGCGCATCTTCGACCGCCTCCCGAATTTGGACGATCAGGGCGTGGAGCTGGTCGTACAACTCGACGTCCGTGATCAGGCGGCCGAGGGTTCCCTTGCCCTGGCTGATGTCGCCGAGAGTCCCGCGCAGCGAGGCGACGATGTCCTTGATCTGGATGCGTGACGCCGGGTCGGTGAGGAGATAGGCCACGGCGCCGTCGCCCTGCGTGATGGCGGCGACGCTGCCCGCGGCGTCCACCGCCGTGCGGTAGAGGGCTTCGTCGTTGAAAAGGAGGCCGAGGGTGCCGCGGCCCGCGCGGACGTCGCGGGCCAGCGCCGCGGCGTCGCCGACCATGCCGCGCAGATCCTTGCCGGCGCCCTCGTCGTGCAGGAGCACTCCCAGCGGCGTTTCGCGCCGCGCCAGCGAGTCCTTGATCTCGGCGATGGAGGCCTTGATGTTGCGCGCCAGCTCCGCGTCGCTCAGGATCGCCGCAAGGAGGTTCTCCTTTTCGCCCGCCACGGAGGCCTTGAGGTCGGCGACGATCCTGAGGGCATTGTCCCTGAGGCGGGTATCGTAGACCAGCGCGCCGAGGATGCCCTTGCCGTCCCGGAGGGCGGCGGTGGCGTGGTTGAGGTTGTCGATGGCGCCGGCGATGCCTTCGCGGTTCTCCGCGAGCACTTTTCCCAATTCGGTGAAGAGGTCGCTCGGGAACTCTCCGGCGAAAGCCGTGCCCTCGGCCGGCTCCGCGGCGCGGCCGGGGTCGATCTCGAGGTACTTGCCGCCCAGCGGGCTCTTGCTCCGGATGTGGAAGCTGCAATCCCGCCGGAGGCGCGGATCGGCGAACAACACGATTCTGACCGCCACGGCGCCCTCGTCCAGGTAGTCGACGGCTTGCACCTGGCCGACCTTGACCCCCTTGGCCCTGACCTCCTCGCCCTCCTCCAGTCCGGCGATGTCGGGGAAGGTGATGGTGATGGGGGGCAGTCGCGGTCCGACAAGCGCCGAGAAGCCCTTGATGACCACCGTCAGGTAGCCGACGGCGACGATGGCGCCGAGGAAAATCGCGCCGACCAGGAAGTCACGCCGCATGTGCATTGTCGTCCTCCTCGCTGGAGCAGCCCCGCGGGCCATCGCCGTTCGTTATCGGCCCCGCGGGGTCCCCGCGGATGAACTGCGCGACCACCGGGTCCGCGCATTCCTTGATCTCGTCGGGGGTGCCGACGGCGATGATGCGCCCCTGGTAGAGCATGGCGATGCGGTCGGCGATGGAGAAAGCGCTGGCCATGTCGTGAGTGACGACGAGTTGGGTGGCGCCGGTCACCTGCTGCGTGCGCCGGACGAGCTGATTGATGGAGCTCGCCATGACCGGATCCAAACCACTCGTCGGCTCGTCGTAGAGGATGATCGCGGGGTCCATGACGATGGCGCGCGCGAGTCCGGCGCGCTTCTGCATGCCGCCTGAGATCTCGGAGGGGTATTTGTCGTGCGCGGGGAGCATCTCCACGATGGCGAGTTTCTGCCGCACGATCTCCGCAATTTCGGAGTCCTGGAGCTCGTGGCGGTGCTCCCGGAGGGGCAGGGCGACGTTCTCGGCCACCGTGAGCCAGTTCAGGAGCGCGCCGCCCTGGAACAGGTAGCCGATCTTGAGGCGCATGGCCAGGAGCTCCCGGCGCGAGAGCGTCGCGATGTCGCGCCCGAAGACCCGCACACGCCCCCGGTCGGGAGCCAGCAAGCCGATAATGTGCTTGAGCGTGACGCTCTTGCCCGTGCCGGAGCGGCCGATGATGACGAGCGTCTCGCCGTCCTCGATGCTGAGCGTCACGCCCGCCAGGACGGGCGCGCCGTTGAAGCTCTTGTGGACATCTTCCAGAACGATGCGTGCCATTGCTGCCTACCGTATCGGCCGCGCGGCCGTGAGGCGCCGCCAAGTCTCTCCGCGCCGTCTTATCGGCTTTCGCGCCGCGGCGCAACACCGGCGCCGTCCTCGAGGACGATTCGCGGGAAGAAATCCGGAACGTAGCTCTCCCAGACACGGTCACGCGCCGCGCTCATCGCGTGACTCGCGTTGAGCGACAGCGCCTGGAGCGCGCCCGCGCCGGTGTCGTCGTCCACCACGACCAGGTTGAACCCGAAGGTCGTTCCCGGCGCGGCGGCGCGGGAGACGCCGTCGAAGCCGAGATCGTCCCAACGCACCGCGCATTCGTAAACGACGCCCGTGTTGTCCTCGCTCACCTTGAGCTTGTAGCGCCCCGTGAGGGGCTTGTCATCGGCCCGGTTCGGTTGCGGCGGCTGGACGGTGAGAAAGAGGGTGAACATGCGGTCGCCGCGGGAGGCATACAGTCCGCCGTCGCCCTCCGGGTCGATCTCGATGATCAGGCAGTCCCCGACCCAGGCCGCGGCCTCGCTGTCGTGAAAGAGCACGATGTTGTCCCGCACGTCAAGGGCGAAGTAGAAGCATTCCGAGTCCCAGGCGCAGAAGAACTTGGCGGACAGGTCGTTCGGTCCGGACCACGGCGGCACCCCGGCGGAGGGCGATTGCACCGCCATGATTGAGGCCGGCCGGTCGAGGGTCACGGCCGTCGCGAGGGGCCATTCCTCGTTGAGCACGCCGTCGATCTCGATGCCCGCCGGGGCGGGCGCGCACCTGATCATGGCGCGCCCGGCGCGCGCGCTTTCCTCCTGCGCCGCCCCCAGAAGCTGCCAGAGGGGTTCCGCCTGGGCGGGCAGCGGCCAGCGGTCCCACAGGATGCCGCTCAGGAATCCGAGCGCCGCGTGCGGTTCGCCGCCGGTCAGGAGACTGCGGCCGAGGGCAAACTGGGCGGCGAGGTCATGTTCCGCGGCGAGGACGTCGAGGACGAGGGCCTCCTTGGTGACGCGGGGCCGGTACAGGTCCTGGAATACGAAACGCGCGAGAGCTCCGTCCGCGAGGATGTACAGGGCCTCGTGGTCGGCGCCGTAGTCCCGCAGCCGGCGTCCGGCGAGGAAGCGCCGCACGGCCGAGAGCCCCTCGGTCTGGATGTTGCCGCGCGCCAGGGATACGGCGAGGACGCGATTCGCCTCGCGATCGCCGTGCATGACCGACCCGCCGGCGATGATGAGCGGCAGGCCGGCGTCGAAGCTGTCGTAGAGACGCCGCCGCCAGAGCTCCTTGGTCTCGCCCGCCTCGTGGCGCAGCGCGAGCATGCTGCGCGCCGTGTCGCCGCACAGGACGACCGCGTCGTCCCGCGAAGGCACGACGTCGAGGATGGGCGCGTCGCCGGGGAAGTCCCTGTGCCAGCGCGTGCCTCCGTGGGCGCGGTCGATGATCTCGAGGCGCCAGCCTTGCGCCGGCGTGCGGCCCCACACGAAGAGCGTCTCCGGCGAGTCGGGGAAGAAGCGCGCCTCGGCGGGGGCGACATCGTCCAGGCGCCGGCGCCAGCGGACGGCCGCCGCGGTCGTGTCCACCAGGCACAGCTCGCGTCCATAGATGGCCAGAGCTTCGCCGGGCCCGGCGGGAATCGGCGGCGCCGAGACCCGCTTGTCGGCCGTTTCCGAGGAGAGCTGCGCGGACAGGCGGCCGGTGTCGGCATCGATGATCCAGATCGCGCCGCCGGAGGCGGCAAAGGCGGCCAGCGCGTTCCCGCAGGCGCACAACGGCGCGCGGGCGCGGGACGGGAGGGTGCATTCCCAAAGCTGCGTTCCCGCGGCATCGAAGGCGCGCAGCGCCGTGCCCGCCAGCGTCGTGAATGTATGGGGACCGAAGTGAACGTCCTGCAGGAAGCTCTCGGGTTCGTCCGGGGCGGCGAGGGTCAGACGGAAGCGTTCGGGCTCGCCGCGGTGGAACGGCGCGCCCCGGATCTCCCGCGCCCCGGCGATGACCAGGGTGCGCGCCGGCCCCGCGCCGACGACGGCGGCGGCGAGGGTGCGCGCGGGCGTCTCCACGGCGTACCTGAGAGTGCCGAGCTTCTTGTCGTAGACGCGGAGGAACTCCTCGCCGAGGACGCACAGCGCCTCCGGATCTAACTGGGCCGGGAGCAGCCTGAGGGCATCGGGCCGGTCGAAGAGATCGCGCCGGGTGAACCAGTCGATCTTGAGCGGGAGCCGCAGGCTGGCCTCGTCATCGACGTCCTGCGCCGGCGGACAGGCCGCGGCGCGCTCTCGGGCCCACGCCGCGGCGTCGACGCGCGCGCCGCCCGGAAGCGTCAGCGCGGCGCCGGCCGCCCCGGCGGCGAGAGTCTCGTAGGCGGCCCGCGCCTTCGCCGTTTGCCCGGCGCTTTCGTAGATCCGCCCCAGCAGCGCCAGGGCGTCCGCCGCGAACCTGCCCTCGGGGTAGGCGCGGAGATACTCCGTCAGGATTTCGACGGCCGCCGGTGAGTTCTGGTTGGAGAGGTAGAGTTCCGCCGCGTCCAGATGCGCCTGCTCGCCGGCGACGGTGAAGGGCCAGGAACGGCGGACGGCGCGCAGCGCGTCGGGGTGCCGGGCCTTCCGCGCGCTGTGCAGGCGGACCTGGGCCGCCGCGTTGAATTCGGAGCGCAGGACTTCGCGGTCTTCGCGTTTGGCGAGGACGGCGGCGATGCGCTCGGTGAGGTATGTCGCGGCGTCGGCGCTCAGTCCCCACGCCACGGGCAGGGCGAGGTCTCCTGCGTGGCCGAGGGCGCCGTAGTAGGCGCGCAGCGCCTGCGCCGCATCCCCGGCCAGCTCGTGGAACTCGCCTTCCGCCAGGAGCGCGGCCAGGGCTTCCGCCTCGGTGGGCGCGATCTCGGCCCGGGCGCGGCACAGTTGGGTCTTGGTCGCGATCGGGATATCCATGGCCGTCCAGGCCTCGATGAGGCGGCAGACGTGCGAGCGCTCCGCGAGCTCCCTGGGCGTGCTGAAGGGCGCCGAGAGGGCGGGGAAGGAGGCGAGTTCCCCGATGGCCGTGGCGAAATCGCGGGTCTTGAGGGCCAGGCGCGCGCGCTTGAGGCGGCGCACGTCGTTCTCGGAGCGCATGGTGTCGATCTCGGCGGCGTCCTCGTTGATGTCGCGATAGATGTCGATTCCCTGGGTGTGCGCGACGACCATTCCCCAGGGCGCGGCCGCGATATTGCCGCCGCCCGGCTGCGCCTCCCAGAGGTGGGTCGACAGCGCGCGTCCGTCGTCGAGGGCGAGAAAGACCAGGCGGTCGCGGCAGGGCACCGCGAGGAGGTTGTCGATGATTTGGCCGCGTCCGGCGGGAGGCGTGGGCAAGGCGATGTTGAAGAGGGTCTCGCCGGCGGTTCCCGGGAGGATGCTCAGAGCCCGGACCGTGGCTCCGATGACGAACAGCCGGTCCCGGTAGGGCCCGAGGAAGTACCCGCCGTCCTCGCGGGCGATCCTGAGCAGGATGCCGCCCTGGCGCGCATCGAAACCGATCAGTTCGCTCGAGTCTTGGGGCGCCGCGAGGAGCATGCGGTCCCAGACGACGAGGGGCGCGAGTTGCCAGCGCGAGTCGCCGCGGATCGCGTATTCCCCGGCCAGGAGATCGAGCCGCGTGTACGTTCGGAGGTAGGCAACGGCGCCGCGTTCCGCGTCGAGCGCCGCCAGAAACCCGAGGTTCGGGCAGAAGTACACCCGGTCGCCGTGCGAGGCGAGCGGCAGGGGCGAGGACCCGAGCCCGAGGATGTCGGCGCCTTCCATGGTGCCGGCCTTCGCGGTCCAGAGCAGGGCGCCGTCTTCGGGGGCGAAGGCGGCGACGTGGGCCGTGATATGCTGCCGCGCGGGCAGGTTGATCCCAACGAACACCTTGCCCGCGGCGCACAAGGGCGGCGTCAGGTGCACCGCGGGCGGCGCGGCGGGGGCGGCCGACGCCCACGCGGGCGAGCCGGCGGCATCCGTCTGAACGAACCGCGTCCACAGCGGCGCGCCGTCCTTGCGGGCGAAGGCCGCCACCACGCCCGCGCTCGCGATAAAAACGCGCTCGCCGTCCGCCGCCGGCGCCAGCAGCGTGTTGCGGAGCTCGCGTCCGGCGCCGGGCCACGGGCGGGTCCAGAGAGGCGCCGGCGAGTCGCGCATCAGGGCCGCGACGGTCTCGCCGTTGAAGGCGTAGATCAGCGTGTCCACGATGGCGGGAAAGGCGGCGTTGATCGCGCTCTTATAGGCGGACACGCGATGCGGAAAGACGTGGCGCGCGGCCAGCGACCCCGGCATGATCGGCGCGCCGGCGTCGATCCAGGGACCGTGCTTGCGGGTTCCGTGGCGCGCCGCCTCGTTCTCGGCCAGGAGACGCTCGCGGATGCGGTCGATCTCCGGGTCCGCCGAGGGGGCGGCGGGGGGAGCGTCGGGGCGCAGAAACCGCTCGGCCATGGCGCGCACGCGAGACGCCGCGGCGGAGGCTCCCGCGTCCTCCGCCAGGGCCGCGCAGCGCTCGGCTTCGGCGAAGCGCCCCTCCTCCAGGCACCGGAGCGCCAGCGGAAGCGCCGACGCGGCGCGAAGCGCGGCGTCGGGGACGACCTCGCAGACATGCATGGCCAGCGACGCGCCGCCGCGGGCCAGGCGCTGCTCGATCTTCTGGCGCAGTTCGCCGCGTAGACTCTCGGGAAGCCGCGGCCACGCGGCGCCGATGATTTCCCAGGGCGATGCCGCGTGGGTGGACGCGCGCGCCACGGGGCCGGGAATCGTCTCGGGGGACAGCGCGGCCAGAAGCTCGTTCAGGCGGTCGCGCGCCGCCGTGAAGTTTTCGGCGGCGACCAGATCCTCGATCTCCTCTCCGAGCGTTTGGAGATTGTCATCGACGGGGAAGAACACGCGGGCGCGTTGTTGGCCGTGAATCCAGGATGCCGCCGCGGCGAGCGCAATCGCGATGAGGCAACACCGTGCATCCATGCCTTCTCCCTCGGAGCCGTCGCCGGCCGGACCGGGTTTCCGCGCCGGGCTCCAAGCGGCGGATTATAGCGGCGGCGGGCGGCGGAGGCAACGAATCAGCGCCCGCCGGCGGCTGGCGCTGAGGCCGAGGTGCGCACGGTCTCGGGCGTTTGCAGGGCGAGGATCTGGCAGGCGAGAACGGGCAGCAGCGCGAGGAGGGGCACGATTTCCTCCGAGTCTTTCTCGCCGAGGCCGCCGATGGCGAAGGCGCCCAGCAGGCGCGCGCCGCACAGGAGCGGAAACACGCCGGCCGCGGGCGGGAAGGGCAGCGCCGGATCGCCGGCGTAGAAGACCTGGCTCGTGTCCTCGAAGAGGGGTAGGCGCAGGCCGTCGCGCACGCCGATCTGGACGAAGACATCGGCCTCGGCTCGGAAGAGCGCGTGGGGCGAGGGCCGGTACAGGGTCCCGACGGCCGCTTCCAGGGTGCCGAGGAGCTCCTCGACGCCCTCGGCGCGCAGAATCGCGCGGCTGAACTGGCAGAGTTCGTTGAGGCGGCGCTCGAGCAGCCGGCGGCGGGCGTTCGCCGCCGCCAGGTCCGCCTTGAGCGTGTGGCGCTCGACCGCGTTGTCGACGCTGCGAAGGAGCTTATCCCTCAGGTTGAGGATCGGCTTGCGCAGCAGATCGAAGGCGCCTTGGCGGACGGCTTCCTCGGCGATTTCGTGGCTGCTTGCGCTGGTGGCCACGAGAATCTCGGCCGCCACGCGCTGCTGGCGGAGGCGGCCGATGAACCGCGGTCCGTCCGCGCCGGGAATGAGGACGTCCAGGATGATGACGTCGAATTCCTGGGCCTGAAGACGCTGCAGGCCGGCTTCCACCGTGTTGGCGGTCTTCACCTCATAGCCTTCGCTCTCCAGACAGAGGCGCATCGTCTCGCAGAGCACGTCCTCGTCGTCGATGATCAAAATTCGCGCGCGCGACATAGCTCCTACCTGTAGTGCAGACTCTGGATGTGATGGACCATCGCGGGGATGTCGTTGACAGCCGCCTTGGCGGACGGCTGCCGCTCCTGCAGGGGCGGGGCCGGTTGCGCCGGAGGCGGCGGCGCGGGCGGTGCCACGGGCGGCGGCGCAGGCGCGGAGGGCGCAGCGATCGTCGCGCCGAGCCGAGCCGGCAGGCGGCGCGCGATCAGCGCGGCCAGCTCGCCCGCCAGACGCTCGCGCCGCTCCTCGCCGGCGAGCTGGGCGACGGAGATGCCCCGCGCGCGGGCTTCCGCGGCCAGCCTGCGGCGCTCCCAGTTGCGGACGGTGGTCTCGGCGACGGTAAGCACGTGGCATCCCTCCGAACGTGGCCGGTCACGGATAGGGCGCGCCCCGCGGCCCGCGCCCGCGGGGCGCGCGCCGCTTCGGCCTGGAGAAGTATAAGACTGCCCCGAAGGAGGCGCAAAGACGGCGCCGGCGCGTCCGCGGCAATGCGGTTTATCGGCCCGCCGGCGCGTGGCGCCGGGCGCGGGTCAATCGTCCGTCGGCAGGGGCCTGCCCTTGGTCTCGGGGGCCCAGAAGAGCACGATGAGACCCGCGAGGTAGACGAGGGCCAGAACGAGCGAGACCGAGCGGAAGGGCTGCTGGAAGCCCAGGCCGTCGAACAAGTTCCTGATCGGGATCTTGAAGAGGATAAAGACGGCGGCGACCACGCGGCCCACATTGTAGCAGAACCCGGTCCCGGTGCTCCGCAGGCGCGTGGGGTAGATCTCAGGGAAGTAGATCGAATAGCCCCCGAAGAGGCTGAGCGTCACGAAACCTAGGAAGGGGAGCATGGCGTACGCGTGCCAGCGTTCGTCCAGTAGGAGGAAGACCGCCGAGACGACGATCCAACAGCACACGAAGGCGCTCCCGAAGGCGAGGCGCCGGCCCATGCGCGTCGCGATCCAAGTGAAGGCGAGCATGCCGAAGAAGGCGCCGACGTCCTGGAGCAGCATGCCCATGGCCTTGACGTTGCCGAGCTCCTCGCGGGGCAGATCTCCCAGCGCGGAATCGATGAGCTCGGGGGTGTAGAAGCCGACGCCCCAAAGGCCGGTGACGCCGACGAGAGCCAGCGCCAGGCCCACGAGGGTGTTGCGCCGCCAGCGGGGCGTCGTGAAGAGGCCCTTGAGGTCGCCAAGCTGGCGGTCGATGTTTTCCGCCGCGGTCTTGCGGGCGGCCTGCCACGCCTCCGGCTCCTTGACGGTGCGGAAGATGAGGACGACGAGAATCGCCGGCAGGACGCCGATCATGAACAAAACGCGCCACCCCGAAACGCCGTCGCCGCCAATCAGGCCCCAGAGCGTCGTGGGCACCTCGGGCGACACGAGGAAACGCGCGATGGCCGAGCCGGTGAGATTGCCGACCGCCGACAAGGCCTGGAAAAGGCCGAGGGCGAAGGCGCGGGAGTGCTCGGGCATGGTTTCGGCGATGAGGCTGGCCGCGGTGGCGAAGGCGCCGCCGATGCCGCAGCCCATGAGGAAGCGGTAGAGGCAGAAATCCGCAAGCCCGGCCGCCAGGCCCGAAAGGCCCGTGAAGACGGAATACACCGAAATCGCGACGGAGAGGGTCCTGACGCGCCCCCACTTGTCGCCGTAGATGCCGAAGAAGGCGCCCCCGACCGCCCAGCCGAGGATCATCAGCGCGGTGAAAACATCGCCGAACTTGTCGCATTTCTCGGCGCGGAGCGCTTCCAGCCGCGCCTCCAGGCGCCGGTCGGTCTCGGCGGCGGCTTCTTCAGGGGCGTTGGCGCCGGCCGCGGCTTCTTTGGCGACCTCGGCGCGGATGGCGGGCAGCAACTCGGCCGCCAGAGGGCCGCGGCGCTCCTCCCAGCGGATCAGCTCCCTCACGGCCGGCACCCGGGACAGGACGAAGATGCGCTGATCCATGCAGTCGAACGTCCAGCTCAGGACGGCGACCAAGAGGACCCACCAGTGATATTTCGTCAAGCCCTGGTACCACTTGAGCTTGGGGAGGGCGCTCTCGGACATGGCAGTTCCTTTCGCCGCGCCGCGGGTTCGGGGACGCGAGGCGTCAGTGTAGCAAGCCGCCGCCGGGTCTGACAAGAGCGCTTGACATTTGCTGCCAGTAAGCCTATATTATCACTAGAGTATTGTTCTCGCCCGGTTTTGACCGCGCCTCCGAAGGAGAGCGGCGCGCCGCGCGTTCAGCGAAGCCGAGGAGGCCATTAGAGAGTTGCCCGTGCGAATACTGTGCGTGTTCTGCGCCGCCGCGGGAATCATGGGTTGCGCCGGCGGCGCGGTCGGCGCCGGAGCGGTCGGAGACGAAGGCCCCTCGCGGCGTTCGTACGAAGCGGCGCTGAGCTCCCCGCCCGTTGCGATGGAGGAGCCCGCGGGCGTCCTCAGCGCGTCGGAGGCTGTCGCCCTGGCGCTGGGCGCCAATCCCGATTTGACTTCCTCGGTGTGGGAGGCCCGCGCCGCGGAGGGGCGTGCGGATCAAGCCGGGGCGCGGCCCAATCCCGTTGCCGAAATCGAGTTGGAGGAATTCGGCGCGGATCGGCCCGGGCTGTCGCGGGCGGAGCTAACGGCGCTCCTGAGCCAGGAGATCGAGCTGGGCGGCAAGCGGGCGCTGCGCATGGAGGCGGCCGCCGGGGAGCAGGCCGCCGCGGGCTGGGACTACGAAACGCAGCGGCGCGAAGTTCGCCGCCGCGTCGCGTGCGCCTTCGCCCGCGTGCTCGCGGCGCAGGAATGCCTGGAACTGGCCGACGAAGGGGTGACGATCGCCGAAGGAACCCGGGACGCGATCGCGAGGGCGGTCCAAGCGGGCGCCGCGGCCGCCTTGGAGGAGGCGAGCGCGCGCATGGCATTGGCCTCGGCGCGGAGCGAGCTCTTCGCGGCGCAAGAGGAGGTCGGCCTCGCGCGCGCGGCGTTGGCCGCGCTGTGGGGCGGAACGGAGGCGAAATTCACCCGCGCCGAGGGCGTCCTCAAGATCGACGCCGCGCCGGAGCCCTTCGAGACGCTGCGCGCCCGCCTCGACCGGCATCCGGAGATGCGGCGCGCGGAAGCCGAGGTTGGAGCCTTGGAGTCGCTCCGTGAGCTGGAGCGCGCGCAGCGCATCCCGAACGTGACCCTCAGCGCGGGCTACCGGCGCCTGGAGGCCGAGAACGTCGACACGTTCGTCGCGGGAATCGGCGTGCCGCTGCCGGTCTTTGACCGCAACCGCGGGCGCATCCGCGAAGCGGAGGCGCGCCTGGCCGGCGCGGAAGCGCAGCGCGCCGCGCGGGCCCAGGCGCTGGTGCGGGCGCTGGCGCGGGCCGTTGCGGCGCTGCGCGTCGCCGGCGAAAAGCGGGATGCCTACGAGCGGGACATCCTGCCCGCGGCGGAGGCGGCCTTGGAGGCGGCCCGCGAGGCGTACGCGCAGCGCATGCAGGGTTGCCGCGACCTTTTGACGGCGGAGGACAAGCTGCTGCGGGCCCGCCGGGAGCATGTCGCCGCCCTGCTGCAGGTTGCCGAGGCTTGGGCGGACATTGAGTACCTGGCGGGAACGCCGCCGGCCGCGTCCGCGAAGGGAGAGTGAGAACGCAATGGCAAGAACCAAACTCTTCGCCCTTGCGGCCACGGTCGTCGTTATTGCCGCCGTTGCCTGGTGGCCCGTGCGGTGGATCTTTTTCGCGGGGGGCGAGCCGGCGGAGCGGGATTGCGCCACGGCCTGCGGCGAGCCCTGTCCCCAGGACGGGGATTCGGCCGGCGCGCCGCTGTCTCTCGAAGCGGTGCTCGCCCAGAAGTGCGAACACGAAATCCCGGCCTACCAGTGCGATCTCTGCCGGTACGAGGTGGGCGTCGTCAAGGTGCCGGCGGCGCTGCTCTCCGGGCCGCGGCCGCTGGTGCGCATAGCCCGGGTCGCCAAGGGCGCTCCGGCGGAAACTCTGGTGCTGACCGGCGTCGTGGCGCTCAACGAGAACACCGCGGTGCATGTCAGTTCCCGGGTGCGCGGCGTGATTGCGAAGGTGTCCATCGACCTGGGCGCCGAGGCGGCGGAGGGCGTCGAGCTCTTCGCCGTCGAGAGCGCGGAGATCGGCCAGGCCTTCGCGGCCTGGACGAAGAGCCGCGCGTTGCTGGCCCTGGCCCGCAAAACCGTCGAACGCGAGGAGAGCCTCTTTGCCCGAGGCGTGTCGCCGGAGCACGCCCTCATCGCCGCGCGGACCGAGTTGGAACGCGAGCAGGCCGCCGTCGCCGCCGAGGCCCACGCCCTTGCGGTCCTCGGCGTGTCCCTCGAGGCGGCCGGCGCGGCGGATCCCTTGAGCGCCCCGCCGCCGCTTCCGCCCCGGGTGATCGTACGGGCGCCCCTGGCCGGGACTGTGCTCAACAAGCACGCGGTTCCCGGTGAACTGGTCGAGCCCGGCGAAAGCGTGATGCTCATCGCCGATCTGCGCACCGTGTGGGTGTGGGCCGATGTCTACGAGCGCGATCTGGAGGGGATGCTCGCCCTTGCCGCCGGCGGCCGAGGAGCGGGCGTGACGGTGACGGTCGAGGCTTTTCCGGGCCGCGCGTTCCAGGGCGCCTGCGACTACGTGGCCGCGATCATGGATGAGACGACGCGCACGGTGAAGGCGCGCATCTCGGTGGCGAACCCCGAGCGGCTCCTGCGGCCGGGGATGTTCTGCCGCGTGGAGGCGCCGATCCCCGCCCGGGGCGACACCCTCGCGGCCCCGGCCGAGGCGGTGCTCGAGGACGATGGCGCGGCCTTCGTCTTCGTGCGCCTGAAGGATGATTACTACGTCCGGCGGCCGGTGGTGAAGGGGCGCGCGTTGGGGGGGAAGGTCGAGATCCTCCAGGGGGTCGAGGCCGGAACCGAGGTGGTGGCGGGCGGCGCGTTTCTGCTCAAGTCCGACGTGCTGCGCGAGAAGATGGGCGCGGGCTGCGCCGACTAGGAGACGACGATGATCGAGCGCATGACGCGCGCGCTGCTCGCGCATCGGCTGCTCGTGATCATGGCCGCCGGGGGCGTGGCCGCGGGAGGGTTCGTCGCGTGGACGTTGCTGCCCATCGATGCCTTTCCCGACGTCACGAACGTCCAGGTGATGATCCTGACGCCGGCGCCGGGGCTCGCGGCGGTGGACGTCGAGGAGCGCGTGAGCTTTCCCATCGAGCTCGCCATGCGGGGGCTGCCCAAGGTCAGGCAGGTGCGCTCCCTCTCCCGCGCCGAACTGTCGCAAGTGGTGATCGTCTTCGAGGATGGCGCGGACACCTACTGGACGCGCCAGGTGGTGTTCGAGCGCCTGGAGGTGGCGCGCGCGAACCTTCCGCCCGGCTTGGAGCCGGAGCTCGGGCCGATTTCGACGGGTTTGGGCGAGATCTTCCAGTACACGCTGGAGAGCGACCGGCACGATCTCATGGAGCTCAGGAGTCTGCAGGACTGGCTGGTGGCGCCGCGCCTGAAGCCGCTGGCGGGGGTGAACGAGGTCAACAGCTTCGGCGGCGCGGTGAAGCAGTACCAGGTGCTGCTCGATCCCGCCAAGCTGCTCAAGTACGGCGTGGCGCCGCGGGAGGTCGTGGAGGCCGTCGAGCGCGGCAATGCCAACGCCGCCGGCGGCGTCATCGTCGAGGGGTGGGAGCAGGTGTACCTCCGCGGCGTGGGGCTGCTGCGCGATATACCCGATATCGAGCGCATCGTCCTCAAGGACGCCGGGGGCACGCCGGTCTACGTCCGCGATGTGGCCGATGTGGTCATCGGCGCCGCGCCGCGGCAGGGCGCGGTCACCCGCGACGGCCGGGGCGAGACGGTGGCGGGCATGGTCATCATGCTCAAGGGCGCGAACTCCCGCGAGGTCGTCGACCGGGTCAAGGAGGCGGTCCGGCGCATCGGCGGCGCGCTGCCCGAGGGCGCGCGGATCGACGTTTTCTACGACCGCACGTCGCTGATCGAGGCCTGTATCGCCACGGTGAGGAACGCGCTCCTGGAAGGCGCGGTGTTCGTGATCCTGGTTCTCTTTCTCTTCGTGGCCGAGCTCCGAACCGCGCTGGTCGTCCTATGCTCCCTTCCGTTGACTTTCCTGGCCAGCTTCATCGTCATGGGCTGGACCGGGTTGAGCTCAAACCTCATGAGCCTGGGAGGGCTGGCCTTCTCGGTGGGCATGGTGGTGGACGCCTCCATCGTCATCGTCGAGAACAGCCGCCGCGTCCTGTCATCGAGCGCGGGCGATGACGCCGATGCCCTGGTCGCGGCCGCGACGGGGGAGGTGGGTCGTCCGACGGCTTTCTCGGTGTTGATCATCGCGATCATCCTGGTGCCCCTCTTCACGCTCCAAGACATCGAGGGGAAGATGTTCGCGCCCCTGGCCGCGACGATGCTCATCGCGCTGCTGGTCTCCCTCGCGGTGGCGCTGACGGCGATGCCGGCCTTGGGGCGGATGCTGCTCCCGCGCCGCGCCGTGCGGGAATTTCCCTTCGTGCGCCGCATTCGAAGCGGGTATCTCGCGCTGCTGGACGGGGCCTGCGCCCGTCCGGGCTTGGTCATGGCGGTCTCGGCGGTGGTGCTCGCGGCGGCCTGCGCCGTCGCGCCCATGATCGGGACGGAGTTCATGCCCTCCCTGGACGAGGGCGCCATCGCGATCAACGCGGTCAGGCTGCCGAACGCCGCCCTCGACGGCGCCGTCCGGGTAAGCGATTTCATCGAATCCCGCCTGCGGAAGTTCCCCGAGGTCGAGACGGTGGTGTCCAAGACGGGCCGCGCCGAGGTCTCCGAGGATCCCATGGGGCCGGAGCAGACGGACATCTTGATCATGCTGAAACCGCGGCGCTCCTGGACCGGCGGCCGGGACAAGGCCGCGCTGGTCGCGGCGATCAGGACCGAGCTGGAGGCCGTCCCGGGGCTGCGGCTCTCGTTTTCGCAGCCTATCGCCCTACGGGTGAACGAGCTGGTGTCGGGCGTCAAGAGCGATCTCGCGGTGAAGGTGTTCGGCGAGGACTTCGCGACCCTGGCCGAGCAGGCCCAAGCCATCGCCGGGGCGATGGCGGGCGTCGCGGGCGCCCGGGATGTCAAGGTCGAGCAGATCGCGGGCATGACCCAGTTGGACGCCGTCATCGACCGCGAGGCGGCCGCCCGCCACGGCATCAGGATCGCGGACATCAACGCGGCGATCGAGATCGGCGCGGCGGGCGTCGAGGCGACGACGCTCATCGAGGGGCAGCGCCGCGTCGCCGTCGCCGTGCGGTTCGCGCCCGAGGCGCGGAGCGACGCGGCGGCGATCGAGCGCATCCTCGTGGTCGCGCCCAACGGCCGGCGGGTGCCGCTGGGCCAGCTCGCGCGCCTCGAGCGGGTCGAGCAGCCCGGACAAATCAGCCGCGAGAACGGCGTCCGGCGGGTGGTCGTGGAATGTAACGTCGGCGGGCGCGATCTAGGCTCCTTCGTCCGAGACGTGGAGCGCGCGGTGGCGCCCATCACGGCGGCGCTCCCGCCGGGGTATTTCCTGGAATACGGCGGGCAGTTCGAGAACCAGATGCGCGCCATGGGGCAGCTCGCCATCGTGGTGCCCGTGGCGCTGCTCCTGATCTTCGTCCTCCTTTTCCTGGCGCTGGGTTCGGTGCGCCATTCGCTGCTCGTCCTTTTGAACCTGCCCTTCGCGCTCGTGGGGGGCGTGTTCGCGGCGGCGGCTTTCGGCCTGCCGCTCTCGGTCTCGGCGGCGGTGGCCTGCATCGTGCTTCTGGGCATCGCCGTTCAGAACGGCGTCGTGCTCGCCGCTTACTTCCGGCAGTTGCGGCAGGCGGGCGCGCCCCTCGCCGAGGCGGTGCGCACCGGGTGCGACGTGCGCTTCCGGCCCCTGGTCATGACGGCGCTCACGAGTTTCATCGGCCACCTCCCGATGATTTACTCCACCGGGGCGGGGGTGGAGATCCAGAAGCCCCTGGCCGTCGTCGTGATGGGCGGCCTGGTGACCTCGACGCTGCTGACTTTGATCGTCCTGCCGGCGGTCTACCTGTTCGTCGAGAAACGGCTCGGCGGTAAAGTCGCCGCTTGAAGGGAGCCGGAGGCGCAAAGGGCGGGGTGCGCCCTAGGCGCTCCCGCGAGGCGCCGATTTGCGCCGCGAGGCTTCGGCCGCGCGGTCCGCGTCAGAACTCGATGCCCTCCCGCGCGGGCACGCCCGCCGCGAAGTAATGCTTGACGGCGCGCATCTCCGTCACCAGATCGGCGCGGGCGGCGAGGCGTTCGTCGGCGTTCCGGCCGGTGATGACGAGTTCGACGCCGGGGGGTTTGGCGTCGATGAGCGCCAACAGCGCCTCGACGTCGAGCAGCCCGAGCGCGGCGGCGGTCGCGGCCTCGTCCAGGATCACCACCCGCCGGCGCCCTTCGGCCAGGACGCTCCGCGCGCAGTCAAGGCCTTCCCGCGCCGCGGCGATGTCCTCGGGGGCGGGCGCGCCCGTGACGAAGCCCGGCCGCCCGAAGGGGCGCACCTCGACCAGCGGCGCGAGACGCGCTAGCGCCGCGCGCTCCGCCGAGGGGC
Organism: Planctomycetes bacterium ADurb.Bin069; assembly: GCA_002070955.1. GTDB lineage: Bacteria > Planctomycetota > UBA8108 > UBA8890 > UBA8898 > UBA8898. The sequence continues at coordinate 76,341 of MWEK01000018.1, forward strand.
GCCCCTTGGCGAATTGCGCGATAAAAACGGGCAGCCCGGCGCCGGCGGCCCTGAGCGCCAGGCCGAGCGCGGCGCTGGTCTTGCCTTTGCCGTCGCCGGTGTAAAGGTGCACGTAGCCGCGTTCCCACGCCGCCGGCCGCCGCTCGGGTTCGTTCATGCCGGATCCTCCCCAGGGACGCGATCCCGGCGCCGCCGGCCGGCCAGGAGCCACAGGAAGAACGGGCCGCCGAGGAGCGCCGTGATGACGCCGACGGGTATTTCCGCCGGCGCGATGATCGTCCGCGCGAAAGCGTCGCAAGCCGCCAGAAAGGCGCCGCCGGCAAGCAGCGACGCCGGCACCAGCAGCCGGTTGTTGGGGCTGACGGCCAGGCGGCACATGTGGGGGACCATCATGCCGACGAAGCCGATCGGCCCGCAGAGCGCCACGATGCCGCCCACCATGAGGGAGACGGCGAAGAACAGCACGGCCTGGACGCGCCTCACGCCGACGCCGCGGCTTGCCGCCAGGTCTTCGCCCGTGGCAAGCAGATTCAACTCGTGGGTGAAAGCCAGGATGATGGCGCTGCCCGATGCCACGAAGGGCGCCAGCGCGAGGACTCCCGCGAAGCCGTCGGTCTTCTGCAGGCCGCCCATGAGCCATCTTACGATCAGGAAGGAGCGGGTAAAATCGGCGAGGTAATGCAGGAAGAGCAGCAGGCTGGAGAAGAAAAAGCTGAGGGCGACGCCCGCCAGAAGGAGCACGGCGATGGAGCGCTCCGGATGGCTGCGCGCCAGGCCGTAGACGATGAGGATCGCGAGCAACGCGCCGGCCAGGGCGCAGACGGCGCCGCCGGGGAGCCACAGAATCGCCGCCGGGAGGCCGAGCTGAATGGACAGCGCCGCGCCGAAGGCGGCGCCGCTGGAAACCCCCAGGGTGAACGGCGTAGCCAGGGGGTTGCGAAACATGGCCTGGAAGGCCGCCCCCGCGGCGGCCAGTCCGGCGCCGGCGAGAAATCCCAACAGGACGCGCGGCACGCGGAAGCGCCAGAAGATCTCGGCGTCGGCGGTGCCCGAGAAAGGCGCGAACGCGGCGGCCGGCGGCGTGGCGCCGTAGCCGATCCACGGCGCGGCGAGGGCGACGGCCAGGGCGCAAACCGCGAGCACGGCGAGCCTCCGGCCGGGATTCACGGCGCCCATGGAGGGGCCTCCGGCACGATGAGCGGCGTGCCCGTCCGGGGGTGGGGCGCCAACAGGAATTCGCGGCCGTACACGCGCGCGAGCACCGCGTTGTCCATGAAGGCGCGCGCGGATCCGGCGTACACGACCGTGCCGGCCCCCAGGGCGAAGATGCGCGCGCTGGCCAGGGCGGCGGCATTGATATCGTGGGTGACGGCGACGACCGTCGCGCCCCGCTCGCGGGTCACGCGGGTGAGCAGGCGCGCCACCTCGTCCTGGTACCCCGGATCGAGGAACGTGGTCGGTTCGTCGAGGAGCAGAATCCGCGGCTCCTGAGCCAGCGCCGCGGCGATGAAGGCCTTCTGGCACTCGCCGCCGCTCAGGGTCGGCATGGCGCGCTCGGCGAAAGGCTCCATGCCGGTGTCGGCCAGGGCGCGCTCCACGGCGTCGCGATCCGAGGACGCCGGCGGGCTGAAGGCGCGCAAGTAGGGATAGCGCCCCATCATCACGAACTCGCGCACGGTGAAGGGGGCGAGGGAGCGGTCCCCCTGGGGGACGTAGCCCACCAGGCGCGCCAGTTCCTTGGGCTTATAGGCGCCCAGGTCCTTGCCGAAGACCCTGATGCTTCCCGACGCGGGGCGGCAGGCGCGAATGAGGCATCGGAGCAGGGTCGTCTTGCCGGCGCCGTTCGGTCCGACGACGGAGATGTGCTCGCCCTCGCCGGCCGTCAATGTGACGCCGTCCAGAACGGCGCGGTCTCCGGCGTGCACGCGCAGATCGGCGATGGCCAGGGCGGCGTTCATGGCTGCGCGGCGTCCGCCTCGGGGTGGATCGCCGCCAAGAGGCGCTCGGCGATTGCCGCGATGCGCGGCCCCGGAATCATCATGAAAGGTTCGCGGAAGATGTAAATGCGGCCCGCGCGGGCCGCGGACACGGCGCGCAGCGACTGCCAGTCGGAGCGCACGGCGGCGTCGCTCTCGCCGGCGGGGGCCGCCGCCCGGAATTCGATGATGACCTCGGGGTCGAGCTTGACGATGCTCTCGGCGCCCAGGAGGGGGAAAAGCGGCGCGGCGGCTTCGTACACGTTGCGCCCGCCGGCCAAGGCGAGCAGCGCGTCGTAAAAGCCGTCCTTGCCGGCGATGCAGACCTCCGCGATACGCCCCGCGGGCCGGTCGATGCAGAGCAACGCGCGCACGCGGGGCCGTTCGCGGGCGATGCGCTCGACGCGCTCGAGGCGCGCGCGGATTTCGGCGGCGAGGCGCGCGGCGGCGGGCCGCGCCCCGGCGGCGCCCCCGATGGATTCGACGGATTCGATGATGCCGCCGATCGACGCGTGGTCGACGATGAGCGCGGGAATTCCGAGGCTCGCCAGCGCGCGGGCGGCGTCGGCGTGCGAAGTCGGCATCACCGCCAGGTCCGGCGCCACCGCGAGCATGGCCTCGAAGTTCGGGTCGATGAGGCCGCCCAGGCGGGGAATCGAGGCGGCCTGGGGCGGGAGCGCGCAGTAATCGGTGGCTCCGACGATGCGGCCGCCGGCACCGACCGCGAAGAGGATCTCCGTCACGCTGGGGGCGAGGGAGATGATGCGCAGCGCCGGGCGTTCGGGCGCCGGACGCCCGCCTGAGCCCGAGCGGGCGGCGACGAGCGCGCTGCCCGCGCCGCAGAGCGCGAAGGCGAGGACGGCGAAGACGACGAGGCACACGCTGCGCTTCACGGGCGCTCCTTCGCCCTGGCCGCCGGGGCCGGGGCACGGTACCATGGATCCACCGGCACGAGCCTTATTGTGCGGCATCGCCGCGCCCGGCGCGAGCCCTCGCGCCGCCGCGGGGGAGGCGCCCCGGAGTAGGCCCTATGTTCACGCATGCGACGGCGATCAAGCTGTATCACACCGATGCGGCCGGAAGACTTTTTTTCGGCCACGTCTTCTTCCTGGCTCACGACGCCTTCGAGGCCTTCGCCGCCCGCGCGGGGCTCGGGGTCGACCGCCTGCTGGCCGGCGCCGCCTACCTGCTCCCCGTCGTGCACGCGGAGGCGGATTTCGCCAGGCCCGCGGGCGCCGGCGACGGCGTGACGGTGTGCATGACCTGCGAGCGCGTGGGCGCGAGGTCCTTCACGCTGGCCTACCGCTTCGTCGATGGCGAGGGGCGCGAAGTCTGCCGCGCGCGCATCGTCCACGCCTCCGTCGACAGGGCGACGGGCGCGGCGATTCCGGTGCCGGAAGAGGTGCGGGCGGCGCTCGAAGCGCTGGGCTCCTGAGGGCGGGCGCGGCCGCGCGGGGCGCGCCCCGAGCGGCCGCGGAAGTCAGCCGCTTCCCGCTTCTTCGCCGGCGAGCAGCTCCGCCGCCCGGCGGGCGAACTCGGCCCGCGCGGCCTTTTCGTCGCCCGGGCCGGCGCCGGCGGGCCAAGGCAGAAACCTGCGGGGGATCTTGAAGCGCGCCAGGCGCGTCCGGAGGAACTCGCGGAGCGCCTCGTCGTCGAGGCGCGCGGCCGCGACGAAGGCGACGGGCCGGTGTCCGAACTCAGGATCGGCGAGAGGCACGACGAGGGCCCTGGTGACTCCCGGCGCTTCCATGAGAGCCTGCTCGATCTCCTCGGGGCGGATGTTTTCGCCCCCGGAGATGAACATGGCGTCCTTCCTTCCCGCGATAGCGCAATGTCCTTCCCCGTCCACCGTGCCGAGGTCGCCGGTAGGGAACCAGCCGTCGGGCGTGCGGACCGGCTCCAGGCCGGCGCCGCGCACGTAGCCCCGGCACAAGGGAAGCCCGCGGACGAGGATTTCGCCGTCGGGCGCCGTTGTGACGCGGCGATAGGGCAGCACTCGCGGGCGGCCGGGAGCGGAGGCATCGGCGGTGGCGATCTGCGAGGCCATCTCGGTGGAGCCGTAGGTGACCAGGGCGGGAATGCCCCGCGCGCGGGCCTCGGCCAGGAGCGCGGCGGACGCGGCGGCGCCGCCCACGAGCACGGCGCGCATGGCGGCGAGGCGGGCGGCGGCGCCGGGATTCCCGCACAGGCGCAGCAACTGCGTGGGAACCAGCGAGAGGTGCGTCGCGGGGAACATCGCGACCAGCGCCTCCAGCGGCGCGCCCGCCGGGCCGCAGGCCACGGCGCCGCCGCCCGCCAGGGCGCGGAAGATCGGCGCCAGGCCGCCGACGCGGTCCAGCGGGAGCGCCAGGAGCCAGACATCGCCGGGCCCGAAGGGAAGCCGGGCGTTCGCGCCGGCGGCGTTGGCGTAGTGGGCGCCGAAGGAGTGGAGCACCGCCTTGTTGGGCCCGGCGCTGCCCGAGGTGAAGATGATCGTCGCGTCGCGGGGCCATGGCCCGGGAATCAGCGAAGTCGGGTCTGTCGGCGCCTCCGAGAACTCCCGCGCCTTGGCGAGGGTGACGATCTCCCCGAGGGGCAGCACCCGGACGGAGGGCGGAAGGTCGCCATGGGCGGCGTCGCAAACCGCGAGCGAACAACCGCTCGCCAGCAGGTGCGCTGCGATTTGCCGCGGCGGGCAGCGCGGACTCACGGGCACGACCACCGCGCCCGCGCGCCACAGGGCCAGGAAGAGAACCACGACCTCGGGCGCGGCGGCGGCGCGCACGGCGACGCGCCGGCCCGGTTCGACGCCCGCGCCGGCGAGGGCGCGCGCGGCGCGCTCGGCAGAGAGACGGCAGTCTTCCAGCGTGAAGGCGCCGCCGGCCGTGATCAGGAAGGCGCTCCGCAGGGTTTCCGGCGGCCGGTCGAAGAGGAGGCGCGGCCGCGGGAAGCTGCCCACGCGGTCACCGCCGAAGGTCGAGGCGCGGCCGGCCGCCGGCGCCCGCCAACCGTATTTCGGGCGGCAGGGAGGCCAGCTCGATGTGTCCTCCCGCCACGGGGATCGGGTACAGGTCCTCGGCCAGCCACGCCGAGGTTCCCAGTCCCATCGGCACGTCGGGCGGGGCCAGCGCGGCGGCGAATTCCGCCAGCACGCGCACCCCGACGCCGCTCATGAAGGTGGCGCTTATGACGGGCGTCGCGCCGCAGGCGCGGGCGCGGCGGCAGAGCTCCGCCGCGGCCTCCAGCCCCCCGACGAGGTCGGGCTTGATCACGAAAGCGCGCACGCCGCGGGGCGGCGCGGCGCCGCCGGCAAGGCATGGGGCGAGGTTCTCGTCCAGCGCCGTGGCGATTCCCGTCGCGGCATGGAACGGCGCCAAATCGCGGCGATCCGCGAGGGGCTCCTCGATGTAGTCGATGCCGAGGGGCGCGAGGGCGCGTCCGATGGCCACGGCTTCCGGAAGCCGCCAGGCGCACTTGGCATCGATGCGGATCAGCGGCCCGGCGCCGAGGACGCCGCGCAGCTCCGTCGCCGCCGCAATGTCGGCGGCGGCGCCGCGCTGGCCGGCCTTGAGCTTGAAGGCGCGGAAGCCCGCGGCGCGCAACGCGGCCGCCCGCGCCGGAAGGTCGGGCTCGAATCCGTCGAAGAGCGCGTTGATGGGGACGCGTGGTGCGGGCTCGGGAGCCAGAAGCGCGCGCAGAGGCTTGCCGGCCGCCGCGGCTAGGAGCCCCAGCGCCGCCGATTCCAAGCCGAAGCGCACCGAGGGCAGCAGCCCCGCGCCGAGCCAACGGGCGCAACCGCCCGCCAGGTCGGGCAGGTCCGCGGGCAACGCGCGGCCCCGGAGCTCCGGCAGCACGTCCGCGAGCTGCGCCGCGGCCGCCTCGAAGGGCTCCGCGCGCAGTCCGGGAAAGGGCGCGCTCTCGCCCCACGCCTCGCGCCCGGCGGCGTCGATCAGGCGCACGAGCATTCCCCGCCGCTCCCGGTGGACGCGGTCCGGCGCGCGGAACGGCGCCGCGAGGGGCAGCGTGTAGGCGCGGAGCTCGACCCGGTCGATGCGCAGGGCGGCCGCCGGCGGCGTTCTCACGGCTGGCGCCCGAAGGGGGAAAAATCCGGCGGGCGCTTGGCGAGAAACGCGTCGCGGCCCTCTCGCGCCTCGGCGGACATGTAGTACAGCATCGTGGCGCAACCGGCGAGTTCCTGCAGCCCGGCTTGGCCGTCGCAATCGGCGTTGAGCGCGGCCTTGAGGCAGCGGATCGCGGTGGGGGAGTTGGCGAGGATCTCCCTGGCCCAGGCCACGGTCTCGCGCTCCAGGTCGGCCAGCGGCACGACGGCGTTGACGAGCCCCATGGCGAGGGCCTGCGCCGCGGTGTATTGCCGGCAGAGGAACCAGATCTCCCGGGCGCGCTTCTGGCCGACGACGCGGGCCAGGTAGGCCGATCCGTAACCGCCGTCGAAGGAGCCGACGCGCGGCCCGGTCTGGCCGAACACCGCGTTGTCGGCGGCGATGGTGAGATCGCACAGGAGGGCGAGCACGTTGCCGCCGCCGATGGCGTAGCCCGCCACCATGGCGATGACCGGCAGGGGACAGGCGCGGATTTGGCGCTGCAAGTCCAGCACGTTGAGCCGCGGGACGCCCTTTTCGTCGCGGTAGCCCGAATCGCCCCGGATTTTCTGGTCGCCGCCGGCGCAGAAGGCCTCCGTGCCCTGGCCGCAGAGGATGACCACGCCCACGGCGGGATCGGCGCGGGCATCGGCCAGGGCGGCGGACATCTCCTCGACGGTGAGGGGCCGAAAGGCGTTCCTGACCTCGGGCCGGTTGATGGTGATCTTGGCCATGCCGCCGGCCTTGTGGTAGAGAATGTCGGCGAAGTCCCCGGCGGCGGTCCAGGCGACGGTGCTCATGTCAGGTCCTCCGTGACCGCCGCGTACAGGCGGCGGTGTAGATCGCGGTTGCGCGCGCGGTCGCCGGCGACCTCGATGATCGCGGGCATCCGTCCTTGTGCCGCGGCGGTGTAGGCCGCCCGCAGCCCGGGCAGGTCGGCGGGCGCCGCGTAGGGAAGGCCGAAGAGCTCGGCGGCGCTCTTGAAGGCGAGCCCGTGGGCCGCCGCGAAGTACTCCTCGACGAGGTCGGCGCAGGACTCAAGAGGCAGAAAGGAGAAAATCCCCCCTCCGCCGTTGTTGAGCAGGACGAGGGTGAGCGGCTGCCGGTGCCGGGCGACCAGGGCGAGCGAGCTCAAGTCGTGGAGCAACGCCATGTCACCCACAAGAAGGGTGAGCGGCGCGTCGCTGCCGTCCGCGAAGCCCAGCGCCGAGGCGATCGTCCCGTCGATGCCGCTCGCGCCCCAGTTGACGCCCACCGCGCGGGGTCCGGCCAAGGGCGGCCCGAACATGTCCATGTCGCGAACAGGCATGCTGCGCCCGAGAAAGAGGCCGTGGCCTTCCGGAAGGTTTCGGGCTACGAGGCGGGCGCAGGCGGGCTCGCTGAGCTCGTCGCCTAGGACGCGGTCGACGGCGGCCTCGGCCCGTTCCGAAAGCCGGCGCAGCTCCGCGGCATAGGCGCCCTCGGCGGCGGGCCGGATTGCGGCGGCCAGGGCGCCCGCCAGGCGGCCCAGCGATGCCTGGACGTGCAGCGTGACGATGCCCTCCGGGTCGCGGCGCCGCGGCGAGTCGGCGATGTGGATGTAATGCCCGGCCCCGCGGGCGAGGGCGAGAAAGCGCGTCGAGGTCATGCGGCCGCCGGCGTGGAGGACGACCTCGGGCGCCAGGCGTCCGGCGGCGCCGGAGGGCAGGAGCGCCAGGTCGAAAAAGGGGATGAGGCCGGGGATCGAGTCCGCCCGCAGGCCCGAGGCGGCGTCCGCAAAGACGGGCCACCTGAGAGCGCGCGCCAGGGCGGCGGCGGCGTCACGCTCTTCCCGCCCGCGCAGCGGTCCGACCGCGAGGACCCCCGTGCGCGCCGTGCCGAGCCGCTCCGCGAGCGCGGCGACGTCCGCCTCGGGCGGCATGACGTCGGCGCGCGTGTAGAGCGCGGGCCGAGCGGCGCCGGGGACGCACCGGTCGCCGGGCGCCAGGGGCTCTCGGAACATGCAGTTCAGGTGCACGGGGCCGGCCGGCGGCGCGACGGCGTGGGCGACGGCCGCCGCGGCGGCATGCGCCGCGGTGTCGGGCGGCGTGTCCGGCCCGGGGCAGGGCAAATCGAAGCGCCAGCGGACGTAGCGGCCGAAAAGGTCGGGTTGGTCGATGGTCTGGTTGGCGCCCGTGGCGCGCAGCTCGGGCGGCCGGTCGGCCGAGAGAACTATCAGGGGCACGTCGGCCTGGGAGGCCTCGATGACGGCCGGCAGGTAGTTGGCGACCGCGGTTCCCGAGGTGCAGATGAGCGCGGCGGGCCGTCCGGCGGCGCGGCCGTACCCGGCGGCGTAGAAGCCCGCGGCGCGCTCGTCGTGGGCGACGACGCAGCGCGCCCCGCGCTGCCGAGCGGCGGCGACGGCCAGGGGCGTCGAGCGCGATCCGGGCGAGATGACGAAGCGCTCGACGCCGGCGCGCCCCAGCGTGGCGACGAGCGACGCGGCCCACGCGCCGGCGGCCGGTTCAGGAACGGGTGCCATTGCCGTCGAGGGCCTTGAGGAAGGGAGCCAGCTTACGTTCGTTTTCTTCCCACTCGCCGGCGGGATCGGAACCCGGCACGATGCCGGCGCCCGCAAAAAGCGTGAGCCGGTCCCCGGCGCAGTGCGCCGAGCGGATGGCGACGGCGAACTCGGCCGCGTCTCGGGCAAGCCACCCGACGGGCGCCGCGTACCACCCGCGGTCGAAGTTCTCCAACTCGGCGATGGCGTCCAGCGCCGCGGCGCGCGGGTCGCCGCCGACGGCCGCGGTGGGGTGGAGCCGCTCGAGGATCGCGCCGTCCGTGATGCCGGGAGCGAGAACGCCCTGGAAGCGCGTCACGAGGTGGCGCAGGTGCGGCAGGACGACCAGTTCCTCGCCCACGGGGGGCGCCAAGTCGCTGCACAGTTCGCGGAGGTCGGCTTGGATCGTCGCGCGCACGACGCGGTGCTCGACGAGTTCCTTGACGCTGTGCAGGAACGCGCCGCCGAGGGCGGCATCCCGCGCGGGGTCCGGATCGCGGCCGCACGAGCCGGCGAGAGCCTCGGCCCGGAGTTCGCTGCCCGCGCGGCGGTAGAGAAGCTCCGGGGTCGCGCCCAGAAAGACCTCTTCGCCGCCGGGCTGGAAAAGGAAGGCGAAGCACGGCCTGCTGTCGGCGGACAGGCGCTCGAGCAGCGCGCAGGCGTCGATCGGCGCCGCGAGGTCGAGCGCGATCCTACGGGCCAGGACCACCTTCGCGAGGGTGCCTTGGGCGCAGTCCTCCAGCACGCTTTGAACGCCTTTTCGCCACTTCGGAAAGGAGGGTTCGTCGAGACGGCGGTCGATGGCCGGGAACGAATTGGGAACGGTCGCCGCGGGCGGGCGCAAGGCCCGCAGGTCGCCGGCAAGCCGGGCGAGCGCCGCGTTGGGCTGCATGCCGGGGGACCAGGACAGGTTGCAGGCCAGCACGGTCCGGCCCGCGGCGCGGACACATTCCACCCGGGGCGCGACGAAGCGGTGCGCAGGGAACGATTCCCAGGGCGGGCCCTCGCGCCCGTCGGCATTGAAGCGGAATCCGCCCAGGAAACGCACGCCCGGCGAGGAAGAATCGAGGACGGCGGCGCAGAGGTCGGCGGCCTCGGCGCGGGTGGTATCCGACGTTCCGACAATCCTGTGCGCGACGCCGGCGGCGGCCCACTGGAAGGCGTCATCCCGTCCGGACCAGTAGGCGCGTTCGGCCGTTTTTTGGGCGCCCAGCCAGCGAAGGGGCGGCACATCCGGGATTTCGGTCTCGGCGCGCAGGACGCGCGCGGGGCCGTTCCTGCCGGCCCCGCGGAGAAGGGCGGCCATGCGCTCGATCAGCCGTGCGTGTGCGTTGGCGTACATTAAAAGGCGTACCGAAATCCGTGGAACCCCAAGTGTAGCAGAGGCCGGGGAAGATGTCACGGTCGGCGGGGGAGGCCGCGGCGGGGCGGCGGGGGAATTTGCTGACTCCCACATTGATTGCTTCGGGGGCGGGGCGAGATTCTCAGATTGGGTGACACGGAGAGACCCCGCGTACCCCGCTCGGGAGTCCCCCATCATACCTCGCGTCGGCATAAGCGAAGTACCCCGCCTTCTCCGCTGATCCCCGCCTCAATCCTCGCCCGTATCCCGCCAGCGA